>CAKVLN010000001.1 GCA_934757275.1 uncultured Candidatus Melainabacteria bacterium
AAAATTTCCAGTATTAATCGCATTATACTAAAATAATATTTAATACGAACTTATTCACCTATTCACTTATTGCCTTATTGCTTTAAAAGATGCGTCAAACGTCCCTTACTTGCTCATCGCCTTAGAAACAATTATATACAAATTAACCAACATAAAACCTAGGAACAAGCCAGCAACCACGTCGGTCAAGAAATGCACGCCTAGCCATAATCTTGATAAGCAAACTAGGAAGATGAAAACTCCGAACAAAGAGGTTAAGAAATATCTCCAGAAATCTGACTTTGCATAGTGTAAAACCAAATAAATTAAAATACCATAAAAACACATAGTGGTTGAAGAGTGTCCAGATGGGAAACTAAAACCGGAATAGGACATAATTCCTGGGCGTTCTCTGCAAACAAAATCTTTCAACAAGTCTGTTACAACAAAAGACGCTTGTGTAAAGAAGATTAAAAGAAAACATTTCATATATCTTTTTTCAGAAATTAAAACGCTGCCTGCTGCGATTTGAGGCCACAACATGTGGTTTGCTCGTCCAAATTCTGAAATCACTTGAGCGTAAGAAATTGGATAAGGCGAAAGTGCCAACCTTATTGAATGAAGGATATTCATATCAATCTCACGCAAGTTTGGCATATATAAAACCATCAAGGTTAAAATAACTAATATTACAACTGAAACTATTACATAATTCCAATTGAGTGCCATTCCGTATTCTTTATTTTTGCTCATAAATTTCTCTTAAATTCCACAACTTTTAAACTTAACTACTACATCAACAACCTTTGCAAATATCTTCATCGCAATTGGTGTAATTTCGCTTACGCAAACTGCAAAGAAGAACAATGATGCGCCAACTGCAATAAGTTTTTGAATATCAGAAAACATAAATACTTTATTTTTCCTAAATTCTTGAACGCCTTCATATTCATCTGTGAAAGGTTTTACAGGGAATTTCTCTTCAATTTTTTCAATAACATTTGCGTACTTAATTTTAATCAAAGTGTTGTAAGAATCAACATTCATAAACCATAATGCACTAACAGAAATTCCAAATAGTGCAAACACTAAGGTTGCACTGATTTTGTTTAAGAAAACAACATTGCCTGTATAAATCATTGCAAAAATCAATACAAAAACTGCTGTCATGTAGAATTTGTTTGTTCTGAAATTTCTGTCAATGAATTTTTCTTTTTGTTCGCAATATGATTTATATTCGTTAAAAATCAGTTCTTCTCTGTCCATCGAAATTAAGCTCCTCTTTTTTCTTTCACTTCATTCATCAAATTTTCAAATTCTTTTTCATCAAGAGTTTCTTTTTCTAAAAGATTTTGAGCGATAAATTCAAGCATATCTCTATTTTCACTCAAAAGATTTTTTGCGTGTTCATACTGCGTATCAACAATTTTTTTAACTTCTTTGTCAATGTCAGCAGCGATTTCTTCTGAAAAATCTCTTGTGTTGCCAAAATTTCTGCCCATAAAAATGTGTTCTTGGTCTTTGCCGTAAGCTAAATTACCCATTTTTTCGCTCATACCATAAGTTGTAACCATACTTCGGGCAAGGCTGGAAACTTTTTCTAAATCGTTTGAAGCTCCTGTTGTGATATTATCTTTGCCATAGATTAATTCTTCTGCAACACGACCACCTAAAATCATTGCAATTCTGTCTAACAATTGGTTTTTACGCATTGTCAAATGGTCTTTTTCTGGCAATGTCAAGGTTATACCTAGTGCCATGCCTCGTGGAATGATAGAAACCTTGTGTAATGGGTCGCAGTCTTTAAGCAATTTTGCAAGTAGGGCGTGACCAACTTCGTGGTAAGCAGTATTTTCTTTTTCTTCGTCAGAAATAATTCTGCTTTTCTTTTCAGGGCCAGCCATAACTTTGTCGATTGCCTCTTCTAAATCTGGCATTTCGATTTCTGATTTATCGTGACGAGCGGCAAGAAGTGCAGCCTCGTTCAACAAGTTTTGCAAATCAGCACCTGTAAACCCAGGGGTGCGTTTTGCCAAGGTTTTCAAATCAACCTCTTTTGATAATGGTTTGTTTTTAGCATGAACATTTAATATTTGTTCTCTGCCTAAAACATCTGGCTTATTGATAACAATTTGTCTGTCAAATCTTCCAGGTCTTAAAAGCGCATTGTCTAAGATGTCTGGTCTGTTTGTTGCAGCCAGAATTATGATATTTGTATTTTCATCAAAACCGTCCATTTCAACAAGCAATTGGTTAAGAGTTTGTTCTCTTTCGTCGTGACCGCCACCTAAGCCTGCGCCTCTTTGACGTCCAACCGCATCAATTTCATCAATAAAAACTATACAAGGCTGGTGTTTTTTTGCTTGTTCAAACAAATCTCTAACACGAGAGGCACCAACACCTACGAACATTTCAACGAAGTCTGAACCACTGATTGAGAAGAATGGAACACCAGCCTCTCCTGCAACGGCTTTTGCCATAAGTGTTTTACCTGTACCAGGAGAGCCAACAAGAAGAACGCCTTTAGGAATTTTTGCACCTAGTTTAACGTATTTGTCAGAGTGTTTTAAGAAATCAACGATTTCTTCTAGTTCTTTTCTTTCTTCATCAATACCTGCAACATCTTTAAAAGTAGTCTTAACCTTGCTATCCATAAGCATTTTGGCTCTGCTTTTACCAAATGACATTGCTTGTGCGCCACCGGCTTGAATTGATTTTATGATTAACATGATAAAACCCAGAACAAGCAAAATAGTTATTAGTGATGAACCTAAGCCAAACATAGAGCCAGATTCAGCTTTCTTTGCATTGATTTCTACGCTATTATCTTCTAATTTATTTAATACATCAGAGTTTTCTGGAAGAACTACTTTGTATTGCAATTTTGGAGGTCTTACTTCTCCATAAATTGGGTTAGAGGAACTTTTCTTAGCTTCTGGTTGTTTTACAGGTAAAGCTATTAACATATCTTTGCCCATTTCAACGCTTTTGATTTCTTTGTTTTCAACTTTTTGCAAGAAATTTGTATATGAAAGTTCTTCTGTGCTAGAAGTTGGGCCAGAAAATAGCATTGAGATAAACGCTAAGACCATAATTCCAAGAATAACGTACATACCAACTGATTGATTTTTATTCATAGTTCTCCCTCGTTGTTTTGATTTACGGTGGGAACACTAAGGCTTTTCCCACCCTACGGATTTGATATTGTTATTATAACGTAATTGGTTTGTATAAGCAAACGGTTTAGAGGGAAATGATGGGGGAATGTGAATAAGATAAAAAGTCAATAAGTGAATGGGTGAATAGGTGAATAAGTTCGTATTAAATTTTGTTTTTTTATAATGCGTTCATTAAACACATTAAACATAAAAAATTATTAAAATGGACTTATTCACTTATTCACTTATTGACCTATTCACTTTCTTCAGGCTTTTTGTCAATCAATGCTTATTCCCTCTAATGTAACTTTTTATTAACAAAAAGGCAATTATTTAACAAAACAAGACTTTATTAATATATAGGAAACCTAGGGATATTTATGAGCGCAACTAATTTTTGGAACAATTTTACAAATGGTTTTTTAAATGGAATGTTCAACAACAATCCATTTTTCGGTTGTTTCAATGGTCTAGGAAATTTTGGTGGGTTTGGTTGTAATAGTTTCGGTTTAAGCATGTTTAACGGTTGGGACACTGGCTTTATGGGCTTTGGCGGAAGTTCACCATCACTTTTCTTAACTCCAGACTTTAATATGGGTTCTACATATCCACTAATGCCTACAATGACACCACCATCTGCAAGTTTTAATTTGGACATGTCTAGCATGTTTAATAATAATATTTGGGAAAATGCACAGTTCTCGAATAATAATTTGCCAATGCCATCAATGAGTTTTAATGCAAATAATACTTTTAGTGATGTTTTTGTTTCACAACCAAAGAAAACGAGTGATACAAAGTATGTTGATAATGCTGATATTGGTAAATGGAATACTAAATACGACAATCTGATTAAGAAATATTCAAAAGAATATAATGTCGATCCAAAATTAGTTAAAGCACTCATGAAACAAGAATCTGGTTTTAATCCAAACGTCAAGTCTAGGGCAGGTGCAATTGGTTTAATGCAACTTATGCCAGCGACTGCAAAACAAATGGGTGCAACAAATCCTGCTGATCCAGAACAAAATATTAAAGCGGGTGTTAAGTATTTGAAACAACTTTTGGATAAATATAAAGGTAATAAAGAACTTGCGATAGCAGCCTATAACGCAGGCCCTGGAAATGTTAAGAATGGTCGAATACCTCAAAATGGCGAAACGCCAAAACATGTAAGAGCGGTAATGGCAAATTATCGAGCATTGGCATAAAAAAAAGCCGTTTCTTCAAGAGAACGGCTACCAGACTTGGGGAGGAGGTATGAAAAACCATCGGGTTTTCCATACTATTTATATCGGTGCAAATTTTTTAATCTTTAGAATTAAAGTATAAATATCGTCTAAATAGAGGAGGGGGATATGAAAGGTAATAGGGGAATAGGGGAATAAGGGAATAAGAGGTTTTAGGGATATTTTTTTATTAAATATGTTCATTGAACGCAATATATAAATGATAAATTTAATACCTCTTATTCCCCTATTGCCTTATTGCCTTATTCCCTTCTCTTGAAGCAATGCTTGACAAAAACTGTTCAAAGGTTTCACCCTCCCTTCTGTGAACTTATTTTAAGCGCAAAACTCATGGGTACTCGACATTTAATCTTTTTTAGGGTATTATTGGTCTATACTAGCCCAATAATTATTAAAGGAGAAAAAGAAATGCAAGTAATATTGAAAAAAGAAGTTCAAAACATTGGTGAAGCAGGCGATTTAGTAAACGTAAAAGACGGTTATGCTAGAAATTTCCTAATTCCTAAAAACTATGCAGAAGTAGCTACTGAAGGTGCTTTGAAGAACAGAGAACAAAACTTAGCAAGACTTCAAGCTAAACAAGAAAAATTACATCAAGAAGCTTTGGCTAAAGCTGAACAAATCGAAAAACTTGGTTCTATCGAATTGTCAGCAAAAGCTGGTGAAAGCGGAAAATTATTCGGTACAATTACAACTAAGAAATTGTGCGAAGAATTGAAAGAAAAAGCTGGTATTGAAGTTGATAGAAAAACCGTTTCATTAAATGCTCCAATTAACAGAATTGGCGAATTTACAATGTTAATCAAGTTGACTTCAAAAGTTAAAACTGAATTAAAAGTTGTTGTAACTGCTTCAGAAGTTGTTAAAGAATCTGTTGAAGAAACAGAAGAAGCTGAAGCATAGTTTTATTACTAAAACATTTGACTTAAAACGTGCCAATAGCTTGTATTGGCACGTTTTTCAACAAAGAAGAGAGATTTTATGCCGAAAATATCACTAAAAAGTTTTCCAGTTGGCGCACTTCCTTATGAAGATGATGCTGCTACAACAAAAATGATGCTTAAATTATTCGAAAAAGTGCCTTATTTGGCGTTGCTACCTAAGGCTGATGCCAATGAACATTTGCTTTATAGAACTTTTTCTGGCATTCCAAATATAACTTTTAAAGACAAAAGAGCTTTTCTGTCGAATGATTTTGCCAAACTAAAACAAGATGTGCTTGTTTTGGACAATGCTTTTAATAACCCAACTGCAGAAAATTTGGAGGTTTTTGGTGCTGATTCTTTCTTTTTACCAAAGTACATGCTTATTTTAAATAGATTAAAACCAGCGCATACGGTTATCAATTTGATGGGACCTTTTTCTGCGTCGCAAATGATGATTACAGAAGGCAACAAACAGGTTTTAGCTGACAAGCTTTACCGCAAGCTATTAGTTGAGGCGGTTGTGGTAAGAGCTTTGTGGTTCGTGCAAGAGATAAAGTCTTTTTCGCCAAACACAACGCCAATCATTGTTTTGGAAGAGCCGCTTTTATATAAAATTGGTGAGGTGAAAAGAGGGAACGAGGATATCACAAAAGAAGTTATTGTGAATTTCTTTGCAAAAACCATTGAGAAAATTCAAGCGAGCGGTGCAAAGGTTTGTATACAAAGTTTTGAAAAATGTGATTGGCAAATTCCGTTAGAGGCAGGTGTTGATATTATTTCGTTTGATGCTTATAACAATCCGAATAATATTAATATTATTTCAGAAAAGATTAACACCTTTTTACAAAAGGGCGGCGTAATTAATTGGGGAATTGTTCCAGTTAAAAATGAAACGATTATTAAATCGACTTCTGTTGAAAATATTTACGATAGATTTATTAGCACAGTGAATGCACTTGTTGTTGCTGGAGTTGATGAGAACCTTGCTTTCAATAATGCAATGGTTTCAACTCAAGGCGATTTAGAAAATCTGCCATTGTTTTTTGCAGAAAAGGCATTGATTCTTGCAACGCAACTTGCGAAGAGAATACCAGTAAAGGGCTAAGCCCCCAGTCTCAAATTAACGCACTCTGGTATTCGCTATCGTATGTTTACGCATACACGCTTACAGCGTGAAATGTGTATAAAAATTGCAGTAGGGCTTACCCGCCCCTTGAGGGAGGGTCGAAATCTTTGATTTCGGGGTGGGGTAAATAAAAGCTATTAGTGCAAAGAACTGCGCCTACGCTGCCTCTTTCACGCTATTAGAATCAATAAAAATAGTATTTCTTATAAACGCATGCGCCATTAAAAGCAAATATGGGTTCATTTCATTTGTTGCAGAAAGGTTAACTTTTGCCTCTGGTTTTTCAAAAGTTTCTTTTTTAATCGGCTCAACTGACTCTACATCAATAGTTGTATTCATTGCATGTGCAGAGCTTTCTTCCATAAGGCTTTTTTGAAGTGTTTTTTTAGGAAAATCTTCTGAGCAAAGTATATAAATATCAACGGAATTTGAAGTTGTCAAAGTGAATACACCCTTTACGTTGCCGTAATTTTTTGTCTGGATTAAGACCGTCAATTTTGAATCATTAGACTCGTTTTCGCCATCAGGAGTTTCCACCTCCAAATCAAAGCCGACGCCTTCGTTCAATGGTAGCCAAGGCAAATAAAGCAACATTAAACTTTTCAGAGTTTGCGTAGGGTTGTCAGAGCTTGCCATTGATACACATGAGTTTATGATACTCAAGGTTTCTGTAATCTGTTCATTAGACATTCCGCCCTTAGAGGCTGACGCCATCGCAATGATTAAGTTTGCAACGGCTTGTTTGCTATTTTTTAAAATCATTTCTGAAATCGCCGGCATGTGAATCATGCCACTAAAAAATAACATCACTGCGTCTTTTTGATTTGCTGCAACTTGCGTTTGTATGTTTTGCGCAGTCGCATTTAGAGGAATTTCGGACGTATCATCAAATAATTGTGAAATCATTTTTTGATTTTTTAAAAGCTCTTCGTTTAAATCGTTTATGAGCAGTGTGTTTGAATTTATTGTGTTTAACGGTCTATTCTTGTCTTGAACCGCAAGCAAAATTTCGCCAAGAGTTTGCGGAAGTCCGAGCAAATTTTTGATGTAGACAGACCTGTCCATACTTGCAATTTGGTTCATTTGCAACTGTTGCATTAATCCAGCTGTAGACGCAATTGTTTGAGCAATGTTCGTTTTGGGCTGAGATAAGGAAGCGTTAAACCCAGTGTTTGTCCCAATTCCCTCTTGTTGTTTAAGTTTTTTGAGGTAAATTTCTGGGTTTCTTAAACCTGCTAAAATTTTTCCAATGCTGAATCCGTCCATAATTCAATTATAACAATTTGTGCGATGAAATCAATCTTTTATGCTAATTCTGCATTAAATACATATTCTGCTGGGCCAGATAAGAATACGTCACCAACTGGCTCTTCTGATGTACCATTCCAAAGTACATTTACAACGCCTCCAGGGAGTTGAACTTCAACAGAATTTTCAATATATCCGTTAAGAATACCTGCAACAACACTTGCGCAAGCTCCTGTTCCGCAGGCAAGAGTAATGCCGCAGCCACGCTCCCAAACTGCAAGTTCGATTTTTCTGTAAGATTTGATTTTTACAAATTCAACGTTCGTTTTTTCTGGAAATTCTGCGCTAGTTTCAATAATTGGTCCATATTCTTTTGCAAACTCCATCACATCATCTTCTGGTGAAACAAAGATTACAAAATGTGGATTGCCCATTGAAATAGCGTTTCCATCAAAAATCATGTTCTTCACAGACATTTTGTAGTTCAAATTTCTATGAGGGATAAAAGGAATTTTTTCAGGCTCTAAAATTGGTTGTGACATATTTACTCTAACCAAACCGTCTGCAAGAATTTCTGGCTTAATAATTCCAGCCAAGGTTTTTACAGAAAACATTTTTTTGTCTACAAGTTTGTTGTCATAAGCGTATTTGGCAAAACAACGCATGCCATTTCCGCACATTTGAGCTGTTGAGCCGTCTGAATTGTAGAAGAACCAGCCAATGTCGGCTTCGTCGCAACTTGTGTTAGGGATAATAAGTCCATCTGCTCCAATTCCAAAATGTCTGTCACAAAGCATTTTGGCTGCGTCTGTAATTTTCATATTGAGTTTGATAAACTCATCGTAATCAATTATGACAAAATCATTTCCGCAACCTTGCATTTTTGTAACTTTAATTCCCATTTTATCTCCTATCGATATTTACTTAATAACTTCATATAGTACAATTAAGGTAACAGTTCAGTAGATTATTGGTGGATTGTTTTGTCACTCACGTTTTCCTTGCAATGACAGAGCGTTTGACTATCAAGTGGGTTGTCATTGGTTGCAATCCATAATACCATTATAATTTTGCAAACTTGTTACTAATTAAATTATATAAAGGAATTTGAATTATGGCAATAATAAAAGTACAAAAAGGGACTAAAGATATTTTACCTGCAGAAATGCCAGTTTGGCACTTCATGGAAGATGCTGCAAGAAAGATTTTTACAGAATACGGTGCAAAAGAAATCAGAACTCCGATTTTTGAGGCAACAGAACTTTTTGCTCGTGGTGTTGGTGATACAACTGATATCGTAAACAAAGAAATGTATACTTTTGAAAAAAGCGAACGTTCTTTGACGCTTCGTCCAGAAAACACTGCGGGCGTTGTTAGAGCATTTATAGAAAACGGTATGCACAGACTTTCTGCGCCAGTAAAACTTTGGTACAAAGGTCCTATGTTTAGATACGAACGTCCACAAGCAGGACGCCAAAGACAATTCCATCAAGTTGGTGTTGAGGTTTTCGGTATCAAACAAGCGACTGCTGATGCAGAAGTTATTTTGATGGCAGTAAATTATCTTAAAGCTCTAGGTTTGAACGATTTGAGCGTTGAATTAAACTCTCTAGGCTGCCCAGAATGCCGTGAAACTTTTAAAACAAAACTTAAAGCAGTTATTAAGCCATATTTGAGTGAACTTTGCCCAGATTGTCAAGCAAGATATGAAAAAAATCCTTTAAGACTTTTGGATTGCAAGGTTGAAGAATGTAAAGAAATTTACGCAAAGCCAGAAATTCAAGAAGTTATACAATCAGATTTTATTTGTGAAAATTGCGCAAATCACTTTAACGAATTGAAAGGTTATTTGGACGCATTAAATATAAATTATTCAATTAATAAACTTTTGGTAAGAGGTTTGGATTATTATAACAGAACTGTTTTTGAAATTAAGTCAAACAATTTGGGCTCACAAAATGCAGTTTGTGGTGGCGGACGATATGATAGCTTAGTTCGTAACCTAGGTGGCGAAGACACTCCAGCAATCGGTTTTGCAATGGGTATGGAAAGACTAGCTTCGCTTATTGGTAATAAGGACGCAGAAAGAACGACTGCTTTTGTTGTTTCTAATAACACTTTAGAGGCGGTTAAACTCACAGAAGAACTACGTTCACAAGGTATTAGCGCAGAATTTGATTTGACAAACAAAAAATTTGTTAAGCAATTAGAAAAAGCGTCAAAAGTTGCTAAATACGCTTTAATTCTTGGCGAGGACGAAATTTCTGCTGGACAAGTTACAATTAAAAATCTTGATACTTCTGAACAGAAAACAATTAGCAGAGAAGATTTGTCAAAAGAATTTTAATATCGAATAGCAAAAAATATTTTTACGGGTTTTGTTAGAGATATGAATATCCAGAGTTACAATCCATCGTTTCAAGCTAATGTGCACTCCAGTAAATTAGATTTTAAGCGTAAAGATTTTTATGTGAGAATTTCAGGCTACGGTACAAATAGAGGGTGGGCGAACGTTGTTCGTGATACCGCAGATGTTGCTGCCTACCAAATCAGACACAATGATGTTGTCGATTTTATCTTGCGTAAGATAACTGCTGGAGTTGTAAAAGCTAATATACTAACAAAAGATTTGGGCAAAATTCGTCACACTGGAATTTTAAGAGAAGAAAGAGAATTTTGGCGTAGCGGCTCAACGTGGACGGGACGAGAATTAACAACAAATTATTCTACAATCAAAAGATATGCTACTTATGGTGACAAATTTGATTATATTGCAGAACACCCTTTGAAAAAGCCTTATGACGATATGGATTTGACTGTGCCAATAATTGAAAAGGACGAAAAATACTTACGACATGCTAATCCAAAATGTGTAAATAATGCACTTACACATATTTATAGCCTGTATAAAGATTTTAAACATTCTTTTAACTGTGTAGATATAAATGATGCACAGTTGCCAGAAGTTAATGCTAAGATAGGTGAAATTCGTTGGCTTATGGCTCATGCGACACCATGGGAAAGAGGTTCTGATACAATTGCAAATGTATTTATGCGAGCAATGTATAAATCATTAGGAATTAAAACTTATCCGCTTGTAAAAGGCGTTTCGCTGGACTTAGAGGCATATTGTACAGAATTAAACGATTACAAAAAGAATTTCGGCAACTATTTTGAAAAGCCGCCGAAAATCATTGAATAATATTTATTTTTATATTTTATACTGCAAATCTAAAGTGAACAATATCACCATCTTGCATTACATAGTCTTTACCTTCTAGTCTTGTAACGCCTTTGTCTTTGCAAGCGGTGTAAGAGCCGTTGTCAACAAAGTCTTGATATCCAGTAACTTCTGCTCTGATGAAACCTTTCTCAAAGTCAGTGTGGATTACACCAGCTGCTTGAGGGGCTTTTGTGCCACGAGTGATTGTCCAAGCGTGAACTTCTTTTTCGCCAGCAGTGATGAATGTAATCAAGTTCAAAAGTGCATAAACTGATTTAATCATCTTGTTGATACCGCTATCAGAAATTCCAAGTTCTTCTAAGTATTCTTTTGCACCTTCTTCGCCAAGTTCAACAAGCTCTTCTTCAATTCTTGCGCAAATAATAACTGTTTGTGCGCCGTGTGATTTTGCGTATTCTTCAACTCGTTTTGTGTAATCGTTGCCATCTTTTAAATCAAATTCAGAAACGTTTGCGCAATAGATTACAGGTTTTACAGACATCAAATTAAGTGGTTTGATAACATTAATTTCGTCTTCTGTAAAGTGGTCTTTAAGGTTAATAAATTTGCCGTCTTGTAATAATTCATTGAGTTTCTTCAATGCGCCATCTTCAAGCACTGCTTCTTTGTCGCCGCCTTTTGCTTGTTTAGAAATTCTTTGCAAACGTCTTTCAACAGATGCCAAATCGGCTAGCGCAAGCTCTGTATTAATTGTTTCAATATCAGAAATAGGGTCAACTTTGCCTTCAACGTGAATTGTGTTTTCATCGTCAAAACATCTTACCACTTGAATAATAGCATCAACTTCTCTGATGTTGTGTAAAAATTGGTTGCCTAAACCTTCGCCTTTGCTTGCACCTTTAACAAGTCCAGCAATATCAACAAATTCTATAACTGTTGGAATAATTTCTTTCGCTTTGCATAAATCTGATAAGATTTGTAATCTTTCATCAGGAACAACTACAACACCAACGTTTGGCTCAATTGTACAAAATGGGTAATTAGCACTTTGCGCATTTTTTGTAGCTGTTAGCGCATTAAATAAAGTTGATTTTCCAACATTTGGAAGTCCTACAATTCCAGCTCTTAACATAATAAAATCCTTTCAAAATAATATTTGTAATAATCTTAACATAAAATCATTGTAAATATTTGTAAATGTTTTCTCAAAATCTTAAAGTTTTTCTGAAAAATGCCGATAACTAATTTGTAAGATGAAAAACTTTGGAGAAAATATTGAATAATATTAGTTCAATAATTAAATATTTTACAAATTATGACTCTGCGGGAAAGAGTTCTGATAAGATTGATTCGATATTAGAATATCAAGAACTTGGAAATTACCTTAATGGCAGTAGTTTAGGAAATAATGTATGCTACGAGGAATTAAGTGTCAATGAAAAGGACGAATTAAGGAAAATATATGACAACTTAAAGAATAAGTTTGCCAATTTTTTCTCTAATAAAGATGGAAAACTAGAAATTACAGAAGGAAATGCGGAGAAATTTGTAAACCAGTTGCTTGTTTTAGAAAGGAAAAATGATAAGACTGAAAATGACAATTTGTTAATCAATAAATATAAGCAGTCACTTTTTGATTTTGCATTGAAAAGTGGTTATGATTTGGCTGATTGTGAGGTCAATTCAATAGATTATAATTTTGTAATTAGAGAAACCTTGACTTTAATTGGAAAAAATAATCTTAGAAAAGCTAATGCTCAACAGAGTTTACGATTTGTTGATAAATCTTACGATAATAAAAATTTAAAAAATGCTGTAGAGGAATATTTAAAAGATAATTCAAGTGTTGCATTAAATAAAAATGGTGACGCAGATTTAGGTAATGGCAAATTTGATAAACCTACAACACAAAAAACTAATGTTTGTTGGGCGTTGGGTGGAATTAATACACTTTTGCAATCTGAAACTGGTAAAAAATTATTGGAAAATAACAAATATTATGATTCTCAAACTGGTACTTTCGCAATACATTTACAGGAAGCCGAGGACAATAATTTACATGACGGAATTTATATAATTACACCTCAAGAAATTCTTGAAGAAAGCAAAAATCTTGCGGAAGGCGATGGCGATGCTGTTGCGTATTTAGTTGCTATTAAAAAATATTTTAATGAGGTAAATCAAGATACGAATTTGACAGAAAAACTGGCTTCAACCCTAAAAGATACTCGTGGTTTAGATGATGGTAATTATGGCCACAGATTTTTTGAATTGATAACGGGCGGGTCTTTTTCTAAATACACCTATGGAGATTATTCAAAACCTCTAGAAAAGGGAATTGGAACAGGCACAACTGGCGGTATAAGTTTCCAAAATATTTACGAAACGATTGAAAAACAAAAAGGCGCAGCAATTGTTGTTTGTTTGGAGCATTCAATAAGTGTTGTTGATGCAAAAGACGGTAAATTGATTGTTCAAGAGTCAAATAATTCAGAAGATTTTTCTAGTGAATTTTCTAATAAGGAGAAGAATCATACTATTTTTCATAGAATAGGTGATATAAACAATGCGCCTGCTTATGAAATTAATGAAGAAGATTTTAATACTTATATTCAATCAGTTTCGTTTATTAAGTGGGAATAAATTCATTTGCGCAATGCTTGTTTTTATTTATATAAGGTTAGTCGATACCTGCCCAACAAAAAACTTTATCTACTCTACACTTGTTTGTTTTTATTTTGAAAGGCTATGATTAAAATTTTAACAAATCATGAAAACGCTTTAGTATTGGCGTGTTTTTCATGATTTTGAATTTTAGCTATATTAACCCAAGTATATAAAAACATTCAGTAATATTTTGTTACAAAAGAGCTGAAATATAATAAAATAGCTTGCATTAAGATTTTTAGCAAATATTATTAAATAAGATGCCATATTGTGGCATTATATTGACAGCCGAAAATAGAGGAAAATAATGGCAAAAGACGTTATAGAAATAGAAGGTACAATTCTTGAATCCATGCCAAATGCGATGTTCAGAGTTAAGTTAGAAAATGATCATGAAATTTTGGCACACATCTCGGGTAAGATCAGAAAAAACTTTATTAGAATTTTACCGGGCGATAGAGTAAAGGTTGAGATGACGCCTTACGACTTGAGTAAAGGAAGAATTACTTTTAGGCTCAAGTAATAACAGGAGTGAATAAGTCAATAGGTGAATAAGTGAATAAGTTCGTTAAAAAATTCACAAAGTTCACAAGGTTAGACAAAGATAAATATTTAAAATGAACCCATTCACTTGATGACTTATTCACCCATTCACTTGAAAAAAGAAACGTAACACAAAATATAAAGGAAAAAACAATGAAAACAAGATCATCAGTAAAACCTATGTGCGACAAATGCAAGGTTATCAAAAGAAAAGGCAGAGTTGCTGTAATTTGCGAAAACCCTAAGCACAAACAAAGACAAGGTTAATTGACGTGAATAAGTCAATGAGTGAATAAGTGAATAAGTTCGTTAAAAATTCACAAAGTTCACAGAATTAGACAAAAGAAAATATCTAAAAAGAACTCCTTCACCTATTGACTTATTCACCCATTCACTAAGTAAAAAGTTAAGTACAAAAACATAAAGGAAACAAAACATGGCAAGATTAGTTGGGGTAGACTTACCTCGTAACAAAAGACTAGAAATCGCTTTAACCTATATTTATGGTATAGGACCTGCTAGAAGCAAAAAAATTCTTGAAAAAACTGGTATTTCTCCAGATTTGAGAACAGATGATTTGACAGAAGATGATATCAGAGAATTGCGTAATGCATTAACTGAATACAACATCGAAGGTGATTTAAGACGTGAAGTTACAATGAACATCAAACGTCTACAAGAAATCAACTCTTTCAGAGGTATGAGACATAAAAGAGGTCTTCCTTGCAGAGGTCAAAGAACAAAAACTAACGCTAGAACTAGACGTGGTAAAAAGACTGGACCTATTGCAGGTAAGAAAAAATAATTAAAAAGGGAATGAGGTAATAGGGTAATAAGGGAATAAGAGAAAAAATTCGCTTCGCTCATATTACCAAAGTAAAACATAAGTAAAAAAGAAGAAATTAATAACCACTTATTCCCTCATTACCTTATTCCCTTAATCCCTTCAAAAAGAAATAAAATAATAGAAACATAAAGGAATACAAAAATGGCAAGACCAAAAACTACAAAGAAAAAAGAAAAGAAAAATGTATTGCAAGGGGTTGTACATATTCAATCTACTTTCAACAATACAATTGTAACTTCTACTGATACTCAAGGTAATGCTATTGCTTGGGCAACAGCTGGTGCTACTGGCTTTAAGGGTGCTAGAAAAGGTACTCCATTCGCAGCTCAATCAGCAGCAGAATTGGTTGCTAAAAAGTCAATCGACCAAGGTATGAAGAAAGTTGAAGTTCATATTAAAGGACCTGGTTCAGGTCGTGAAACTGCAATCAGAGCTATCCAAGCTGCTGGTTTGGAAATTACTTTGATTAAGGACGTTACACCTATCCCTCACAACGGTTGCCGTCCACCTAAAAAACGTAGAGTATAGTAATTGAGTGAATGGGTCAATAGGTGAATAAGTGAATAAGTTCGTTAAAAAGGACTTTTAAAAAATATTTCACCGAGAAATCGAATATAAAATAGCAATTTTAAAACGAACTTATTCACTTATTGACTTAAAGACTTATTCACTTGTTAAAACCGTCGGGGCTTGAGCTTCGCCAAAAGCACAAACCATAGATGCCCGACACAAGAAAAGGAGAAAAATAATGGCAAGATACACAGGACCTACGAATAAATTATTCAGAAACAAGAAAGTTAAAGATTTATCAAACAGAAAATTAACTTCTTCTATGAGACAAACTGCATCTGGACAACACGGTGCTGCAAGAAAAAAACTTTCTGAATATGCTATTCACTTAGCTGAAAAACAAAAAATCAGATATACATATTTGGTAAGCGAAAAACAATTCGCTAAATACTACAACGAAGCTGCTAGAAGAAAAGGTGTAACTGGTACAATTCTTTTACAAATTCTTGAATCAAGATTAGACAACATCTTGTTCAGAGCTGGTTTCGGTGTAACTCGTAAACAATCAAGACAAATCGTTAACCACGGTCACGTTCTTGTTAATGGTAAAAAAGTAGATATTCCATCATATTTAGTAAAAGCAGGCGATGTAATTACTATTAAATCTAGAAGCAATGAATACTTAAAAACAGTTATGAGTGCTATTGATTTATCTTGCGCTCCAGCATGGATTACAGTAGATGCTGAAGCTTTGAAGGTTACATTTGAAAGAATTCCTCAAAGAGAAGAATTAGATCCTGATTTCAAAGAACAACTTGTAATTGAGTACTATTCAAAATAGGCTGATAGGAGAAAAAAATATGGAATTAAAAATTAAAACTGTTAATACAATGACCAGCTCTGATGGTTCACAATATGGTAAGTTTACTATCGAACCATTGGAAAGAGGCTTTGGAACAACTATCGGTAACGCTTTAAGACGTGTATTGATTTCTAGCCTTGAAGGTACAGCAGTAACTTCTTGTAGAATAGAGGGTATCACTCACGAATACACTGCAATTCCTGGTGTATTAGAAGATGTTATTGATGTTATGTTAAACCTAAAAGGTTTGGCAATTAAAACAGATTCAAAAGAACCTCAACAGTTGAGAATTGATATTGACAAGCCTGGACCAGTATTGGCAAGTGATATTCAATTACCTGCTGGTGTTAAGGTTGTAAACCCTGACTGGTTAATTTGTACAATTGCAGAAGGTGGTTCATTCCATGCTGATGTTGTTGTAGAAACAGGCAAAGGCTATGTAGCAAACGATGTTCCTAGAAGCCCAAAAGCTGGTGCATCAATTGATATGTTACCTATCGATGCAACATTCATGCCAATCAAGAGAGTTAGCTACGAAGTAGAAAACACTCGTGTTGGTGATAGCATAGACTTTGACAAGTTGACTTTAGAAATTTGGTCAAATGGTACTTTAGACGTAACAACTGCTTTAACTCAAGCTGCTGATTTGTTGATTGATCATTTCGTACAAATCGCTGCTATTGCTGGCAAATCAACTCACAAAGAAGTTGAAGAAAAAGTTGTTGCAGAAGAAGAAGCTGTTGAAGAAAACAATGAAGAGCCATCAATTACAATTGATGAATTGGAATTGTCAGTTCGTGCTTATAACTGCTTGAAAAGAGCAAGCATCAACTCAATGTCTGAATTGTTGAAGAAATCAGAACATGATTTATTAAACATCAAAAACTTCGGTAAAAAATCTTCTGACGAAGTAATCGAAAGATTACACCACTTCGGTTTAGACCTAGCTCCAAACCCAGAAATGGACGAAGAAGGTATGGTTATCGAATCATCTGCTGAGTAAGACAAGCAAAGTCAATAAGTGGAATGGGTGAATAAGTGAATAAGTTCGTTATAGAAATTCATTAAGTTTACCTTGTTAGACAAAAGAAAATTTAATATGGACTTATTCACTTATTCACCCATTCACTCAAAGACTTAAAACATAAAAAGAAACAGTAAATTATTATAAAGGAAAAGCAAAATGAGACACCAAACAAAAAAACATACGCTTGGTAAAGCACAAGACCAAAGAAAGGCTTTGTTGCGTTCATTAGCTACCGAACTTTTTGTTCACGGTGAAATTAAAACAACTATGGCTAGAGCAAAAGCTTTACAACCATACGCTGAAAACGTTATCACTATGGCAAAAAAAGGTGACTTGAACTCAAGAAGATTGGCTGGAAGATATATCTTCGATAAAGAAATCGGTCAATTAATTGATACAACAACAGGCGAAATCTTTGATGCACCTCAAGAAGGTAAGAAATTAGCAAAACAAACTGTACTTAGAAAATTATTTAGCGTTATCGGCGTTAAATATTCTTCAAGACAAGGCGGTTATACAAGAATTTTCAGATTGCCACCTCGTAGAGGCGACGCTTCTGAAATGGCATTAATTCAATTGGTATAGTTAATGCGATATGCTCTAGAAGTTCAGTATATAGGTAAGAACTATGCAGGTAGCCAAATTCAATTTGAAAACGGTACTGAAATAGCAACTCCCACTATACAAGGCGAACTTGAAAGAGTACTTAGAACCTTGATAAAGACTGGCGAAAGCCAGACAAATAGACCGATTAAAACAATCTTCTCCGGAAGAACTGATAAAGGCGTAAATTCATTAGGACAGGTCGTTCATTTTGATTGTGATAAAGACATTGTTGCTTCAAGATTTATCTATCAAATGAACGAAATCCTCCCTAGTGATATCTCTGTCAGTAATTTGAGAATTGTACCTGATACGTTCCACGCTCAAAAGTCTGCAAAGGCAAGATATTATAAATACGAACTTATAAACAGACGTTATAAACAAGCGTTTGATGGTGATATCCTAAGAGTTAAGTACGAATTAGATATAGAGCGAATGCAAACCGCTTTGAATTTCTTGTTAGGTGAACACGATTTCTCAAGTTTTAAAAGTTCTGGAACGCTTAACCCAAGCAAAGTTTGTTGCATCACACGAGCCGAAATTGAAAAGGTGGACGGTGATAGGATTTTTATTCATCTTGTGGGAAATAGATTTCTCTACAATATGGTAAGAACAATAGTCGGTACTCTTCTAGAAATAGAAGGGCATAAGCTGCCAATAGAACACATGAAAAATGTTTTGGAGGCGCATGACCGTCGTAAGGCGGGGCAAACTGTTAGTCCGTACGGATTGACGCTAATGAAAGTAAGTTACTAAAATTAATGATAGAAGGAATAAAGCATGAAAACATATTCAGCAAAACCTCTTGAAGTTGAAAGAAAATGGTATGTAATCGACGCTGAAGGCGAAGTATTAGGTCGTTTAGCAGTTCGTGTTGCAAACATTTTAAGAGGAAAAAATAAACCTGAATATACACCTAACGTTGATACTGGCGATTTTGTAGTTGTTATCAATGCTGAAAAGGTTGTAGTTACAGGTAATAAAGAAACAGATAAAATCTACTACCACCACACTGGTTTCCCAGGAGGTTTGAAATCAGCATCAGTTAAAGAAGTTCGTGAAAAAGACGCAACTAAATTGATTGAAAAGGCTGTTAAAGGTATGTTACAACACAACACATTGGGCGATCAACAATTCACTAAGTTGAAAGTTTATTGTGGTCCTGAACACCCACATGCTGCACAAAAACCAATCGTGTTAGAAAAGGAGGCTAAATAATGGCTGAATCTAAAGAAATTATGGCTACTGGTCGTAGAAAATGTGCGATTGCGGTTGTTAAACTTGTAAAAGGTAAAGGTAGAATTTTTGTTAATGGTAAAACATTAGGCGCATACATTGGTAATATGCCTGCTGTTGAAATGATGATTTACAGACCATTAGTATTAACAGAAAACCAAGATAAATACGATGTAAGAGTTAAAGCAGTTGGTGGCGGTATCGTTGCTCAATCTGCAGCAATTAGACATGGTATTTCAAGAGCATTATTGAAAGTTAACGAAGAATACAAAAACGTATTGCGTTCAGAAGGCTTGTTAACAAGAGATGCTCGTGTTAAAGAACGTAAAAAATATGGTAGAAAAAGAGCTCGTAAGAGATTCCAATTCTCTAAGAGATAATTTTTTAACATTAATAAATACGAAGGATATTATGAACACGGTCGAAATTCAACAGAATTTCGACCGTGTTTTGTGTATGAGGGTTATTATGAAGGTGGGAACCGCTCACGCTTTTCCCACCCTACGCTTTTTATGATATTATTTAATTTGGTAAGTTTTTTAGGAGAATGAACTTGAATATGGCATTAATTTGGAAAATATTAAGAATATTATTAATTGTTATTATCGTGATTATAGCGTTCCCATTATATTTCTTTTTTGGTTTTGGCTCATTGTTTGCTTTTGATGCACCAGATTCTTTGAATTTAGTAAATGTATTAAAGGTTTTGATAATGGACTTAATAGTATTTATTACTCCAATTGGTATGATAGTGGGGATAATTTGCGGGAAAAAAGTCGATTCAAAGTATTATTTTCTGATATTAATTTTTCCAATGTTATTATATATAGCAATGAAGTGGTTTTTTATTGATTTTTAACTATATAACTTGTAGTTGTAGATATTTCTCTTGATTGTAACAATTTCGTTATAATCAAGAGAAATATCTACGGCTACGGCTATTGAATTTTGACCGTTTTTTGTGTATGAGGGGTATTATGAAGGTGGGAACCGCTCCGCTTTTCCCACCCTACACATGCTTATGTTATAATCATATTTGAAAAGGAGAGTATAATGAGTTGTTACAATTTTGATTATGAGATAACAAAACAAGATTTAAAATTGGTTAGTAAAGATATTTGGAAAGCTTCTAATTTTCGTAAGATGCAGAAAAATTTTATTATATTAATAACAATATTTGCGATTATTACTATCGTGTCGATTTTTATGCCTAATAATATATTTAATATGATATTTTTCCCTTCAATATGCATTGTTCTTGTCTTAATATATTTCTTACTTATAATACGCTTGTCTACTTATTTTAATATTAAAAGACTACTTAAAGGTGTAAATTTAAAAAGGTCTATTATTATTAATGATTTAGGTATTAAACAAACGAACTCAACTGGTACATCAACCTTAAATTGGAGTGGTATTATTAATATTTCAAATCAGAAACACTCAATATTATTATTTATAGGTGATAGAATGTTTGTATTATTACCTAAACGTATTTTTGCAAATGAAGAAGAACTTAATAACTGTTGGAATTATATTCAAGATTGTTATAATAAAACAAGAGATCGTAGATCGTAGTGTAGGTGTAGGTCGTGTTCAACGTTTTCATTGAACACGACAAATTTTACGGTGTTATTGTCGTGTTGGAGGATAATCGTCCAACACGACCTCGTACTTTTAATTAAGTTTTGTTATTTTGAATTGGGGGGCTTGACTTTTGTAATAGAATCTACAGACTATATTATGGTCTACATTTATGCTATAATTGTTTTATGAAATTTTTTAGAATAAATGCTTGGATAATCATTATTGTTCTTATTCTTGTAACTTGGTTCTTTTGGTGTACAAAAACAGTATTTGTATGTGATAAAACTAATTGTCATATTACAAATTATAACATGTTTAATGTGCGTATATCTAAAAAAATAATATCTCCAGATAATATTTTAGGAGTTGAATGTATTAATTACAAAAGGTATGGTAGTAAAGGTTCTTATGATGAATATTTTATAGTTTTATTGTTAAATAATTCAATGTACAAAATTCCAAAATCTTTTGGCTCAGATTATAATAGTGCTAAATCTATGGCTACTTATATCCAAAAAGCTTTAACAATTAATCCATCAAATATTAATATAAATTTTTAAGAACATAAGGTGTAGATATTTCTCTTGATTGTAACAATTTCGTTATAATCAAGAGAAATATCTACGGCTACGGCTATTGAATTTTGACCGTGTTTTTGTGCATGAGGGTTATTATGAAGGTGGGAACCGTTCCGCTTTTCCCACACTACGCCTACGCCTGCTAGCAAATTTATTTTTTAGGGGTTTTAATATATTTATAGGAGGGTATTAAATGAATTTAACAGTTAATAATAGTCCAAATTTCAAGGCAACTCTTAGACCAAGTTCTGCTTTAAAATATGTATGGAAGGATAGACAAAGCCAAAAGAATGTCAAAGCATTATTTGCCGAGGCGACGAAAGGCAAAGAAGGCGAGTTGGGAATATTTGAAGAGTCTACTGATATGGCAGAAAAGTTTATTATGCGAATAGGCAGAGGAACTATTGGCAACCATATTTATCGCCCTCAATCAGCGTACGCATCAGAAGTGTGGACTTATGATTTTTTGAACAATAAAAATGATTTTGAAAAGGCGGATATATTGACCAAAGTTTTTGAAATTTTGCAAACAATTCCAAAGAAAATCGAGGAGAGTATGTTAAGCAGGGAATATTGCGAAAAAAATTACAACAATGTTATAAAAAGTTTAGGTGATGATAAGTATAACTTAGCGCACATGTTTGAACATTTGAAGACAAATGGGAAGAAAAATACTAGCAAACATTCTTGTTTAATGCTTCCTATTACTTTTAATAAATAATGTGTAAAAATATTGATTAAGTATACCCACAAAATCAATAAAATATGCCGAAAAGCGTTAAATTTTATTAAGATTTGTACCCCAAATTTATATGATTTGGTATAATACTTATATCAATAAGGCTAATGGTTAGGAGGGACGTATGAAGGAACGTGAAAGCAATGTATTATCATTATTAGAGGATAGAACAAACCATTACTCACGAAAAATTGCATTGGGTATGAAAACTCAGTTTGGCTGGAAAGAGCTGACTTATGATGGTCTTGGACTTATGTCAAGAAGGCTTGCAGCATATTTGATGAACGATTTGGGACTTCAAAAGGGTGAAAAGCTTGCTATTTTATCGGAATCAAAACCGGAGTATGGTGCTTGCGTTTTTGCGTCAGTTATTTCTGGTTTAATCACTGTTCCATTGGACATTAAACTTACAAAATACGAACTTCAATCCATTCTTTCTGATTGCTTGCCTTCTGTAATGCTTGTGTCACAAACATATATTGACAAAGCTTTAGAATTGCAAAAAATGCTTCCTTCACTAAAACATATTATTGTAATGGACGAACACCCTGTAAACGATGATTTGCAAAGCATTTACACTATTCCAAATAACTATACTTGCAAATGGCGCCACCGTTCAAGCAAATCAACTGTTTTCATTATTTATACTTCTGGAACAACTGGCAAACCAAAGGGGGTTGAAACAACTTTTGGCAACATGCTTGCACAATTGAACGGTTTGAAGGTAACATTTGACAAAATTTTACCAAATGGTGATGTTAGAATACTTTCAATTCTTCCGATGAACCATTTGTTTGAAATGACAGTTGGGTTTACAACTTTCTTGAACTTAGGTTTTTCAGTATATTACACGCACAATTTGAAACCAAAAGATATTTTAAACATAATGCGTGATAGAAAAATCAACTTTATGATTGTTGTTCCAGCGTTTTTGAAGTTGCTTAAAACGGGTTTGGAAGCAGAAATGAAGAATACTTCTAAGTTTTCACAAAAAATGTTTCCAATCTTGTATCACTTTGCAAAATTTGTGCCATTTATTTGGTTGAAAAAGTTGATGTTTAGAAAAATTCACAACTGTTTTGGTGGCGCATTTAAAGGTTGTATGTCTGGTGGTGCACCACTTGATTTGAATGTTGCAAAATTTTTCCAAAGAGTTGGAATTCAAATTTATGAAGTGTATGGTCTGACTGAAACAAGCCCTATTGTTACTGTTAACGTAGAACGTCATAGAGATTTGCGCTCCGTTGGTAAACCTTTACCAAGCTATGAGGCAAAAACAGATGCTGAAACAGGTGAGTTGTTGCTAAGAGGACCTTCTGTTATGAAGGGATACCACAACCAACCAGAATTAACTCGTGAGGCTATTGATGAAGAAGGCTGGTTCCACACTGGTGACAAAGCAAAAATTGATGACCAAGGACGAGTTTATATCACTGGTCGTTTGAAAAACATGATTGTACTTTCTGGTGGTAAAAAAGTTTTCCCAGAAGAAGTTGAATCTGTTTTAGAAAAAAGTGATTTGTTCGCAGAAGTTTGCGTATTTGGAGTTTCAAGAGAAGGTGGCGCAAAAGACGGCACAGAGGATATTGCAGCAGTTGTTGTTCCAACTGAAGAATTGAAAAATAAATATGACGACAAAACTCTTGATAAGGTGATGAAGGACGAAGTAAAGCGACTTTCACAACGTTTAACTCCTTACAAACGTCCAATTAATATCACTGTTTTGAAACAAGCTTTGCCAAGAACTAAGAAAGCGACTGTTCAAAGAAACAAGGTTAAGGAACTAATTCAGGCGTAGTCTTATGTACGAGCAACTAACTGAGGTGAAAGAACGTTGTTTATCTTGTCACAAATGTGCGTTGGGCGAAACTCGTACCAACATAGTGTTTGAAGATGGTGTTCCGAACCCAAAACTCATGTTAATCGGCGAAGCTCCTGGGTTTAATGAAGATAAGCAAGGAAAGCCTTTTGTTGGAAAAGCTGGACAACTTTTGGATAGGATATTTGAATCAGTTGGGCTTTCAAGAAAGCGTGATGTTTACATTTGTAATACCATCAAATGCCGTCCGCCAGAAAATCGCAACCCTTTGCCAGAGGAAAAAGAGGCTTGCTGGGAATATTTGAAGGCGCAGATTGACATTATTCAGCCTAAAATTATTTTGTTGTGTGGAAATGTTGCAGTGCAATCAATTTTAGGCAATGTTGGCGGAATAACACGTATTAGAGGAAAATGGTTTGAGGGTGATGAAAAGGTACATGGAGCAAAACTTATGCCAATTTTTCACCCGTCTTATTTGTTGAGAAATGATGCCAAAACAAAAGGTAGTCCAAAATGGCTTATGTGGCAGGATATTCAAGAAATTAAGCGAGAGTTCGATAAATTGTAGTTATGAAAAAATTTGGTTTATATATTATTTTAATACTTCTTGCTCTGTCAATGTTTTTGCCATTTGCGCTTATGTTTTTGATATCTTTGAGTGGAAATGAAAATATTTTTACCGATTACAAAAACATAAATCTTTCGTTTTTGGCTTACAAAAATGTTTTTGCATCAATTCCTGTTGTCAGATATTTTCTGAATAGTTTGATTGTTGCTGGTTTTGCGACAATTGGACAAGTCTTGATTTCTGCACTTGCAGGGTACGGTTTTGCAAGGCTAAAATTCAAAGGCAGTGACAAATTGTTTTTTATTTTTGTTTTGACAATGATGGTACCGCCACAAGTCAATATTGTTCCGCTTTTTTATCTTATGAGTAAATTAGGTTGGATAAACACTTATCAAGCAATGATTGTTCCAGCGATTTTTGGCGGGTTTGGTGTTTATATGATGAAGGAGTATTTTGCAAGCTTTTCAAAAGACCTTGAAGAAGCATCAAAACTCGATGGGTGCAATGTTTGGCAAACCTTTTACAAAGTCGCTCTACCTTGTGCTATGCCTGCGATTGCGACGCTAAGCATCTTTACTTTTGTAACTACATGGAATAGTTTTATGTGGCCACTTATAGTAACAAATACTGAAAATATGCGCACTTTGACGGTGGGGCTAACGATTTTCAAAGGTTCGTTCAGAGAAATTACACTATGGGGTGAATTGATGGCGTGTTCTTGTATTTGCTCTCTTCCAGTAATTGGTATATTTTTGATTGGCAAAAAATATTTGCTTAATAATCCCATGGAAGGTGCAGTTAAAGGCTAAATTTACCAAAACGCTTTTGGCATCATGCGCTTGTACACCCAAACTTCTACGTCATCATATTGTGTTCCAAATTCTTGCGCTAATTTTTCGTCAACGCCAATCGCAATTATTGGTAAATTGATTATTTCGCAAGCTTTTTTGAGTTTGTTGTAGCCGTTTATAATATCTTCTTTCGTCGTTTCATCGCCAAAATGTGTATTTGAAATCACGCCAGAAAACTTTTTCCAAGGTCTTTTTTCTAATCCTTCTGAAAAAGTTACATATTCGACGATATTATCAACTGTAGAGGTTTCAAATTTTGCAGTGTTAACCACAAGGTAAATCTTGAGATTTTTTTCTTCGCCAATGTTATTTATAATGTCTAAAATGTCTAAACCACCAGCACCGTAACCTACGTCAATAATGATGTCACCTTCGGAGGTTAGACAATTTATCTGTGCAGAGGTTACATAGCTAGCAGCTTCGCCTAAGCCAAAATTGTCAGGCTGTGTTATAACGTTTATGCCCATTGTTTTCAATTCGTCAGCGATTGGACGCAATGTGTAAGCAGGCTCAACCGAGTCTAAGTCAACCAAAGTTATTGGCTTATTTATAGCTACAAATTGCCTTGCTCTATTTATTGAGGTTTCAGACTTTCCGCTTGCGTAAGCTCCTGCAAAAACCTCTACTATTCTATCAGACATTTTATACCTCAATTCGTTAGTTATATTTTATCCCGTAACAAACTTTTTAGCAAGGTGATTTTGCGCTATACTAGTCTTATGAAGAGCCTTGATGAAAAATACATGCGTATGTGTTTAAGCCTTGCAAAAAAAGGGTTTGGCAAGGTTGCGCCTAATCCGATGGTGGGTTGTGTTGTCCTTGATAAAATGGGGAAAGTGGTATCAAAAGGATATCACAAAAAATATGGTAAAAATCACGCTGAACGTGATGCTTTGCTGAAACTTAAAAATAATGAGGCAGAGGGTGGGACTCTGTATGTAAATTTGGAGCCATGTTCGCATTATGGCAAGACTCCGCCGTGTGTCGATTTAATTCTTGAAAGAAAATTAAAAAGAGTTGTTATTGGCATGAAAGATGTTAATCCAAAAGTTGATGGAATTAGCAAACTTAAAAAAGCTGGTATTGAAATTGATTATGTACTAGAAGATGAGGCGCAATTTTTGAACAGGGTTTTTATAAAAAATATGACCCAGAAATTGCCTTATGTAGTTTTGAAAACTGCCACAACAATGGACGGCAAAATAGCGACAAAAGACGGTGATTCAAAGTGGATAACCTCATCAACCGCAAGAGATAAGGTTTATCAAATGCGCAAGGAATTTGATTGTATTATGACAAGTTCAAATACGGTTATTGCTGATAACCCAAAAATGGAGCACAAGTTTAAATGTATTCTAGATAGAAATTCAAGAGTTGACAAGAGTGCGCAAATATTTGAGCAAGGTGAAATTTATGTTGCGACAAAAGAAAATACGCCATTAAAAGATGGTAATTTAGATATAAAAGCAGTTTTAGCGGAATTGTTCAGCAGAGGTATCTATACAGTTTTTGTAGAAGGTGGTGGAACGCTTGCGGGTGCAATGCTCAAAGAAAATTTAGTCGATGAGGTTTATCAGTTTGTTGCTCCGAAAATTCTCAACGATAATTCAGGAAAAAGTTGTTTTGATGGCGATAATATTTCAAAGATTTGTGATGCAAAAAATTTATTGATTTATAGCGTTGAACAAATTGGGGTAGATATTTTGATAAAGGCAAAATTTTAAAAAATCTTTTTCGGTGCGTCAAACGACGCACCGAATACAATTTATGTTATAATTTTGACTATGAGGAAGAGTTTTAAAATATTAACTGCGACAGTTTGTTCAGTTGCTATAATTGCAGGAGTTGGTGTTGGTGTGTATTTACACACAATTCCAAAGCTTGTTTCAAGCTCTTGGTTTAATCAAGTTGCTGTTAAAGAGGCTTCTGAAATTTTAAAGGCTGATTTAACCCTAAAAAATCCTAAATTGGCGACTAGTTTAAGCCCAAATATCGGTTTTACTCTTGAGGAGTTGAAACTTACTAAAGATAATAAACAAATTTTTTGCTTAAATAACTTGGATACAGAGTTTTCTTTGCAGGAGATATTTGCAAAACGATTAATTGTTAAAAAACTTCTTGCAGAAAATATTTTTGTAAACGCTTCTGATTTGATGTCGATTTTGCCTAAAACAGAGCAAAAAGAAGAAAAACCGAGTGAGTTTAATATTGATTTATTTTCGACAATTTTTGGGGTGAAAAAGTGCTTAATTACATATAACATGGACGATGTTGATGTGAAATTTGATGCCCGAAATTTGTTGCTTGATAGAACAAAAGAAAAGAAATATTTGCATTTTGATTTTGATTTTTTGATGACGAAGGGGCAAGATAAAATTCAAGTATCAGCTGATGACAAACACTGTATTTATATGGGAAATGGTGAATTACACGTTGATAAGTTTCCAATAGAAATTGATAAATCAAAAATTGTAATAGATGCTTTCGGTTCAAGAAAAGCTGGTTTGAATTTGAATATTTCTTCAAAAAATTTCAGCGCACGAGATATTTATAATATTGTTGCTTCAAATATTATAATGCCAAACGGAAAGGAAATGCTTGCGCCAATTTGCGACGTTAATGGCAGTGTTGATTTTAATTTGCACTTAACAGGGAAGAATATTCGTGGCGATATTAATGTAAATAATTCAGAATTTAAAGTCAAAGATTTGTTGAAAATGCCTGTGAAAATTACGCAAGGCATTGTTGAGATTGGCAACAATGATATTACTTTAAAAGATTTTAAAGGGTATTATAATAACAAAACCAACGATACTTTAACTATGGCAGGCACTGTTAAAGATTATTGGCATACTTGCGATACAAAAATTGTTTCTGATATTTTTATAAACGACGATTTTTTTAGAGATTATATTTCAAAAATGCTCGGTTCACCGATAAATTTGGTGGGCGATGCTGGCTCAAGAATGATATTGACTTCTAAAAACGGCTCTTGTGACATTTTGTGGTATTTTCTTTTAAGAGAAGGTGAAGGTTTTAAACTTGGCGACCAGTCAATGGTTTTGAAGGATTATAAAACTCTGTTTAAGGTAGATTTGAGCATTGTTAAGAATATTTTGAAAATCAATACGATTGATTATTTTATTACAAATGAACTCAAAAAGGGCATGACACCTGTTCTTTCAATTAATGGCAATCTTGATATGGCAGATAATATGAAGTTGCAAGATATACATTTGAAAATTCCACGCCCCTTGCCTAGTGAGTTTTTGAATTTTCTTGCAGGGCAAAAAATATTCAAAAAAGGAACTATTACCGGTGAAATGGGTGTTGTGAATACGGGTGCTTTTCCTGTGATGGAAGGTGTTATTACTTTGGAGAATGTTAGAGTTCCCTCTCAAAGATTGTTAATAAAATCAGCAAAGGTTGGCGCAAAAGGTGATAAATTGGGAGCAATTGCAGAGGGTAGATTTAAACGTTCTAACTATAAATTTAAAGGATATATTGTCAATGATTTAAGATTGCCAATAATCGTTAAAAATGTTGATTTAGATGTCGATAATATTGATTTGGAAAGATTTTTGGCGACAAATCAGGGTGAAGGTACGCCAAATGCAATAAATGCTTCTGAAACAAATCAAGAAGCAAAAGCTAAACAAGTTTTGGTTGATGATAATAGCTCTTCTGATAACGTCGATGTGCCAACGTTTACAAAGGGTTTAATTATTGTAGAAAAATGTATGTTGAACTTGAAAAGTGGTAAGTATAAGAATGTAAATTTTGGTAATTTGCAAGCAAACTTAACGCTGGATAAAGATGGGCTTTTGAGTCTTCAATCAAACAAATTCGATATTGCAGAAGGTATTTCTACCTTGAGAGTTCGTGCAGATTTGATTAAGAACAAATATTATCTTAGACTTGGTGTAAAAGATGTAAACTCAACTGTGATGGCTGACGCTTTGCTTGGTTTGCCGAGAGAAATTTCTGGTAAAGCAATGGGGCTTGTTGAAATCAATTCTGATGCGAGCTTGAAATTGAATGGTGATATCAAGTTTAATATTCAAAATGGTACGATTGAGAAAATAGGATATGTTGAGTATATTTTGAAGGTGGCATCATTGTTCAGAAATCCGCTTGTTATGATTTCACCTACAACATTTGGCGATTTGGTTAATATTCCAGATGGAAAATTTGATGTAATAAAGGGCGAATTGAAACTCAAAGATAATGTTATTGAAAGAATGATGATAAAATCTTCTGCAAAACAACTTGGTTCTTTTATTATTGGACGTTATGATTTGAATACTAATGACGCTTCTTTAAGAATTTATACAAAAATGTCTAATAAAGGCGAAGGTTTTGCTGGTGTTTTAAGAAATATATCCTTAAATAGTTTGGCAAATAAAATTTCTTCCAGCGGAAAAACGGACGGTAATTATTATGCATCTGAAATTGAGCAAATTCCTAAGATTGATGCAGACGAAAAAGACGCACAAATCTTCTTAACAAGAGTAGATGGCGACGTAATCAATTTTAATTTCTTGTCATCATTAAGGAGAATTAAGTAAATAAGTAAACAAGCAACTAAAAAAGGAAGGCTTTTGCAGTCTAGCCTTCCTTTTTTGTAGTTAATAATATTTTCTATGCTTCTATAAATCTTCCCATCTTGCGGAATTTATTGTATCTTTCGTTTCTTAATTCTTCTGAAGATTTTTTAGAAAGTTCTTCCATTGCATTTAAGATTGAAGATTTCATATTATTTGAAACAGTTACATAATCTGTATGCGCTCCACCTAGTGGTTCAGGAATTTCTTCATCAATAATATCAAATTCTAACAAATCTTTTGAAGTAATCTTCAAAGCTTCGGCTGCGTCTGCAAATTTTGCAGCATCTCTCCAAAGAATAGAAGCACAACCTTCTGGTGAAATTACTGTGTAATAAGCATGTTCAAGCATCATTACTCTGTTTGCAACTGCTAGACCTAATGCTCCACCGCTACAACCTTCGCCAGTAATAATTGAGATAATTGGCACATTCAATTTTGCCATTTCTCTTAGGTTAACTGCAATTGCGACACCTTGACCTGTTTCTTCTGCTTTAATTCCAGGATATGCCCCAGGAGTATCAATAAGCGTTACAATTGGTAAATTGAATTTGTTTGCGTGGTTGAATAATCTCAACGCTTTTCTATAACCTTGTGGTTGTGGCATACCAAAATTGTATTCCAAATTTTCTTTAGTATTTCTACCCTTTTGAATGCCAATAATCATAACAGGCTTGCCAGCGATTTTTGCAATACCACCTATTATGGCTCTGTCGTCCATTCCTTCTCTATCCCCGTGAAGTTCAATAAACTCATCGCAAATTAAGTTTATATAATCAAGGAACTTAGGTCTTTCTGGGTGTCTTGCGATTTGTAATTTCTGTGAAGGTTTCAAATTAGAATACAACTCCTTTTTTTTGTATTGAGCTTTTTCTTCAAAATCTTTGATTTGGCTATCCAAATTTAAGCCTGATTCTTCGCTCACTTTTTTTAATTCGTCTATTTTCTTTTCTATTTCTACAATAGGTTTTTCAAAATCTAATACTACTGCCATTTTTATACTCCGTGAATGTCTAAAATATTAGCAAGTGTTTTTCTCAAATTCTTTCTCTTAGACACGATATCTACTTGACCAAATTTTAGCAAATATTCTGCCGTTTGGAAATCGTCAGGAAGTTTTTGTCTGATTGTTTGTTCAATAACTCTTCTTCCTGCAAAACCAATTCTTGCACCTTGTTCTGCAATAATAATATCGCCTAATGTGCCGAAACTAGCAGTAATACCGCCAAAAGTAGGTTCTGTTAAAAGGTTAATATATAAAAGTCCAGCCTCGTCTAATCTTGCTACTGCGCAAGAAGTTTTTGCCATCTGCATAAGGCTTAGTGCGCTTTCTTGCATTCTAGCACCGCCAGAAGATGTGATTGCAAGCATTGGAAGCTTTAATTCAAGAGCCTTTTCCATAATTCTTGTAACTTTTTCGCCAACAACGCTACCCATTGAACCGCCCATATAATCAAAGTCCATAACTGCAGCTGCAATTTTGTGTCCTTCAATATTTCCGATACCAGTAATTACAGCCTCGTCTAAGCCAGTTTTTGCGTGCGCTTTTTTAAGGCGTTCTGCATAAGATTCTGTATCAACAAAGTTTAGTGGGTCACAAGGTTGAACGTTTTTGAAAAATTCAACAAATGAGTCTTTATCAAATAATTGTTTAATTCTAGTTTTTGCGTTTATTCTAAAATGATAGTCGCAATGAGGGCAAACCATCAAATTGTCTTCTAATTCTGATTTTAGGATTTGAGTGTCACAATGAACGCATTTTGTCCATAGTTCTGGAGTTTCAACGTCAATCCCTTTCATATCCTTAGCTCGTCTTTCGATTTGAGCTTCTTTTCGCTTGTCAAACCATTCTTGTATTGTCATATCCACATTCAGTCAAAAACGACTGTCCTTCTAATATTACGATTTACCTACACATTTTACACCAAATATTTTTTTTTGGGAAGTTGTTAATATTTTTAAAGCAAACAGTTGCTTTTAAGCCAAATTTTTATAAACCAAAATTTGCCCGATAGTCGAATTTAAACTTTTGTGTTGCAGTTTATTATTTAGTAAAAGGAAAAATTTTATGAAGATTGTATATTTTGATGTAGAGCATTACGAAGAAGAATTTTTGAGAACTCGTAACGAAGGACGATATAATTACGTTCTAGAAAAAAATACATTGAACGATGTGTCACCAATTAATTCTAAATATCTGGACGCTGACGTGATTTCGGTTTTTACTACTTCAAGATTGAGTGCGCAGGTTTTAAGCCAGTTTAAAAAGCTGAAACTTATTGCGTTGCGTTCTGTTGGTTTTAATCATGTTGATATAGAGTATTGCAAGGAACATCATATAGTAGTAGAAAATTCTCCAAATTACGGCAACCAATCTGTTGCAGAATTTGCACTTGCCCTGCTTATGGACGTTTTGCGAAAAATTACAATTTCATATCTAGGATATAAGGAGGCAAAAGTTTTCCCCTCTTGTCTAAAGGGAATGGAACTATATGGAAAAACAATGGGAATTGTTGGACTGGGAGCAATTGGTTCTACTTTTGCCAAAATTTCTTACGGTTTAGGTATGAAGATTTTAGGATATGACAAGGTCGAGAATGACCGATTAATAAATAGTTATAATGTCCGATATACTGATTTTGATACGCTTTTAAGAAAATCTGATTTTATCTCAATTCATGCGCCAATGAGTAAAGAAAATTACCACATGTTTGATGAAGAAAGTTTTGATAAAATGAAAAATAGCGCAATTTTGATTAATACAGGGAGGGGTGAATTAATTGATACGTCGGCACTTTTTAATGCATTAGTTAATAAGAAAATTGCGGGCGCAGGTTTAGATGTTTTAGAAAACGAACAAACAATTACTGATGTTGATTATATGATTGGCATAAATCGCTTGGATAAATTAACTTTGGAACAGACGATTATAAATTCACGACTGTTCCAGCTTGAGAACGTAATTTTAACGCCTCATATTGCTTATAATACAGAGGAAGCGATTAATAGAATTTTGAGTACGACAATGGAAAATATTGAACAGTTTGGAATTGGTAATATTCAAAATGATATATTTTTATAAATTGTACCTATCAATTTAACCTATATTGTATTAAGATTATAGTATCAAGTCGATGTGGTGGAATTGGTAGACACGCATGTTTCAGGTACATGTGGAGCAATCCTTGGGGGTTCAAGTCCCCCTATCGATATTATTTAAAGCTGGTTGGAAAGGCATTTGAGCTTTTACTATGTACTTAATCATGTACTTGCTCATTTTCATCTATACTTTCTAATATTTCCATTGCTTTAAATTTGTTGCTAAAGTCGTTATCTAAATACTTTCGTGTAACTAAAGGGGGGTGAATGTCCCATGAAGCTCTGAATTTCATGAATTGCTACGCCTGCATTAGCCATGCGTGTGCCAGTCGTATGCCTAAACTCTAAGCTAGATGAGCATATTGGCGAAATCAATCGCCTGCTTGCTCTAGGAGTGCCTAAAACTATAATCGCAAAGCAGTATGGGTGTTCAGTTGGTAATCTTTACAACTTCCTAATGAAATTGGAAAAGCAAGCTTGATAGAAACTCTTATTAGGATATACATTCAAGTTGCTTATACATTTCATACGTTCCTAGTGCTTTGAAATTAATTTCGTATGTTCTATCTTCATACTTGTTTATTTGAACAGTATCTATTCCTATAGACTCTAGTTTTTCATAGGTCACCAGTTCATGTTCCTGCAAATTTAACACATCTCTTAATATCCATTTCCCTATATCTTCATTAGGATTGCTCATTAATGCTTTATTGTCATCTTGGCAGACTTTTGCAATTTTAAAGCTTCCATTTGGGAGGTATAAAGAAAAGGTATCATCTCTTTCTGGGAAAAAGTCTGTTTTATGCCTACGAATTTCAGCTGGAATTGGAATATAAACTTCATTTGCACTTCGTTTTCTACCATTTGCATTCCATTGGTTCAAGCCACTCTTTGGCGGTACATATTTTTCATGTGTTCTTCTATTATAAGAGTATAATGGTAGGTATATAGTATCAATTACTTTGTTGCTAGTATCAACTTGAAATTCTTCTGATAAATAACGCTCTAACAATTCAAATGGGTCATCAAAGATTTTAACAGGTATAGTATGTATTGGTGTAATGTTAAATCTTTTATATAAAGTGCTTTTAGAGATGTTGAAGCAATATTCTTCTTCTCCATCTGTAAATGCAATAGTATTATTTCCTGATGACCTCATTAACCTTATATTATCTTTATTTATTAAACGCATTGGTTCTTCATGCAAATACAACACAGAGTCGGCTCTAGTAACACAATGATATATTAAGTTATTGGCAGGGATTGAACATATCCCACACGTTGAAATTATTCTATTGTTACGAAATTCCGAAATCTTACGTATCAATGCCTCTGAATTGGCAATTGAGGAACTATATAAATGTCGTTCCTTGTTAAATTCTGCGACTTTCTCTAAACAATGGCTATTCTTGTGTAAAAAGGTCTTTAAGCCTATGCCACAATTTGCTTTACTTGCGTCTATTGAAATATCAGAGCGAGATAAGTTCTTGGCAACAAAAGCTTTACAAAAGATATTTTCTGCCATTCTATAATATAAGTATGGGACTTTGGAACTATCAGCTGATAGCTTAGACAAGGAAGCTACAATTCTAAGTAATAGTTCATATTTATTACGTTCTTCTACTGTTTGGATATCAAAGAACATTATTCAGAGTCCTTTAACACTTGCATGATATTCTTGGCGATAGCATTTACAACAGGAACGGAAACGCTATTACCAATTTGTTTATATATTGCTGATTTTGGTAATGTATCAGGAAACTTATAACTATCAGGAAAGCCCTGAAATCTTGCACATTCTCTAGGAGTTAATTTTCTAATATCTTGATGTTCATCTATTATCAATGGTACGTTATGTCCGCCTGTTCCCATGTTTGCAGTTAGTGTCGGACATAAGTTATTCTTGTTCTCTCGTACATATACTCTTCTCCACTGATAAATTGTATCAGGATTGGTCATCTCCTTTTTCAGTTGAGTATAATACTTACTATTCTTATATGAAAACTCGTTTGAAACATCGTGTTCCAATAAACTTCGTATGCTTTTAGTTTTGTTTATCATAGAAGGAAATTTAAACTTTTCAGCTAATTCTTTATTCTTGAAGCAAACTATGTATATACGTTCTCTATTTTGCGGAACATCGGAATATAAGGCTGTATTAAGAACATTTGCTTTTATATAATACCCTGCTTTGGTCAATTCCTTTTGAATCACATTAAAGGTTCTTCCATTGTCATGTGCAGTAAGGTTCTTAACATTCTCTAGAAATATCACTTCTGGTTGCAATACATTAATATATCTTAATATGTCGAAGAATAAGTTTCCCCTATCATCTTTAAAACCTTTGCGATAACCTGCAATAGAGAATGCTTGACAAGGAAACCCCCCTGTTAATATTTCTATCTTAGGAAGTTCAGCAGGATTTACTTTTGTCATATCTTCATGTATTAATAGATGTTTGAAATTGTTACGATAGGTAACACAGGCTCTCTCATCAATTTCATTTGCCCATGTTAACTCAAACCCAGCTTCTTTGAAGCCAAGTCCAATCCCACCTATACCAGCAAACAATTCTCCAACATGATACTTTCTCATAATCCTATGTTAACATAAATATTTCGTCATGCCAAGATATTAAGATATATATCATAACATAATATGCTATGAGTTACATCATACTTTTGAGCGTTGGTAAATTCTCTAGAAATTCCGCACATGAGGCTAGATTGCTATTGCAATCTGCTATGAGTTCCGTAATACTTTACGATTGCTTTCATATCCTTTAGAGGGTCTGTAATCTTACTTTTGTTATCTTCTTCTTTGTCTTTGGCTTGCTTATGGTTCTTACGTAGCCTTTTTGCAATCTCTAGTTGTTGCTTTTGTGCTTCAATTTGTTCCAAGCCTTTATCTTTCATTGTTATTTCTCTTTATTACATTTGTATATCGCAATTGCAGGCATGTTGAAAAGGCATTTTAGCTTTTACTATGTACTTAATCATGTACTTTCATTGTCAACGAAAAAATTACAACTTTTTTGCAGGTGTGTCTTCTATAAATGAAAAATTGTTGCCGAGAATTTCTTCTACTTCTTTTATTAATTCGTGCGGTTTGATGTTTAAGCCTTCGGCTATTCGCCACAAGGTTGATAGTTGTGGATCTTTTATTCCGTTTTCTAAATCTGCCCACATAGATTTACCCATGCCAATTTCATCGGCACTCTTTGTGATGGATTTTGTCCGACTTTGTTTTACTACGCTAGCGATAGCTTTTTGAAGTTCTAATCTTCTCTCTTGCATATAAATAATTATTGTTCTAATATAAGAACAAGTTGTCATAATATTATGACAACTTTAATCATAAATTTCGTGCGACACTTGGAGTTTTTAAAATGGCTGGTTTTACAAATTATATAAATAAAATTTATTTGAAGAATAAGAATTATATTGTGAATGAGGAACCTAAAAAACCTAAAATCTCGGTGATAATTCCTTGCTATAACGTAGAAAAATATCTTGAGCAATGTTTAGAATCGCTTCTTAAACAGACTTGCAAAAACTTTGAAATTATCTGCATTGATGATGGATCAGAAGATTTTACCAACGGAATTTTAATTGCTTTTGCTCACATTGATAAAAGAATTAAATTTATTGCTCAAAAAAATGCAGGACCTTCGATTGCAAGAAACAAAGGATTAACAATTGCAAAAGGGGAATATATTTCTTTTGTCGACGCCGATGATTGGGTTGATGAAAATTATTTTGAAAATTTATTAAACGCAATTGAACGAAATAACTGTGATATTGCTGTTTCTACAATAGTTAGAAAACGCCAACTTTCGCAGAAGTACAGAGTTCGCTACATAGAAGAAAAAGTTTATACAAACCTTCAAGACAAGCTTGATGTCTGCAAAGTGCCGACCTGTAGCTATATTTGGAACAAATTGTACAAAAAAGAATTAATACAAAATTGGTTTTTCAAAGAAGGTGTTTATTTTGAAGATATGCTTTGGCTGCCAGATGTTTTGAAACGAGCAAATCGCTTGGTTACAGTTGCTGGCACAAATTATTATTACAGAGTTAATCCTAATTCAATCGTAAAATTAATTCCATCAAACAAAAAGCAAAACGATTTATATTGTGCGCAAAAATATGTTGCAGAATTTTTTGAGAGGAATGATTTATATTTATCAAAGAAAGCAAGAACTTTCACGAAAGAGGTCAAGTATTTTCTTCATGTTCCAGTTTTTCGTGTAAAAGAATTTGAAGGGCGAGAGATTTATTATTGCTTGGGTTTAAAGATTTTTTCTCAGAGAAGCGAAACTATTAAAGATTGCAAAAATGCTGATAAAATATGTAACTCGCATATAAAAAATTGTTTTATAATGGGCGATAGGGAAGAAAATGTTGAAGAATGTTAGAACGGGAAGAAAAAATCTTAGAATATATTTGCCTCGGGCTAAATAACAAAGAAATTGGTGAGCGAATGTATTTGAGTAGGCATACTGTCAAAAAAGAGGTTGCTCAAATTTTAGCAAAATATCAAGCTCGAAATCGAGTTGAATTGGTAAGTAAAGTGTTGAAATGTGGAATTATAAAAGTAGAGAAGTTGGTATTAAATAATTTCTTTTAGTTGTCTAATGCAAGAATTTATTTGGAACTGGCAAGAATTTGAAAAAAATTTAAACAAAAATGTTGACTTTAATTTATTAGCATGTATGATAGTAACATACCGAGCGGGGGTAATTCAGTGGTAGAATGCCTCCTTGCCAAGGCGATGACTATTTAGAATTTAACGAAAGTTAATGTTATTCTGAGTCAGTAAATGCAAGGGTTATAATGAATGTTCTTCATTTATTTACACTTATTTACAACAAAGTATATTTGTTTGTATTAAATGCAATTACATAATATTACATAATGGAATTTGCAAGTTGTTATTAACTAGCCAAGAGCCTTGATTGGTTGAATTTTGCTTATATCATCTGCGATTTCACGTCTTGCAATTCTTAGTTCATAATCTTCTTGATAACGCAAGAAATAACCTTGCGAAAGTCCAAAGTATGTTGTCAAACGCAAATCAGTATCAGCAGTAATTCGCCTTTGCCCTTTGATTATCTGGTGTATTCTGTTTGGCGGTACAAATATCGCATTAGCTAGAGCATTCTGCGTTAGATGAAATGGCTCAATAAATTCTTCCTTTAGCATTTCGCCAACTGTTGTAAGTTCAATATATTCAGTCATAATTGTACTCCAAATTTAAGTAATATCTATCTATATTATATAGTACGTACCACGTAATTTCAACCCCAAATAAAGATTCTCTTTAGATATCTTATCAATTCTAATGGTAATCAACAATTTCAACATCAAAGGAACAATTGTCTAACCACTTAAAGCAAATTCTAAATTGGTTGTTAATGCGTATAGAATATTGACCTTGTCTATCGCCAGTCAACACTTCTAAGTGATTACTTGGCGGAATCTTTAAATCATCAAGTACAGAAGCTACGTTTAGCATTCTCAATTTCTGTAAAGCTCGTTTCTGTATGTCGTGAGGAAGCTTCTTGCTAAACTCTTCATTCCATATCTTTTCTGTTTCTTTGCACTTGAAAGTCTTAATCATTCTTTTATTCTAACATAGAAAGTTGGCATGAGCGTAGTTAATCACTCTTATTTAATCTTTACGGCAGTTATACCAACACCATTTCTATTGTTTCCCTCTATTGTAAATATGCGATAAGTTCCTTCTTCTGTTGTAATTTTTGTTGTTTGAACAAAATTTCTGTCTGTTAGAACAACTGTTGAAGGTTCAGCCTTTATTGTAGGTAATGCCAAAGAGCAAGCTGTGCAAGTCAAGCCTATTGTCAGTCCAATTGTTAACCCGATTACTAGTTGTTTCATGTGTATTTCTCCTTTGGGTGTTGTAGTACGTAAACTTGGTGAGAATTTCGTTTTTCAGTATGGGAGTTCTATGTAACATTGAAATAATGCCGTCCATGTATCTCTATTTCAATGTTTCAGTATTTTTCATGTCTTGTCAAGCGTTAGAGCAGTTTTGTAACGTTTTGCTGCCGGAACTTAACATAACGCAGCAATTGTTAAATTGGGGCTGCAATGTTCAAGAAAATGGCCTATTATGGGGACATAAGGAACGGCCGTTACTTCTTAGAAAATACATAACAATAAGGAGCAACAAACATGAACAAAGTTATTACAACAAACATCAACTTAGAAGACAACGCAAAAGTAATCAAGTCTTTAGATAGCAAAATTGCTGAACTTAAAGAGCTTAGAGATGAGAAGGTAGCAGAAGTTCGTGAAGTTATGAATAAAGCTAATATTACTGAACTACAAGCAGGGGCATTTACTTTCACTCTTAAAGAAATTACTAGAAATAACGTTGACACGAAAATCTTGAAAACTAAATACGCAGAACTGTACAAATCACTACTAAAAGTTAGTTCGTACTTTAAATTTGAGGTGGTGTAGGGCTTCGGCTCTACCCTTCCGAAAAGAGGTGCAACATGACAAAGATTATTTCGACTAAAACCGTAAACGGCATTTATTACTTGTTATTTCAAGCTGATAAATGGCAATCTAAAGCTAGTTATATATGTTTCGGTTTATTCAGTAGCTACGAATTAGCAAATGAATGTGCAAAGAAATACAACCTTTATGGTGTTGATTCAATGGTAGTAATTCAATCAGTTAAGATTAATCAGTTTAGCGAGGTGATATAAATGACAATTACATATAATACAGTTCAAGAAGTTTACAACAGAAATTATGGTTCAGAGCGATTGTACAAACGCAATTCTTACAATACTTTATCTTATACGCAAGGTGTGATGGACTTTCAACAGACTTTGGAAGCTCATTGGATAGTAGATATCATAATAAGCTATATGCCAACGATTCTAAAAGCGTATGAAAATAACACTTTCAGTTTCTTTGTTATAGAGATTGTATTGAACAAGAATCAACAGGGTTACATGGAAGTATTTACAGAGGATTACATTGAGGGTGTATATAATGAACACATCCTTATCCTAAAACAAGATATTCCCTTTATTGATTTACCTACTAAGGAAGATGAGGAAATAACTACTTATCGGTTCTATCTTGAAATTTCATCATTTGAGCCTATTAACTTTACACTATTTCTGCCTTCGGAATACTGACATTTGGGGGATTAATTCCCCCTCTTGATAAAGATTGATACAAAGTTAAGGAATTACAATATGGAAGAAACAGAAAAGATAACAATAGACACATTCAACGAGTTCGTTGAACAGTTGGAAAAGGTTAAGAAAGAATATTCCGAGATTGTATTGTCATTCTATAAATATTGCCATAAGTACGAACCAAATAGCTTTAAGTTGTACAAAGATTTAATGCTTGATGAACTCAAACAGTACGGATTAAAGCCATGCAAAGTTACAAAAGATATGACCTTAATCTTTAAGTTTAAGAAGATAGCCGAGGCAATAATATATATCAAACCTTATGGAATAGATTTGTTGGTTTATAAATTGTGATTGCGTTACAGGGGGTAAAGTTTCATGAAAGCTTGAAATTTCCAAACTCAATTTAACACAATATACATTTTGTTAATCTTACGTCAATTGGCTGAATTACAAGCCACATAGACGATACAACCGATTCAATAAACAAGAAAGCACTTTCAATTAAACAAATTGGTTCTAAACAGTAAATTGAATTTAACACAAAGTAAGAAATGAGGTACGCATGAAATACGTTCAACCGATTAGGGATAAGAACAAGATTGAAGAAATTAAGTCATATTTAAGAGAATCTGGTACAAGAGATTTGCTCTTGTTCACCATGGGGATTAACACAGGATTACGCATATCTGATTTACTTAAACTAAAGATTGATGATGTTAAGGGTAAATCACACGTTGAAATCAAAGAGCAGAAAACAGGTAAGATTAAGAGATTCCCTTTACTTGGCAACTTGCAATCTATGATAGAAGAGTATATTAGAGGTAAAGCCGATTATGATTATCTATTTAAGAGTAGGAACGGCAAAAATAAACCAATTTCAAGGGTAATGGCTTATATGATTATTAATCAAGCTTGCAAGAAAGCACACATAACGGATAATGTTGGCACACATACTCTTAGAAAAACCTTTGGATATCATCATTACCAAACGTTTCATGATGTTGCAATTCTACAATATTTACTTAATCATTCAAGCCCTTCGATAACTCTAAGATACATAGGAATTACGCAGGACAATGTTGAAGATACATTAAAGCAATTTGAATTATAAAATTGTGTTGCTCCTTCAAGACACAAGGAAGCCTCTAATTGTTATAATTAGGGGTTTTTCTCTATTTTGATAGCCACACACATTGCACAAGCCTGCTGTTAACGGCAATAATAGTGCTAATTTTGGCATTTGTTCGCTCGCCATATATAAGGGTTCTAAGGGTTATTAGATTTCTTATTAGCCTCAAAATTCAACTCGACATCAATAATTTCTTTCTTTATTACACTTGGGAATGGTGGGAACGGAGCAGAGTCTTTAATTGCGTCTATTGCTGCTTTATCGGCACTCACATATCCAGAGGTTTCCTTGATTCTAGGCTCGCTAGTCAAATATCCTTCTCTTGATATTTTAAAGACTGCAACCGTTTTGAAGTGGTCTAATTGTAATCTTCTTATATCGTTAGGAATAACCCAATTTGTCTTGACTTTCCTATGCAAATTTTGTAGATATGCTTGTAGCTCTGGGTTGTTGTCAAAGTTTTCCTCAATTGCGTTTTCTTCTTTAGGTGTAGAATTAGTATCACTTGTAGTTGCTTGCGGTTCTACAACCTGTTCTTGCTTGGTTTCATTTTGTTGTACGGCATTATTAGCTTTGATTAAGTGTGAATCTATACCGTAGAAAATCAAGGCAATGATACAACCGCCTATCAAATAAGAAAGTATTTTTGTTTCTTTCAGTAGCTTATATAAAGCTTTCGGATTGAGCATTAATGCAATCATCTCAATAATAGCTTCTGATACGTTTAAGTCAGCAAATTTTTCCTTTAGCTTAGATATTTCATCTTCCATTTCTTCTACATCTTCATCAATAGTTTCTTCTTGACTTTCCTCTTGGTATTCCTCTTGCGTTTCTTCTGTTGAATTATCATTATATGAAGTATTATCAGCACTACTAAAACTATCATTATAACTTGCTTTTGTATATTTACCGCCATGGTTTTCAAGATATTCTTTAAGTTCAGCATTTGCTTCATTCAACTTCTTCATCAATGCCTCAAAACCTACTCTTTCTGCTTCGTTGCTTGCTTTGTCTGGGTGGTACTTCTTAACGTGTTCACGATATGCACGTTTCAAATCGTCTAAATTAAACTCATCTGGCAAATCTAATAACTTTATATATTCTTCCATTATTCCTTATTCTTTCGTTTATTTTTCGGTAATAGTAAATTCTTCTTGTGTTCCAGTTGTTTCTTTTCCTGTTTAACCCTTATTTGTTTAGGTTTTTTTACTGCCTTAATCCGCTTTACCTTCTTTGTTTCAATGCTTTCAACTTTGTTAGCCTTTATCTGTTCTTGCTTTGGTGTTTGGGTTGCTTGCGTTGTAAAGCTAAATGCTTCAAATGGATAATTTCCAGACCTTTCCTCATTTATCTGATTAATAGCTTCATTAAAGACTTTGCCCCAATCAATATTTGCTAATTTATTGCCAATTCTGAATAAAGTATTTTTGCCGACTTGAATTACATTCTTAGCAACTTTAACAAGATATTGCTTTGCTTTATTAACAGGCACTATGCCACTCTTAGGCACTCTTGCAACTTCGTGCTTTTGCCCTGCCTTATCTGGCAAGTTATTATTGCTTTTGGCTAAATCGTGTCCAGTCATAATTTAATACCATTCTGGATAATAGAAATGCTTCGCTTCCTTCAAGCTACGAAAACAAGGAACTTCGCTACCCTCACCGCCTTCTGGGACAGGCTCAAGTCCTAAATTTCCGTTGGATTGCATAACCTTGTGGTGTCCTACATATTTCCCAATTGGAGTGTAAAGAATATATTTGTAACCATACGCAGGACTTCTCTTATCGTAAATTGCAACAACCTTTTCACTAACACTCTCATTGCGTTCTGCATAATTCTGGTAATGGGGTGTTACAAGAATTGTGTTACCCTTGCTATCGGTAGAACGTTGTTGTTGCTTGCCGTATGCGTTGCGTAGCTCTGGTGATAAACGTGTGTCGTAGGCATTGGCACAATTTAGAAATGAAGTAAATATGAATAACAGTACAACTAAGAATTTAAGCATATCCTACCTTTAAAGTATTATCGCAAGCAGAATTATTAAGATAAGTAAACCAAAAGCCACTTTAGGGTTGTTCTGCAAGAATCGTCTTATCCATTGTTTGAGTAAACCGATAATATCCATTACATTACGTCCTCTAAATCTTTTTTGTGCAAATCATTGTAGGCTCTTTGTTTCACCTTTGCTTGCCTGCATAGAACATCAGATTTCTTCAAGTAACCATTTTCAAGCATTCCCATGCCTGCACAATATGTACAGAAGGCACAATAGTCTTCTTTATAGCACTCTTTAAGGTCTTTAAAGGATACTTGTTGCCATTCATAAAGTTTACTATTTGGGTCTTTATCCAATGCACCTTGCCAAATATCTTTCAATGTTACTTCGTTCAGATTGCCTAAATTTATTGGTAAAGATACGCAAGGGTGAACTTCTAAAGTTGGGGATACACAAAGGTCATAGCTACCGCCTGCACACAAACCTTCATTTTGAATCTTCGTAATATCCCTTTTAACAGTATTCTTCACATTCAATGGTGAATCTGGGTTAGTGTACAATTCGTATAAATCTTCTTCACCAACCACATATTGAAAGTTCTTTGTATCACCTTCTATTGTTGGTGTTAATGACGTATCACCTGCCGTATTCGCTTTTATTTCGTTAGCAAACTTTTTTATAGCAATACAATCTTTACAATTAATATTCAATAGAAAGTTCTTTATTTGTATATTAATATTCTTAGCTCTCAATTCTTTTATTACACTTAAAGTCTTGTTATGAGAACCTTTTACAGAAGTAACTTTTTCATGAGTATCTTCATTAAGACTGTACATACTTAAACCAACACGATAAGGATAAGAGTTAATAATTCTTTCTAATAGCTTTGGATTGTCGTACAGAGTTTGTCCGTTCGTAAATATTTCAACAGACATTCTCTTGTTTCTTGCATACTCTAATATTTCAACAAAGTCTTTGTGCAAAGTACATTCGCCACCAGAAAAGACAACTTTGAATACTCCAATTTCTCTAGCTTGGTCAATAATCTCTTTCATTTTATCAATGTCTATTTGAACATTGTTTATATCTTTAGGGTTGTAGCAATGTACACATTTGAGGTTGCAACCATAAATTAATTCTACCAACAAGGAATAGAGAAAACCATTTTTGAAGCACCACTTTCGCATGTCTTCTTCAAGTTTCAAGGTTTCTTCTTCGTTCTCACAACCAACAGGCATTATATCTGGCACATCACTAGAATTGTCAACGTTATCATTTGATATTAGGTCTTGTGCTTTTAGTTCTTCAATAAAACCGTCCAACTCATCACATAATCCCTTAGAAATCGCCCATTCTTGAACCTTGTTATAGTCTTCTGTATCTGCAATAACTTTCCATAAATCAGAGGCAAGGCCTTCTAGCAGAACGTATTCATGTATTCGTTCATTGGATATAAAGGTTCTGCTATCTTCTGTTCCATATTTGTAAGTTTGAAATGCAAGCCATTTCGGCAGTGTTAGTTGCTTCATTAGTTCCTCTTAATTCTTATACTATCTAATGTTGATAAAGTTTATACTTTCAAATAACTTATTAACTGGTACGAGAGTGAAGTTTCCTTCAAGGTTGTTTATTTCTTCATTTATACTTTTATCTAAATCTAAGCTCACCTTGTTACAATCAATATCATCCTTTTGCATAGTAGCAATTCTATTAACTAATTCGATTTCCTCTTCTCCACTTAAAGCACCAATAATAGAACATTGCATTGTTTTATAATTTCTAATAATTAGAAAGTAAGTATCCATTATTTATATTTCCTTTCTATTAAACAAAGCCCCTAATTAAAGGGGCTTATAGCTTGTTGGTATCTACCAACTTCTGTACATAATACCACATTGAGTTTCGCTACCCTTAGGGCAACCACAAGTAATCAAAGTTGTGTGTCTTGCTACTCTTGAAATCTTTAGCATTGTATATTTCCTTTCTTTTTTGTTATGCACCATTTTATGTAAATTGGTGCATAAGTCTTAAAAGACTTGTACAGTCTATATTTTAAGGAATTAAGAATTGTATCTAATAAAGTGTTATGCAACTTGACACGTTATGCCGATATCGGCTATAATTGTCTTGTAGTACGCATGCACCAATTTACATATTTTGTTCCATTACTTTTCGGTGCATAAGTTCGTAGTTTGTGGTTTGTGATATAATCAGTTTATGGCAATTACTGAAACAGAATTGGAACAATATATAAGTACATTAAGTATTGAAAGACTTTTATCATTTAGAACTAATGATAATGATACTATTGATACGTTAATAAAGCGTTATCAAATAAATTTACGCATATCACAATCACTTTATCCAGAGTTGTCAACTTTAGAAGTAACATTAAGAAATGCTATTGATACGGTATTAAAAAGATGTATTTCTCAAACTTGGATTGAAGATGAAATCAGAGAACAACATTTATTAACAGACCATGAACATGCAAAACTTGTAGCTGCGTATAATGATATAAAGAAGGAATATGCTGATAAAAGCTTTACGACAGGAAAGGTTATAGCGAATCTCAATTTCGGCTTTTGGACAAACTTATGTTCTAAGTGGTACAGTTCAAATATATGGAATAAAGGTTGTTGTTTCAAGGGGGTATTTGTCAATTATCCTAGCAATACCAACAAAATTGGAGTTATTGCAACGAAATTGCGTGCTATTCGATACTTAAGAAATCGAATATTCCACTATGAACCTATATATAAGAATCCTCAAAATACATTAAGAATGTACAATACTATCATGGAAGTTATAAGTTACCTACCACACGATAATTCAAACATATTGAAAGATACTTCTACATTTCTTGATACATACAATAAAGCAATAAAAGAATTACAACAGCAAAAAACCTAAGGCACTATGTAACTAATTACAGGAAGTGTTCCTTAGGTTATCCATTACCATTATTTACTATAATTCAATGTTTGTCAAGTGTTGAGATATTATTTGTAGAAATTCTTAATATCTTATAACTCAAAGTTATTATACGAAATATCAATCGTTTCTTGGTCTATACCAATATATCTCAATGTAATTGAAGGACTTGAATGGTTAAGTATTTTCTGCAACAAAGCAAGGTCGTTGTTCTGTTTATAGTGGTGATATCCAAATGCTTTTCTCAATGAATGGCAACCAACATTTATCTTCAATCCCACCTTTTCGCATGCCTCGTTTAAGAAACGATAGACTTGCGAACGGTTAAGCCTACAATGTTTCTTACCAATAAATAATGGATTACCTTCACCAACAGAATACAGTTGTTCTCGTTCTTTCAAGTATTCTCGAATAAGTCCTCTAAGTTTGTTATTGAGTGGAAAACGTTTGTACTTGTCGGTTTTCTTCTCATGAATTTCGACGTACATCTTGTTCTTAACATCTTCAATGTTAAGACCTAATATGTCTGATATTCTTAAACCTGTATTTACTCCAAAAGCAAATATTAACTGGTTTCTCTTGCTATAACTAGCCAAATAACATTCAACTGCTTTTATCTGTTCCTTATCCTTAATCGGTTCGACTAAATGTTTCATCTTTCTTATGCTCCACTTTGTTTGTTATGTTACATAAGAAAATGTAATATGATGAAAGCTATTTATCTAAGGCTATTATTGCGTAACAGACGTTTCCATTATCTTGTCGTTACAAGCTTCAATCTTTTTGCTAATCTCTTTTCCCTTAAACCCTGCTTCAATTGCTCTTGTAAAGTCTTCAATTGCATTTGTATAAGCTTTATTGTTCATATACGTCAAACCTCTAAGGTAATACGCATTTGCAACTTCTTCTGAATGTTCTTTTTGTTGACTTGCCTTGTCGATAAATGTTGTAAAGTATTTTGCACCTTTTGTATGGTCTTGTTTATAAGTAACATAACCAAAATTGTAATAAGTCATAGAATCATCAGTATTTAATGTGAGTGCAACTTTGTAATCTTCAATAGCCCCGTTATAATCCTCTAAAATACCTCTGCAATAAGCTCTTTGAACGTAGGCACGTTCATGGTTGTTATCTAATTCAAGCACTCGGTTAAAGTATTCAAGAGCTTTTGTATATTGCTTTTCGTGTAACAACTTATCCCCAATATGGAAGGCACAATAACAAATATCTTTTTTACTTTCATCTTTATAGCTTGAATCAAGCTCATTTGCTCTTTCATAATGTACTAGAGCCTTGTCAAACTCTTCTTTTGATTGATATAAGCTTGCTAACAAAAAATGATAAACGGCACATTCTGGGTTCAACTCAATAGCTTTATTCAGGTCGTTTAAAGCTTGTGTGTGGTTTTCAAGAGAGGAATAACAACAACCACGAAAATAATATACATCAGGTAAGTCTTCAAAATCGTTTCTTTGAGCAAGGAAATTGTAATCTTCAATAGCACCTTTATAGTCTTCAAGTTCTGACTTGCAAAATGCTCTGTCAAAGTATGCTTGTTCATATTCATTGTCTAATTCAATCGCTTTGTTATAATCTTCAATAGCACCTGCATAATCCTTATTACTACTCTTTGCGTATGCTCGTTCACAATATTCTTTAGCTTCCATGTTCCACTCCTTTATCATGTGATGATAAGTTTACACTTACTTTCCGACCTTGTCAACTTTAACAGAATTAACAATCGCCACGAGAGGCCACCCACGCCGCTTTTAGCGAGTTTAATAAAATCAGTGCAGAATTTATCAAACAAAACACTTGATAAGAGTTATAAGTCAACAGAGAGGCTGCATTTGAAGTGCTTAGAGGAATTTGTTTCTGATTTCTTCAATCAACAAGTTATTTGCTTTAACGACTTTGTTAGTATACTCTTTGTAAATCGGATACTTATTCAAAGCAAGGAATAAACTATCAAATCTTGTCAAACCGTCAGATATAATGAATTTATCTAATTCAGACTCTTTAGTCCTTTCTTTCTTATGTGGAAATATTGACTTTTCAGTAATATCTTGGAATGTACTATTTAATACTTCTATTAGCGTATTAGTTTCAATCCATTTTAAAATATCAAGAATGGTAAGTCTTGTTGATGAATGAGGAAGCTTTAATAAGCCATTTCCTTTTAGTTCAACTTCACATCTCATTAAATTAGTTTTGGTTAAGTTCACTATGCCAGTATATTGACTATATCCTTTTCCCAACATCTTAATTTCTTCTTTAGTTAAAGGTTCAAATGGTTCTATGTACTTAACGTCCAAATGACTTTGCAATTGAGCAGATTTATCATAAATCTTGAACAACCATTCGCCACGGTTCATACCCTTACTTTCGTTAGCAATATGAATACTTGGCGTAGTTCCGTTATTTACTTCTATTGCTTTTACTCTCCCTTTATATTGAGTCTGGTCTTTAAGTAATGGTGTGTAATAAGAAGTTACTGGATTGTTCATTACTCTATCTTTTGCAATGTGAAGATTAGTAATATTCAGTTTATGAATTGAAACAGTCAATGCTGTTAATTCATTAATAAACTCTTTTAGTAACTCTACATTCATCTGTAAATTGTGCTTTTGATTATCTGGATTAATATTGGGACGTATTAACCTAGTTGGGTTTAAGTGTACCGTAAAATAAAAAGGGGAGTTATGAAAAGTTATTTTCTTGCTTTCTAGGAACTTTGTTATACTTTCAAGCTTTTCTTCTACGATAATGTCCCTTTTCTTGATATTAAAGCTTAACTTATCAATCTTAGGTTGTGTAATCATAATCTAAACCCTTCTAACAATAAGTAGCGGTATAATTCATTTAATATATGCTTGGGAGGCTCTAGAGTTAGTACGAATTGCACCCTTTCTCTTATACTAGCTTGCTTATGACGTTCTATTAGTTTCAATTGTTCTTCAAATTCTTCGTTTGGTAATTCTGCAAACTTTAGTATCGTTATAACTTCCTTTGCTAAATTCCTTCTGATATTAAATCTATTTATTAATTGCTCTGCTATATATAAATCATTGTTTGGTTTAAGGTCTTGGAATGCAGTATCTCTTAGTTCTTGTTCTGCAATACAAAGCATAGTAGAAGTAAAGCCAGTTGAAAAATTGTTTACTCTCACAACTTTTAATTTTCTTGTCATAATATCTGTGCGGATTCTCATCATAAGGTGTTCTAGTAAGTTATTATGTTCCTCTGTTCCTGTTAAGAACGTGAAAAGACATGCCAGTTCAAAGTGCTTTAGTTGGTCGATATCACAAAGCAGACCATAAATAGTCGTAGCATAGTAACCCGTAATATCTCTAAGAATATTCTGCCCTACGGCTGTTATCTTAGTAATAAGAGAAGACTTGTCAATTCGGCAATCATATATACATGCACGTTTTCCACTATTATCACCTCTTAAATCAATAGTAGGTTCTGTATCAGAATCTATAATGTTATGTTCCGCAAAGTCTTTAATATAGTCTTGGAATCTGCCAGAACGAGGCGACCACCTAAAGTTTACATGATTACCTGTTGTTTTAATCGTAAGGTGTTTATTAGCTGATGATAACTGTTTCAACTCTTGCAAGAAGCCATATCCTTCTGGAGTCAATGCTCTATGAGAGCAAATCACCATTTTGGTTAAGATTGCATTGAATCTAAAAAATACTTCTTGTAATGTTTCAACAACATCATCTTCTGTTGCAACACGAGCAACAATACTTATAATCGCTGCCCACATTATACTGATACAGTAAGATAGGGCTTCATGATAAGGTACTCCTTTGTGTTTCATAACTTTATATGGGTACAAATGAATAATCAAGTTATGCTTTTGGTAATTAAGCTTGATGAATCTGTGCAACAAGTTGCATTCTACATCATCTTTGATATAACTTGCATGATACTGTTGTAGGTGCTTTAACACATATTCATCAAACCCTATTGTGTTACTCCATGGTGATTCTACCCTAATGGTGAAATCACCAACTTTGGTTATATCACCATTACTTAACACTCTAAGTTTATTAACAACACTTAAATCTATTACACTATAAATGTTGTTATTTCTTTCAACACTATTGTTGCTATCAACACCTAGACGTTGTAACACTCTTTCAAACTCTATCATTCCAACCATGTAATCAAGTGTTTCTACATACACATCTTCAACCAATCCTATTAATGGTGCTTCATAAGGTTGTGGAAAATAAGGTGTTGCATTGGCAGATATTATATCTGAATTTTCAACTTTATTATCGTTTGTATTGCTTGTTGTTACAGTATTACTACTGTTTGGGTTAATCTCAAGACTCTCTTTTTGCATTTTATATCTTCCTTCCAACTCTCAACTTTGCTTCTTATAAAAGGAAGTGGAGTAGAAGAGAGTCGTGTCCTACTCCACCTTAAAATATAATCAACTTATGCAACGTTGATAGTGTAATCTTCCATATCTTCGTCGTTGTCAGTAGAAATTCTATCTTCAATTTCTACTTTCGATGGGTAAATTAATCTTCTAACTTCATAACATCTCACACCAGAAGTCAACTTATGCTTGGTACATAATTTATCAATTTCTTCTTCATTATTTTCTTCATAAGTAATTAATTCGTCTTTAGTTCCATTTATGCTTAAGAATGTATCATTTCCATAGTAATTTCGAGGATTAAGATAAGTCATTTCAAACACAAATTTCCCCCTATCGTCTTCATCATAATTAGAGTAATATGGGTCTACTGTACCAAATTTTGCGTCGAAAGTTATAATATCGTATTCTTTGGTTCTTTGAAATTGTTTTCCCATGTCCATTTTGATTATTGGTTCAAATTCAATGTAGTTATTACCTTCAAGTATTTTGACATCTTTAAGTATAATTCTATCCTTATCCCAATAGTCAGGAGTTTTAGCTCCATAGTGCTTTGGTCGAATTTCGTCTGTTACAAATTCTCTTACGGTTGCAAGAAATGAATATCTCTTGCCAAACTCTAAGTCATATAGATTCATTTAAGTTCCTCCTTTTAGTTCTTCCATACTTATATCTTCTATAAACTCACCTTCCTCAATTAAATGAGAAAGCGAGTGTCCTAATGCTTCTGTAACAATCTGCGATACAGAGATACCATTTCTAGCCGAGAATAACCCTAAATCAGATGTTAAGGGTTCTATTACAGTTATAGCTACTGGAAACAAATTAAGCTTCCCTACTTCTCTGGCAAAAGGGCTATTAGGTTCAATATTATCAATATGGTTATTTACAGAATCAATAATAAATTCGTTAATATTTATCACCCCTTCATTTGCGTAGTAACGAAGTAGTTTAAATATTGAATATGGTATATCTAATACTATTGTACTCATCAATAACCTCCTAATAATCGCATTGCATTAATCTTGCTTTCCCTTGAGTTATGCGTATATTTGCGTGTGGTGTTAATATTTGCGTGTCCTAATATCTCTTGTATAGTAACAATATCAACACCTAATTCATTTAATCGAGAAGCTGTTGTATGACGTAGTTGATGAAATGTTATATGTGGGATTCTTGACTTTATTACGGCTCTACTGAAATTAGAATACACATCTTTGTAAGCACATCTTGTCCTTGGATTAGTGAATACATATTCGCCAATTCTTGGAATGCTCTTTAATATCTTAATTATTGGTTCACAAAGAGGGACTTCTCTTACAGTATTATTCTTTGTTTCTCTTGCTATAAGATATTTCTCACCTAAGTTAATATCACCCCATTTTAAACTAAGAAGTTCGTTTTTACGTAATCCCGAGTAAATTGCAGCTTGAACTATCAATCTCATGATTGGATTACATTGTTTTAAAAGTTGAATTTCTTCCTCTTTTGATAAGTATCTTTCTGGAGGATTCTTTATTCTTAGGTTTGCAAGTTTCCTGCAAGGGTTTTTGTCAATTAAATCATTATCTAAGGCTAAGGAAAACACTTTTCTTAGCACATTCAATTCTCTATTGATACTAGAAGCTGATACGCAATCCTTTCGACTTGAAATGTATTCTTCTAGATGTTTGAGTTTAATGTCGTTCAAGTTCATACCTTTGACAATTTTGCTAAACTTGTCTATTACATACATACATTCTGTTGGACGTGTATAGTGTCCTTCTGCATATTTCTTGAAGTCCTCAATGGCATTTTCCCAAGTTGGAACGTATTGTACCATCATATATGGCAACTTCTTTTTAAGTGCAAGCTTATGTTCCATTTCCTTAGTTGCTACTTCACTTTTAGATAACCCTTTAAAGGTATGACAATGTCTTTCACCTTCATACATAAAGTTATATCCATAATATCCATTGGGGTGTTTGAAGACTGACATAATCGCTATGCCTCCATTCCTGCAATTTTAGCTTGGCCGGAAAATAGCCACTTGCATAAAGCATCTTTATCGAAGAAATACTTTCTTCCATATCTCATGCATACTGATGGTGGAAATACACCATCTTTCGCATTATTCTGCACTGTTCGTTTACACACATTTAATAGTTGTGCAACTTCTTCTGTTTGAATAATTTCCATAATTAATTTCTTCCTTTCTTTTATTGGTTATAAATAATATTATTAATTATCGAGGATAAAAAGGGCAAAATTTGCCTTACATCTACGTCATAAACGTAATGACTTTGTTTGCATCTTCTTTGGCGAATGTCGTTAGACAAAGAGGATATTAAGTGTATTTAAATTCGCCCATACAGAGCTTACTTTCAGCATAACACATTAAATTACATTTGTCAACACTTTGAATAGCGACAATCTCTATAAAGGCTATCCTCCCCCTCCCTAATAGCGACTTCCTTTATTGCTTGATACATTGCAAGCCATGCTCTGTTATGGTATATTTACACTAGAAAGGATATATTAGCATGGCAGAAAAGAAGAATACTGGTAATATGTCAAAAGACGAAGTCACTAAAATCTTGAAGAATATAGGTGATATGATACAGGCTGAAAGAGCAAAAAAGGGTTGGTCTATGGCTCAACTTGCAGAAAATTCTGGCATTAGTTCCAGTTTGATATCTGACCTTGAAAATAATAAGGGTAAAGTCCCAAATATATTCACCTTAATATCTATCGCTAGAGCTTTAAATCTAACTGATGATGAATTTATTAAAGCCTTTTGGGCTCAAACAAAACCAGTTGTACGTCGCAAAACTGAAAGAGATAAAGAAGATGAAGTAAGAACGGCTCTATTAGAATACGGTATTCCTAGTTCTATTCTTAAAGGTATAATGGATTATATTAATATAATCGTTAAGCTTTCTGATTTGTACGAATCTTGTGATAGATATGAGTTGTATAAAACAATTCAAATGCCTCATGGCTCTAATTGTTTATATGAAGAAAAGCAGTATGAATTACTTAAATATTTTGCAGAGTTTGCAGGTTTTCCACAAGATAGGTTTGATAATAATTGGTGTAAGTAAGTGTAATTAAACTCAATTACATAATGAATTACATAATGGGATTTCAAAGGATTATAGTTGAGTTTAAGAAGTTAATAAAATGAAATTAATGAAAACCGCTTGACAATATAATTTGAGCATGTATGATAATAACATACCGAGCGGGGGTAATTCAGTGGTAGAATGCCTCCTTGCCAAGGAGGATGTCGCGAGTTCGAGCCTCGTCTCCCGCTCCATTTTAAATAAAAAAGCTGGAAGTCCTGAGAAGGGCTTTTTTTATTGCTAATTTTTGAACGACGAGGCTGAACTCGCTCCATAGAAAAGCTTACGCTTTTCGTCGCTCCCTCTATTTGCTCAAATGAGCCTTGGTGATTATTTTATTATTCCACGGAAAACGTGACGTTTAGTCACCTTTTCCTGTTCGCAAACAGACACAGTGAGCCTCTTTTCTAATTCCATAAAAAACTATTTAAGTAAATTAATACAAAATATAATAAATAATAAAAATAGACCAACTATATATAAAGTATTCATCCAATTCCAACTATTTTTTAAAATTATATTATTGTTTTTATTATATATATTAATTTTTCTTTGAATAATAAGTATCGGAAGTATTGATAAAATATTTACATACCAAAAATCATTGTCTACACGAGGAATAATAATTGATAACCAAAATATTATAATCATAAAAGATGAATTAAATGTTTTTTTCTCATTAGTTAACCTTTTATTAATTAAAGGAAATAATTCAATACAAGTAAAGAATGCAAATAAAGCCCTCCATAATGAATGAATATATCTTGAATAAATAATTTTATTTGCTTGCCATTGTTTGTAAAACCAAACGAATTGATAAATTCCAAGTGTAAAAAGAGACATTATAAGTAATTTAATTATAGATAATGATTCATATTGAACATATTGAATTTTTTCTTCATCATACTTTCCAGACATATTAATACAACAGATTTCATCACTCATATAAACTCTCCAATTGTAGATTAATTATATCATATTTTAAAAAAATTTAAAATTTTAATTGATATTTAAAATCAAAATAGATTCTTGATTTAACAATTGTTTTAATATATAAACAATATGAAGCAGTTTTAACTTCGGTAAGTTTGTTGCTCCACAAAAGGACAAGAGTTTTAGACTTTTGTCCTATATAATATAAATGATATTGATTTCATTTTGCTCACATTTCATTATTGTCATCATCAGTAAATCCTCCACGCTTTTTTTAATAAATTAGATTATATAAATAATTGGAAATTATTATCAAAAATAAACAAAATTCTATGGTACAATGAATATATGTATATTACTTTTTTTGACATTGTATTTGTTTTAGTATTTTGTATAATCCTTTTCATCCCACTTTTTCAGATTTGGATGTTATTTTTTCAAAAACCTTTTTGCCAGAGAAGAAAAATACATCCTCAATATGGTGCGAGATATGGAAAGTTATATGTTATTTTATCAGAAATACTATTCTCATCTGGCGGTTTTGGAAAAATTGAATTTTATGAAAACGTAATAATAGTACAACAGATTTGGGGCAAAACAATTTTAGACAAAACAAATTTTCAAGAATTGACACCTCTAAAACAAACCAAATTTTTTAATTTGTTTCAAATGTATAGATTAAAAATAATGAAACATACTCCTATTTATATATTATTAAGTAATTATCAGTATAAATTTTTAGAACATCAAATAAACAACTTAACTAAAAATAGAGCATCATAAACTTACGCAAATTTCAATTCAATCTTGTATCCTAAACCATTTAACAATTTTAATGTTGTACTGATTTTAGGTTGTACTTTTCCGTTAAGAATATCTGATAAATTACTTCTATCCATGTCTAATTCTCTTGCTAAAGTTGAAATAGCTCCACGTCCACGAGCTTTTACAACATGTTGAAGAGAACGAATGAAAGCATTTATATTACCGTCTTTTGCAAATTCTTCCAAAGATGTTTCAAGATAAATTCTTTGATAATCTTTATCTTGCAATTTTTCATGCATATAATCATCATGACTAGCAGTATTAGCCATAACTTTATCCATATCTAAATTAAATTCTTCTGCAAAATCTGTCATTTTGAGTTCCTTTCAATAAAGTCTTTGAAATATTTTTCGGCTTGTTTAATAACTCGTTTTTGGTCACCTTTATCACTGCCTGCAACAATTATTATTACAACATTTGTAAGATCCTTGTAGTAAACTCTATAACCTTTACCAACAAAAAATCTTAATTCTGATAATAAACTGTTTGATAATTTTTTGTGGTCTCCGTATAAACCGTCAATCAAACGTTCTATACGGTTATCAATTATTGATTTTGTTTTGTTATCTAATGAGCTAAACCACTCATCATAAGGACAACGCCCGTCAATAGTTTTGTAATATATGATTTGTTTCAAGTGTTTATTTTCAGACATAAAATATTACCTATTTGCATTGTAGGGTATAACCTACAAAAAGTCAATCTATCAAATAAGGTATTTTACAAAATTTTATGTAATATTTATGGACTGTTATGTAATTTTATGTAGTTTTTTTGAGTTTTACCAAGGTTGCAAAAGTGCTTCAAATGCAAGTATAGTGTAAAACTATGGTATTCAATAGTAGCGTTGCCTTATGTTGCCAAGGAGGATGTCGCGAGTTCGAGCCTCGTCTCCCGCTCCATTTTAATTAAAGAAATCGGAAGTCCTATTAAGGGGACTTTTTTTATTGCAAATTTATCAAAGACGAGGCGGAACTCACAACATAGAAAAGCTGACGCTTTTCGTCGCTCCCTCTATTTGCTCTTGATAAATTCAAAGAATATTTTTTACTCCACGGAAAACGTGACGTTTAGTCACCTTTTCCTGCTCGCAAACAGACACAGTGAGCCTCGTCTCCCGCTCCATTTTAAATAAAAAAGTTGGAAGTCCTGTAGAAGGGCTTTTTTGTTGCCAATTTTTTGGAGTATATTGAGCATTAAACCTCCCTAGTTAGGGAGGTCGCAGTTGTACGAACGCTAGTGAGTTACAAATGCGGGTGGGTATTGATAAAAAAGTTATTGTTAAACCTAAAGCCCAATCTGGCACTAAAAGAGAATATAAAATCAATGTCGTGTTCAATGAAATTGTTGAACATGGATTATGCCTACGACTTATACCCAGCTGCTCAAAAATATAAAAATCCTGTTTAAATACTTACAAACATTCACTTTTAAAAATTTTTCGTGTATACTTTAATATTAAAGGGCGGGTTGGAAGTTTTTCGTCCGCAAAACAGAAAAAGGAAAAGATTTTGAAACAATCACGATTAACAATAGCGATTTTTGTAGCACTATTTTTAGGAGTCCTTGTTGGCTGGGCATTTCCTGCATTTGCAGTAAAGCTTCACGTTTTGGCAGAGATTTTTCTTCGTATGATTAAAATGATCATTGCCCCTCTGCTTTTTGCAACTCTTGTGGTTGGAATTGCAGGACACGGAGATGTTAAAAGTCTTGGAAGGCTTGGAATTAAGACAATCGCATACTTTGAAGTTGTTACAACTCTTGCATTATTTATTGGTCTTGGTTTTGCCAACCTTTTCAAACCAGGAATTGGAATGGGGCATATTGCATCTGACCAAACTGGTTTAAATCGAATTGTGCAAATGGCGTCTACAACTCATCACAATTCGTTTGGCGAACTTCTTTTGAGCCTTTGTCCAACCAGTATTTTTCAAGCGATGGCAGACGGCAATTTATTGCAAATTGTTGTGTTTTGTATATTTTTTGCGCTTGCTATTTGCGCAGTTGGCAAAAAAGCGCAACCAGTCGTTGATATACTTAATTCTGTAGCTTCTGTAATGTTTAAATTTACAGAATATGTAATGCTCTTTGCACCAATGGGTATTTTCGGTGCAATCGCTTATACAGTAGGTTCCAATGGAATTGCAATATTATTTAATTATGGAAAAATAATTTTGTCTTTATACACTGCGCTTGCAGTTTTTGTTACGGTTGTATTAATTATTGCTTGTAAAATTGTTAAAATTTCTGTAAGAGGGCTAATTAAGGCTATTCAAGAACCTGCACTTTTAACTTTTACAACTGCAAGTTCGGAGGCAGCTTTGCCAAAGGCGATGACAATTATGGAAAAGTTTGGTGTACCAAAATCTATCGTAGGTTTTGTTATGCCGACGGGTTACACCTTCAACCTTGATGGCTCAACTTTGTATTTAGCAATGGCAGTACTATTTTCAACCCAATTGGTCGGAATTGATATGACAATTGAGCAGCAATTAGTTGTAATGTTTGCTTTAATGCTTACTAGTAAAGGCGTTGCAGGAGTTCCACGAGCATCGATAATTGTTCTTGCAGGAACTTTAACAAGTTTCAATATCCCTATCGTTGGTGTAGCAGTATTGTTGGGTATTGACCAGATTCTTGATATGGGAAGAACAGCTGTTAACCTTATTGGTAATTGTGTTGCAACAGTGGTTATTGCAAGATGGGAAAACGCATTTGACTACAACAAGATGGCAGATTTTATAAAGATGAAAAATCTAAAAACCAATACGCTTACAAAAATTAAGCATGATGTAAGTTTCCAAAAAGATTTTGTTGGTGACAAGTCAGAAATTGAAATTAAAGCATAGAAGGTTGCAACAAGATAAAGAGTTCAGATGAAACATGAGGTATAAAATATGGAATACAAAGAAACGTTGAATTTGCCAAAGACTACTTTGGAAATGAGAGCAAACGCTACAAAGAAAGAGCCAGAAACTCAAAAATTCTGGGAAGAACACGAAATCTACGAAAAAAATATTGCACAGAGAGATAAAGCAAACAAATTTATTTTGCACGATGGCCCTCCATATTTGAGTTCTGAAAAAATTCACGTTGGTACAGCATTAAACAAGATTTTGAAAGATATTTTGATAAAATATAAATCAATGTCAGGTTATTATGCACCTTATGTTCCAGGTTATGATGGACACGGTTTGCCAATCGAAAACAAGGTTGTTAAGAACATCAAGGGTGGAAGAGAGGCAGTTACTCCAGCTGAACTTAGAGCAAAATGTAGAGAATTTGCATGGAATAGTTTAAAAGGACAAGAGGCTGAATTTAAACGTCTTGGCGTTTGGGGTGATTGGGAACACCCATATTTAACAATTAATCCAGAATTTGAAGCTGAACAAGTTAGAGTTTTTGGAGAAATGTTCAAAAAGGGATATATTGAAAAAGGCTTAAAACCAGTTTATTGGTGTGCATCTTGCGAAACCGCACTAGCTGAAGCCGAAGTTGAATACGCAGACCACACCTCTACTTCAATCTATGTTCGTTTCAAATTTGACGAGGAGTCAACTGAAAAAATTGGAAACTTAGTTGATTTGCCAAACAAAAATGTATATGCAGTTATTTGGACAACAACTCCTTGGACAATTCCTTCAAACATGGCAATCAGCATGCACCCTCGCTTTGATTACACCTTCTTCACTTACAACAATGAAATTTATGTAATTGCACAAGGTTTGTTAGCAAGCTTTTTAGAAGGCGTTAATTGGGAAGAGAAAGACATTAATGTTATTGGCTCTGTTAAAGGTGCTGATTTAGAATTGTTAAATACAAAACACCCATTATATGACAGAAAATCACCAATCATTTTGGGAGAACACGTTACCTTAGAGGCTGGTACTGGTGCAGTTCATACCGCTCCTGGACACGGTCTTGAAGACTATGAAGTTGGTTGCAAATACAATATCGAAGTATTTTCACCTCTTGATAGCAAAGGAGTTTGGACAGAAATCGTTGGTGACAAAGATTTGGAAGGCATTCCATACTATAAAGGTGGAAAAATCGTAATCGAAAAACTTCAAAATTGCGGAGCATTACTTGCAGCGGCTGATATTAACCACTCATATCCACATTGCTGGAGATGTAAAAACCCTGTAATTTACAGAGCAACTCCACAATGGTTTGTAAAAGTTGATAAATTCCGTGATGCAACACTAGAGGCAATCAAAGGTGTTAAATGGATTCCAGCGAGCGGTGAAGCAAGAATTTCAAACATGGTTCAAGGTCGTACAGACTGGTGTATTTCACGTCAAAGAGCTTGGGGTGTGCCAATTCCTGTATTCTATTGTGAAGAATGCGGTGAACCAATTGTTACAGATGAAACTATTGAAAACGTAGCAAAAATGTTTGAAAAAGAAAGTTCTGATGCGTGGGTAAAATATTCAGCAGAAGAATTGTTGCCAGAAGGTTTTGTATGTCCTAAGTGTGGCAAAACTCATTGTTTCCGCAAAGAAAAAGACATTATGGACGTTTGGTTTGATTCTGGTGTAACTTGGAAAGCTGTTGTTGAAAAACGTTCAGAACAGTTAGGACATACGCCTGTTGAAATGTATCTTGAAGGTTCTGACCAACACAGAGGCTGGTTCCAATCTTCTTTGTTAACTTCAATGGCAGTTCAAGGCAAGGCTCCTTACAAATCAGTTCTTACTCACGGTTTTGTATTCGGTGAAGACGGTAGAAAAATGTCTAAATCTTTAGGTAATTATATTAGACCAGATGATATCATCAAGAACTATGGTGCAGATATTTTAAGACTTTGGGCTGCGTCTGTTGATTATAGAAACGATACAAAAATTGGAGATAACATTATCAAGCAGCTTGCAGAAATCTTCAAGAAAACTAGAAACACTGCGAGATTCTTGCTAGGTAACATTTATGACTTCAACCCTGCTACAGATTATGTGAAGTACGAAGAGTTGAAGCCTATCGACAAATTTGCGCTACACAAATTGAACAAGGTTATAGAAGAAGTGACTGTAGCATTTGATAACTACGAATTTTACAAGTATTTCCAATGCTTGCAAAACTTCGCAGCGGTTGACTTGAGTTCTTTCTATCTTGATATCGTGAAGGATAGATTATATACTGCAGGTAAAAAATCACTTTCAAGACGTGCTTGTCAAACTGTTTTGTATGAAACCTTGCAAGTTTTGGTAAGAATTTTAACACCTGTAATGCCTCACCAAGCAGAAGACATTTGGCAAAACACTCCAGAAATGCAACGTGGCGGTTTGGAAAGTATTCTACTTGCTGACTGGGTTAAGGTAAACAAAGAATGGGAAAATAACCAACTTGAAGAAGATTTTACAAAAATCTTGAAAACAAGAGAAGTTGTTACTCGTGCAATTGAACCGCTAAGAGCCGAAAAGAAGGTTGGTAGCTCTCTAGAGGTTGCAGTTTATGTTAAATCAGAAGATAGCGAAATCTTGAAGGCAAACTTAAAAGATTTGGCTGATATCTTTATTACTTCACAAGCTTATGTTGCAGAAGAAGCTCCAAGCGAAGTGTTGAACGAATATACAGAAAATGGTATCACTGTTTGGGTAACAAAAGCTGAAGGTGAAAAATGTGAACGTTGCTGGAAGTTTAGAAAATTAGGCGAACACGCTGGACACGAAACAATTTGTTCTGATTGTTACGAGGCAGTAACTGAATAGGATAAGATAAAAAAGGAACGCTACGGCGTTCCTTTTTTGTTAATAAATTAAAAAGCGAAACTGTTTCACAGTTTCGCTTTTCAATATCAAAATTCAAACTATTTTTCTGTTGATTCAGAAAGTGTTTTTAAAATTGTATAAGATGCGTCCCAACCGCTAACTCCACCAGTAGTTTTGTATTGAGCGATTTCTTTTGCTCTTAAAGCTTTGTTTTTAGCTTGTTCTTTGTTAAATTTAGCCAATTTCTTTTTGCTAGCGTTTCTATCTTTTACGATTGGATCAGCGTAAGTTAAGAATGCTCTGTATTCTTGACAACCATAACCAGTTTTAACTCTTGAAGGATAGTTGTATGTCATATAATCATATACATTCATAGCTCTTTCTGTGTTAGAAGGCTTGCCTTGCAATGCTTCTAGAGTTGAACCTGGTTGTTTTGTGATAACAACAATCATTGCAAGCGGGTTGTAACCAGTTTTAGCTAATAAGTCAACGCCTGTAATATCAGCTACTTTTTCGTCGCTCAAGCTTGTTTTGTTTGCTAAAAATTCGCTATTTGCGGCAGTTGAAATAATGTTTTCTGAGCTTAATTTGCTTGTGATTGCATTCTTTGCAGCATTTCTCATTTGATTTTTTGAATAAGTACCATTAATAATATGTCCCATTTCATTTGCAATAACTGCAGCTACTTCGCTATCATTTCCTGCATAAGTTAAATCTGTGCTAGAAATTTGGATAACGTTTGTTAAGTTTGTGTTTGCGTTGTTTGCAGTTCCATTAACAACTTTGAAAGTTGTTTTTGCAGGTAAGCCGTTTTTTGTAATAATAGTTTTGCCAACAGTTGCAACTCTGTCTGCAGCGTTCCAGCTTGCTGCAAAAGCTGGTGAAATCATCAATGCTAATGTAAATACAGATACTATAATCTTTTTCATAAAGCCTCCTTTTTGAAATCATTGTATCATGAATTTTTATAAAAATAATCTTCGACTATTTCGCAAATAATATGTCCTGCAATAATGTGTAATTCTTGAATGTTATTGGTGATTTTTGAAGGTACGCAAAGTGCTAATTCAGCCATCTGCAACATTTTACCGCCCTCTTCACCTGTAAATGCAATAGTTTTTATGCCTTTATTTTTTGCAGTTTTAAAAGCCTCAATTACGTTTTGCGAGTTGCCAGAAGTCGAAATTCCAACCAACACGTCGCCTTTTTGTCCAATGGCTTCTAGTGGACGAGAAAAAATATATTCGTGTCCGTAATCGTTGCCAATTGCGGTTAGAGAGGAAGTATTGCAAGTTAAACTATATGCAGGCAAAGGGTTTCTATCCAGTTTGTATTTGCCCATAAGTTCAGCCGCCAAGTGTTGCGAATCCGCTGCAGAACCGCCATTACCGCAAAAAATAACTTTATTACCTTTAGAAATTGCATCAATCCAAAGTTTTGCAATATCTTCTATAATTTGAGATTTCTCTTTTAATTTAAGAACATTATTGCTTATTTTTTCTAGCTCTGAATTAATTCCCACCTTCAACTCCTAATATCATTAAACAAACCTTAATATAAATGTTATCATAGATGGAATTTTTATTAAAGTAGCTATAATTAATTGCTGATACTCAAACTTTTTTATGCTACATTATAAGCATGTTTTATTTCGATGATTTTAATGGAACAAAAGTTCTTAAAAGTGATTTATTAGAAGAGATTGTCGCATTTTTTTCGACTAGAGAGTTACCTGATTTAACGAAATTGAATGCTAGTCGAGTACTTTCGCCTGTTCAAACTCATAGTGACAATGTTGAGTTTATTGATGATAGACAAGAATACCCAAATACAGATGGACTAATTTTGACAAACCCAAAGGACGCTATATATTTGCGTTTTGCGGACTGTACACCATTAATTCTTTTTGATAAAAAGCAAAAAATTGTAGCGGTTTCTCATGCTGGTTGGCGTGGAACTGCGCAGAAAATCGGAGTTAAAACGGTTCAAAAAATGCAAGCTAACCCAGAAGATATTGTTGCGCTAATTGGACCTGCAATTTCTATGTGTTGTTATGAGGTTTCAGAAGAAGTGCGTGACACACTTCTTGCAACAGTTAATGATAAAGACGGGTTGTTTGTGAACAGAAATGTTGATTTAAAGCGTATCAATGCGCAGCAACTTAAAGAGATTGGCGTTAAACAAATTGATATTTGCCCGTATTGCACAAGTTGCGATAATGATTTGTTCTATTCGTATCGCAAGGAAAACGGAACGGACAAAAGACATATTGCCGTTGCAAAATTAGTTGATTAAAAGCGTTAAATCTTTTATTAAGCACTCATTTTTTGTTCTTGACCAGCCAATTTCGCTTGTTCAGCTTTTCTCTTTTTGTCAAGCGCATTTGTAATATAAATGTTCAAGTTTGGAATACCAAGACCAAGAACTAGGCTGGCTACCAAATAACCAGAAACTTGTGCAATGTTCAAAGTTCTCAAACGTTTTTTAGTTGCTTTTCTAACGCCTTCAGGAAGTTTTTCCAAATCTTTAACCATTTCATTGAATTTCTTGTTAAGAAGTTTGCCGTTTTCGGTTTTAGTAGTTTCAATGCCGTTGTTTGCCAAAGTTTCAACAAGAACTTCATCTCTTGATTTCAAGCTGCCGTTAAAGGTACGTTTGAATTTGCCAGCATCTTTAGAAGCTGCTCTATAATTCAATGTTGATTTGTCTAAACCGTCTGCAACAAGCTTGTTAACGATATCGCCTAAAATCAACCAACTTACATAGCCTAATGTATCTTTTGTCAAACTTTCTCTAAGTTCGTCTTTGTCACGAGTTGCGAAAATTCTTGAAATAATTGTTAAGCCATACAAACCTTTTAATTGGTTAATTGTAGGCATTTTACCATTAAATGCCATTTTCTCCATAAATTTAGAAGGTGATTTCACAAATGATACAGGTGACATATTTAATGTGCCTAAAATCATTGAGAAGAAGGCAGCAGCACTGCCAACTTTCAAAGCTTTAAAGCCGTTGCTCTTATCTTTTGAACGACCTTCAACACCAACGAAACCATCTGAACCTGTTTTCAATTTTGTCAGATAAATGTTCAATGGTTGTACAGAAAGTCCTATTGTAGTTGCAATTCCAAAGCCCATTGCAGAACGAGTTTTCATGAATTTTGATAAGCCCTTTATGAAGCTGTTTTCTTTAACTGCTTTTCCAGATTTGATTTGTTCTTCAAATGCGCTTTTTACGTTATCTTTGTTGAAAGAGTCTGATACTATAAATAAGTCGTTTAATAAAGATTTCAAATTAGTTTTGCTAACTGTTTTTTTATCTAAAGATTCCAAAATATATTCTGATTGCGCACCAGTGCTTTCTGTGATTTTATTCATTAAAACTTCTCTAGACTTAGAAGTTTTTTCTTTTGTCCATTCGTTGAAGTTAACTTTACTATTCAAAGATTCATCAAGGTATTTTGCAACTTCATCAATTTTTTCTTTAGAAATTCTAGTATAACCTTCTTTGTCAGCAAATTTAGAATCAGGATTGTATGCTTTTACGTTTTCCAAAGTTGCTTTAATGTAATCAAGTTGAGTTTTATTGTCTTTTAATTGTTGTGCTTTATTTTCAGCCAAAATGTTTAAAGTTTCAGGGGCTGTAAAAATATTATTTACGTTCAAGCCAAATTTTTTGTTCAAACTTTTTGCAATCAACCAACCAGCACCTGCACCGAATAAGCCGATACAAGAGTCGTTTACTGTACCCATAATTTCACGTCTACCAGTTTCCAAACCAGCAGCAGGACCACGTTGTACGAAATCAATCGTAGTTCTTGGGGCTACCATTGAGCAAAAGTCAACACCATTAGCACCAACGGCTTGGTTTGTTGCTAAATATCTCAAGCTTGTGTCAACTACGCCTTTGAATTGAGGTTTGTAATTTTGTTGTTGTTGATTAAATTGTACTTTCATATTTACCTTGCTAGTTTAGTATCAGCTCTAAAACCTGCTGTTAACTTGTTGTACTTAACGTTTAGAGGAGTTACTGGTTCTTTTTTAGTTTCATCTTTTTGTGTAGTTTGTGCTTTTTCTTGAGCAAGCTTTAATGCTTGTTCGTGTTTTTTTCTGGTTTTGTGTCTGGTATAAATTGGAACAATAATCCCTAACAATGCTAATGATACACCAATGCTTGTCGCTTGGCAAGCAGAACGCATGTTACATGCGCTTTTTAGTTCTTTTTGTATTGTTCTAGCTTGTGCTTCTGTTGGTTTTGCGCCTTTTAGTGCTTGTTGAGTTTTACTTACAACTTCTTCAGATGATTTTATGTTAACATCTTTAACCCAATGCCAGAATTTCTTAGCTACATTTTCATCACCTTTAAGAGGTTTTGTATCGTTCAATAAAGAAACACCTGTTGTTTTTTCTGCAAGTGTTGCAGCGGCTTTTGCAGCATAATCACCTAAGAAATATAAGCCAGAGAAAGTTGCAATATCTCTTACTGTTGATTCTGCTAGTTCGTTCTTGTCATCAGCAGCTGCCATACGAGAGGCAAAGGTTGTTGTTGAAATAATTCTAGCTTGATCCATTGTTGGGAACATTCCCTTAAACTCAAGCATATTCATTGTTGGACGTTTCATCATAGAAAGAAGTGAAACGCCAACCATTGAAGAAATTGAAATCAATTTTTGTTTTAGCAAGCCTTCTTTTGCTTTTGCAGTTTCTTCAACGTTGTCTTTTTCTTTACCAAAGTCATCATAAATTGGCGCACCTTTTACACCAGAAACTTTTCCTGTAATCCAACGGTTGATATATTGCATAGAGGCTGCAAGTGGAAGAATTACTGCTAAGCCTGCTAAACTCTTCGTTTTAACGAGTTTTTTACTCTTCTTGGCAAATTCTTCAATACCTATTCCTGATTTTTGGTATTCTTTAAAGTATTTTACCGAATCTTCCAGCATAGAATTTACAGAAGATGCGTGAACTATTTTTTCATTGTCAGCAATTTTTATGTTATCTGCAACATGAACTTTGCTTACGATTTCGTTAGAAATCTTTTTAACTTGTTTCTTGATTGCTCTGTTGCTTTCGCTAGAACGTGTTAATTCAGCAAGTTGTTTTGAATATTTTTCAACTTCTTCTTGACCTAAAGCGTTAGCATCTTTAAATCTAAGTTTGTCTTTACCTTCAAAACCTTCGATGTTTCCTAAAATATTTTTTAAAGCTTCTTGAACCTTGTCTTCTGATTTTGCATTTTTGTAATAATCAGAGGCTTTATCAATCAAGGAACTATCAGCCCAGCAACCTGCCATCTTAGAACCTTTTGGCATAATAAGCGGTTCTAAGCATTTGGCTAGACCTAGTGTTACAAGGCTCGGTATCAAACAGTTTACAACAAGCCCAGAAGATTCACGTCTAAAGGCTTCAAAACCTGCGAACCAGTTTGTTTGAGATTCAACGACTGTTCTTGGAAGAATTGCAGATAACATGTCAATTACAGTAACGTTAACCATCGGCATTCTTTCACATGCTTGAATGCCTGCCAACGCAATTTCGCCAACACCTTTAAAGCTTGGGTCTTGTTTGCCCTGCTCTTTTTTATAGATATTGTTGCTATTTATTCTGCTAGTATTGTCTACACCAATTTTTGTTATCATACACATTTACTTCTTCACAATGGGATATCAAATCCTTGATATAAATTGATTATATCAACTTACATATATATTTAAAAGCACGAGAAAATAAAAATTGCTATGATTTTGGCTTTTGTAAAGGAAATGTTAAGACGAATTTCTGCATATTTTTTTCGGGTAAAGAAAGTTATCTTAATTCCAGTAAATTTAATAGTGTTATTGAAACCTAACATCATTTTAATGTGGTTAATACCCAAAAATTCTAGATTAAAATAATTGTAAAGATTTGTAACAATTTTTACAGGCTTAAATAGTATTCTTTCAAAAGTTTAGCGTCATCTTCAATATTAGGGCTTTCGCAAACCACTGCACCTTTTACGTCAAAAGCTTTGAACGCTTTCAACAAATCTTTATAATTAAAATCGGAATCTTCTAAGTTCAAATGTTTTTTCTCGCCTTTTGCGCCATAATCAATGCCTGCAACGTGTGCGTGGAAATTATCTAGCGCAACTTGTCCAAGTTCACGTCCAATAGTTTCAAAGATTTCTGCAAACTCATCATAAGTATTTACAATTCCATTATATCTAGCGTGCAAATGCGAAAAATCAACGCAAGGCAACACTTGTTCAAACTCTTTAGAAAGTCTAACGATTTCTGCCAAATCGCCCCATTGAGTAGCTTTTCCTGTAGTTTCTGGTCTTATCCAGATTTTGTTATCTGTTTGTGCCAATGCATCAGTTATTATTTTTGTTTGTTCTGCGACTTGTTTATAAACTAATTCTGCGTCCATGCCCAAATAATAAGCTGCGTGATAAGTTATGCTATAACCGCCAAGCTCGTTTGCAACCTCTGCGGTTTCAATAATTCTTTGTGCGCTAGCTTCAACTTTTTCTGGCTCTCTAGCGTTAAGATTTACATAAAAAGGTGCGTGCGCAGTGATAACCTTATTAGAATTTCCAACAGCTTCACGGCTCTTATCGCTAATTCTAACACCACGAACAAATTCCAATTCAAGTCCGTCTAAATTCATGTCATTAAGTACTTTAAAGCCAACTTCGTAGCCTTTGCCTTCAGCCTTCAATGGCACACCAGCCGTTAGAAAATTCAATTTGTCCATATTACTACCTTTTACTTAAATTCTTCCCCGATTTTTGGATTAACGATTCTGATAAAATCCTTGCTATCGCCCATAAAGAAACTGCCGAATTGCATTACAGTAGGAACGACAAGCCCTTTTGAAGTTGCAATAAAGAATTTATCATCTTCAATTTTTGCAACTGTTCCAGCTGGGTGTGGAACGCAAAAAGCGTCCGATGCAACTTCTACTTTCATAATTTTCATCATGTTGCCACGAAAAGTCGTACTAGCAAGTATAAATGGGTTCAAAGCTCTTACAAAACGTTCAATTTCTTCTGCAGTTTTGTTGTAATTAATAAATAATTCTTGTTCGCTCAAGCCCTTACCAGAAATAAAGTCGCCATTTGGTTGTTTAATTCTAGGTAGTGGTTGAACTTCATAAGCTCGAAGAACTTGTAGTAAGAGTTCAATACCAACGACGTTCAATTCATTAAAAATAGTACCCATAGTAGCCTTTGAGTGAATGTGGTAAGGTTTTTGAGCGATAATGTCGCCAGTGTCAAAACTGTCGTCCATAAAATGAATAGTAACGCCTGTTTCGGTTTCACCATTCATAATAACTCTTGAATAAGGGTTGCCGCCTCTGTATTTTGGCAACATTGAAGGGTGAACGTTTATAAAACCGTCTTTTGTGGCCTCTAATAAAATGCGAGGAATTTTGTAGTTGAACGAACAAACAACCGCAGCGTCAACATTTAATGCTCGAATTTTTTCGATTAATTGAGGTTCATCAAGTTCATCATAATCAACATAATTCAATCTTCTTGAGTATACGAAATTCTTGAAATCATAATACATGTTGTGGTCTTTTTTAGGACCTAAAACTCCAACAATATTTACTCCTGCCATCAAAAGACCGTCAAGCCCAATATAAGCCATATCAGGAATGCCGACAAAAAGTATTCTTTTTTTAAACAGAGTTCTATTGAACATTAAACCGTAACCTTAGTTTTAATCATATCTTCAAGAATTTTTGAACAATCATTAACCATGTTAGTGCAGTGAGCTTTTCTTTCTGGGGATTGCATTACCATACCTCTTGTCAAAACTCGACAACAAGTTGCTTTGTGGGTTTTGGTAAATTCTGAAATAAACTCTCTTGCCATTGCTCTTGCTTGAGGTTCATTGCCAGCTTGATTTTCTCTTCCAAACAAATAGCCCAAAACAATTTGAGAGCCTGCAATAGCTCCACATAAACAACCAGAGCCCATGCCGCCAGAAAAAGAGGTTGCTACTGACAAAAGCTCTTTTGGAACCAGACCTTTTTCAATAGCCTCCATAATTATACTTTCTGAACAAGAATAGCCTTGGTTAAAATACTCGGTTGCTTTCACTTTTTAATCCTCACTTTATTTTATATTACCATCAAATTCAAATTTTAACTAGGGGTAAGATTGAAAAAATGCGCCCAAATGGACGCATTTTTTACTGAATATTTTATATAGAAGTCTAGCCTTCCAATATTTGTCTAACAAGTTCGTTAACAGTTTTTGGATTAGCTCTACCTTTTGTTTCCTTCATAACTTGACCAACAAAGAAACCTAGCAAGTTTGTCTTACCGTTCTTGTAAGCTTCAACTTGATTTGGATTAGCGTCAACAATCTTCTTAACAATTTCTTTGATTGCGCCTTCGTCAGAAATTTGGCTCAAGCCTTTCTTTTCTACGATTGCAGATGCTTTGTCACCATTTGTAATCATATCTTCAACAAGAATTTGTTTACCGATATTGTTAGAAATAGTGCCTTTTTCGATTAATGAAATAAGTTCAGCCAAATTTTCAGGAGTTAGTTTTGTATCAGTAATTTCAACTTTGTTTTCCTTTAAGTAGGCTGCGATTTCACCCATCATAAAGTTTACTGCTATCTTAGCATTAGCACCAAGTTCTAGAACCTTATCAAAGAATAGTGCTAAAGGCATTTGTTCAACAATAACGCAAGCATCATATTCGCTTAAACCAATGCTCATATATCTTTGACGCTTAGCTTCTGGAAGTTCTGGCATTTTTGCTCTGATTTCTTCAACCCATTCTCTTGAAATTTCAAGAGGCATCAAATCTGGTTCTGGGAAGTATCTGTAATCGTGGGCGTCTTCTTTACCTCTCATAGAGCGAGTTTCTTTCAAGTTGTCGTCCCAAAGTCTTGTTTCTTGAACGACTTGACCGCCTTCTTCAACGATTTCGATTTGTCTATCGATTTCGTATTCAATAGCTCTTTGAAGTGCAGAGAAACTATTAACGTTCTTGATTTCTGCTCTTGTACCAAATTCTTTTGAACCTTTTGGCATAATAGAAATGTTTGCGTCACATCTCATAGAACCTTCTTCTAAGTTACCGTCACAAACGCCTAGGTATCTAACAATGTCACGAAGTTCTTCCATGTAGTTTCTAGCTTCTTCGCTTGATCTCATATCTGGTTCAGAAACGATTTCTAAAAGTGGAGTTCCAGCTCTGTTTAAGTCAACAAGAGAATAAGTAGCTCCGTTGATACCAGCAGCACCAACGTGAACAAGTTTACCAGCATCTTCTTCTAAGTGCGCTCTTGTAATACCAATTCTTTTGCCTTTTACATCGATATAACCGTTTACACAAATTGGTTCATCGTATTGAGAAATTTGATAACCTTTTGGTAGGTCTGGATAGAAGTATTGTTTTCTATCGAACTTACAACGGCTAGGAATATCACAGTGCAAAGCTAAACCAAGCAAAATACCCATGTTTACGCATTCTTTGTTAAGAACTGGCAAAACACCTGGCATGCCCAATGTAATAGGGCTGATTTGTGTATTTTGTTCGTTACCAAATTCAGTTGAATCAGGTGCGAAAATTTTTGACTTAGTTTTTAACTGTGCGTGAACTTCTAAACCAATCACGACTTCGTATTTATCTCTTAAATCTGTCATAAATTAATCCTCACTTAATAAAATTATTTTATCATAAATATATGTTTTTCAAATGCTTAATTTCAAGTTTTGGTTTTAAAAGTACTGAAATTGCGTCTATTCTGAATTTTTTGTAATTAGGTTTTTCTTGCAAATACAGGCTTAGACCAGTTCTAATATTTTTGTACTTAGTTTTTGTAATGGCTTCAAGCGGGTGTCCGCAAATCTCGGATTTGCGGGTTTTTACTTCTACAAAAACAAGTGTGTCTTTGTCTAGCGCAATGATATCGATTTCACAGTAGCGTGAAAAATGACGATTGCGTTCTAGAATTTTGTAACCTTGTTTTATTAAGAATTTTTCAGCGATTTCTTCGCCATTTTGCCCGAGTTGTCTGTTTTGCATAATGTTTTCCTTGTTTTGGTAGTAGTTTTTTGAAGTTGATAACACCCTCTCCCGCCTTCGGCACCCTCTCCATGTAAAATGGATAAAAGGAGAGGGAACTAAAGACACTCAATTAGCGCAGTCACTGCCCTCCCTCGGGGGAGGGTGCCGAAGGCGGGAGAGGGTGTTATCAACTCCCATCATTCTCATTAATTTCTCGCAATATAACCTCCAACACTCCACTAAAATTTTTTAAAACATCTTTATTCCAAAATCTTAAAACTTTATATCCATTATTTTCCAAATAATGAGTTCTATTCTTATCATTAATAATATTAACGTCGGTATTATGTTGCCCGCCATCAATTTCTATTATAAGTTTTTTTTCTTTGCACAAAAAGTCAACAATATAATTGCCGATTAAAACTTGACGTTTAAATTTTAATCCATTAAATCTTTTGCCCCGCAAAATATACCACATCTTTATTTCTGCTGGTGTCATATTTGAACGCATCTTTTTTGCGTTTTGTAAGTTTTTTGAATTGTAATACATTAGTTAATAATACCCTCTCCCGCCTTCGGCACCCTCCCCCAGGGGAGGGACGTAAACTGCGTTTATCGGAATTAATCTATAACATTTGCATCTAATTTTGTACATATATCAACATCGATTCTCTATCTTTTTTGTAATATAAAACCTTTCTTTTATTTATATTCTTTAATATAAAAGGAAATTCCTCTGCGTTGCCGTAATCTTTTATCAAATAAAACCAATATCTCTGATTTTTCTTCAAGCCATCAAAATACTCATCTGCAATGTCTTTAGTCGCCAAGCGTGTGATATTGCGGACATTATCTGTATAAAACTTATTTCTGCTTGAATAAAAAAGATAACTACTAACAGATGCTGAATTACATAAAATCATATCCTTATCAGGGTTAAATTTTTTAATCAAAATCTGCATTAAACTCTCTGGCGCAAATTTTACCATCTCGTTATCATTTCTTAATCTGTACAAATAAGCAGGCGAATATTGAACAAACCCCAACACAGTCACCAATAAAATCGGAAGAAACGCTTTTTTGTTTTTACTAAGCTCTAAAGGGCGTAGAATTAACAAAATAAACACGCCTGTTAAATACAAAATAACTCTTCCAGCAATTGGATACAATTTTAAAAGTGATGCAACTGTTGCCATCGCTAAAGTTCCAACAAGAAGATAAGAGGTTTTTCGAGTTTCTGTTTTATCTAAGAAACAAGTTACAACGCCCCATAAAAATAATATAAATGGAAACAACACCAATTTGTTTGGTGCAAATAAAAAGCGAAGATTAAAGAGGATTAACTTTAGCAAGCTAGAAATAGAAAGCGTTAAAAAACCGTCTTCCCAATAGTTAGGGAAATAGTAATCCAAATCAATTTTAGAAGGTAATAGTACAAACCAATAATATAACCCCATTACCAACAAAAATGGCAAGAGAAGTACAAGCGATTTTTTGTAAAATTCTTTGTTTTTCCAATCAGAAATTAAATTTGATATAAATAAGCCTGCAATAAAAAACAAAGACGGTAGAGAAATCAGAGGCAGTAAAATTAGGCTCACTGATAGCCCAATCATCTTTTTAACGTCCAAATTTTTAATATCAATTTTCGGGAAATAATATATGCAAACCAAAGCTACTAATACATCTAAGGAGTATTGCTTGAAAGTAAATGAGAAGTAGATTAAAAGTAAATTCACAGAGAATAAAAACAAGCCGATTGCAGTGGTTATTTTTTTAGAAAAATAGTTTTTGCAAACCTTGTAAAATACCCACAAAGACGCAATACTTGCAATATAAGGAATAAAATGCAAAACTCTTTCTTTATAACCAAACAAATTTGCCAAAATTTTTGAACAAAACATAAAAATTGGAGGTGCTGATTGGGCGTCACCTAGTGGAAGAAACATTTGCCACAAGTTTTTATCTAACATTGTTATAGCAAGCCTGCACTCGTCATCTTCAAACACATTGGAAGATAAAAATAAATTTGTTCTTATTATAAAACCAAGAATTAAAATCAAGCCAATAATTATTTGATAAGAATATTTTTTTAATGTATCTAACACTCTACGCACCTCTTATTAATAGCCTTTAGTTTAACAAAAATCAAATTTGTATACAAGATTTGCAATAAGTAGAGTTTTTTAATAAAAATGTTCATAAAATTCTAATCAGTTGGAGCATATAAATTAACTTAATATTACATAATAATATCTATTATATAGAAATATTTTTTAGTAGAATATTTCATAGAAGGTAAAAGCTGATGAAAGAATTAGTGTGCTTAGCAATATTCATAATTTTAGCGACTTTATTTGCAATTGCAATGGTTGTAGCAGGTTTTGTTTGTCAATACAAAAAAAAATCTGTTATTAAGAGTGAAACTTATGAATGTGGTATATCGCCATCAATGGACGCTCGTATAGAGTTTGATATCAAATATTTCAACTATGCGATTTTATTTTTGATATTTGACATAGAAACAATCTTTTTGTACCCATTTGCAGTGTCAGTAAACTCTTTGGGATTATTTGCAATAATTGAAGCGTTTGTATTCATAGCACTTTTGCTGGGCGGTTTGTTTTTCGCAATTAATAAAAAAATGTTGAGGTGGCTATAATGAGCTTTGTCGTAACATCAATAGACTATATACTAAACTGGAGCAGAGCAAATTCTTTGTGGCCACTAACTTTTGCAACCTCTTGTTGTGGTATAGAAATGATGCAAACAGTCGCTTCTGATAATGATATTGCTCGTTTTGGTTCAGAAGTTTTTAGAGGTTCGCCTCGTCAAGCAGATTTGCTTATCTGTGCTGGAACAATTACCCACAAAATGGCGCCAGTATTACTAAGATTGTACGAACAAATGCCAGAACCCAAGTATGTAATTGCGATGGGAGCATGCACTTGCGGCGGAGGAATGTTTGCAGAAACCTCTTATTCTGTCGTGAACGGTATTGACAAAATTCTTCCAGTCGATATTTACCTTCCTATGTGCCCGCCAAGACCAGAGGCTTTAATTGATGCCGTCAGAAAATTGCAAGAAAAAATCAAAAAAGAATCTCTTCTTGATAGAAAAAAATTTGTAGAGTCGCATTTTTCTAAATTAGAAGAAAAAAATGGAATTTTAGAACTCAAAGGAGGTGCGCAATGAACTATAACGAATTTATGAGAGTTTTTCAAGATTGCGAACTCGATGGAAATAAAATAGTTATAAAGTCAAACTTGCACGAATTGATAAAATTTGTCCATGAAAATTATACATACGACATGCTAAAAGAAATTATTGCAGTCGATGCAAAAGATGGCAAGACAGAGCTAATTTATCACCTTTATTCAACAGGTGATGAGGAAGATTTATTTATATCAATCTCCGTCAAAGATGAGGCTGAAAGCGTTGTAGATATCTTCAAATCAGCTCAAGCCGATGAAAATGAAATCTTTGATCTTTTTGGAGTGAAGTTTTTGGGTAACGAAGACTTGAAACGATTATACATGCCAGAAGATTGGAAAGGTTTTCCACTTCGCAAAGATTATGTTCAAGACGATACGAGGTTAGCGTGGAATGACAACGACAAAGCTTAAATTAAACTTAGGACCTCAACACCCGTCCACACACGGTGTGCTTCGCCTTATTCTAGAACTTGAAGGCGAAAAAATCTTGTCTTGCGAGCCTGACGTTGGATATCTTCATCGTGGCATGGAAAAAATGGCTGAAAAACTCAACTATATTCAATATTTGCCTACGGTTGACAGAATTGATTATTTAGCGGGGTTTTTCTATTCACAACTGCTTTGTGATGTTGTAGAAAGAGCTATGAAGGTGGAACTTTCGGACAAGGTGCGAGCAATTAGAGTAATGTTGCTTGAGCTAAACCGTATATCCTCTCACCTTCTATGGGTTGGCATGTTTATGATGGACTTAGGTGCAGTGTCGCCCTTCTTCTACACTTTTAGAGAACGTGAAATGATTTTGAGATACTTTGAGCGCTTAACTGGTCAAAGAATGATGTACAATTATTTCACTTTTGGCGGTGTGCGCAGAGATATTGATTATCTAGAAGATGTCGAACAAATTCTATCTATTTTGCCAGAAAAACTAGATGATTACGAAAAGATTATTACCGAAAACCCAATTGTGCTAAAACGAACTGTTGGCAAAGGTATTTTAGAAAAAGAAGTGGCTTTTAATTATGCAATTACTGGCGTAAACCTTAGAGCAAGCGACTTTGATTTTGATTACAGAAATCAAGATTCTCTGTACAAGGGTTTTGATTTTAGAACAATTGTAATGCAGGAAAAAGATTCTTGGGCAAGATACAAGGCTAGAATTTTGGAAATCAAAGAGAGCATGAATATTGTTCATCAAGCTTTAGAGTATTTAAAAAAGAGTGAAAAGTTAGAACAAAGGTTGATTAATCCGCTTAACTTAAAATTACCGCAAGGTGAATATTTTTCTCAAATCGAAGCTCCGAGAGGCTTGGCGTCTTGTTATGTATGCTCTGATGGTTCTGATAAACCGTATCGACTAAAATGGCGTACTGGTTCATATTATTCCGTAAATCTTTTGAGAGAGTTGTTGGTCGGAGAATACTTAAATGACGCTATTGCAATAGCGGGTTCTTTAGATATAATTTTGCCAGAGGTTGATAAGTAGAAGTGAATTACCTTTATTTTTTATATATTGAATTTTTAGCAAAACACAATATTCCAAAGCTTTTTGGGGATATAACTTTTTACTTTATTCCTTTTTGTGTGGTTGCATTAGCACTACTTTTGGTGGTAATTTTTCTTGTGCTTGCAGAAAGAAAATTGCTAGGCTTTTTTACACAGAGAAAAGGTCCAAATAGAGTAGGTTTTTGGGGTTTGTTGCAAACAGTTGCGGACGCTTTAAAACTATTGTGCAAAGAAAATATTACACCGAATAAGGTTGATAGAACTTTATTCAATCTGGCACCGATTTTGGTGTTTATTCCAATGTTTGCAGCAGTTGGAATAATTCCATATAGTTCAGAATTTACTTTTGTAAATACGCAAACTAATGTGATTTTATATCTAATTTTGGCTGCGTTTCCAGTATTGAGTATTTTTCTTGCTGGTTGGGCAAGTAATAACAAGTATTCGCTTATGGGCGCAATGCGCAGCATTGCGCAGGTTCTTAGCTACGAGTTGCCAATAACTTTTGCAGTATTATCTGTTGTAGTTTTAGCCTCCTCTATGAATTTAACTTCCATAACTCTGGCTCAAGCCTCTAAGTGGGGAATTTTTGGCTGGTTTGCTTTCCCTTGTATTTTGGGCTTAATAATCACTTTTATAGGAATTTTGGCAGAATTAAATCGCTGCCCATTTGATTTACCAGAGGCAGAAAGCGAATTGATTTGTGGATACAATACAGAATATTCTGGCATGAGATTTGCGATTTTTTATCTAAGCGAATATGGTTTGATGTTTGCAAATTCTATGTTTTTATCAATTCTGTTCTTCGGCGGTTATCTTTCACCTTTTGGTAAATATTTGTTCAGTTCCTCATTCTTAATTTATTTTGAGCAAGCGTTCTGGCTCTTCTTAAAAGCTGGGCTAATAATCTTTGTAATGATTTGGATTAGAGCAACTTTGCCACGACTTGCATCTTTTGATTTGCTAAAATTCTCTTGGACGTATTTGTTACCAATTTCTATATTGAATCTTTTTATCATGGTTTTGATTAAGTTTGGAGGTCAACTATGCTAAACGAAATTAAAGCTTTGTGGGAAGGTTTGTGGACAGTTTTTAAGCATTTGTTTAGAAAGCCTGTAACTTTAGAATATCCAGAAAAACGCAGAGAACTTAACGAAAACTTTAGAGGAAAATTGGAAATAAAGGGTTGTATTGGTTGTAGAATTTGCCAAAAAGTTTGCCCAACTGGCGCAATTAGCGTTGAAAACACTCCAGAAAAAATTATCTACAAAATTGATTTGAAGAAATGTATATTTTGTGGAAATTGCGTTTATCATTGTCCAAAAACTGCAGTAAAAATGACTAAAGAATATGAACTGGCAACTGATAACCGTGAGGACTTAATTTTGACTTATGAAGAGGTGAAGAATGCTGAATAATTCTGTAATTTTTTATACTGCATCAGTGTTTATAATCTCATTTGCGTTGCTTTCTTTGTTCGCAAAAAATGTGATATATTCGCTACTTTGGGCAATTCTAGTTTTTTTCTTTGGTTCTGTCTTCTTTTATGTATTAGGTTCAGAATACAATGCAATAATTCAGGCTGCAGTATATGGACTTGCAGTTCCTGTTATTATTGGAGTTTCAATAATGTTTAGAGGAAAAGAAAAAGCAACAGAAACTAATTCTAATCATTTTGCAATACCTTATATAACTATTATGTGTGCAGGAATTTTTACGCTTGCATTTGTTTACCTGATTATGATGTCATTAGTTATGATGCCTGATACATTTCATATAATGGAAGTAGTGCAAATCACAGCATTTGATAATATTTCTGCATTTGCAAAAGGAATTTTTGTGGACTATGTTTGGGCATTTGAACTTGTATCGCTTTTGTTATTGATTGTGATTGCAGGAATTTCAATGTTAGATAGAAAGGGAAAAGAGTAGTATGGCTATAACACTTTATCATTATTTGTTTATAGGTTTAGCACTTTTCCTTATTGGTTTAATTGGTTCAGTTTTGTTGAAGAGTGTTATCAAAATTCTTATTTCTATTGAGTTTATGATTTTAGGAATAAATATAAATTTTATAACCTTTGCAACCTTTTGCGACAATGTAAACTTTGAAGGCAATGTAATATCATTGTTTTACATTGGCTTAGGCGCAGTGGAGCTTGCTATTGCGCTATATATCTTTTATCTTATGTTTAAGAAAAAAGAAAGTGATAATATAGAAAAGTATACTGATTTGTAAAAGGAAGTGGGAAAATAAATTATGCCTAACGTTATACTAGACAATACCTACCTTATTTTACTCTTACCATTATGGATATTTTTAATCATAATGTGCGGAAGATTTTTTTCTGTTTATGTAAACAAAAAAATTATTTACTTGCTTACTTTGTTGTCTTCTTTTCTAGGCGCATTATTATGTTCTGTGAGCCTTTTGCAAGTAAATGAAACAATTGAGCAGAGTTTTTCTTTTATAAAAATAAACAACTTTATCATCTCTTGCGGAGTTCATATTGACAAATTGTCACTAATCGTAGCATTGTGTCTTTTTGTGATAAGCCTTCTGGTGCAAGCTTTTTCTATTTCTTACACAAAAGACGAGCCAAAAAGTTACAGATTTTTTGCATACTTAAATATGTTTAATTTCACAATGGCAGGGCTTTTATTTAGTCCAAACCTTTTTCAAATGTACTTTTTCTGGGAACTTGTCGGAGTAATGTCATATTTACTAATTGGTTTTGACTACAAAAAGAAAGAAAAATCAGACGCCTCAAGACGAGTATTTTTGATGAATAGAGTTGGCGATACGGCTTTAATAGCTGGCATAATTTCGCTTTCTTATTTTATGTATACATATTCAGGCAATTCTTCTTTTGCGTCACTTTCGTTTGAAGATATGAATGCAATTTCAACTTTATTCTGCGCCTATACTTCAACACCTATGTTCTATCTAATCTGTGGCTTGTTTATTATTGGTGCAAGTGTAAAATCTGCACAATTCCCATTTTATACTTGGTTACAAGATGCGATGGAAGCAAAATTGCCAGTTAGCGCACTTCTACACTCTGCAACAATGGTGGTAGCAGGCGTTTATCTGTTGATTAGAATGTTGCCTTGTTTCGCATTAAATGACAATTTGTTGTTTGTTATTGCAGTAATAGGAATTGTAACTGCGCTTATTTGTTCGACTTTAGCTGCGATAGAAACTCACCCTAAAAAAGTTCTTGCATATTCGACTTCTGCAAACTTAGGTTTGATGTTTTGGGCAGTGGGAGTTCAAAATATAAAAGGCGTTGTAATATTTTTGCTTGCCCATGCGTTGATTAAATCAATGCTCTTCTTGTCGCTAGAAGTGAAAAACAGTTATGTTGGCTATGTAACATTTTTGCTTGGTGCGCTTAGTCTTTCTGGCTTGATATTTTCTGGCATGGTGGCAAAAGAAGTTCTTTTCGGTAGCTTTAGCGTAATTTCTTCAATAATTTTCTGTATAATTTCCTTTATGACAGCTTTTTATATTATGCGAATTTCAATCTTGATGATTCAAGAGGAAAAATTAGAAAACAAAATCGATTGGGCAAAATATTTACCGATTGCAATTTTATTCTTGCTAAATATTTGTTTCTATTTCTTTATCAGACGCCATAGTGAATACAAAATCGCTGAACCTTTTTATTCTGCACTAGCAGGTTGGATTGTGGTTTATCTTTTTTATTCAAAAGATTGGCTTAGTAAATTTAAAGAAACTCCAAAACTTTTAGAGAAATTTTACAACAATGTTTTAAGAAATGTTTATGAAAAAACTGCACAATTTTTTGATTTTATTGATACAAAAATCTTGAACAACTACAAGCCTTTAGGCGTGATTTTAAAAGGCGGGATAAAATTCGCTGATTTTGTAGAAACAAAAATAATGAACGGAAGTGTAAGTTTTGTAGAGAACAGCTCAAAAAAGATTTCAGAAATAGATTCAATTTTGCAAAGCGGAAATGTACAGACTTATAATGCCTATGCGTTTATTTTAGTTACAATAGTTATAACTTTTGTGCTTGTAACTTACAAACTCGTACTCAATCAGATGGGAGTTGGCTAATAAAAAGTTATTGGTGCAAAAAATTGCACCCTACGATTTTCAAGAGAATTAACGGAGATATTTTAATGAATATATTTTTATCAATACCATTTTTAATTTTTGCACCACTTGTGGTATCACTATTTGTAATTTCACCACTATTTACAAAAAATGAAATAGTTGTTCGCCGTTTTACGAAAGGTTTCTGCCTGTTTCATTTTTTATACTCATTGTTAATGTTGGCTTGCTTTGATGCTGCAAATCCTTATGTTAGTGAAATACACTTCTTTGGACTAGATTGGGTGCAATCAATTGGTGTTAAATTTATTTTTCAAATAGATACCGTTTCAATGATTTTAACGGTGCTAACTTCGTTTGTATTTTTGCTTGCTTCATTTGCCAGCAAATTAAATATTCGCAGAAGTCATAAATTCTATTACTCAATGTTGCTTTTATTGATGGCATCTATTTTAGGTATCTTCACGGCTTCTGATATGTTTGTATTTTTCCTTTTCTGGGAGTTAGAACTAATTCCTGCATACTTCTTGATAGGAGGCAATTGGAAAGAAGAGAGCGAAGAACATAATGAAAACGCTAAAAAATCTGCTGTAAAATATGTTTTATTCACGTTCTTTGGTAGTATGTTTATGCTTTTAGGCATTTTGCTTTTACATTACTATAACTTTATATCTAATGGAATTTTGTCCGCAAATTTTGCTGATATTATAGATTCTTCCATTCCTGATTATATCCAAAATTTGATTGCAATTTGTTTGCTAATCGGTTTTGGCGTGAAACTTCCAATCGTGCCATTACATACTTGGTTACCAGATGCGCATACAAATGCACCTACGCCTGTGAGTATGGTTTTGGCAGGCATTCTGCTTAAAACAGGTGCTTATGGTATATATAGATTTAATTATGAAACCATGCCAGTTTCTTTTCATTGGTTAGCACCAACTCTTGCAGTTCTTGCCGTTGTGAACATAATTTACACAGCATTTATTGCTTATGCTCAAACTGATATCAAAAGAATTGTTGCTTATTCCAGTATTTCAAATATGGGACTAATTTTGTTAGGGCTTTGTGCTTTCGATAAAATCGGGCTTTCAGCTTCTGTTTTCCACATGGTAGCACATGCTCTTGTAACTTGCGGTTTGTTTATGATTGCAGGCATTGTTTATTTGAGGTTTAAAAATCGTGATATCAATACGCTTGGCGGTATAGCAACTGTAATGCCACGTTTATATGGATTTGCTACCTTGATTGTTTTGGCATCAATTGGCGTTCCTGCGTTTGCTCCATTTGTGAGTGAAATCTTGATGATAATTGGTGCAATGAACTCTGATTTTAGTGAGATTTTGAAATTTACTGCAATTTTCTCTCTGCCACTGTTAATTTTAAGTTCTTGTTATATGCTTAAATTCTTGCACAGAGGCTTTTTTGCAGAGCTTAAACCAGAATATGAAAAGGTTAATGATATTTCTGTACATGAGTTTTTAACTCTTGCAGCAATTCTTGCAGGATTGATAATTTTTGGTTTGTATCCAAATTCAATATTGGGAATGATTAATTAAGAGGAAAGTTTTAAATGCTAAACGATATATTTAATGCACTATTACCACAAACTTGTCTGGGCTTTTTTATAATCCTACAACTTGTATTATCAATGTGCATTTCACCACGAAAATTTAGATTTGCACGACTTATCTCTATTGTGGGAATATTTTTGAGCATATTTTTTCTTTCAACTGTGCAAACAGAACCCCAATATTTTGCTTTCAGAAACTCTTTGATGTCTGATAGTTACACGCTTTTATTTGATTTTGCAATTTTATTGTGCGGTTTTTTTGTTGCACTCCTTACAAAAAATTTAGTCAAAACAATTAAACGCCACGCATATACTTTCCACGCAATTCTTTTAACGGCTATTTTTGCTGGCATGAATATTATTTCTGCAAACGACTTTTTGACGCTTTGGGTGTCAATAGAATTAATGAGTTTTGCGACATATTTTTTAATTGCCTCTTCAAAGGGTTATTACTCAAAAGAAGCAAGCTTTAAATATCTTTTAACTTCAGCAATTTCAAGTGGTGTGTTTTTGTTTGGCGTTTCTTATTTGTATGGAATAACAGGTTCGTTAAATCTTACAAAAATCTATGAAATTGTTGCAAATCAAGATTCGTCTATAATGTATTCAATTTCTGCAATAATGATTGTTCTAGGCTTGATTTCAAAGCTTGCAATTTTCCCATTTGCAAATTGGATAATTGATGTTTACAAAGGTTCTGAAACTTCAATTTTAGCATTTTTATCAACAATACCAAAACTCGCAATTTTCGGAATTTTATGCCGACTTTTAGTTTTTCCTTTGAGCAATAGCTTTGAATTAACGTTTGCAACTGCAATTATCAGTTTGATTACTGCACTTTGGGCAAACACTTATGCAATTCGAGAACACAACGTGAAGATTATTCTGGCATGCTCTGCCTCTGCAAACTCTTCTTACGCACTTTTAACGGCAAGTTTGGTTTCTGTCTATAATCTCTCAACAGTGATTTTTTATTTAGTTTGTTATGTAATTATGAACATTTCTGTGTTTGCTTTCTTAAATATTTATGGCGACAAAAACCCAATGAATGTAGAAAACTTTAAAGGAATTTTCTATAAAAACCACGGTCTGACTGGGGCTTATGCTGTGTCAATTTTAGGTTTAGCAGGAATCCCTATTACCTCTGGTTTTATTGCGAAAATTTATTTGTTTACTGCAATTGCAAATTCAGGTTTAATTTTTGTGCCATTTTTGTTAGCACTTTTGTTGTTAACAGTTGTTGCGCTTTATTATTACCTAAAAATATTACTTCCACTTTTTGCAGAATGTGACAAAAATACTTTTGTACCAACGCTTTGCACAAACTTTTCTCAAAAATTTGTACTTGTTGTAACGGCGATTGTTACGATGCTTATAGGAATTTATCCAGAAAAAATTATTGAATTGTGTAGATTTATTGCATATAATATTTAAACTAGCAAAAAAATTTTTTAGGCGTTTTTACATGAACGTAAAATTACAAAGGGATATATTATGAATACAATTAATCACATTAATTCAGTACAATTTCAAGGTAAAGCACAAGTTTTAGAAAGAAGAAGAGCCTTCTTGCAAAATAAGGCTTCTGGTATATTGAATCAGAATTATAAAGATATCGTAGAGCTTTCTAAAGATGCCCCTATTATGAAATTAAACTTTTTAGATAAGTTGCTTGAAAAATATAATCAATTTAACTTTTATCGAAAACCAGAGGAAAAAGATAATTCATTATTAGTTAATAATATTTTGGAAATGATTAAAAAGCCGAAAGGAATTCACTTTGCAATAGCAGAAAGATTTGGCGAATCATTTGAAAACATGTCCAGAATATTTACAAGTGGACTAAATAATAAGAAGTATTTACAATTTGCAAAATTAGTAAATGATGATATTGTTCGTAATTACGGCAGTGAATCAAAAGATTTTATTCCTGAATTATTGGAATCACCATTTGCAGATAAGTATGTAAAAAATTATAAAGCTATCAGACCATATCTTATTGCAAATAAAGATAAGCCCGATGTTGTAAGTAAATTAGACAAAATGTTCGAGACAAAGACATACGACAAGGACTTATTTAATGTAGAATTTAATGAAAACAAAATTAAAAATGAGTTTAATTATAAAGGAACAGAAATTCTTAATAAAGATATCTATTTAGAAAATTACAATAAATATTCACATGAGCTTATGCATACCTTGAAAAAGGCAGTAAACTTTAGTGATGAAATGTTAGAAAAAGGAGCTGATAAATCAATATTAAAAGCTTTACAAACATCAAACAAGGGAAATGTTGAACTTCGACGCAGTTTAACAAGAAATCTAGTCGATACTTTCCATGAACTAGATACTGATGTAAAAACGGAACGTTTAAATGCTTTGGTAAGAATTTTTGATAAAATTGATGAAGATAAACATGCTAAAAACTTTATTAAAAAATCAATTGCACAAATACCAGAAAGTCTTAATGCCAATGATTTAGAAGATATTCTAAATAATGTTTCAACAAAAAAACTTGATATTTTTAGAAAAAATGCTTGGAATATAATAAGACAAACCGAAAAAGGTGAAAGAATAAGTGAATTAAATAATAATATTAAAAACCCTTTTTATCTTTCAAATTATTTACGTTCAAATTTAGATAGACATAAATTTTATGGTTTTAGCGTAACTCCAACATTTTTTTCTAAGATTGCTTTGAGTATTGAAAATGGTTTTAATATTCTAAGAGATAAATTGACATCTGAAACATCTAAAATTGTAGAAATGCCAAAAGCACCAGAAAGAGGATTTGCAAAATCAGATATTGAAGAACGAGCAAATATTGTTTCTATAAAACCGGAAATAAAGTCAGACGTTAATGCGGAAACCAAGCCTGTAACAAGTTTATTGAAAGAAAATAGTAAATCAGAAAAAATATTAAACATGAAGAATGCTAAACAAGTGGTTGTTGACGAAGTGTTATCATTTGTTAATTCAAAATTAGGTCAAAAAACATTTGCTAAGCAGAATGAATTGTATACAAAAAATGCGACAAAAATGAGATTATCTATGTTGCCTGAAATTTTTGCATCAATAATTGATACAAGAAAAGCTGATAGAGCGGTTGGTAAAAAACATAGTTATTCTGCAAACAAAGATGTATTAAATTTATATTTGAAGATTAATGGAAGTAATAAAAAGTTTGTAAATTATCTTCTTAAAAAACGTAATGTAGATAATACTCGTATGTTTGAAGTAAAGGATATTATTGCAATGCTAGATAAAGCTGAGGCTAAAATTGCTCAAGCAAAAAAATTAAATCCTGAATATAAGGCAAAAGATGCAAGAAAATATTACAATCATTTGTATGAGGCAAAAATTGAACAATTTGGTAAGGTAAAGCCACAAAGAAAACTTAAAACAAATGCTTAAATTTTAAAATTATTAGAAATAAAAAGGCGATTGATAAATCAATCGCCTTTTTATAGGTTTATTCAATTTTATAAACTATACACTAACTTTCATAGTATTAGCAATAATTTCATTGAAACTATCTGCTTTCAAGCTTGCGCCACCAACTAATGCACCATCGATGTCTGATTGTGACATTTGTTCTTCGATTGTGTTAGGTTTTACAGAACCACCATAAAGGATTCTGATTGAGTCGCCAGCAGAAACAGAAGAAACTTCTTTAACTACGTTTCTAATCATAGCGATAACTCTGTTAGCTTCTTTGCTGTCGCAAGTTTTGCCAGTACCAATAGCCCAAATTGGTTCGTAAGCAATAACTGATTTAGCAATTTCTTCTTCAGACAAGCCATTTAATGCAGCTCTAATTTGAGTAGCAATGTGTTCATCAGTAACGCCAGCTTCTCTTTGTTCAAGAGTTTCACCACAACAAATAATTGGAGTTAAACCACCTGCTAAGATAGCTTTAGCTTTTTTGTTAATCATTTCATCTGTTTCAGAGAAATATTGTCTTCTTTCAGAGTGACCGATAATAACGTGTGAGCAACCAGCATCAGCTAACATTTCAACAGAAAGTTCGCCTGTAAAAGCACCAGATTTTTCCCAGTGGCAATTTTGACCAGAGATTGCAATTTTATCAGTACCTGATACAACATTTAAAGATGTAAATACAGGTGCAATAACGATTTCAGGCAATTGTTCTGCTGAAAAATCGTTAGTGAAATTCTTTATTCCTTCATACAATGCTTTTGCATCTGCTTGAAGTAAATTCATTTTCCAGTTTCCTGCAATAATTGGTTTTCTTGACATAATTTTCTCCTTCGTTTTGAGGGAAAACCCTCGTTTCTTATGTACTATTACTCTCTGATATTAGAATAAACACGAAGCAAAATCAATAAATTTAATGGCATGTTGAATATGATATCAAAATGTGATATCATATTAGTATGAGTCAATTTGATAAATTAATTCAGAAAGTTTTTGACGAAAAAGACATTACATATCAAGAGGCCGAAAAAATTCTTATAAGTCTTGGATATGTTGCGAGAACGCCTCGCAGTGGAAGTTCGCACATCACATTTACAAAATCACCAAACCAAATAATTACACTTGTAAAAACTCAAAAACCACTGAAAAAATACTTAATACGATTAATCAAGGAGGCAATAATTTATGACAAACAATATTGATTATTACATGAAACTCAATTGGACATATCGATTTGAATGGTCTATTGAAGACGAATGCTATATTGCAAATATTGCTGAATTGAAAGGGTGTGTTGCAGATGGTGAAACGATAGAAGAGGCAACAAAAGAAATAAAAGATGCGCTTGCTTCATACATTGCTGCTTGTCTTGAGGCTGGTTATAAAATCCCAGAACCTTTAAAACCATCAGACTTTAAAGGACAAATTCCTTATAGAACAACCTCCGAAAAACACTATAAATTGGCACAAAAAGCTAAGATTACAGGGAAAAGTATAAATTCTATTATTGACGAGGCAACTGACATGTTTTTGCGAGAAACTGCGTAAAACTATGCAGATACAGAGGTGGTAATACCTTCCATGATGTTATAAAAATCTTCTCTAGGAAGTGTAGACATTGTTTTTAGAGCATAAGAAAGAATACTTACTTTGTCATACCAACGTCTTGAATTTGAAATCTTGTATAAACCTAAAACTCTGTCGATACCGATACTTACGTCTTGTTCTTCATCTTCTTCGTGCATTTCTTTAATCTGTTTAACAACATTTGCTAAATCTCGTGACAAAGCTCTTCTTTTTACTTCGTCCATATCTTTTAGCAAAGACAATGCTCTTTGCGTATGTTCATTTGAATCGTACCAACGTCTGTTCATCAAACTCTCCCCCAATACACATTTTAATTATATGAAATAACAAAGAGTTTGCAATCATATATTTGTATGAATCAGAGTAACTCATATAATTCATTGTACTTTTCAATAATTTCAAAATTCCAACTTGAATCATAATTCATTGCATTCTTAATTAATAAATTCCAGCTAGAGGGATTATTTGTGTACAAGTTTAAAGCTTTTGTTAAAACAGAGGTGTAATCTTCATTTGCTTTTTCATTATTTAAAATCAAATCTCTTGTCTTGAAACCACAACCCAAAACCATATCATCAAAAATATCGGTAATCGTGTCATTTAAAATACCAGTTCTTGAAGCAACTGGTATACAACCCAAATTCATACCTTTTAAATATTCTACATTAGAAGAATTTAAACGTCGTGGCAAAAGCATTATATCACTAGAAGCATAAAATTGTTCTGCATTAATTTCTCCATCAATAAATACCCAGCGACCATCAAAAGTTGAATTGTTTTCCATAAATTCAACCCAAGATTTGACGTAGTTATTTTTCAAACCTTCTGGAATATTTACAATAACTTGCATATTCTTTCTTAATTCAAAAAGTTTCAAAATTGTGCTAAAAGCTATATCTATGCCATCTTTAAAAACATCATTAGAAAATTTTGCAAATATCAGCGGTGCTTCATAAAAAGAGTCCAAATACCCTTTAACAACATAGTTTTCCTCTTTAAACAATCTTATGTCCATAAATTTTGTTTTTACTCGTTGAGAGGAAAATTCTTTCGACAAATAAGTTTTGTTTTGTCCTCTTAATTCTCTAAAATTATCTACGTCAAAATTCTGATAAATTTTAGGCTTAATTTTTGTAGTACCTAAACCGACATATCCGCTTTTTAACTTTGTTTGTTTAATTCTATTTTGTAGGTCAAACTCATAGTTTTCAAAAAGTGAGTTATAATAACTTTTTGAAATTGTTGCCCAAAAATCAACTTTTTTTAGGGTGAAAAATCTTGTATCATAGTAGGAATTATCTTCAAACCTAATTTCTGGGAAAAGTTTTAAAACTCTTGCATTCATTCGTTTGAACAAGATATTTTCATCAATCTCTTCGTCTTTGTTGATATTATCTCGAAATTTCATGTAGTTTTGGTAGATAAATTCCAAACAATCACGCATTTGTCGAAAATTATTCGTATTATGTAGGTTAAAAAGTGATGCGACGCATTTTTGAATGATTTTATCTCGACAAAGTTTTTTCATTGCATTTGGACTTGCAATATTCAAAATCGCCCAAAACGGTTCAATTTTTTCTTCATCACTAGTATAAAAATCTTCAAAAATTTGCAAAACTCTTATTGGATAAGACATTTTACTTTCAAATTCTGCACCTAAAAAGAAAGGAACGTTGTCGGCGTGAATAATATCTGGTTTCAATTTTTTTGCGCAATTTCTAACAGCTTTAATAAAAGGTGCAAGGTATTGCAATTTAGAAAAATCTTTTTCGGAAAGACCAGAAAATGCAGTTGTAAAAAGTCCAAAGACTTCAATGTTTTCGGAGTTTCTAGGGAATTTGTACAACCTCGCCTCATTCATTTTGTTTTGTGCAAAAAACTCAAAACTTATATTTGTTTTTTCAAGATTTTCGGCATTATCAATTGGTACAAGAAATTTGATTTCTTTATCGGGATATTGTTTTCTAAATGCCAAAACGTAATCAAAATTAGGCTTTTCGCTTGTTACAATTAAAACTTGTTTGAAATCTTTTTTCAAATTTTTCCTAACAAAAGAAGACCATTGTTTTCTGAAAAAGCGAAATTGTGTTTTTAAATCATACAAAAAATCTGTTGTTTCAACATTTTTGACCTCTTCCTTTGCGGATTCAAATGCCAAATTTAACTCTTTTGTATGTGTTTCAGTTTCAAAATTTTCCATAACCTATTTTATTATACCAATTCTTTTTCCTTGATATATCTAGGTCTTGCCTTCACTTCATTAAAAATTTGTCCCAGATATTCTCCGATAATTCCTAAACAAAAAAGCTGTAAACCGCCAAAGAAAGCTAATAAAACCACAAGAGTTGCCCAACCGCTCGGTGTGTTATGCAAAAAGTATTTTTCAAAAATAACTTCTGTTGCCAACAAAAAACTCCCGAGAACCGTCAAAACGCCGATTGCTGCGATTATTCTAAGAGGCACAATACTAAAAGCAGTAATTCCATTCAAGGCAAGGCTTGTTAGCGAAAAGAAATTAAACTTAGAAGAACCTAATGCTCTAGGTTTTACATTAAAATGTACGTAAGCGGTTTTTAATCCGATTTCGTGGAAAAAACCTCTCAAGAATAGGCCTGCTTCTTGATATTTTTCTAAAATTTCCAAGCCCTTTGAGCTAACTAATCTGAAATCAGAATGGTTGGGTGGAATTTTTACGCCTAAAAGGTTCATCAATTTATAGAAACAAAGTGCAGTATATTTTTTAAAGAAGGAATCTGTTTTTCTATCATTTCTAATTCCAGAAACAATTTCTGCCCCTTTATGATATTCGTCAATAAAAGTTTCTATTGCCTTCTCGTCTTGCTGTAAATCTGCATCAATCGAGATTACGCAATCGCAACCAATATTTTTAACACCCAAAAGCCCCGCAATAAGAGCCTTTTGATTGCCATAGTTGCGGATAAATTTTGTACCTTTTACTCTTGCGCCATAAGTCGAATGTAAACCTTCAATTATTTCCCAAGTTTTGTCTTTTGAACCATCATCTACAAGATAAATATAACTATCTTCTGCAATTTTGCCTTTTGCGATAATGTTGTCTAGTACGCCCAAAAGTGTTTCAACGGTAGATTTTACTACTAATTCTTCATTGAAACACGGTATAATAATTGCTAGTTTTGTTTTGTTTTCACTCATTTTGACCCTCTTTGAGATAATCATACTATATAATTATCAATAAGGGAATAGTTGTAACAATTAAAGCAGGTTATTCGCCAAACAAATTAAGTTGAGGGGTTTGAATTTCTATTTCTGCTTCGTTTTTAGCCTTTGATTTGCCTTTTGCTAAATTTTTAGAAAAATCTCTTTGCATTCTGCTCATAAGTTCTTCTGAGCGTTTAATCACGCCATTAGGTAAACCAGCCATTTTTGCAACTTGAATACCATAACTTTTACTAGCACCACCTTGCACTATTTTTCTCAAAAATTCAATTTCGCCATTTTCTTCACTTATCGTAATTCTGTAATTCTTGATTTGCGGATAAGTGTTAGTCATTACGTTTAGTTCATGGTAATGTGTTGCGAAAATACATCTTGCGCCAATTTTGCCTGCAATATATTCAGCTACCGACCACGCAATCGCAACGCCGTCGTAAGTACTTGTTCCACGTCCGATTTCATCAATAAGAATAAGACTCTTGTCTGTTGCGCTATTCAAGATATAAGCGGTTTCTGTCATTTCCACCATAAAGGTTGATTTGCCCAACGTCAAATCATCACTTGCGCCAACACGAGTAAATATTTTGTCAATTATACCAATTTTGCCATAATCCGCAGGAATAAAAGAACCTATTTGCGCTAAAATTGCTATAAGTGCATTTTGACGCATATATGTTGATTTACCAGCCATGTTTGGACCTGTCAAAATCATAAATTCAGTTTTTGATTTATCAGAACTTGAAAGCTCGATATCGTTTGCAACATAAGTTCCGAGTGGAAGAATTTTCTCTAAAACGGGGTGACGTCCATTCTTTACAAAGAAATCGCCAGTTTCGTCAAGTTCTGGGCAAACATAATTTTGTTCTACTGCAATCTCTGCAAAAGAAGTGAATACGTCCAGCTTTGAAATACATTCAGCCGTTTCTCTAATTAGAGTAACAAACTCTTTTGAATAGTTTCTAAAATCGCTAAACAATTTGTATTCAAGTTCAAATGCTTTAATTTGAGCTGTTAAAACTTCGTCTTCGTGTTTTTTTAATTCGTCAGTAATAAATCTTTCTGCATTTGACAAGGTTTGTTTTCTAATATAATCGGCAGGTACTTTATTAAGGTTAGAATTTGTTATCTCAATAAAATAGCCAAAAACTCGGTTATAACCTACCTTTAGTATGTTAATACCCGTTTTGTCTTTTTCCCTTTGCTCAAATTCTTTTAGCCAATTTTCACCGTTGAACATTAAGTCACGCAAATAATCCAAATCAGAACTTACGTTCTTTTTAATCAAACCACCTTCTTTTATGGTGATTGGAGCTTCTTCGCTTATTGTACGTTCAATCAAGTCTGCGTATTCGCTTAATCGGTCAAGTTCAGTTTCGATTGAGTTAAAAACGGTTAAGCCAATTGCTTGTGCCACTCTAACAAGTTCTGGCAAGGCTTGCAAAGAGGTTTTGATACTTAGAAAATCTCTAGGATTAGCGGTGCCATTGCTTAGTCTGGTTGAAAGTCTTTGAATATCATAAATATTTTTTAATTGGTGCTCAATTTCGTAGCGTTCATTAGAGTTTTCTACCAGACGTTTTACAACTTCTTGTCTTTTTATAATTCGTCCTAAATCTTTCAAAGGTTGGCAAACCCAAGATTTAAGAAGCCTTGCACCCATATTTGTATTTGTTTTATCAATTGCCCACAATAAAGAACCGTATTTATTTTTTTCACGCAAAGTTTCTGTTAATTCAAGATTTTTTCTTGTATTTGCGTCAATCGCCATAAATTCAGAAAGTTCGTAGGTTTCAATTCTCTCAAATTTTGGGAAACCATCTTTTAGATTTTCCCAAATATAAGCTAATAAACCTGCTCCAGCTCTAAAACCAGCTGGGCAAGTGTTGTAACCAATTGCATCAAGCGAATTGATTTTGAAAACCTGTTGCAAATTGTTCTTTGCAAAATCTTCTTCAAAAACTTTTGCAGGAACTTTTGAGCAATTATAAAGCTTAGTAATTTCTTCTGGCAAATCAACTGTTTCTTCTGGAACAATTTGAAACGGCTGAAGTTTCATTTTTTTAGCAGGTGCAACAATTTCTGCAGGTTGAATACGAGCAAGCTCTGTTATAAGTGTTTCTGATGTCAATTCAGAGGCTTTAAATTCCCCCGTCGAAATATCAGTATATGCAAAACCCCATTTCTCACCATTCTTGAACACGGCGCACATGTAGTTGTTGCTATTTTGGTTAAGGAAGTTACTTTCTAAAAGTGTTCCTGCCGTGATAACTCTAACAACGCCACGCTTAACAATTCCTTTTGCTTGCTTTGGATCTTCCAGTTGTTCGCAAATGGCAACTTTAATGTCTTTGGCAACGAGCTTTTCTAAATATCCATCAATCGCTTTTATTGGAATACCTGCAAGAGGTATTCTTCCAAGCTTTGCACCGCAATCACGACCAGTCAGAGTTAATTCAAGCTCTCGTGACATCGTAACTGCGTCTTCAAAAAAAGTTTCGTAAAAATCACCCATTCTATATAAAAGTAGGCAATCTGGGTGCTCTTTTTTTATTTCTAAGTACCTCTGCATCGCAGGAGTAGCGTCTTCTACACAAACATCAGTGGTATTAACTAAATTAATTTCAGGTTTTGTCATAACAGAATTGTACATAATATTTTTTGGTGGTGCAAGTTTTATTTGTGAAAATTAACGAGATTTAATAAAAGTTAAAAACTACAATTGACATATTGTCGGCTATACCCTACAATGTAAATAGGTAGATTGCATTGATGAAAGAAAAACACTTAAAACAAATCATTTATTATAAAACTATCGATGGTAGATGTCCGTATGAGGACTGGTTTGAAACATTAGATAATAAAACGAAATCAATAATAGATAATCGTATTGAGCGATTAATTGATGGTTTATATGGCGATCACAAAAAACTTTCCAATAGTATGTTATCAGAATTAAGGTTTTTTATTGGTAAAGGGTATAGAATTTATTATAAAGACTTAACAAATGTTATAATTATAATTGTAGCAGGAAGTGATAAAAGCGACCAAAAACGTGTAATAAAACTTGCAGAAAAATATTTTAAGGACTTTATAGAAAGGAACTCAAAATGACAGATTTTGCAGAAGATTTTAATTTAGATATGACTAAAGTTATAGCAAACACAATAAGCCATGATGACTTGATGCAAGAAAGATTGCAAGACAAAGATTATCAACGAATTTATTTAGAAACCTCTTTGGAAGAATTTGCTAAAGATGGAAATATTAATGCTTTTATTCGTTCTTTGCAGCATGTTGTTAAAGCTCGTGGGCGAGGTGCAATCTCAGCACTAGCAAGAGATTTAGACATGGATAGAAGTAATTTGTCTGACATTTTAAATGGAAAAGTTCAACCCAAAATTAGTACAACTTTGAAACTGTTGAAAGGCTTGGGGTATAAAATCGAATTGAAATCTGCGTAAAATCTATTGCTAAGGAACATAAATTATTATGGCAAGCTTTATATGCTATAATAATTTTCAACAGGCGAGGTATAATATGTTCAGATTAATAAAAATAATTTTTAACGCATTTCTTCTTGTACTTGCAATAATGGGTTTTAATGCGATTGGCGGACAAAAATATGTAGAAGCAGTAAAAGTTAGTGTTGGTAATTTTATACAAGAACACGCTTTTGAAAGTGCAAAGAAAATCGGAAATTTTTCTAACTTGAATGAAGAGTATCAAATAGATAATGCGGTTAATCTTGTTGGCTATAAGGCAGTTTTGGCGGAACACAAAGCTTCTGGTCAAAAAATGATTATTGTTGATTCTGGCAAAAAGCCTCTATTAACTCAAGAGGACATTAAAAGCTCTCAAGTTGAAACAAAGTTAAAAGATTTGTCAGAAAAGTTTAAGTATCAAGCAATAACCGTTCAAGATATTAAGGTTACAAATCGTGGCACAATGAAGGTTTATGGCAAACAAGTTCCTTATGCAAAATTTGATGCACACGTTACAAAATTACCTTTTTCTGATATTTCAGGTGTGGTTGCAAGTGTTACAACTTCTGATGGTTCAGAAAAATTAGCACTTTCAATAAGCGAAAAAAAGAAATATTCTCAATTGATTACAAACGAATTTTATAAAGGCGTTGCAGAAAATAATTAGTCAAAAAAATTGGGCATAAAAAAAGAACAAAGTAGCTCATAAGCCGTGTTCTGTTTTTAGGTAATTATCTATCTAGTATTGGAATTACTTCCAATCTCAAGCGATTTCTCTAGACTTGGCGGACACCTTTATAACGCCTAATTCAATCTTGCATCTAACTGGGGTTTAGCTAGCCGATACCTTCCAGTATCGCTGGTGAAGCTCTTAACTCACCGTTGCACCATCGCCTGTGATTAAAAATCCATCGGCAGTATATTTCCTGTGCCACTTTCCACCGACTCACGCCGTCCAGAGTTTCTCTGGCAGTCTGTCCTTAGATGCACGGACTTTCCTCACTCTTAAAAGAGCGCAATTACCCGACTACTTTGTTCTTTAATCAAAGTATAACATAAAAATTACGATAACAAACTTTCTACATCTAACACAGTTTTTAGTTTTAGTGCGTAAATATTATCTTTACCGAGCAAAGACAATTTAACCGCATCTTTTTCGGTTGTAACAATTATGCCTTCAATATTCTCAATATCTTCTATTGTGTATTGATGATGGTCGTCAAAAGTTATTTTATTTTTTATTTTAAAATCTTTTTCTAAGAATTTATAAAACTGTTCAGGTTGCCCAATCGCAGAAAGCGCAGAAATTTCGCCACCTTTTGGTAAGTGTTCGCCAGAAATTATATTGTAGCAATAATCTGGTTCAACTTTGCAAAGCAAAGTTGAAGCCCCCGCCCCTTGAGGGAGGGGGTTAGGGGGTGGGGTTTTTCCCTTCATGAATTTTTTGTCCAAAATTCTGGCAATTTTTTCCGCTCTTGTATGGTCAACATTTTTACTAACTACAACAAGCTTATCAACACGGTTAAAGCCCTCCATTCCTTCTCTTAAAGGTCCAGCTGGCAGTAGATTTTCGTTTCCAAACATTTTTTCAGAATCAACTAAAACAACGTTCAAATCTCGTGCCATTTTTCTATGTTGAAAACCATCGTCAAGAATAATTTTAGTAATATCTAATTCTTTTATCGCATATTCAGCAGCTTTAACTCTATTTGAGCAGGTCAAAACTGCACACATATTTAGGTTAACTGCAAGCCAATAAGGCTCATCTCCTGCCATATCTGCTTTGAAGTATAAATTTATTCCATCAGAAATAACATTGACCTTCTTGTTATCAAGTTTTCCGCCATAACCACGAGAAATTATTGCGACTTTTTCGCCTTTTTCTACAAAATATTTTGCAATCTCTGCAACGACTGGAGTTTTGCCGACGCCACCTGTTGTAAAGTTACCAATTGAGATTACAAAAGCGTCAACTTTTTTAGGTTTAATTATGTTTTTGTCATACAAATAATTTTTAAACCCACTTCCTATTCCATAAAAAATTGAGCAAAATTTCAAGAGGCTAAAAAAAGCTCCCTTTGGCTCTTTTGTATAATGAAGTTTTGTAATTTGTGTTTTTATATTCACTTATTATCCTTTTTCCACCATTGCTTTGAACTTCTCAAAATCTTCTGCGGTGTCAATTCCAACCGGAACATTTTTTACTACCGCAACCTTAATTTTCATGCCATTTTGCAAAGCTCTTAACTGTTCTAACTTTTCAGCCATTTCGTAAGGTGCTTGTGGTAACTTCGTCATTTTAAACAACGCTTCTCGTTTGTAACCATAAATTCCTAAATGACCGAAAAATTTCCAACTTCCATCGTTTTCTGCTCTTTCATAAGGAATTTTTGAACGAGAAAAATACATTGCGTAATTATTCACGTCAAACACACATTTTACCAAATTTGGGTTATTAACCTCATCTGCCTCTTTAATTTCTCTTACTAGGGTTGAAATGTCAGCATTTGCGTCCTCTTTAACCCCTTTGATTACAAGTTCAATATTTGATTGCTCAATTAGAGGCTCATCACCTTGAAGATTGATAATGTAGCCAATTTCTGGGTGACGTTCTGCAACTTCGGCAATTCTGTCACTGCCGCTTTTATGCTCGGTTGAAGTCATTTCAACTTCTGCGCCAAATTCCTTACAAGCATCAAAAATTCTATCATCATCAGTTGCAACAATTACTCTGTCTACCATTGGACAAGTTTTTGCTTTCTCCCAAACCCATTGGATAATAGGCTTGTTATTAACTTTCAAAAGCGGTTTGCCTTCTAATCTAGAAGAACCATAGCGTGCGGGTATAATTATTGCAATTTGTTTTTGTATTGTCATTATTTTTTCCTTTGTTATTATTTTGTCGCATTGATAAATACTGCATTTGTTTTCAAACTTATTTCACGCCCTGTCAAATAGTTTTGAACATCTTGCATAAACTTATCAACGGTTTTTTCATCAAAATATTTTAAATATCTTTCTCTGGTAGAAGGTTGATTTGGAGATGGTGGGTTAATGAACCATTCTTTTACCATATTAGGTTGTACGATGTACTTTGAGCGAACTTCCTGCAACTTAACCTCTGGAATAGAAAAACCTGCAATTTCCAAATTCATCTTCAAAGTGTCTTCGTCAAAGTTGCATAAAGAATCGAGCGGATTGTCCATAATTTCATTTTCAACTCGCTTGAAGTCCTCGTATTTTTCTATGTACATCGGGTCTAACAATTCCCAATAACGAGTATTTGAACGAATAATTGGCTCAAAGGCGCACAACTTGCCAGAAGGTTTTAAAACTCTGTATATGTCGCTTATTGCAGGTTGCTTGTTTGTTACATGGACTAAAACCGAACGCATCAAAGCTTTGTGAACGCTACTTTCTGGTAGGGCAATGTGTTCAACTGGACATTGCAAAAATTCATATCCCGTTGTAATTCCAGATTTTTCTAAGATTTGTTTGCAATCGTCAAGACAATCTTGAAATAGGTCAGAAAAAATAACTTTGCCTTGACAATTTTGAAGTTCTAAGGCTCTAAATGCTAAAAGTCCGGTGCCTGTTCCTATATCAAGCACAGTTTCATAAGGTTTAATCTCTGCATAAACCATGATAACGTCACGAACGGCTTCTAACCAACGCATTGTTTGCTCTTGCATTTCAGGCGTTAAACCAGCAAAACGATTTTGTTTAAGCCACTGCGTCCAATTTTTGCAAATCTCACTCATATAATCTTCCTTATTCATTAGGACTGTACTCAAAGATTATACTATAATTTTAAGTTCAGAGCAATTCTTAGTATCCTATTTAAAAATCTATATACCACTGCATAATTTCTCTGATATTTAAATATTGTTCTATTATATAAAGATTACAAAAAGAATCGTTGAACGATGGGTCTATTTGAAAATGAATATTACTATGTGTATATTCATCTGGAATTATTAATGCTGAATATGTGTTTTTATATTGTTTAGACAATTTTTCATCTTTTTTTTCACTCAAAAACATTAAATAACATACTTGTTTGTAGTCAATACCATTAATATATTTCTTATATTTCGCATCAAATATATATTGATTATCGAGTTCTGAGTAATAGAAATCTGGTTCTATACTATGTTTTTTGTTTGCCATATTGGGGTAAAAAGCTATCTTTTTAAAATTTTTATTTAAGATGCTGTCTTTTGAAAATATAAGGTTATTGCCAATAATTTTTTCAAAGTGCATATTCAAATATTGAGAAATCATGTCTTCCCAAATGTACTCAAATACATAAGTTTTAAAATAATAATTACCACCAAGATTTAAATTTTTGAAAAAATCTATTAGATTGTCTAATAATTGCAACGTTTTATCATTAAATATTAAATTTTTTGTATCTTCTAAGACTCTTGTTATTTTTTCTTTGTTACAAATGAAATCATTTTCAGGCAAATTATAACCAGTTTTGTGTGCATTTAATATATTGCTAAATTTATCAATTGTATAATCAATTGCAAAAATCATGCATTCTGTTATCAAAGTAGTTAAATTATATTTTTTTGAACGATAAAATGGGAACATTAGGAGGTTATTCTCTTTGATATAAAAATTAGTTTTTTTTATTGTTGTTTTCCAATCAATTTTTCCGTTAATATTATATTTCATTTTCTTTATAGAATTATGATATAAACCGAACTTAATAAAATAATTATAAATTCCCCAGAAAGAAGCAAATGGATAGCTGGATACATATTTTTCCCCATAAATATCACCAACATATAAATCTGGATTCTTTTGCATATGTTTCTGTATTACTGAAAAAATAATTTGAGCATCATTGTCTAGGGATACAATTTTATATCCTTTGGGAGCCAGCAACATAATATCATTATTTTTATTTGTGATAAAGCCTACAAAATTAAAAGTTAATTTATTTTCTTGTAGGTTATCATCATCTTGAAAAGAACCATTTACATCTCTGTTGGAATCTATACAGAAGCCTTTAGCATGTAAATCTTTAATATTGCATTCTTTTCCATCATTAGAAAACTCTATTATCATACTATGTCCTATTCAAAACTCGGGTCATTATATTTTATTTTTTCGAATTCTTCAAAAAATTCATTACTAAAAACTTGCATTTTATCATACTTATCATATAATTCCTCAAAACTTTTTATATTGTTATTAAAAAGACTATTGTTACTATTAATGGAATAACAACCTTGTACATCTTGCCAAAGGTAAAGTAGTAATTTGTTTTTAATAATTTTATTAATCCTTAATTTTGTTTTTTGTTGAACTTCTGCGTCATCAGAAAGAGAATTTTTAATTAAATTATCTTTAAATTCTAAGAAAAATTGACCAACTTGTCTGTCTTCATTTTTTCTCATTTTATTTATAATAAATCTATTCAATCCCATATAAAATGTTAACCAGTTTGATTTTATTAATTCATCTTGTTTAAATAAAAATATTATAGGATTGTTTTTGTTATAATCCGTTTCATTTGTTTCTTCTTGAATTATTGGTTTGGTTGAAACATATTCCCATTCAAAACGTCGTTTAAATGCTGTGTCTAAGGGAAAAACATTTTGATCAGTGGTATTTACTGTACATAAGATATTGAAATTAGAAGGTAATTTTATATTATCTCCAATTTCTGTGGTTAATCTATCTGCAATTTCTTTGTTATTAATCGAGTAGCGACTTTCAAAATGCTCATTTCTGTCCAATAATTGAAATAAGTCTCCAAAAATTGCAGCTGCATTTCCTCGTGAGAGTTCTTCTATAATCAAATATACATCTTTACTTAGATCTTTATATGCTTCTATCAATGCTCTGGTAAAGGGACCTTCTTTAAATGTAAAGGTTAGTTCATTCTTGCCATTGTCACGTTGTAAATTTGTGGGAATTAATTGTCCTACAAAATCAGAATAAGAGTATTCTGGGTGTATAACAACCCTAAATATTTTTGCAGGTAAAATTGAGCTTTCTCTTAGTTTTTGGTCTATTAAGAAACTCTTTCCAGTTCCAGGAGCACCAAAATATATTATTTGTTCATACATAACAAATATTGTCCTTTCTATTTAATTAAAATATTTTTCTAAATATCTTAATATAGTTATACATCTATTAAATTTTTTATTTTTAGATGAAAATACTTTTCTATAACTTTGACAAAAATTATCATATTCTGAATAATCAACTTTATATCCTGAATTATGCGCAAATATAGCTATCGGAAATATTTGGATCCAATAAAATTTTTCATCACTACCTTCAAAGATATTGTTTTTAATTTTTGTTTCTAATTCGTAAGTTTTGATTTTTAATAATTTGCGAGTGAAATCTATCTTATAATACTTGTTTTCATATATTTCAGTACAGTTTGCGTAACGTTCTTTAATAAAAGTTTTAATATTATCTGGTATAGTATCTCTATGAATTGTTGGATAATCAAATAATACTAAATAATCTAAGCCTATTTTTATTAATATAGAAATTGTAGTTATAATTGAATCAGCTGTAATTTCCTTATTTGCAATATTTATAAGCATAAATTTATGATTTGCACATGTATAATTTGCAGTATTTAGGTAATCTTCCATATAATCTACGAGTGCTGGAAATAAAGTCTGCGATATAAATATATTTCGAGAATTTTCTCGAGTAGGAGTGAAAAATACATACTCTATAATATTTCTTGCATAAGTAATTTCATCTTGTTGAAAAACATAATAACCGTTTTGCTTGTATTCATTAATTAAAGTAGTATCAATTTGTGTATCTTCAATAATAGCACCACTTCTTCTACTTTTTTTATAAAATGGGAACTGTTCTTGCAAAGATTCATATATTACTTTTGAAATGTTTAATTTTTTATTAAAAGCATTAACCTTTTTGAGGAGTAGAAGTTCTATGTCCTCTTTTGAATATTCTGATAAAATTACTTCATCATCAAAAATATCTTTAATGTTATCACAATTAAGTGCTAAGAAACGAAACGTTTTTTTCAATGTTAAATACTCCCGCAAATATTATAATTTTTGATAACTACTTCTGTTCGTGGATATTTGATGCCAGTTTCTCCTATAATATTCATAATAAAACCGTGTTCTTTAATCCATTCGATTAATAAGTTATGTTTTTTTTCGTTGTGGTTAATTACATTTGAAAGTAGAAATTTATATCCATTTTCGTGAAGTTTTAATAGATATTGTAGCAGCTCTGTTTCTTTATTAATATCCCAACCTTCAAGTCCCCTTTTTCCATCATTATATTCAGCATTGGTAATAAAGTATGGTGGATCAAAGTAGAATAATGTATCCTGAGGAAATTTTGTAAAATCAATGTTTTGAAATTCATTACAAGTTAAATTATATGTTTTTGTTTTTGTTCTGAAATTAATAATTCTGTTGCATATACCTGTGCTATATTCATTATTCCCAACTGGTGTATTCATTTTTTTGCTGTTATTAAATCTTATCATGTTTTGAAATGAGTACATTTGTAAAACAAACAAGACTAATGGTGTTTTATTTTTATTATAATAATCTCTTAATGCTATATATGCTTCTTTGTTTTTTTTGTGTAAATTATATTCTTTTATAATTTTTTCAATTTTTTCTATAATATCTTTAGAATCTTCCTCTAATAACATTTTTATAATTTCATATATGTATTTGTTATATTCATTATAAACAACTCTTTCTGTTGCAACTAAATTCGCTCCTACATTAAAAGCTCCTCCCATTGCATCGACAAATGTTCCAATATGCTTTGGTAAATGTTTATATAATTGTGGCAATATGTTATCTTTACTGCCAGAGTAATTCAATGGAGATTTATTTATCGTTATATCTTTTTCAAAATATATAATAACCTCTTTTAAATTTTCATTATTGCCTTTTTGGCTGATATTATTTGTCGCATATTCTCGATAATCAAAATATTCGACATAAACTTCGGAATTTTTAGCAAATTTTTTTGCCAGTTCAATTAAATCTTGCAATTGAATTATTGATTGGTTGCTGTAACTAACAAGAATGTGTTTGAATTGGATTTGTCTAAATAAATCTTCAAATTCTATAATGGCTTTTGTTTTATTAGAATATCCTGAAAGTTCTCGATTATAACGACGCCCAGTTTTTCCAAAGATTTCTGGATAATCATATTTTGCTATAGTTTCTAGTAGATGATAAGAATTTGTATATTGTGTAGTTGTGTAAGGTGTATCAATATAAGCTATATCACCAGAAATTTCTCTGATAAGCTTATTTGTATTTGTATTGAAGACAATGTTATCAAACAATATTTCAGTTTCACAAATAGACAGTGGCTCTAATGTAAATTTTTTTAATGCTCTTGTTTCCCAGAACTTAAAATATGCTTGGTACGTACCTGAAGTATTTGAAACTTTCAAGGAAGACTCCAATAGCGAAGCGAGTAAAAAGTAATATTCTTTTTCATTAATTATTGAATTTTTGTAATACTCTTCTATGTCAAGTCTCATTCCATCAATTTTAGAAGCATTTACTTCTGAAAAATACATTCTATTACTTTGTGGTGTATAAGTTTGATATATAAAGTAATTTTTTTGTGGAGAATAGGTTTTGTTATTTAAGATAACGAAAGGGGACTCTTTGTACTGCTTTTTAAAATTTTGAAAATTAGGAATCTTTTTATTTAGTAATTTTGCTTTACAAATAATACTTGAAAAAGTCATGTAATCATTTGCGATTATTTTGTATCTATTTTTGTAATGATCACCGACAGAACAAGTTCCAGCAAACAAATCAGCAAAGATCTCACCTTTTATTTTATATTTACTTATAACACTGTCTATAAAATTTAATAATTTTGTTTTGTTGCCTAAATAGCGCATGTATATATTCCAATCTACTCAACGATATTTTACACATATCATGTAAAGTCAATCAACCAGTGTCAAAGTATTTTCTTTTGAAAAATATTTGTTTCTTAGCTCTTCAACTCTTGAGCGGGCGAAAATTGCATCTTCTGAAAATTGTTTTAATTCCAAGAATTTTTTATAATATCGTATTGCATCGTTATATTTTGCCAATTTGTCGAAACTCATTGCAATTCCTAGATAAGCCTTGTAGTAATCTGGATTTCTTTTTATCAATTGGAAAAATGTCCTAGACGCCTCTACAAAATTGCCCATTCCCATGAGCATTGCAGCTTTGTTGTAGTAAGCTTTCAAAAATTCTGGGTTTGTTTCGATTAATTTGTTATAAATCATTAACGATAAATCTGCTTCGTCAACAAGTTCGTGTGCAATTGCGAGTTGAATTTGTGCTTCTAAATTTTCTCTATTAATTAAAATTGCTTTAATTAAGTATTCAATAGCTTTTTCAGGGTGCCCATCAGAAAGATAGCAAACTCCAATTTCAAAGAAAAATTCGTCATTACTGTCGTCAATTTTAACTAATTTTAATAATGTAGAAATAGCTTTTTTGTATTCTTTTAGATACTTGTAAGAAATCGCAAGACCAAAATAAGCCTTCGTTTCAGCCCTCTCCATCATGATTGCTTGTAGATAAGTTTGTACAGACTCTTTATACATTTTTGCAAATCTAAGAGCATCAGCCTTCACGCACAAGTTATATGAGCGTGAACGTGCTGGCATAGTAACCTTTTCGCTTGCTTTTGCAAGGTTCTTATCTATAGTCGCATCAATTTGCATAACTCTCTCCCAATTTTATATTACACAATTAGGCGAGCCTTTATAACGACCATAAGATTTAAAAAATTAGTCCAATGGATTAATGTTAATTTGCAAAAAGAACTTTTCTTGATGTTAAAGCTATTTCATTAAATTCCCAAATAACTTTATCATAGTTCTTGTAAAATTTTTCTTAATAGGCTTCACTTCATCTAAAACAATGCTTTCGTTTTTGATTAATTGGCGTCTTACCTTGTTAGTTTTGTGGTACATATCGTTGCAAACCTGCTTAAATTCCTTGTCTGCACGAACAAAACTATCTTGCTCATTAAGCATTGACATATTTATTTTTGCACTTTTGGGGAAATCATTTGTTCTTTGATTTTGTCTTGCTAATAACCCAAGCGTAGGGTTTTCTTTGCAATCTTTCAAATGATTTTCTGCATATTTTGTAAGTTGACGATTAAAAGAGTATGGCGCATCAATAATGCCATTGCTTAATTGCGCATTTGTTCTAATGTTCTCAAATCTGCCAAAACCACAAATTTCTGTCATATAATTTCTCCTAAATAAACTGTCCTCAATTACTTATAAACCCCTAAAAACATTTTTTGCTATTTTGTTTCAAAAACTTTACAAAGCAATTTGTAATAGCTTGCGTTACCAAGCCGTTACTCCAAAACATTGAAGATTATATGACGACTTATTCCAACTAACCAAGAGTCTTGATTGGTTGAATCTTGCTTATATCATCTGCGATTTCACGTCTTGCAATTCTTAGTTCATAATCTTCTTGATAACGTAAGAAATAACCTTGCGAAAGTCCAAAGTATGTTGTCAAACGCAAATCAGTATCAGCAGTAATTCGTCTTTGCCCTTTAACGATTTGGTGTATTCTGTTTGGTGGTACAAATATCGCATTAGCTAGAGCATTCTGCGTTAGATGAAATGGTTCAATAAATTCTTCCTTTAGCATTTCGCCAACTGTTGTAAGTTCAATATATTCAGTCATAATTGTACTCCAAATTTAAGTAATATCTATCTATATTATATAGTACGTACCACGTAATTTCAACCCCAAATAAAGATTCTCTTTAGATATCTTATCAATTCTAATGGTAATCAACAATTTCAACATCAAAGGAACAATTGTCTAACCACTTAAAGCAAATTCTAAATTGGTTGTTAATGCGTATAGAATATTGACCTTGTCTATCGCCAGTCAACACTTCTAAGTGATTACTTGGCGGAATCTTTAAATCATCAAGTACAGAAGCTACGTTTAGCATTCTCAATTTCTGTAAAGCTCGTTTCTGTATGTCGTGAGGAAGCTTCTTGCTAAACTCTTCATTCCATATCTTTTCGGTTTCTTTGCACTTGAAAGTCTTAATCATTCTTCTATTCTAGCATAGAAAGTTGGCATGAGTGTAGTTAGTTACTTCTATTTGTATTACTTAAAGAATCTTATATGTTTATACTTTCTATTTGTTTTTATCTCACTCATAAATATTTCTTTAATATGTTCAATTGAAAGTTTATCAACTTTCATTAAAATATTAGCTAAACGCTTTTGAATTTCTTCATCTTTACAATTAATAGTTTCTTTGTATTCTGAATACAATTCCTCAAATTTGTTATTATCTTTGAGGGGCTTTAAGAGTTGTAATTCTATATCCATTTGCGTACTCCCTTCCCGTTACCACGCCGTTACCAAAACACGCATTTGCGGGGTATTTTGTACAAATCTAAGCATTAAAAAAGAGCCTTTCGGCTCTTATCTTTTAAATGGTACCCCCAAGCGAATTCGAATCGCTGTCTACACCGTGAAAGGGTGTTGTCCTAGGCCTCTAGACGATGGGGGCTTATCGACAATTTCTATATTATCAAATCAATCTTTAATGTCAAGCAAAAAGTTTTAAAAATTTTTTTTGCTTGAATTTATAGCGTCTTAATCATAAAATTAAAGAAAAGAATTGAGGAATTTATGATTAACAGAAAATCTCGTGATGAAATTAAAAGAATGCGACACGCAGGTCACATCGTAGCACTTGTTCACAAAAAAATGAAAGAAGTGGTTGAACCTGGAATTTCAACTAAAGAACTTGATAATATTGCGATGAAAGTGATTAAAGAAAACAAAGCAATTCCAACCTTTTTAGGATATTGTGGCTTTCCTGCTTGCATTTGCACTTCAATAAACGAAAAAGTCGTTCACGGCATTCCTTCTGAATCAGAAATTCTTAAAGAAGGCGACATCATTGCAATAGACGTTGGTGCAACTTATGGTGGCATGGTTGGTGATAGCGCATGGTCTTACGCAGTTGGAAAAATTTCTGAAGAAAAACAAATACTTATGAAAGCAACTGAAGAAGCTCTTTTTGCTGGCATTGCAAAAATGAAAGCAGGTAATGTCCTAGATGACATTTCTGGAGCAATAGAAGATGTTGCAAATAGTTACAAACTAGGTATCGTACGTCAATATGGCGGTCATGGTGTTGGACACGAAATGCATGAAGATCCGTTCTTGTTCAATTATAGAGTTGGCGACCAAACACCAATAAAAACAAACATGGTTATTGCAATTGAGCCAATGTTAAATCTAGGTGGCGACGAAGTGTTCGTTGAAGATGACAAATGGGGCGTTGTAACAAAAGACAGAAAACCATCTGCGCACTTTGAACACACAGTTCTAGCTACAGATGGCGAGCCAATCTTGATGACAACTCTTATGGAGTAAAGCTTACTTCAATGTCCAGATGCTTACAGTATTAACTCTGCCTGTTGCGTTATCTTTACATTGAGTTGTGAATTTTGTTCCGTCGCATGTTGTTTTGCCATCAATAGATGTACAAACTTCTGTGCCAATTGTTGTACGGGTTCTTTTATCAGCTTGTCCTTTAATGTTTGATTTTTGGTCAGCAGCTGCTTGTTGGATATCTTTTATTGAAAAAGTATAATCTTTTGCAGATTCAGCAGTATTTGACATTCCAATAAATTGGTATGCAACTGCGGCATCTTTGCTTATACATTTTAAGTTTTGATTATATTGATTATAAACTTGTCCATTTTTTACAGTATATTTTCTGTCATTTATTTGAAAGCCAAAATTACCTTTAAACTTTACGTCTTTTTTATACTTTTGTCCATTTCTTTCATAATAAACTGGAATTGATGCTTCGCCAACTTGTTGTACCATTATTTGCTCCTTATTAATATCTCGTATGTATATATAAAGTCTTTTAAGATGAAAAAATTGACTTTTTTGTTTTGATTATTAAGAATTGTAAAATATTTTACCTATGGACAAATGTTTTTGTGTGTTATAAAATCAAGTTAAACGATTAAAAGAGGTAAAGATGGATCAAATTATTAAAGTAGCGTGGGAACTTAATGAAAACGCAGAAAACCGTTATAGATTAGTTTATGAAATCGCTGAACTTGCTAAAAAGTTAGTTGACGAAACTCAAATGAAGAAAGCCCGAGACGAGTTTGGTTTTGAAGAAGCAGTTACCGATAGTGCATACAAAAAGGAAAACCCTGTTGAACATGCGATTATGGTTAAGGCTTCTGAGTCAGATGATACTGAACTTGTAGGCTAGTTTAACATTTTTGAAATAAAAAAGAACTTCCTATAAGGAAGTTCTTTTTTATTGTATAAATAGCAAATATCAAATTTTAATGCAATGTAACATTTTGTAAATAACATAGCAATTTTTTATATTGATGATATTTAGAATGAAAGGAAGGTTGTAGTATGAACAAACATAGTAAAAAATTAATGAACCTAAAGTGGGGGTTGTAGAATTATGATGATTAATCCAGCAAAATTATATTCTACACTAGGCAATCCCAACTCGCTAATACCTTTAGGTGTAAAAGATATTTCAAGTTGTTTAGGTATGACAGCAGGTTCATACGCAACAGGAAAAGAAGAAGGTTTTGACAGATTTATCGACGAATTTGGAACAGAAACATTGTGGCTAGGCGGTATTCCATCTCTAAAATGGCTTTACGATAAAACTGTATTCAAGGCATTCGGTTTAGATGCAAAAATTGACCCAAGAAACCTTAAAGACATGAAAATGTTTGAAAAGGTTAAAAAGTATGCACCAACCGAAGAAATTAGAAAAAATTTAGAAAAAGCAGGCAACAATAAGAGATTATTCAAAAACCTTGCTGCTGCAAAATTCTTTGCTTCAACAATTTTAGCAGCAGGGGCTTATATAGGCTTAACAAAATTAAAACAACGCTATACCGACCAAAAAATCAGAAAAAATCTGATTAAGGAGTATCAAGAAGAGGCTAAAAAGAAGGAAGTTGAAAACAAACAAAATGTGGGCAAAGTAAAAGCTCCAGCCTTCAAAGGTTTAGGCAAAATTGTTGAAGAGTTTGCCTTTTCACCAGTAAAAAATATGTACATTCTTGATGGTTTCATTACGACAGAAAGATTGAAGGACTCAAGAACTTCACAAGAATTTGCTGGATATGCAATCAAAGAAGGTTCTGTGTTGATTTTCTTGTATTATGCTGGCAAGAAAATTCAAGAATTTATGGAAAACTCTGCGAAGAAGAAACACAACAAGTCGATTACATTAGACGCAAGAGTGCTTGAAAGCGAAAATCTAAAGAAGGTTTTCCAAAATGGAACAATCGAAAAGAGTATCAAGGAATTTAATGCAGCAAATACGTCTAACGGTAATTTGTACGAATTTTTACACCAAAACCCTGAAAACGAGGTTGTAAAAATTGCAAAACAGTCAGATATTTTGACAACATATAAAAATACGAACAAGATTGATTCAAGAGCGTTTGTTGACTTTGATGAGGTTAAAGGCGTAAACGATAAGTTGGCTGAATTGTATGGACAATATAAAGACGCTATTAAAAAAGGCGAAAGCGCAGAAGATTTCTTTAATAAGGTTAAGAAATTAAAAAGAAATTCTATCAAGATGAACATTGGTGCTTGTATAATGGCGTTAGGCGTTGTAACTCCAGCAATTATGTTATTAAAGAGAATGACAGACAAGTCTGGTCCAGAATTTCAAACCAAAAAAGAAATTAAAGAACAGTTGATAAAAGAGGGCGTTATTTCAGCTTAAATGGAAATAGTACGGTAGGGTGGAAAATGCTACAAAAACGCTAGAAGTGACCTTTAACATAGACGTTTCCACCATTTCTGGCTTTTATAAAAGTGGCGGAAATGCTTTGCATTTCCGCCACTAAAATATACCCTAAAACCAACTACTAACCAAGTTTTTCAATCAAGCTTGCGTGTTTAGCAGCAAATTCTTTGCCTCTTGCAATAATTGCGGCTTTAAGAAGTGCTTGCAAGTCGATAGGCTGCAATTCTTGATAGTTATTAGGAAGTCTTAATGACCAGTTTTGGTCGCCAGATGTTCCTGGTCTATTATATACATCATTGATTTGGAAATAATCAGTGAAGAACATTTGAACGTTTCTTGCTTTTGATGCAAAAATTTCTGTCAATTTAACAAATTTCAAATATTCTTTGTCTTGAGTTAATCTTACAATGATGTCATCTTTGTTATCAGCCTCTGCGAACAAATCTTCTACAAGGTTTTTAGCGTGCAAATAACCTTCGTGAGTATTAATCATGCTTTCTGCCCACATAGAAATTGGCAAGTTGTCGTGTGTTCCCACCATGTTCCAAACGTGTTCAGTGATGTTTTTACATCTGTATGGGTGTTCTGGTTTTTCTGGAACAACAAATTGAGTTAATCTCATACCTTGTAATTCGTATTTTTTCATTACTGCATCAACTGGGTTTGTCAAAGTACCCAAGTCTTCGCAAACGATTGCATTTTTGTCCATACCGCATTCTTTTGCAGCTGCAATAACGATTTTTTCAATCAATCTGCCGTAAAGCTTGATTTGTTCTTCTGATAAAGTTTTAACTCTTTTTTCCTTATCAGCCTCTAAAGACCAATCTAAATCTTCATTTCTTGCGATTGCATATCTTGAAAGTTCTGGGTGTTCTGGTGAAGAATATAATCTGCCAGCACCTTCTTCGCACATTGGTTTTCTGCCAACTTTGTAAACCCAAGGGTCAATCAAACCAACAATGTGGTCAATTCTTACACCACCAGGGTTTTCTTTGAACATTTTTTTGTAAAGGTTTTTCATCAAGATACCGCCTTCGCCCAAAGAACCATCTTGATTGAACATTTTGTCTGGATCCATTACTGGGAAGCCCCAAGCTTGACCATCTTTTGAGAAATAGTCTGGAGGACAGCCTAAATACCAGCCATCTAGGAATAATGATTGATAAGCCCAAGCATCTCTATCAGAAAATGCAACTTGACGGTCTGCAATCATTTTGATACCTTTTGACAAAGCGAATTTTTTAGTTTCTTCGTTTTGAATTTCTAAAACAAATTGACAGAACTTGTAAAATTCGATTTCATCTTCGTATTTTTTTCTAATGTCTGCAATTCTAGCCTCTGCAGCTTTTTTTTCTTCTTCTGATTTTGGGTTCATCAAAGTTTTGTCAGCTTCGTTTTTCCAAGTGTACCAAAAGTCGTTATCATTCTCTAAAGAAAGTGCTTCGTATAAAGAATCGTTATCTAGCCAGAAACTATTTTCTTTTTTGAACTTTTCAAAATCTTTTTTCAAAGGAGAACCGAATAGTCCGCCGTGAACTTGCTTGAAGTTGTTCCAAGCTTCTTTTAAAGCTTCATTTTGAGCTTTCATAATATAAGAGTATGCAGTTTTACCTTGATTTTGGTTAGGATTACCTGCAACAACTTTTTCAAAAGTTTCTTGAGAAAGAATGTTATCCCATTTCTTTTCTGTCAATTGTTTAAGGTCTATAAACAAAGGGTTGCCAGAAAAAATTGTTCCAGTGTAAGGCGATGAATCAGAACTCTTAGTTTTGCCTGCTGGCCCTAATTGAAGTGCGTTAAAAATTCCGTGTGCATAGTCAATTAGTTCGTGTCCTGCAGCTGAATTGAAAGTTCCGAAACCAGTGTCTTCGCCATTTTTTGAAGGGAAACTGCTTCCGTGAATAATAAGAGCAAAATTATCTTTGCCCAATGCTTTTAATGCTTCTGACACAAGTTTAGCGTCAGCCTTATTTGATGTTAAACAGACCATGTTTTTACTCCTTATTTTCTCTTCTGAAATTAAGTTTATCATTTACAAAAATATATTTCAATATTTACTAGTCGTTAACAAGAAAACCTTAATAACTTTTAACAAAAATAGCTCCAATCATTGACAACTACTCATGTTCGTCTTAACATTAAGCTATCCTAGTCGAAATTTCTGCCGGATTTGACGGCTTAGGTGAAAATTATACTAAAAGGTAAAAGGAGAAAAGTTATGCCTACTATGAACCAGCTTGTGCGTTCAGAACGTAAAAAGCTAAAAGACAAAACCAAATCACCGGCTCTTATGGAATGTCCACAAAGACGCGGTGTTTGTACTAGGGTTTACACAACAACCCCTAAAAAACCAAACTCAGCTTTGAGAAAAGTTGCCAGAGTAAGACTTACTAACGGATTTGAAGTAACTTCTTATATTCCAGGTATCGGACACAACCTACAAGAACACAGTGTTGTTCTAATCAGAGGCGGAAGAGTTAAAGACCTTCCAGGTGTAAGATATCACATCGTTCGTGGTACTTTAGATACAGCAGGTGTTGCTAACAGAACACAAAGCCGTTCTAAATATGGTGCAAAGAGAGCTAAAGGAGGTAAGAAATAATGTCTAGAAGATCTAAACCAGAAAGAAGAATTCCTTCAGCTGACCCTATTTATAACAGCGTAGATGTTTCAAAATTCATCAACAGAGTTATGAGACGTGGTAAAAAATCACTTGCTGAAAAAATATTCTATTCTACAATCACTAAGATTGAAGAAAGAACAAACGAAAAAGGCTTGGAAATTTTCCAAAAAGCACTTACAAACGCTACTCCATTATTGGAAGTTAAGGCAAGACGTATCGGTGGTTCTACTTATCAAGTACCTATCGATGTTAAACCTGACAGAGGTTTCGCTCTAGCTTCTTCATGGTTAATTGCAGCAGCTAAAAATAGAAGTGGTAAATCATTTGTAGAAAAACTTACAAGTGAATTAGTTGACGCTTCAAATGGTAACGGTGCAGCTTGCAAAAAACGTGAAGACACCCACAGAATGGCTGAAGCTAACAAAGCGTTTGCTCACTACAGATATTAATATTTTAATATTTATAACAAAAAGGCGTCTAGCAATAGACGTCTTTTTTGTTGCAAAATTTTAATTGGTTAAATATAACATAGCTTTTTAAGCAAACCAATTACAAAGTTTTTCTCTGCACAAATCTTCTTCCAGTTCTTGAATAATGTTCGTTCTTGTCATTTCATAAGTAACTGGAGTTATAGATATTTTGTTGTTGCGAACGGCAGCTATGTCTGTTGATGCGTCTTCTGGCTCATTAACTAGTTCGCCAGCAAGCCAGTAATATACTTTACCTCTTGGGTCTATTCGTTTTTCATAAGCGTCAGTAAACATGCGACTTCCAAGTTCTGTTGCCTCAACTCCGCCAATGTCCTCTTTGTCTAGCCCTGGGACATTTACGTTTAATATGGTTTTAGATGGAAATTTTTTGATGTCGATTTTGTCTAAAAGTGTTACAATAAATTCCGCAGCTACTTTAAAAGCTTCGTATTCAGTGTTCATACTAGCCAGAGAGGTGGCAATGCTTGGATAACCCATCATAGCACCTTCCATTGCGCAACTAACTGTTCCAGAATATAAAATATCTGCGCCCAAATTTGGACCGTGATTTATTCCAGAAATAACCAAATCAGGCAATTCGTCTTTTTCTAAAATAGCGTTTACGGCAAGCTTGACGCAATCTCCAGGAGTTCCAGTTGTTATCCAGCAACGCTTTGCACCATATTTTGCGTCCACTTCTTCAACTCGCAAGGGAGTTTGAAGTGTCAAGGAATGCCCTGCTGCACTTCTTTCTCTATCAGGCGCTACAACATAAACCTCGTGACAAGGTGAAAGTGCCTCAATCAAAGCTCTTATACCGTTAGCTAACATTCCATCGTCATTGGATACAAGTATTTTCATATAATTCTCTCCTAGATAATATTTAGATTATATCAAAAAAATATTCTTGGCCATAACCAAATTATCTAGTTCTAAAATATTGATATATTCGCCAATTTATGCTAGTATAAAATTCTGTACATTAAAAATAGAATACAAGCTAAAGATTTTAACAAACATTAACTGATTTTCACTAACAGGAAAGGAGGTTAGAATGTTAGTTGAAGTCAATGCAAGAGAATTAGTATTATTAATAATACTAATTCTCACAATAAAAACCCGTTAATGGGTTGGGTAAGGGTACTCGCATTACCCTTGCCTGTATTCTTATTTTAACTTATTTAAAATATTTTTCAAGTACAATAAGAATAAGGTGTTTGTTTCAACTTATCAAACTTGAAATTCTAAAGGACGAGATTATGAAAAAATTTATACTAAACGCTGATGATTTTGGAATGAGTAAAGCGTATAATAGAGCCGTGTTGGAAGGATATTCGTCAGGAATTTTAAAGAGTACGAGCCTTACTGCAAACGGCGAAGCTTTTGACGAAGCTTGTGAGAAAGTTATACCAGCTTGTCCAGATTTAGGCATAGGTATTCATTTGAATATCGTTGAAGGTAAATCGCTTTGTTCTGATGTTGACCAATTGATAGATGCTCAAGGTAATTTCAAAAATTCTTATGGCGAACTTCTTTTAAAGGCACTTGCACCTAATAATAAAACCTTTTTAGAACAGGTTGAAAGAGAATTTAGAGCGCAGATTGAAAAAGTTCTTGCCAAAACAAACGTTACGCATATTGATTCTCATGTCCATACGCACTCTATTCCTCCGATTTTTGAGATTACGGCAAAATTAGCGAAAGAGTACGGAATCAAACAAATAAGAACTCAATTTGAAAAGCCATATCTTATGCCAGATGCAACCAGAATTTTGAACCGCAAATATCCTGTTAATTTAATCAAGGTTGTGCTTTTAGAATTTTTTACAGTGGTTAATAGAAAGACTGTTGAAAAATATGGTTTAACTACAAATGATTATTTGTTGGGCGTTTCGTTTACTTCAATGATGAATAGCCTTGCGATTTCTTTTGGCTTGATGGCAATAAAATCTGATAATGTCGTAGCAGAGGCTTTAATTCACCCTTGTCGATATGAAGATGGGCTAATTGATAATCATTTTGAGGAATTTCAGATTACAAAAAATTTGAAATTAAAAGAAAAAATTGAAAAATTAAATTTTGAAATAACAAATTATGCTATCAAAGAAGAAAACTAAAATCTTAACCGCAAGTATTCTCATCTTTTTGTTAATTCTCTTTTTCTTTGTTCCAAAAGACAAAGAAGAATGTGTTCAAGTGATTGTTTCACCTACCGAAGTTCAGCTTTCTAATGGCGACACCTTGAAAATAGAAGGAAGAGAAACTTTTGATGCGAGTTTTTCTCTAAAAAATCAACAACTTGCTAAAAAGCTTGGAATAAGCGAGGAAGAGGCTTTTATTATCGGCAATTTGGCGAAAGCTTGGTCGCAAAATCTTCTAGATGGCAGATTTGTAATTTTAGAAAATAACGATTTAATTTATCAAAAATTTAGCTATGCCCAAAAGTTTGAAAATTCTGCGTTCGCTCTAAAAGATGGTGAGCCTTGTAATAGAGCCGCCTTTGAAAAATTGCTAAAATCTATCAGGCGCACAAAATACGGAATTTACAAAGATGGCAAATTTTTTCCTGTAGAAAAGAATTTTGCGCAGGGTGATTATCTTCTAATCAAAAGAAGTCATTACTATAAGCTTTATCCGAGAATGCACGCCAAACATACTTTTAAGACGAAACAAAGTGCTGAAAAATTCTTGTTTAAACCGTTTATTAGTGGCAATATCAAAATTATTGTAAGTGATTTAACGACTAAAACTAAACCAGATAGAAATTGTTCAAGCGATATTTGTAAAGAGCTTTTGAGCAATATTAATAGTACAAAGCAAACTTTAGATATGGCTATTTATGGTTATTCTTCAACGCCTGTAATTGAAAAAGCCATTGCAGAGGCGAAAAAACGTGGGGTGCAAATTCGTTTGGTTTATGATGTAGATTCAAAAAATCAAAATATTTATCCTGATACTTTCAAACTTGTCGAACTTATTCCAAATTCACGCAGTGACGGCAATTTGAAAGATGCAAATGCTACAATGCACAACAAGTTTTATATTTTTGACGAAAAAACTGTAATTACTGGTTCTGCAAATCTTTCTCATACGGATATGTCCGGATATAATTCAAATAATATTGTTGTAATAAATTCTACAGAGGTTGCTCAGAGATATAAAGCAGAATTTGAGCAAATGTATGGTGGAAAATTCCATTCTTCAAAGGTACAGGTTGCAAATTCTCAAGCTAGTAAAATGCAGGTTTATTTTTCACCGCAAGATAAAATTATTACTAACGCTGTTTTGCCACTAATTGAAAACGCAAAAAATTATATTTATATCCCGATTTTTGTGATTACAGAAAATAGAATTGTTGACGCTTTAATTCTTGCAAAGCAAAGAGGAGTTGATGTTCGCTTGATATCTGATGCATTGAACGCTTCTAGCAAATATTCAAAAATCAAGATTTTAAGAGCCAATAATGTTCCAGTTAAGATAGAAAATTATGCAGGAAAAATGCACTCAAAAACTATGATAGTGGATAATAAGTATGCGCTAATTGGTTCAATGAATTTTTCAAAAAGTGGTGAAAATAAAAACGATGAAAACGTTGTTTTGTTAGAAAATAGCGAGGTTGCAAAGTATCTTAAAAACTTCTTTTTGTATCAGTGGAATAAAATTCCAGACAAATGGTTGACTGGTTATCCGAGAGCAGAAGGCTGGGAGTCAATTGGCTCTTGCTCTGACGGCATTGATAATGATTATGATGGTTTGATTGATTTGTTGGATACTGGTTGCAAAAACTATAAAGAAAAGAATTGATTTTATTGTTTTTGTAAAATTTTGTAAAAAATATGTGTCAAAATAGCAAATTTTATTCTTTTTGAAACTTCATGAAAACAGAAGGAAACGTGTGAATGTCGACATTTGGTGATTATAAATCATACAAAAAATATGAGCCAGCCTATGCAGAGTGGAAACAAAAACGTGATGTTGCAGAGGCTAAACGTCTTGCGTATATAAAACAAAACCCAAATGCGATTTCTAAAGAGGATATTCAAAGAGGGCAAACGCTGATTAGAGCCATTGATATAATGGACGAATACTCTCAAAAACGAGCACAAGATACAGAGGTTGCTACGCAAGCCGCCATGAGCCTTGCATTAGAATTGTTGTTGCTTGGCGGTGGTGTTGCTGGTGCGCTGGTTGGACAACTTAAACCTGTTAGAAATTTTATTGCCAAAAAGTGTAAAACTCCTAAAAATGTTGCAATGTTAAGTACGCTTATACCTGCTGGAATTGGCGGAATTGCGGGTACGATTGCATCTTTCCCTCTTCAAGCTTGGGGCGCAAAAGCAGAGGTTTCAGCTTCAAGAAAAGGGCGCTTTGAAGCTATGCGTAAGGAATTAAATAACCCAAATAGTTTTGCAATTTTAACAGACGAACAAATTGAAGAGGCAAAAAAGAACGCTCAAAATATGGCTCTTGAGGAGGAAAAAACTTCTAGTAACATCAAAACAAAACTTATGGAGGGTTTTGGGCTAGAAACGCTAAAATCACTTGCAATGGACGGTGGTGAGTACAAAAAGCAAAGAGCCAAGTTTGAGAAAGAATTACAAAATGATGAAAAACATATCAATGATAAAATGACACCAGAAGAAATCGAAAAGGCGAAAAAAGACCAACAATTGTTGACTAAACTCGTAGAAAAAATTGATATCGCTTCACAAGATTATGCCGAAAATGCAGAATTGGCTGCGGGTACGCTGGTTGCTGGTGTATTAAGTTTATCTGTGTTGGGCGATATGGCAATTTCTAAATTGATGCAGGCTTGCAAAGTCAAATCTGCAAATAAAATTTCTTTCGCAACAAAAGCTGCTGGTGCGCTTGCGACGGTTGGTTCAGCGATTTGGACTTCGCAAATCGCAAAAGAAGCATCAAGAGTTGGCAGATTTAAGGTTAAACAAGAGTTGATGAAGAATCCTGAAACTTTTGTTTATGTTGACGATGAAAAAACAAAGGATATTAAAGATTTTGAAATTAACAAAGAGAAAAAAGGCGGAATTTTTAAATTCTTAAAAGAAGCGCACAAAAACAATAAAGAATATCAAGAATACCAAAAACATACTGCTAAAGAAGAAAAGAAATTCTATAAAGCAATTGAAAAATTGGAATTGAGCGAAGAACAGATAAAAGACGCTAAACGCTTGCAGAAAAATGCGTTTAGAACTTTTAACAAGGTGGACGAAAATTCTCAAAAGTATTCTGAAAGTGTTGAGGCTTTAGGTCAAGCTACTTCTTATCCTCTCAATATGATTTTCTCTGGAATTGGCTTGGCTATCGGTTTACCATTCTTGTTCAAGAAGTCTAAAAACAAACTTCAAGAGGCTGAAAACTTTATAAAATATTTGGGAGTTGTATTTATATCAGCTTTGCCATCAATAGCAATTAATGCTTATGTTACAAAGGAACAAAAAAAGGCTTCGAGAGTTGCAGATATGCTTGCGATAAATGAGATGCAAGATTATAAAAAATTTAAGTAAATGATTGAAGAGTAATGCATGTTGCGAGAAAAAGTCGTTTATGTTAGTATCAAGAAAAAGATGAATACTAATATATTTAAGGAGCATGTATGATTTCAGTAAACGATTTAAAGAATGGCTTGACACTAGAATTAGATAACGGTTTATGGAACGTTGTTGAATTTTTACACGTTAAACCTGGTAAAGGCGCAGCTTTTGTAAGAACAAAACTTAAAAACGTTGAATCAGGAAACGTTATTGAAAAAACTTTCAGAGCTGGTGAAAAAGTTGCGAAAGCTATGCTTGACCGTAGAGAAATGCAATATTTATACAAAGAAGGTAAAGATTACGTTATGATGGATAACGAAACATACGAACAACTTCAGCTTACTGATGCTCAGGTTGGCGACGGTGTTAAATACCTTAAAGAAAATATGATTGTACAAGTTTTAATGCACGACAAGAGAATTATCGGTGTTGACATTCCTGCTCACGTTGAGTTGGAAGTTGTTGATACTCCTCCAGCAGAAAAGGGTAACACTGCTCAAGGTGGTACTAAACCTGCTACTCTTGAAACTGGTGCAGTTGTAAACGTACCATTCTTCGTATCAAACGGTGATGTAATCAGAGTTGATACTAGAAGTAATGAATACTTAGACAGAGTTTAATTAAAAAGGGAATAAGGTAATAGGGGAATAAGGCAATAAGAGATTTATAGAAATTTTTAAGTATAAATACGTTAATAAAACGTGTTATTCATAATAAATTTAATACCTCTTATTTCCTCATTACCTTATTCCCTTAATCCCTTACAAGGAGACACAAATGAAATTTGAATCAGATTATATAGAAAAATTAGCAAAAATCATTGCTGAAAATGACTTAACAGAAATTTCTTTAGAAGATGGCGAACAAGCTATCACTATTAGAAAGGACTTGCCAGAAGTTAATATGGTAGCGTCAGCTCCAGCTGTAGCAGCAGCTCCACAAGTTGCTCCTGCAGCACAAGCTCCTGTTTCTGCTCCAGCACCAGCTGCAAAAGAGCCAGAAGTTAAAGGCAAAGCTATTACTTCACCTATGGTTGGTACTTTCTATGCAGCATCTTCACCAGACGCAGCACCATTTGTAGAAATTGGTTCAACTGTTAATGTTGGTGATGTTGTTTGTATCATTGAAGCAATGAAATTAATGAACGAAATTAAAGCTGAACAAGCTGGTAAAGTTGTTCAAATCTGCGTTAAAAACGGCGACCCAATTGAATATGGTCAAGTTTTGATGTATGTAGAGTAATTAGTTGATAAGTTGGAAGGTTGAAAAGTTTAATAAGTTCGCTTTTGCTCGCAAAATAACTTATAGCTGAAGGGAATAAACAAACTTTTCAGCCCTTCAACTTTTCGTCCGTTCAACTTCGTAAAAGGAAAAGGGTTATGTTTAAACGAGTATTAATAGCAAATAGAGGCGAAATCGCAGTTAGGGTAATTAGAGCGTGTAGAGAGTTGGGTATTCCAACAGTTGCAATATATTCTCAAGCCGATGCAAAATCATTGCATGTAAGGCTGGCAACAGATGCATATTGTATTGGGCCTGCACCTAGCGCACAAAGTTATTTAAGCATTCCAGCTATTATTTCAACTGCCTTGATGACTGGTTGTGACGCTATCCACCCTGGATATGGCTTTATGTCAGAAAGAGCAGATTTTGTTGATATTTGTACCGAACACGGTATTAAATTTATCGGGCCAACTGCTGATTCTATGCGCAAGATGGGCGATAAAGCAACTGCTCGTAAAACAATGATTGAAAATAACGTTCCAGTTACTCCAGGTACTGGCATTTTGGAATCTGTTGAACAAGCAAGAGAATTTGCTCACAAAGCAGGCTATCCAATTATTCTTAAAGCTACTGCTGGTGGCGGCGGTAAAGGTATGAGAATTGTTAGAAGTGATGATGAATTGGAATCTAACATGAACCTTTGCCAAATGGAAGCTGAAAAATTCTTCGGCAACCCAGGGGTTTATGCAGAAAAATATCTTGAAAACCCTCGTCACATTGAAGTTCAAATTTTGGGCGACTCATTTGGTAACGTTATTCACTTAGGTGAAAGAGATTGCTCTATCCAAAGACGTCACCAAAAATTGTTAGAAGAAGCTCCATCACCTGCTATTGATGAAGAAACAAGAAAAGAAATGGGTGCAGCAGCCGTTCGTGCAGCTAAAGCTATTGGCTACGAAGGTGCTGGTACTTGCGAATTTTTACTTGACCATGATGGCAAGTGGTACTTTATGGAAATGAACACTCGTGTTCAAGTTGAACACTGTGTAACAGAAATGATTTCTCAAGTTGATATTGTAAGAGAACAAATTCTTGTAGCGTCTGGTAAAAAACTAGGTTATACACAAGATGACGTACTTTTAAGAGGTCACGCTATTGAATGTCGTATCAACGCAGAAGACCCAGAACATGATTTTATGCCTTGCCCAGGAAAAATTGATGGCTACTTCGCTCCAGGTGGTTTCGGTATAAGAGTTGATTCTCATGTATACCCAGGGTATTCAATTCCACCATATTATGATTCAATGATTGGTAAATTAATTTGCTGGGGACAAAACAGAAACGAAGCTAGAAGAAGAATGTACCAAGCCTTGAAAGAATATGTTGTTACTGGTATTAAAACGACAATACCTTTCCACCAAGAAATCGTTGAAGACGACGTATTTATAAGCGGTAACTTTAATACTGGTTTCATCGAAGATTTCTATAAGAGAAAAGGCAAAGAACAAAAATAAGTACTCAATTTAGATAAAGATAAAAAATTAGCGTTCAAATTTTGAACGCTAATTTTTTATAAAAATATTTTCAAAAATTAAGAGTTATGTAAAATAACTTTACCTTCTTTTAATGATTGTTTTACATCAACAACTCTTTGGTTAGAGCTTCCTACCCAGTGAATTTTGTTATCCAAAAGCTCTTTAACAAATTTACCTTCGCAAATTACGTCAATATCAGCAATTTCTGGAATATCTTTAATTTCTTCCCACAAGAAACCCGTATACAACCAAATATTCTTTTCTGGTAATTCTTTCTTTATTTTTTTAATAAGTCTAAAAACTTCTTCTCTGTTAAATGGGTGCAATGGATCGCCACCAGAGAAAGTAATTCCAGAAACGTGAGGGCGATTTAGAGCTTCAAAAAGTTCTTTTTCTGCTGCTTCATCAAACAGAATACCGCCGCCAACGTCCCAAGTAATAGGGTTTTGGCAACCTTGACAGTGATGAGTGCAACCAGCAACCCATAATACAACTCTTAGACCATCGCCGTTAAGCATGTCATCTTTTGTGATATTGTGATAATTCATTTCTAATAAAATCTCCTACTTTAACCATGTTATCACAAGATTAAGGCATGCGCTAATTATTACGAGATATGAAGTACTAATTAAAAATCGCAGTTAGAATTTTGTATGCTAATTCAACTTCATCTGCATTGAGTTCATCAATAATTTCCTTCATTATCACCTTCTTTTCAACATCATTAACTTTTAGATGTTCAAGGTCAAACAATTCTGGCAAACTAATGTGCAAACATCTTGCAAGTTCGCCCAAACTTTTAGAAGGGAAAGTTATACCACATTCAATTTTACTTAAATTACGTTGATCTATACCAACTTTTTCTGCTAATTGTTGCTGAGTATAACCACGTTTTTCACGCAATTCTTTTATTCTTTTTCCTAATAGTTCTTTAATTCTGTTCATAACATCAGAATAAAACCTATCTTCAAAATTTGTAACGACACAACAAGAGTATAATTATTGACAATAGTAATATTATATAGTAATCTAGTTGCTATAGAAATACATATTTCGTTTGTTTTTCAATGTAATATATGTGTTATTAAATTAATTTATAACAGAAGTTGGAAATGAAAAAGATGCTAAGCGTAAAAGCTTAGTTTTTTTTATACAAAATGACATGCCATTTTGTTCAAGTAAGGTTGCAGTAAATAACAAAGTTTGTTATCATGGTGATATAATTTGTTAAATTGAAAGGCTTAAATATGAATGTTTCTTTAACTCCTACATTAGAAAAATTTGTTCAAGATAAAGTAGCGTCTGGCTTGTATAACTCTGTAAGTGAAGTTATAAGAGAAGCTTTAAGACTTTTAGCTTCAAGAGATACTATTTCAGCAGAACGTATTGTGCAACTTAATCGAGATATTGAAGAAGGTTGGCAGGATATGGTAAACGGTGCTTACAAAGACGGACATCAAGTTATGAGAGATTTAATTCAAAAATATGAGTAAGTTGCAATTAATAATTGAAGATAAAGCTGAAAGTGATATTAAATCAATCGCAGAATTTCTTAATGAACGCAATGTTTCTCTAAAAGTGCTTAAAATTTTTCTTAAAGCTTTTGATACAATTTGTACACACCCAGAAATTGGTTTTAAAAAGGAACTTTTCGTATACAGAGATGTTCGCTTTTTTGTTGTTGATAAAAAATTCCTAATCGTTTACAGAAAAATGGCTTCAAGCATACATATACTAAGAGTGCTTAGCACATATCAAGACATTTGTACTAAACTCTAATCGCCAAAATTCCGTCTAATTTTTTGAAAATTTCGCCCAAGTTGTCCATCAAAACGAGTTCCCCTCTTAGTCTTGACGCTCCTTGGAAACCGTTTACATAATATGGATAAAACTTTCTACAGAATTTCACCCCGATATTTTCGCCACGAAATTCAACTTCTTTGTTTAAATGTTTTTTTAGAGTAGCTATTTTTTCTTCCAACGTTGGTGGCGCAATATATTCACCTGTGTTTATATATTTTTCCACTCGATATAAAAGCGAAGGGTCGCCTAAAGCTCCACGTCCGATAGCGACGCCATCAGCACCAGATTCTTCTAAACACTGAACCGCAGTTTCTATTGAAACAACATCGCCATTTGCAAAAACTGGAAGGTCAACATTTCTTTTTAGTTCTGCAATTTTTTTCCAATCAGCTTTTCCGCCATACATTTGAGAACGAGTTCTACCATGAATGGTGATAAAATCTGCTCCAGCCTCTTGCATTTTTTGACCATACTCAACAAAGTTAAGTTCGTCAAAAGTATATCCAAGTCGAAATTTTACGCTCAAAGGTATTGAAATATTAGCTTTTGTTGTGCGTACAATTTCTTGCGCTAATTCAACATTTCGCATCAAAGCGCAACCATCAGTGCCTTTAACCACTTTGTTAACAGGGCAACCCATGTTTATATCAATCATGTCTGCGTATTTTTGCAAATAATTTGCGCACTCTGCAATCATTTTAGGCTTATGTCCGCTCAATTGATAAGAAATTGGTGAATGATTTTCGCCACGAGCAACGATATCTGTATCTTTTACTTGTGTTAAAGCTTCAGAACTAATCATTTCAGTAGTCAATAAACAATTTGGCGAATATTCACGAACAAGCGAACGCAAAACATAATCAGTAATTCCAGCCATCGGTGCTAGAGAAACTCTGCTAGAAATTAATGCTTGTACCTTCTTATTATCCTGCATACGCTTTTAATTCACCCATTCTAGACTTAGCATACTTTAAATATTCGTCATCAGTTGTATAACTAGAAACGAATTTTTGGTAGTATTTATAAGCCTCTTTATAGTTATTTAAACCATCATAATCTATTGCCAACATATAGTTTGCAATAGGAAATTCGTTAGAATATTTCAAAACATTCAAATAATCATTTATTGCAAGTTTTACTTGTTTTTGTTCATCATAGATTAAGGCTCTATAATAGTAAGCATAAGCATTTTTTGCGTCTTTTTTAATTACGTCATTGAATTTTAAAAGTGCAGTTTGGAAATTATTTTTTTCAAACAAATCAATACCTTCGTTCAAAATTCCAACTGAACCATTTTGAACAACATAGCTCAACAATTCCTTTGCGTCAGAATTTGGATTAAGTCCAACGGCTTTCTTTAAATATGTTTCAGCTAACGACCAGTTCTGTTGTTCAGAATACAAATAACCTATGTAATACGGAATTTCAGCATTCTTAGGGTTGATTTGTTCTGCTTTTTTGTAATATTCAATAGCGTTGTTATAATCCTCTAAAGCTTGATAAGCCGCTGCAACACCCAGCATAGACTCTTCGGTTGCAGGATTAATTGCTAAATATTGTTGAATAGCCTTCTTGTATTCTTTGTTTTCAAAACTAGATGATGCAGTTGCAAGCTTTGTTGACACAGAATCACTTTGTACACTCTGTAAAGTTTTTAGGACAAGATTATTTGTAGGGAATTTTGCTTTTGCAGAGTTAAGAGTGCTAATCGCATTATTATAATCTTCTTTAGATGCATAACAAATCGCTAAATTTACATAAGCATCTACATTTGATGAATTTTTAGCAATAACTGCTTTATAGCCACTAATTGCATCTTCTATCTTGTTATCTTGGTGCAATTTATATGCGTATTCATAAATTTCTTCGTCTGTACCGTTTTGGTTTAGATAAGCTATGTATTCAGAAGGTGAAAGAGCTTCTTTCATTGCACCAGAAATTTCAGCTTTTGCGCCAGCATTATTTGGGTCTATTGCTAAAATTCTTTTATATAAATTTAACGCAGTTTTGTTGTCACCCATTTCTTTAAACACTTGAGCCTTATAAAGAAGTGCTTGCGTATTGTTTGGGTACAAAGTCAAAACTGAATCATAAGACTGTATTGCCTTTTGGTATTCTTTTCTTTGTTGGAAAAGTGTTCCAACATTCAAACGAGTCGTTACATTTGAAGGATTAATTTGTTCAGCTTTGCCGTAATAACTTAAAGCTGCATCATAATCGCCTTGCGCTTGTTTAATCGCACCTAAATTGGCATTCAATTCTGCATCTGATGGTGTTACTGCAAGCTTTTTAAGATAAATTCGCTCTAAGGCATATAGAACCTCCATATCGCCTTTAGAATTAGCTAAAGCCTCGTTGTATTGAGTAACTGCCTCGTCGTAACGTCCTAATTTGTCCAAAGTTCTGGCGTATTTCATTCTTAGAATACTGTTGTTAGGATTTATGTCTAACGCCGTTTTATAATAATCTGCTGAGCGGGGTTCATTACCTAAAAGTTTAAGTAAGTCTGCAACCTGCATGTTGGCGTCAGAAGCAAGTTTCTCACTTTGTGTAGCTCTCGAAAATTCATAAGCAGAGGCAGAAAGATTTCCCATTGCACGCAATTCTTCGCCACGTTTATACCTTCCGCTTGCGGTTGTGTCAGCACCTACGACCTTCAAACATTGGCTTAGATTTTCAGTCGCTGAAGATATCATGCCTGCAGAGTTTTGAACAGTTTGTTCTTTATTCGGATATATTTTTAGGTAAAAAAGCGCACTTCTAAAATCGTTTGCGGCCTTGTCATAGTTCTTATCTTGATTTGCGTAGAAGGTAGCTCTTGCAAGATAAGCGTTTATAAGTCCAATTCTTGCAGAGTTATCAAGGTAATTTATTCTTAATGCTTTTCTAAATTCAACAATAGATGAAGAATATTGACTAGACATCAAGTAATTTTGTCCTGCATTATAATGTTCTGCAAACGCTCCGTTGGGTTCTGCAAAAATTTGATTTTGCCCTAATATTGCACATATAGCTAAACAACAAATTAATACTTTTCTTCTCATAACAACATATTACTATAATTGACTTAGAAAGTGAATAAGAAAACGAGGTAATTTGAAAAATAGTGTAACAATTCTTCTATAATTTTATTGTTCTAAGAATTGTTGAATATTTGTGCGAACCATAATAAATTATTATAGATACAAAATAGTTTTCTAAATCATTAACCTCTAAGTATGATTGCACAGGTGTTTTGCGTTTTGTGCTTTTGAAATTTCCGATGAAATCTAAAAAGCCCATGTGTATTTTTTGAGCTTTTGTATATTTTGGTTTGGGAATATGTTCATCGTAGAACATTTCTGGCGTGTAATCTCTTTCGTAAACTGGTATAATGTGTTTTACAACTCCATTTTGTTTGAAGAGCATAAACCAATCGCCATTATGTTCTCTAGGTGTTAATAAATAATACCCAGGTTCAATAGTTATATTTTTAAAGTAAAGTGGTGAATTTAGCCTAAAAAGTGGATAAACAGACCACGAAGTATCTTTCATATCATAATATTGGTCAGGGTCAATATCGTGTAAATATGAGAAAGTTGGGACTTCCAAATCGTTGTATATTTGAGCATAATCTTTTGTCGCTTTTGTTTTCGTTGGTGGTATTATAATCTCTTCATCAGCTTGTGCTGGTGTTGGCATAGTTTGTTGTTGAGCTGGCGGCACGGTGTCATCATCGTCTTCTAAACTATTTGGGTCGATGTCTTCATAGAAACCTTTTGGCGTTCCAGCGTGTTCACCATAATAATCACTTTCAGCAAAAACTGGAAGTGAAAAAAGCAGAAGAATTAATATTAGTAAGTTTCTTTTTAGCATATTTTTATTTTAATGTATTTATTTCAGAAATCAATAATTTAAAAATTAATACAAAACTGCCTTGGGTAAAATTCTCCAAGGCAGTCTTTATTTCAGTTATTCATATTAGCTTAGTGCAAGTAATGATTTTACAGAACGAGCATTTTCTTTAACAGACTCATCAGAGTGCATGTTAATTGTGTCATCTAAAATTTTGATAACTTCAGTTTTATCTTTTAGTGACAAGATTTCATTGATTGTACTCATAGCAACTGAAGGAGAAAGGTCATTAATACCTTTGCCTTGATTGATGATAACAATTTTCAATGAGTCATGAACATTTTTTCTAACTAATGCACGAGAAGTGTATTCTCTTACTTCATTATCGGGAGAATTTGTTCCCAATTCTTCTAAAACTTCAATAGAAGTATTGTCTTGGTGTGCAGCAAGTGCATCTATAATTTCAGCAACATTTTTATTCATTATGCCACCTTACTTTCTTGATTAGATGCCAATGCGATTTCGTTTTCCCACATAGATTTTAGTTCACAAACAGGCATATCAGAAGAAATTCTGTTGTGGTGTGGAATATTGATTTTACTAATCATGTTAGACCACTTGTCTGACAAATTTTTGCCAATGCCTGAAATGTTTGAACCAATATGCAATGATGGCATGTTGATAGAAGGCATTTTCTCTGATAGATTTCTACCCATATTAGAAATAGAGCTAGAAATACCTTTGCCTAAGTCTTTAACGTCCATTTGCATTACGTTGTTAATACTTTTGATTGGAGCTAAGTCAGAAACATTTGTGTTCTTTGCGTAGTTCCAAGCGTTAGAAAGATTTTCACCAATTCTGTTTACAAAGTTAACGATTGGTTCAGTGATGCTTGAACGCAATTTAGTCATACTTCCCATAACAGAAGATGAAATCATTCTCATTTTACTAACGTTTTTGTTTTCAAATCCTTCAAATACATCAGCGAATGGCAATGTGTTACCCTCAAAGTTAGAGTACTTGAATGGATTTGGGGTAGACATACTACGTGATGTTTTGAAAGGGTTAGCGATTTTTTGACCTAGGTTAAAACCTGATACCTTATCAATTTTTGCCATACTATTCCTTTCCTTCTTACTAGAGTTCTTTACATATATACAATAACAATATTAGAAATAAAACAAATCGTTTAAATAGAGGATATTTACAACAAAATACAGTTAGGCTATAATGATAACATTATTTATAAAGAGGGGTGTCCGAGTGGTTTAAGGTGCAATCTTGGAAAGGTTGTGTGGGAGCAATTCCACCATGGGTTCGAATCCCATTCCCTCTGTTTTTATAAGTTTTGTGGAACATGATTTATCCGCTTTTTAGAAAAAGTAACTCAGGTTGGGTTTAATTTATACCTAACCTGAGTTTTAAACTTTAAATTCACAAAAAGTGAGATTTTACACCCTTTCAACCGAAGTTTTCTTTGACACAGAGTATCTTGATTTATAATCTTCATAACGGCTGATGAATTGAATATCTTCGTCTTTGTTTCTGTGATTATATTCGTGTTTGTCAAGAGTTGCGTCTTGAAGTTGCATTACACTGGTTGCAATATTGCCACAGTGTGCCGCAATTCTTCTAAAATCGTTCAATAAGTCAGAAAACATAAAACTTAATTCTGCGGTACAAAAACCGTCTTTAAGTCTTTGAATATGGTGGTTTTTAACCTTTCTGATAATTTTCTTAATTACTGCCTCTAGCGGTTCAACTTCTTGCGCTAAAGCAACATTATCAGTTCTGAACACTTCTAGAGTCATTGTGAAGATTTCTGAAACGGCTTTTACAATAACTTTAAGTTCTTCAACAGCATCGCTTGAAAGATGTTTGTTTTCAGTTTTCATTGTTTCTGCCACTTTCAATATATAAGCAGCGTGGTCACCAATTCTTTCATAGTCACCGATTACTAATAATAATTGAGAAATTCGATTACTGTCTTCTTCCGTTAGTTCTTTGCTTGATAATTTTAATAAGAATGCATCGAGTTTATCTTCGTACATATCGATTTTTATTTCATTTTCTCTAATTTGTTCTGCTATTTTAGCGTGAAAACTTTTTAGCATTTTAGTCGAGTTTATAAAATTAAGCCCTACTAGTTCTGCCATTTTAATGGTTTGTCTGTAGCATTCTGCAATAGCGAAAGTAGGAGCAAGTAAAAGTCTTTCGTCCAACAATACATTTTTGTTTGTCTGTTTTTTGTCTGGAACCAATCGAATAGCCATTTTTTCAAGCAATTTTGTAAATGGAAATAATAATATCGTTGTAACTATATTGAAAATTGAGTGAACAGTTGCAATACCAAATGGCGTGATATTATTAGATGCAAATTTAAAGTTTAAAAGAGCATGCCCAGCCTCAAAAATTGATAAGCAAATAATAACTCCTATAATATTAAATAGAACGTGAACTGCGGCAACTCTTTTAGCGTTCGTGTTAACACCAATACTAGAAAGCATTGCAGAGGCGCATGTACCAATGTTTTGTCCCATAATAATAGGAATTGCCATGGCATAAGTCATGCCACCAACCATTGATAAAGCTTGCAAAATACCAATAGATGCTGCTGAACTTTGTATAATTGCTGTAACAATTGTACCAACTGCAACACCTAATATTGGGTTTGTAAATGCGGTTAGAATGTGTGTGAATTGAGGCATGTCAGCTAACGGAGCCATCGCATCTTTCATAACGTCCATGCCAAACATTAAGATTGCAAAACCAACAAGCACTGCACCCACATTTTTACGCTTGTTGTTTGTTGATGCCATTATGAGAATTACACCAACAAGCGCCATTATTGGCGAGAAAGATTCTGGTTTTAATAATTGAACAAAGAAATTAGAACTTTCGATGCCTGATAAACTTAAAATCCAAGCCGTTATTGTAGTTCCGATGTTAGAACCCATAATAACGCCGATGGCTTGCGAAAGTTTCATGATGCCAGAGTTTACTAAACCAACAAGCATTACAGTTACTGCGGAAGATGATTGAATCGCAGCTGTAATGCCTGCACCAAAAACTAAACTTTTTAAGGGGTTAGAAGTCATTTTCTTTAAAATTCTTTCCAATCGCCCACCAGCGATTTTCTCTAACCCTGAAGACATGATAGTAATACCATATAGGAAGAAGGCTAATCCCCCACATAGTTTGAATAATGAGAATATGTCCATAATAAAATCCTTTTCTTGTTTAATGAAATATGGCTCTCAACCATATAGTTTCAGTGTACCATAAGGGAAAATTTATTACGAGTATCTAGGAAAGATAACTGTTACATTTTGTAAAAAAAGGAATGGTAGAAAGTGACCAGAGAAAAAAGTGAATAAGGCAATCGGTGAAGGAGTGAATAAGTTCGTATTAAATATTTTTTATATAGCCTATGTTTTATCAAAAAGTAGGTCAGGCACTGCCTGACAAAAACTGTCTAATGCTTTGATTCCGTGGAGGAGTGAAAAGTTATTGGTGCGTCAAACGACAGCACCCTACTTTTCTCTACACCTCACGAGCTAGGGAGGTCGCAGTCGTACTTGAGTTTTGCGAAAGTTACGAATGCGGGTGGGTATCAATAATAAGGATTGCCACAAAAATCTTGCGATTTTTTCGCAATGACACCCAGTTGGTAGGTTTTACGCAAAATCATTACGAGGAGTGTGAACGACGAAGTAATCTATAATGAACTCAAGAAGCGTAGTTAATAACCCCCTCTCCCCTACCCCTCCTCATGTTGAATTGATAAAAGGGGAGGGCGTGAACTGCGTATGTTGAACTTTCTGTCGGTTGGGCATACCTGCCCAACAAAAAACCAAATGGACCTGGTTAATAAAAGGCTGGATTCCTCACCCTAATCGGGTTCAGAATTGTATATGTTACATTTTTCAAATGCAAAGAAAATGCCAAAACTAAAAGAAATTTATGATAACTTGATTGCAAAAAGATAATTTCGCATAAGGTTTTATTTATAAGTTCCTAGCTTTTTGCCAGTTTTAGAATATTTAGTAACGGTTCCGTTTGAACTGCGTTTGTAAGTATATTGTTTCTGCCCCTTACTATTATAAACATCAGTTTTACCATTAGAGTAAGTTTTAGTATAACCTGTAGTTCTACCTTTTTCATTCTTGATATAATGCTTTTCATAAGCAATCGCAGGCATGGCGATTAGAGAAAATAGGATTGTTAGTAGTAAAAGTTTTTTCATTGTTAGTTCCTTAATTTATATATACAATTGTTATTCATCATCACCCCAGTAGTCATAATACTCTTTTAATGCTTCAACAAAAATGTCTAAATTTTTGTGTTTCCTAACTTTATAATAATATTCGTATTGTTTCAGTAATTCATGGTATTTGATTTTTTTATCATTCTGAATATCAAAATCTTTTGTTTCTTTTTTTAGCAATTTGGGAACAATTAAAGGTTTACCTTCTTTTTTATCCCATTTATACCAAAAATCATTACTTTTTTTGTTAATAATTAATGAATCAATAATCATTTTGGTATAAATTTTACAAATTTTTTTATGCCAATGTCTTTTTTGAATTTCCGTTATAACATTATCTTGCACATGATATTTTTTTAATAAATCTGTAATCTCTTTATATTTGTCTTCCATTCTATTATAGGAAGGCTTTTCGTTCAAAATTGGATTTAACGTATTTTCAAAAGATAAACCTGCCACGGCAATTAATAAATTCGTTAAATCTTGTATTATTTTTTTTACCTCTCTAAGTTTTACTACACAACCGAAAATGTTTACAGATTCCATTTTTGGTGCTATTTCATCAGCGAAAAATATAAAGATAAAAACAAAGCCTGTTATAAGAAATGCAACAGATTGTTTATCATAATTTAACCAAGCAAACTTCCAAGCAAGAAAGAAACAATATGCGCAAATTAGAATTCCAATAACTTTTACAATAATATAGATTTTATTATACATTTATCACTCTTTCTAGGTGTCAACCTTAATAATTATTAAAATTAGATTTAATCGAGAGTTGAAAAAATCTTAAGTAACTTTTGAAATTTAATTTATAATTTTTAATTTTTTCATCAATTGGTGTTTCAATTCTACTGCAAAAATCGCCATAGTTATTTTTTAATGCTACTTGTTTACATTTGTTTCTATAATATATAACACTGTCAATATCTTCAACAGAAGAGTAATTATAGATATAATCAAAGAAAATATTAAAGTATTCAAATTGTAAATCTTCATAAAATTCATTTGGAACGGTATAATATTTGCAATTCTTTATCGCATTTATAAGTATTTTTAGAGATTTTTCTTCTTTATATGGCATTTGTAATACAAACTGCGGATTACTACCAACTAAATATAAACTAGTAACAGAATATAATTTTAAGCAAACAAGGCTATTTTTTGTTTTTAATGCATCATAATATAAAGACATTAATAAATTTTGCTTTTGAATAGAATCATCCATGTGAAAACCATAGTAAGCAATTTTATTAATATAATTATTCACATCTTGTTCGTTTAACATAGTTGCTTTATCATAGTATTTTAATGCTAAATTCTGTGCATCACCGTTAGATGTATATATATCTCCAAGTTTTGTGTATGCTACTGCAAATTTTGGATTTAAACTTATAGTTTTCTTTAAATCTTGAATTGCCAAATTTATAGGGTACTTATTTGAATAATTATTATATTGAACCATTTCTGCTACTTCATTATTATTTAACTTCTCATAGCATAATGCTCGATAGTAGTAGGCTTTGTAAACATCGCTATTATGCGGATTATTTTTAATATAATCATTTAAAATTGTTATAGCAAATTTATAGTCTTTAGATTTATATTGGATTATGCCAATAGTTAAATCATTATCAATATTTGGATTAAGTCTTTCCGCTTTGTCTAAATCACATAAGATATCTGATTTGTTAAGAATGGGATATTCTGTATCAGGAATAAATATTTTAACAAAATCATTGAAAATCTCTTGTTGCTTCAATTTTGCATTTGCACGTTCTAAATATAAGTTATAATTATTTGGTTCTTTTTTTATTGCTTTCGATAATTTTTCAACTTTTATATGTTCATTTTTAATTTGTTGATGAAAATTGTATACTAATTCATTTTCTGGAGATTGTAAGTATATAAATTTAAATATGGTATTTACTATTAAGGTTAATATAATAAAAAAAATAAAAATTACAAATGTTCTGATGTTAAGTTTATTCATATGCTACCTATTATAAAATTATATTCCAGTTTTCAATTCTGGTTTCTCAAAATATACTCTAACATTGCAACTATATCATTTACTTTGTTTCTGTATTTTGTATTAATTGTAATCGTAGAATTTTCCAGAGAGTTTAAATAAATTATAATTTGATATGATTCTTCAACAGAAGTTTTATATTTAGTTTCAGTTTTTCTTTCACCGCTACCGCCAATTATTGCACCAGTAGTAGTATCGTCCATTAATAAACCAGTAACTATTGCACCGCCAATTGCTTTCCCTGAATTAGAACTTGTAACAGATGTTGCAGTTTGCGTTGTGGTACTTTTATCAATTAACTCATATTTGATAATATCTTTATAATAAGCTTTTTGTATAGTAGCTGATGTTTTACCATTATAAATATATAAATTAAATATATAGTATGCTAAATATTTTTCGGTATCATTTACGCCTACTTTTTCTTCTTTAATATAATCGTTATAATATAAGACTACTTCCTTTGTAAGATTGCTAATTTCGTATTTTTCAAGCTCAGACATTAAAAGATAAGTATATACATTTTTGTTATGTTCAACCACATCTTTTTGCAAATTAGTAACTTTATCTTGAAACTCTTTAGTATAAGAATTTTCTTGTAAAGTTTTTATTGCAAATATTATTGCTGATATTTGAATTAACATATTAATAATGCCTAAAATGTTTTTGTTAATTACAGTGTCAAATATCATTAATATAAGTGTTCCACCAATAAGCACTAAAAAATAATTAAATATAGCTTCCTTCCAGGCTCTACTATTACTTATTTTAAAATCTGATTTATCAAAAGTAATATATTCATGAGTATTTAATTTATCTTCAATGATTTTCATTTCAACTTCACTAATCATATTATGTTCTCCTTAATATTATTCCCAACCGCCATTAATGTTTGTAATAATTGGATAAGTATCTTTTCTTGGATAAACTCTTAGTTTGACACCTGAAGAACATGTTGCAACTTGATAATATCCAACCATTTGCTCCCTCAATAATGAATCTTGAATTTCGTTACCATTTGTATAAACTTTATCACCTAAATTGGTAACTTCACTGCAATTCCAACCATAAGTTTTCGATGCTTGCCATGCTATATCAGCATATTCAAGGTTCTCACTTTTCATTTCCTTATAATATTCACTCGGTGCTAAATTATTGTATCTAGATTCTTCAACTTTTGTTTTTTGAGTAATTGAAGTTATAGTGTTTGCAGGAGAAGAATCAGAAGAATTTATACTAGTTTCTTTTTTTACAAAAATAGAGGCGGTGTGAATGATTAGCCAAATTACAAAAATAATTCTAACAATTTTCCAATTTTCTAAATGATTTTTTTTCTCGTATTTGTCAGCAAAAAATCTCATAATATAGTATTATTCTCCTTATATTTTTATTGATTATATCATTAGAATTTTGAAGTAGATAATTCAATATGATTATAAAATTAAAATCATTATTAGTCAAATTGTATCAATATCTAATTAATCAATTCTATTTGCCATTAAAAACTAATCATATAGTATTTATCATTTAATTGAGGTGCTATATATGATTAATAAATCTGCTATTGGAAAGATTATTCAAAAATTGAGAAAGGATAAAAATCTAACTCAAGAAGAATTGGCTGAAAAAATAGACCTTTCTACAAACTACCTAAGCAAAGTAGAGCGAGGGTTGAGTGTGCTTAATGCTGAGGCTTTTTTGAAAATGGCAGATGTATTGAAGTTTTCGTTAGAAGATTTTGGAATTAATACCAATTCAAAGTTAGATGCATCAAAAAATGAACTTATAAACAAAATTTTATCTTCTTCCGATAAAGAAATAAAAGCCTATTCAGAATTGTTGAATACATTAGGTGTGATTTCGAAAATATTGAAGTAGTTTGATAAAATTTGCTCATATAAACTTTTGATTTTGAACATATTAAAAAGTGGCACTCGCTAACACTTGAAAAAGCATTCAAAATAGTTTATAATACTAATGGATAACCCTAGATGTATGTCCTGCTTGCAGAGTCGCTAGGGTTTTTGCTTTATTATATCATTAAATCTGCTTACCTCATAGACTAAACATTCCATGCCAGTACATATAGAGTACATTGGAATTTTGCATTAAAAAAGAGGGTCTGAAACCCTCTTAAAATGGTGGGTGTGGAGGGACTCGAACCCTCGACCAATTGATTAAGAGTCAACTGCGCTACCAACTGCGCCACGCACCCATAAACTGATATGTTCTAACTCCTCAGCGGAGTCCTACGCACCCAGTTTGTTCAATTTTCAGTCAACAGAAATTCTGCTAACAAATTTATCTTAACACAAACTTTTTTAATAGCAAAATATTTTTTTACAAGTTTTTAATATTGATATGAAAATCATCAATATAAACACTCAAACAAATTACAACTCAGCTACTCAATTCAAAGGTTTGAGAGTGAAACCCAAAACGCTTGCGGACATTCGCCTTCTCAAACCGAACAAATTTCGTCCAGAAGCAAATGCGATAAGTGAGATTAAAAATGTTCACCCATATCTCTTAGGTGGGACTAAATGCAACAACTCAATTCCTCTAAAAAACTTTTGGGACTTTTTTGAAGCTGATGGACGTTGTGTAGAAGGTTTTTCTACCAACAAAGATGGTTTTGCAAACAGTTTCTTGAAAGCAAAATCTAATGTTCCACTATCGACCTCTTTTGTTCACGATTGTTCTGTTATGTATTTATTTAACAAAGACACTCAAACTCACGCCCTTTACCATGCGCATTCAGAGTGTTCAGAAGATACTTTGAAATTTATTATCGACACCCTCATGTCAGAAGGCTTTACAAAAGGTGCAATCGTCCCAGGGGATCATTTGTTTTGTCGTGAGCACAAGCGCAATATGGAGAACATGTTCGAGTTAATGAAAAATAAAAATCCCGACGCTTTAATAAATGTGTACAACGCCTCAACTAGATATCCTGAAATTGTTGGCTACAAAGGTTTTATGTATGAAATTCCAAACAAAAAAGTTGTAGCACAGAGATGCCGTGGCGAATTTGAGCCTTGGGATTATGGTCAAAATAGTTTTAAAATTGCAAATTTGCAAGGGTTCAATACTTTTGATGACATTAGTATTTGCAAAAATTCAGAAGACTTGCTGCAACTTCAAAAAACTTTCCAAAAGGCAAAATACCCAAAAGAGGCATTAGATGTTTTAAATAATCAAGTTGAAAAGCGATTAGAAATTCTAAAAGAAATCGAGACTGCTGATGATTTTGGCAAGTACAACAGGCTTTTAGGCAAATATTCTGATAAAAAATATCTCCAGCCAATGAGATATCAAAAAGAAAATTTATACATAAATTTGTTGAAAAAGGTTAACGATATAGATGATTTGCGTTTCTTTTACCAACTAGTAAGGCGAGATTTGGCACAAATGGACAGGCTTGCAACGTTATTACAAGAAAAGAAACAAGAAATTTTAAAATAAAACGGCAAAAAAAATTTTTAGGTGTTTTAATATTAGTATTATGAATATATCAAAAATCCAAACGAATACAAATTTATATAATAACTTTAAAGCAACTGGCAACGCAGAAAAACCGCAGAAACGTGAGTTTATTGACGTTTTGACGGATAATGTTAGAAATCCAAGAGATGTCAACGATTGTGTTGCAGTGCCAAGAGGAATTTTTAAGGCGTATCTTTATTTGATGGCTGGAAGTTCTACCATGATGTTAGCAAATTTTCTCCCGCAAAAATGGAAAGGTGCAAAAACTGCAACAAATGTATTAGGCGTTGTATTGAATTTCATTAGCGCAATCTATTTCGCAAAACCTTTTGCCATAAAAGATTTGTCCCCAACCGTAAAAAGGGAAAATATTAATGAGAATAAATAAAATTACAAATTGCGTGTTAGCATCAGCCCTAATAACTGCATCAACTTCATGTTCAAAAAAGCCATTTAAGCAAATGTCAAAAGATAGAATACCACCAATGGTTGAAAGAAAAATCGATTCTTTGGCTAAGCAATCAAAAGAAGTTTTAAAAGATACAACATACAAATATTTCGGAAAAGATACTTTACGTCTAAGCGATACGGAAGCATCAACAAAGCAAATTCAAAAGAAGATGGATAGAATAGCGAAAGAAAAAGACGAATCCGTTGTCGTTGGTTCACACTTATATATGATGCCAGTTCGCACTGGGAAATCAACTACATTAATACCTCAATGGTGCAATGATTATGCAAAGTCGCACATAAATCAAAAAGCAATCGTAAAAGATGCGAAAGTTTTTACAACAGATTCAACTGATATCTATATTCCTGTTGAATATTACGGACAAATTAATCCAGAAACTTTAAATAAATAATACAAATAAAATAAATAAAAAATAACAAAAGAGGACTGTTAAAAAACAATCCTCTTTTTAAATCTATTCTGTTAAATCGAACTATCTTAATTTTACAGTTACTGATTTAGCTTTTTGAGTATATTCTAATTTATCTTCTCTTGATAACCAGCCTAAACCCATTTCAGCAAAGTTTTCATTCAAGCTAAGGTCTTTTTTCATTTTATTGATTGAAACTTCACCTTTGTTTGAAAGGTAGTTATAAATTTGACCAGCTGATTCAATAATTTGTTCTTGGATACCTTTTCTTTCTTCTTTAACTTTTGCCATTTTAAATCTCCTTCTTAAATAGTGTCGCCTGTAAAAACTTACTATTCCATTGTAGTAAAAATTTTCTTGTTTGGCAATACTTTTGAAGTGCGTTTGTGATAAAATAGTCCATAAGGAGTATGTTATTAAATTTTATTAAAGTTGATTTTCGTACTAAAGTTTTAGTCGATAAATATTTAGAGCTTATTTCTGAAGGCGTGAAACCATCAGAAATACTTGTTCTTGTTCAAAACTCAACTCTAAAAAAACAATTTAGCAATAAAGTTCTTGAAGAAATAAATGTTAATGCAATCGAAAAATTAAACATACATTCTTTTTCTTCAATTGTTTATAATACTCTTATCGAAAATTGGTGTTTTATAGAAAATGCAATACCATCGGAGAAACATTTTATCCTCCCAAACCTTGTTGGCTTAGAGGTTTCGCAGTTTTTATTAAAAGATATTTTAAAGAAAGTCGAAGTAAAAGGTTACAATTCAAAAAAATCTCTTCTTCACCAAATTTTTAGAAGATATTCTCTAATCGTTCAGAATAACTTAACAAATGAAGAAGTAAAAGAACGTTCAAAAATTCTTAAAGAAGCATTTGCAGAAGATGCTGACATTATTATAAAAAAACTCCTTTCATCAACTCTAAAAAACAGAAGTTTAGATTATTTAAGACAAATTTTAATTTTTAATCATGTATACAAACATACAAATTATTTTAAAAACATTAAATATCTTTTAGTTGATGATGCTGACGAAATGACACCTGTGTGTTTTGATTTTATTACATATTTAAAACCACAATTAAAAGATTGGCTAATTTGTTTTGACTCACTTGGCTCAAGTCGTTGTGGTTACTTGAGTGCAGATACTTCGATTGAACACAAGTTAAAAAAAGTTTTTCAAGAAGAGGTTGTTAACCCTGATGAACAACCCCACTCTCTAAACTCCTCTTTTCATTCGCAGGGGAACGATTTCGCACAAGGTGAAATTATTTTCTCAAATATTTTAGAGGATAAGCATGAAAGATTGAAAAATTTTACATTAACCTCTCTGTCTAAACGTGCAGAAATACTGGATTACACCGTTGAAAAGATACAAAACTTATTCAAAAAAAATATCCTGCCAAAAGATATTGCAATAATAACTCCTCTGCAAGATGACATGCTCCATTTTACATTACAAGAAAATTTGAAGTGCAATCTATTATTCTTATCTGGCAGTGAAAAACTTATTGACAACCCGCTAGTCAAGGCGAGTTTGAACATCTTAAAATTGATGTTAGAAATTGAAATTTCAGAGATGGAGTTGCGTGTAATTCTTTCTGAATACGTTGGCATTCCTATAAAATATTGTCACAAGATTTTGGAAGTTTATAACCAATCTGGACTTTTGCCAATGATGGAGCTTGAATATTATAACGATAAATACCAAAAATTTTATGAGGCTTTTGAAAAAGTAAAAGATAAAGTTGTTAACGGCAAATGCAAATTGTCAAACGCAGTGTATGAAATGTTTTACGCCGTTGTATCTTATGTTGATGAAAATAAGATTAACAAGTTTAATTTCTTTATTAAACAATTAAAAGACTTTGAAAGTGTTTTGGGTTGGAAAAATGTAATTGAGCGTGCAGAAGAAATTGTTGTTCAAATTGAAAACTCAATTATTGCAGAAAATCCAAATACAACATTAGATATTAAAGAAAAAGATTTAATTATTGCAACACCTCAAAAAATTATTGATAACAAAATTTCAACAAAGTATCAATTCTGGCTAGACGTTTCACATTCTGATTGGGTAAAAAATGACACAGGTCCTTTGTATAATGCATGGGTAATGCAGGCAGATTGGACAAAAGACGAGTATACAATTGAAGATGATATCTTTTTATCTAAACAAAAAATAGCAAGAATTTTGAGAAAATTATTGTTGCTAGCTAAAGAGCATGTTTGGGCTTGTTCAAGTTTGTTTGACCCAACTGGTGCAGAAAATTTGGGTGGAATTGAAGATTATCTTGCTGGTGGCGAGGATATCGTTCAAGAAGAAGAGAAGAAAATCTTTAAAATTATTCCAAGAGATGACCAAAAACCTGTATTGAATTACAAAAGTGGTTCAATGGCGATTTCTGCAGTCCCAGGAGCTGGAAAAACTACGATTTTGTTGGCTCTGATTATAAAACTAATTAATCGTGGTGTCGTGCCAACGAATATTTTTGTTCTCACTTATATGGATTCTGCGGCTAGAAATTTTAGAGAACGTATCAAAAATATGTGTCCTAATTCTACGTTATTACCTAATATAAGCACTATTCACGGGCTTGCACTAAAAATTATTAAAGAAAATTCTAACTACGAAAGATTAAATCTTTCTTCTGATTTTGATATTTGTGACGATACTCAAAGAATGCGAATTATTAAAGGAATTGTTGGGAAATTTACAAAAACAGAGATTGAAGAATTTGATAGAGCGATTTCGGTTCTAAAACTCCAAGAAGGCAATATTGATACACCTTCTAGCGATAAAAAGATAGAAAAATTCAAGACCTTTTTTAGGGAATATCAAGCGCAGCTTAGAGAAGCAAACGTTATTGATTATGATGATATTTTGATTATGTCAGTTCGTTTGCTTGAAAACAATCCTGACATTTTGGAGCATTATCAAAATATTTGCGAATATATTATAGAAGATGAGGCGCAAGATTCGTCTGGCGTGCAACAACGCTTGATTGGGCTTTTGAGTGGGAAACACAAAAATCTGATTCGCTGCGGTGACATTAATCAAGCAATTACAACAACCTTCTCGAATGCCGATGTAGAAGGTTTTAGAGCATTTATTAAAAATGCTGATACGACGGTTGAGATGAATCATTCGCAACGTTGCACGCAAGATGTCATGACATTAGCTAATAATCTTGTAAATTTTGGTAATGAAATTTTGCCAAAGGCTTTTTATACAAGCTACATGCAGGGAGTTAAAGGCAAAAACCCAGAGAGCGAAAACGCAATTTATTCAAAAGTTTTTGAAAATATTTTTGCTGAAAAGAATTTTGTCTTAAAAGAAATCAAAAATATTTTGACTAGAAACAAAAACGCAACGATTGGAATTTTGCTTAGAAACAATTATCAAGTTGCGACATGGGCAAATTTTATTAACGATTCTGGGCTTAAAACTATTACAAGAAGTGATTCTCTAGGACAGAAAGGCGTATTTAACACAATCTTTTCTATATTGAAATTTATTCAAAAACCTTTTGACAATGAAACATTAGCTGAAACGTATGAAAGTCTTTCAGGACTAGGCTTTTATCGACAAAGGTTGCAATTAGAGATAAGAAATTCTGAAACTCCATTTATTGAAAAAAGTGGTGATGAAATTGAATCGGCAAGCCTTTCACAATTCTTGTGGGATATGCAATATTGGCTAAATTCTTCAACTTTACCTTTAGAAGAATTAGTAATTAGAATTGGGCTTTTTTATTACACTAGCGATATTGAAAAATCTAACGTGTATTTGATTGCAACACTTGTTAAGCGTTTAAATGCGAGTGGCAAATTTGATTTAACTTTACAAAGATTGGAAGAACTTTCTAAGAAACCTTCCTTGAGTGGTTTTAAATTTTTCTCTGAAGAAGAGGACAAAGATGCTATGCGTGGCAAAGTGCAAATTATGACTTTGCATAAATCAAAAGGCGATGAGTTTGAATATGTGTTCTTGCCAGAAATGGCGGAAAAAAATCTTTCAATTGATGTTGAGCAGGCAAGCTTAAAAAAATCCTCTTTATTTATGGAAGAGGTAAAAAGCTTTAACCCTAAATATAATAGAAAATCAGAATTAGAACTTAAAGAATTTAATTCCGAAGAGAGCTTGAGGCTTTTGTATGTTGCGATTACTCGTGCACAAAAGAAATTGTATATTACAACTTCTGCGAAAGCAAAAGGTTGGGGAAACAAAGAAACAGAACAAGCTCCTAGTGTAATTTTTAATGCAGTGCTATAGATATAGTATAATTTTTCGTGTCAAAACCTTATTATATTTGACGCACATGTGAAAATTTTTTATAATAAAAAAATAAATGGGAGTATAAAAAAAAGAGGTAGTCGTAGATGAAAAAAATTTTCAAACATTTGGGCTTTATTGCTTTAGGCGTAATAATTTTAGCCTATGCAGGTTTTTTATTCGTCCTGCCAAATGTTATTAACTTAAATCAATATCTTCCAGATGTACAAAAGCTTGCAAAAGAACAAGCTAAGCTTGATGTGAATTTGGAAAATGCAAAAGTTATCACAACTCCACTACTTGGAGCTGGTGTGAAAGCTGAAAATATTTCTATAAAACTTCCAGATAATTCAGTTTTATTTTCAGCAGAAAGTGTAAAGACAAGAATTTCTCTTCCTAGCCTTTTGCTTTTAACAGTAAAAGTTTCTTGTTGTGAAATTGAAAAACCTTTTGTTAACCTTGAAATTGTTAATGACGAAAACTTTAAGGTGGTTAAACTTGTTGAAGATTTGTTGAACGCTGGTAAAGAACAATCTTTAGAAGAAGGTCGACAAACTGTCCAAGCAGAAACAGAAGGCTTTAAATTCAATCCGACATGGATAAGAATTAAAGTCCCAGCAGTAAAACTTAATAACTATAAAGTTTTAGTTAATGACCTTAAATCAAAACATTATCTTGATTTGCACGGCGAACAATTAGTTCTAGGCTACTTTAATGGAAAGAGTGCAAAGGTTAAAACTTATGCAGAATTATTCAGTGATGAAAATAAAAATATAACTGCAAATGTTGATATCAATACTTTCCTTCCGCCAATTGAACCTTCTCTTGATTCAGAAGATGATCCAGCGGAAAGAATTGAAATTCCTTTCGTAAACCCTGTAACAATGTACAGAAATTACGATTTGAAAGCAAATCTTGATACCAAATTGCGTATAAGAAATCATAATGACAATTTAACTTCTTATGGTCATTTTGATATTAACAATATTAGCTTGAAGGTTGGTAATTTAAAACTTCCAGAAAGCTATTTCAGAGCAAAGACTTTTGGTTCAACTGTTGATTTGGATACAAATATCTTCCCAGCACAAAACCAAAATCTTCAACTTTTGGGTAAATTAAACTATGGTCATCACCCAAGAATGGATATGAGCATTAAAACTGCAGAGATTAAATTCAATGATTTGATTATTTTATCAAGAGCATTTTTAGATTCTTTGCATATTTATAATGAATTGGCTCAAGTAAAAGCAGAAGGTACTTTACAAGCTGATTGCTATATTAAAACTAATTTCAAAAAATTGACTTCTACTGGTTCAATTTTGGTTAAAAATGGTGGTTTAAGTGTTCGTAATATTGGCAATGTTATTTCTAAAGCGAATATTAACGTTAAACTTGACAACAACGTATTGGATATAAGAAATTCAAGCCTTCTTATTGGCAATAACCCAATTACGGTTGATGGTAAAATTGATAAACAATCAGTTGCTGATATAAATATCAGTGCAAAGAAAATTCCTTTGCCAATCTTGTTCAACGCTTTTGCGCCAAAAGATATTAGAAGTGCATACAACTTTAAATCTGGTAATGCGTCTTTTGATTTAGGCTTGAAAGGCAAACTTAAAGAGGCGGTTGCTGGTGTAAAATTTGCAGTTACCAATTTGAATATCTCAGACAAAAATATGGTGGTTGCAAACAACAACTTAAATGGCGAATTTTTCTTACAAAATAATGAATTGGCAGGAAAAGTTGATAACACAGATTTCTCGCTATCAATTCCACAAACAAAATCAAGAATTGCAGTTCCAAAATTCAATTTGGAATTGGCAGAAAATAATATTACAATCGGTGAAAACAAGATTTTGTTTAATGACAAATCTACTTTGAACTATGCAGGTAGTATTATTGATTATAATAAGTTGAAATCTTTGAGTTTTACAACTTACGGAAATATTCACACCGATGATTTGATTAAACTTATTGGCCGTGAATTTAAGCCATACATTCATTCAAATGGCACAATTCCAGTAAAAGTAACTTTTGATGGAAACAAACATAAGCAAACTCTTTTTGCACAAGCTCTTGCAGACAAATCTAACTTTATTACACCAGTAGATTTTTTAAATGTAAGCGGTGCAAATACTTCTTTGCAAACAGTTGTAGACTTCAAGCCAAATAGAATTAAAATCAAGAAAACGGGCTTGTTCACAAGAACTATTAGTATTGACGAAAAAGGCAATGAGATTGTTCACTTAAATGAAGTTTTAGGCTTAGATGGTACAATAGCAGGAAAAAGAATTAACCTTCTAAAAATCACTATGCCAAAAGCATTGAACGGTAAAATTTATGTTTTCCCAAAATCTAATTTTGATGTTGCTGGAAAAGCATACATTTTTGGTGAAACTTCTAGCCCAAGATTGAGAGGTGGTTTTAATGTAACAAATCTTTCAATTACAGAATTATTGCTTACATTAAGAAATGCTGATTTGAAATTTAGAGGTCATGAAGCCGATTTTGACGTACAAGATTTACTTCTAAATGGCTCTGATATTCAAGCAAAAGGCTCAATTAGTTTACTTCCTTCAAGCGTTTTGAACATCTTAAATCTTGATGTTTCTTCAAGATATTTGAATGTTGATAAACTAATGAACGTTAGTGATAAAGCTATGAAATATGTTCCACAAAGTGGTTCCGCTAGTTCTTCTAGCGCAAGTGCTGATATTCCAGTAGTTGTAAGAAACGGTTCAATCAATTTTGCAAGAATAATTACTGGCAATATTGATGTTAGAAACACAACTGGTAGAATTTCTTTGGCTAGAAATATTTTCTATCTAAGAAATTTAAGAACAAACGTATTTAAAGGACGTGTAAACGGTAATATCTCAATGAACTTGTTAACAACACTTTTAAAGGTGAAGGTTAACGGTCAAGGTGTTGATGTTGACCAAGCTCTTTTAAATACTGCAAATATGAAGGACACCCTTTCTGGAACTGCAAGTTTCAGCACTGATATTTCGTTAAAAGGTGCAACTTACGAAGAACAAGTGAAAAGTCTGGCCGGTAAGGTTAACTTTACAGTTAAAGATGGTCAATTTGGACCATTTGGTAAAATTGAAAACTTGATTATTGCAGAAAATATTAGAGAATCTCAATTCTTCCAAACTGCACTAGGCGGTGTAATCAGTGGTCTTACAACTATTGATACCACTCACTTCTCTGATTTAAGCGGAGAATTGACTTTCAAAGATGGTATTTGCCATATTGAGCCAATTACTTCTTTAGGTAATATTTTGAGCTTGCATATCTTTGGTGATTTCGATATCTTGAAAAATTATGCTGATATGAAAGTTCGTGCAAGAATGGCATCATTGATTTCAAACTTGTTAGGACCAATTGGTGCAATTAACCCTGCAAACTTAATCAACAGTGCGGCAAGCTTGAACGTTGTTACTGCAAAAGCCTTTTCAATCTTCTGTGAAATGGTGCCAGAAGACGAAATGGCAATAATTCCAAGTTTCTCAAACAAGTATGTTGATAATTCCGCAACAAAATTCCAACTTGTTGTAAGAGGTGATGTTGCAAAACCTTTGACTTTGATTAAATCTTTCAAATGGCTTGCTACAGAAACTCAATATCAAGATGCAGTTGATTATGTAAACTCAATTCCAGACCCTGTTGAAGGAAGCGAAGGAGAAACGATTGAACAAGCGGTTCAAGAACAAAAGGCTCTTGAGGCGGAAAAGAAAACGCTTAAATACAAGGTTCGCCACTTGTTTGATAAAGAAGAAAAATAAATTTGATAATGCGCTCATCTTGAGCGCATTTTTTTTGAGGAAAAGTATCAACTTTACACTTATTAATAATTTGAAAAGATTTCTATCTTAGGTTATGATTATAGTTGAGTAATTGTGCGTGGGGAGTACATGGAAAATAATTATTTTGCGCTACTAGCTAATGATGTGAAGAAATTATGGAATGGTTTGGACGGAAACCAGAAATTGGGCATGCTTGCACTTATTGTTGTAACAATTGCCGTAGCGGCTTTCTTCTTGTCAAAAGCTATGGAACCAGATTGGGTTGTTTTATATTCAGATTTGAATGAAGTAAATGCAATTAGCATTGTTGAAAATATGAAAAAGAACGGATATCGTTACAAGGTTTCAGAAGACCATAAGACTATTTTAGTTCCTTCTAACGTTCGTGACGAAATGCGTGTATTTGTTGCCGAAAACGATTTGATTAAGAATGGTGATACAGGTTTTGAGCTGCTTGATGATATGCAATTAGGCTCTACAGACTTTAAAAACAAGTTGACTAAGCAAAGAATTTTTCAAGGCGAATTAACTCGTTCAATCGAAAAAATTCAAGGTGTAAAATATGCAAGAGTTCAGCTTGCAGAGCCAGAACGTTCGATTTTTGACGATAATGATGCTAAGCCAACTGCATCAGTCGTTCTGGTTTTAGAACCTGGATATAAAATCAAGAGTTCACAAGTTAAAGCTATTAAAAATTTGGTAGCTTACGCAGTGCCTAGAATGACACCAGAGCAAGTATTTATTACCGACCAAAACGGTAACAGTCTTTCTGACGAAACCTCTAAAAACTCTACAGATATGGAAAGTTTTAAGGCTAATTTAGAAAAAGATACTGCGAAAAAAGTTTCAGATGTTTTAGAAAAAATTGTTGGTAAAGGCAATGTTTCTGTTCAAGTAAATGCTGATATAGATTTCAATTCTGCAAAATCAACAATTGAAAGCTATATTCCAGTAAATGATAAGGGTGAAGGCGTTGTAACAAGTTCTCAAACTGAAGTAGAAACTTATGAAAACCCAAACAATGTGCCTAATCCAAACGGCGTTAACCAAAGAAACTTAAATTATTCTAAGCAAAAAACTGCGGTTAATTATAGTGTTTCAAAAGAGGTTAAACAAGTTGTTTACGCCCCTGGAACAATCAAAAGACTTTCAATCGCAGTGGCGGTTAATAAAATTTTAACTGAAGCAGAAAAAGAGGAACTTAAAAATTTAGTTCTATCAGCGTCTGGCGTAGATTATTCAAGAGGAGATGTAATTTCTGTTTCTGGATTACAATTTGAAGGTGCTACAATTGATAAACAAGCTCAAGATGAGTTTGCTAAACAGTATCAACAAGAACAAACATTGTACTACATCACATCTTCTGTAATTCCACTAATTATTGTTTTAGTGTTGGGCTGCTTTGCCTTGTTCATTCTAAAGAACTTTGTGTCTAAGCTGCCAAATAGCCGAGAACAAGAACGTAGAATGCCAGAAGAAATAACAGAAACGCAAGCTCACGAAGAAGAGGAAGCTGACGAAAGCTTGCCAAGAATTGAAAGTAGCAAAAAAGAGATTAAATCTCAAAAAGAACAAAGCATCAATGAATTAAATGAGGCAGTAATGGCGTCGCCAGAAGAGGCTGCAAAACTAATTACATCATTTATTAAGGATTAGTGAAAAAGCATTTAAGACATTTTGCTTATAATAAACAAGGAAATTACCGATGGGTATTGAAGAAATAAAAAAGGCGAAAGAAGAAGCGAAAAAAACGATTACACGTCCGAGCCAAAAGGTTGCGGCGTTGCTGATTGCGCTAGGTCCAGCAACTGCTTCTGAAATACTTAAAAATATTAAAGATGAAGACTTACTTGAACAAATCACTCTGGATATTGCCAATTTAGGTAAAGTTTCAGATGAAGACTTAAATGAAGTATTAACAGAATTTAAGTCTGTTTTTCAGGCAAAAAACTATATTGCCCAAGGTGGTGTTGGTTATGCAAAACAATTGTTGGTGCAAACTTATGGTGAATCAGAAGCAGGAAAATTGTTAGAAAAAGTTAATTCCATGGTTAACACAAACCCGTTTTATTTTTTAAATGAAGCTGATCCATCACAATTAGCTAACACTTTTTCTTCTGAAAACCCACAATTGTTAGCGTTAATTTTGGCTTATCTTAGACCAGAATTGTCGGCGCAAGTTTTAGCATTTTTACCGCCTGATATTCAAGCGGTTGTATCAATGCGAATTGCTGATATGACACCTACAAACCCAGAAATCTTATCAACAATCGAAGATATTGTAGAACGTAAGTTTTCAGCTTTGTTGGTTCAAGATTTTTCAAATGCTGGCGGCGTAGAATCTTTAGCAAATATTTTGAACTGTTGTGATCGTGGAACAGAAAAGAATATTATGGAATGGCTTGATATAGAAAATCAAGAAATGGCTCAAGAGGTTCGTGACTTGATGTTCGTATTTGAAGACATTATTATCCTTGATGATAGAGCAATTCAAAGATTGCTTAGAGAAGTTGATACAAAACAACTTGCACTTGCTCTTAAAGGTACAAAAGATGAAATCAAAAATAAAATATTTAAGAACATGTCTGAACGTGCAAAACAAATGCTTACAGATGATATGGAATATCTTGGACCTGTTAGAGCAAAAGAAGTTCAAGAGGCTCAAACTGGTATTGTTAACGCAATTAGAACTCTTGAAGCAAGCGGTGAAATCACGATTACTCGTGCTAGTGTAGAGGACGAATTAGTTGAGTAGTAATAGAATAAAAGGTCAAGAAATTCAAATGGGCGATAGCTTTATGCTACCGATTGAGCAAACTCGTGTAACAAAGCAGCAGGCAAAAGTGCAGCAAATTATTGCTGAAACTGATGCTAAGGCTCAACAAATAATTGATTCTGCACAAAATCAATCTCAAGTTGTTATTCAAACTGCAAACACAGAGGCAGAAAGAATTATTCAAGATGCTAGAGCGAGGGCTGAAAAAGAGTACGAGGCGATTAAAAATCAAGCTTACGAGGAAGGCTTTAAAAAGGGTGAACAAGATGGCTTGTATAAGTTCCAGAATGATGCTTCCGAGGCTTTAAAATCTTTAGACACTTTAGCAAGCAGCTCTTTTGATATGAAAAAAAATATTATTGATTCAGCCTCGCAAGATATTGTCGATTTGGTTATAACAATTGCTGATAAGGTTTGTCACCAAAAATTTGATAATAAGGTTTTGTATAGAATTACTCTGGACGCTATAAAACAGTTGAACGACAAAGAAAGTATTACAATTATTGTTAATCCAGAACTTGTTGAAAATGTTAATAAACTAGCGACAAGCTTTAGAGGTGAATTTCCAACTCTTCAAAACCTAAGAATAGTTGAAGATAATTCATTATCTTCTGATGGCGTAATTGTTGAAACCCCTGATATTAGATTAGATTCACGAGTTTCCTCTCAGATTGCAGAAATTGCTCATAAAATGCTTACGGGTGCTGGAAATGAGTTGGAATAAAGAGAAGTACTTAAACATTATTAAAAACGCAAAAACCATTAAAGAAATCGGTAAGATTACTGAAATTATAGGACTTACGATTGAATCTGATGGCCCAAAATCTTCAATTGGTGATTTGTGCTATATCTATAATGACTACAACGATAAACCAACAATGGCTGAGGTTGTAGGCTTTAAGAGAGATAAAATTTTATTGATGCCACTTGCGTCACCAGATGGTATCCACCCAGGGGCATTGGTTGTAAATACTGGCGGAGCTATGAAGATAGGAGTTGGTAATCAGCTCATAGGTAGAGTTCTAGATGGTTTGGGCAATCCAATTGATACGCTGGGTGAAATTCGATTTTCTGAATATCGTTCTACACAGGCAGAGGCAATAAACCCTTTGAAGAGAAAAAGAATTTCTGAACCTTTGTCACTAGGCATACGCTCTATTGATGGTTTCATGACGGTTGGAAAAGGGCAAAGAATGGGTATTTTTGCTGGTTCAGGAGTTGGTAAAAGTACAACTATCGGTATGATGGCAAAAAATACGACCGCAGATTTGAACGTTATTGCTCTAATTGGTGAACGTGGACGTGAGGTTAAGGAATTTATTGAGGAAATTTTAGGGCCTGAAGGTATGAAACGCTCGATTGTAATTGCTGCAACTTCTGAACAACCTTCACTTGTAAAGATCAAAGCAGCGTTTGTTGCAACTTCAATTGCCGAGTACTTTAGAGATAAGGGTTTGGACGTGTTGTTTATGCTGGACTCTGTTACTCGTATTGCTATGGCGCAAAGAGAAGTGGGACTTGCAATTGGTGAACCGCCAGCGACAAGAGGATATACGCCTTCTGTATTTGCAATTATGCCAAAATTAATGGAACGTGCTGGAACAAATGAAATTGGCACAATTACAGGGCTTTACACCGTTTTGGTAGAAGGTGACGATTTTAACGAGCCTATTTCAGATACTGCAAGAAGTATTTTAGACGGTCACATAATGCTTTCAAGAGATTTGGCGCACAAAAACCATTACCCAGCAGTTGATGTGCTGCAATCGTTGAGCCGTGTTATGGGTGATGTTACAACAAAAGAACACCGTCAAGCAGCAGGTGTTTTAAGAAATCTTCTAGCCGTACACAAAAAGAACGAAGATTTGATTAATATTGGAGCCTACGTTAAAGGCTCTGACCCGATGTGTGACAAAGCAATTGCAATGATGGGCGATATTAATGGTTTTTTGAAACAATCAACCGAAGACAAGATTGATTACGAAGAAACTGTAAACCAGCTTTTACAACTCGGACAACTTGCTGGTGCAGGTTAAGAACGAGTTGTTTGAGGTGGTTTCTCGTAGATTGTGTTCAACTTTTATTGAATACGACAAAACTTCTATCCGCCAATTGCCAAAATTCTAGGAACTTTTCCAACTTCTCTAATTTGTCGTTCAAATTCTGATATATCAACACTAATTGCATCAAATGTGTTGTAGTGCATTGGTATAACTTCACTTACACCCAGCCATTCAGAAGCTTTAACTGCGTGTTCTATATCCATTGTATATTTACCGCCGATTGGGAGCATTGCAATATCAGGTTCATACATTTCGCCAATCATTTTCATTTCAGTGTTTAGGCAAGTATCACCAGCATGGTAAATTGTTTGACCTTCAATCTGGAAGACAAAACCGCAAGGACAACCGCCATGAACACCATCTGGTGTTGTGCTAGAATGGAAAGCTGGTACTAATATAGCTTTTCCCCAGCTATAATCTCGCCACGCACCAAGCCCCATATCAATAGTTCTCGCCCCTTTTTTTGCACAATAATTAGCCAACTCATAAACGGCGGTAATTGGTGCGCCAGTTTCTTTAGAAATCTCAATTGCACTTCCCAAATGGTCGCCATGTGCGTGAGTTACGAAAATATCATAAATGTTTTCAGCTTTATAATCAGGCGAGGCTACTAAAAATGGGTCTATTAAGATTTTCTTACCTTTTGTAGTTATTTCAAATGCACTATGTCCTAAATATTTTATATCCATATTAAATCTTCTCCTTCAAATTATAAATTCATAAAACATGCCGAACAATGATAAATTGATTTCTCAACCAACTTCGGCTCTTGTTTGTCACAAATTCCAGCTCTAAAAAATTCACATCGTGGGTGAAACTTGCAACCAAAAATCTCTTCCTGAATGCTAGGAGGTGCACCCTCAATCGTTTTAAGTTTTAAAGCAGGGTTTTTGTCTGGCAAAGAGTTCAAAAGTGCAATCGAATACGGGTGTTTTGGTTTCTTGAAAAACTCTTGCGCAGGTGCTTCTTCAACAATATGTCCAGCATACATTACCGAAATATTATCCGCATAATTACTTACAAGTGCCAAATCATGCGAAATTAACAAAATTGTAGTCTTAAATTCTCGTTTAATCTCATCAATCAAGTCCATAATTTGTTTTTGAATAGTAACGTCAAGCGCTGTTGTTGGCTCGTCTGCAATAATTAATTCTGCATTGCAAGCAAGTGCCATTGCGATAATTATTCTTTGTTTCATGCCGCCAGAAAATTCATGTGGATAAAAATTCAGCTTGCTATCTATATCAGGAATTTTGACTAAGTCCAAAACCTCTTTTGCTTTTCTCAAGGCTTGATGTTCACTTACCTTGTTATGTGCACGTATAGCCTCAATAAGCTGATTTCCAACCGTGTAAAGCGGATTAAGCGATGTCATCGGGTCTTGTGGAATTAGAGCGATTTTGTTACCACGCAAATCTCTCATTTGCTTTTCTTTGTATTCAAGCAAATTTTCGTTTTTGAAAAATATTTCGCCGTTTCTGATTTCAGCACTCTTAGGTAAAAGTCGCATAATTGACATAGCGGTCATTGTTTTTCCGCAGCCAGATTCGCCAACAAGAGCATGCATAATTCCTTGTTTTAAAGAAAGATTTACACCGTACAAAGCTTGATATTTGCCCAAAAACAAGTCAAGATTTTTTATCTCTAATAGGTTTTCCATAATAAGTATTGTAATGCTTATTGCCCAAAAATGGAATAGTATAAAAAGACAATTCTTGTTTAAGAATTGTTTTTTATGTCTTTTTTGTGTACTTTTCTTTCTCTTTTGTTGCGAGGTAAAGATTTTTTACTTCACTTCCAAACTGGTATTGTGACTACAAGTCGGTTTTATTTACCCCAAAAGTACCAAAAGAAAGAGAAAGCACGCTTCTGTTTCCTACAACCTTACGGTTGTTTTTTCTAGCAGGCAGAGCCTGCACTCTTGCGTTCGCTATCGTGGCTAATCGCCACATGCTCACGGCGTGAAATGCGCTAATTGAACGTCTTTAGCCCCCTCCCCTTTAGTAATTTGACCTGGGGAGGGTGCCGAAGGCGGGAAAGGGTGTTATAAAAGTTTCTTTTGTCAGGCAGTGCCTGACCTACGTTTCTACATCTATTAAACGCATAAAAACAAAAAAATATTTAATACGAACTTATTCACTCATTCACCTATTGACCTATTCACTTTAAAATATCCCCACTCTCGAAAACTTTTTGTAAATCCCCTCCCACATTTCCTTCACCTTTCAACTTTGGTTGAAAAATTAATTGTTAATAGTACAATTTAAGTAAGGGTGTTAAATTATAGAAAGGACTGTTGATGCTTAAATTAAATTGCAGAAACGTTGATTCCGCTATTGTCGGCGAAGAAAACGGCTTGAACTTGTATGAGAAATTTGAAAACTACAAACAACAAATATCTGATATAATCAAAAGTCTGAACCAACGTAAAGACAAACCAGGACAATGGTTGCAATGGTTGAATTTGGGTTACAATGAAGAAACTGTTTGGTATGTTAAAGAATTTGCATCAATGGTTGAAGGAAGGTTTGATAATATTCTAGTGCTAGGTATTGGTGGCTCTGCACTAGGCGGTTTAGCAGTTACAGAAGCTTTACTCAAACCTTATTGGAATCTTTTAACTCCAGAACAAAGAAACGGTTTGCCAAGAATTTTCTTCTTAGACAACATCGACCCTGATACAATGAATGGACTTTTAGATATTCTTGATTTGAAAAAAACTTTGGTTAATGTAATTACAAAATCAGGCTCGACCGCCGAAACAATGTCACAATACATGATTATTAAAGATCGTTTAGAAAAAGAACTAGGTGATAATTATAGAAGAAATATTGTAGCAACAACCGACAAAAAAATGGGCGTTTTAAGACAACTTGCTGACCAAGAAGGATACAAAACATTTGTTGTTCCAGATGATGTTGGTGGAAGATTTTCAGTATTTTCAGCAGTAGGCTTAGTGCCATTTGCGCTTGTAGGACTTGATATTGATCAAATTATGAATGGTATCAAAGATATGGACTTAGCCCTAAAAAATACTGACATTCATCAAAATATTGCGGCTCAAGGTGCTTTAATCCAATACCTTCTGGATACAGAAAAAGGCAAAAATATTTCAGTTATGATGCCATATTCAACTAGACTTAAATACGTTTCTGATTGGTACGTTCAATTGTGGGCTGAATCTCTTGGCAAAGAATACAACAACGCAGGTGAAAAGGTTAATATAGGTCCAACTCCAGTTAAGGCAGTTGGTGCGACTGACCAGCACTCACAAATTCAGTTGTACAACGAAGGTCCAAATAACAAGGTTATTACGTTTATTCGTGTTGAAAATTTTGATACAAAATTAGAAATTCCACAAATTTTTGAATACACAGGTATTGGCTATCTAGGCGGAAAAACAATTAATGATTTAATTAACGCCGAAGCTGATTCAACAAGAATTGCACTAGCCGATTATTCTCGTCCAACAATGACAATTTCATTGGAAAGAATTGATGAATACAACGTAGCTCAATTGCTTTATATGCTAGAAGTTCAAACGGCTATTGCTGGCGAATTATACAATATTAATACGTTCAACCAACCTGGAGTTGAACAAGCAAAAAATTATACTTACGCTTTGATGGGTAGAGCAGGTTATGAAGAATCTGCACATACACTTCAAGAAAAAATGGCGTCAGTTTAAGATGTGGGCTGGCTTTTAACAGCCAGTACTAACATTAAAAAAGGAAGTTATTATGAAAAAGTTTTTATCATTAGTTATTTTGCTAGGTTTATCTTGCGGAGCGACTTTTGCAACAGACAAGTTTTCAGAAGACTATTTGAAAAATAGCAAACACGTTGCAATAATGAACCCGATTGCGGAAAGTTTTGTTGAACATGCAATCAAGAGTTCTCTAAAGAAAGAAACAGGAGCAAAGTTTAAAGTTAAATTTTCTGGATACACGCTTGCTAGTATGAAAAAAGGCATTTTTAAAGAACTTGAACTTACGGGCAAAGATGTGAATGTAGATGAGATTACAATTCCTTATGTGCATCTAAAATCACTTTCTGATTACAACTATGTTGATTACACAAAAAATCCGATTGTGTTCAAGTCTGATATGACCTACGCTTACGATATGTTATTGTCAGAGGCAAGCTTGAATAAGGCTCTTGAAAACGGAAATTACAAAGCGGTAATAAATAATATAAATTCTTTAGCATATCCAATGTTTCAAGTAAAAGGTGTAAAAACAAAGATTCTTGATAACAAGTTTTATATTTTGACTTCTTATAATTTCCCAATCGCACCATCACCAAAAGATAAAGTATTTGTTGCATCTTCTGATTTTGAAGTTAAAAACGGGAAAATTAAAGCAGTAAATGTAAATTTAGATAGCGCTTATGGTAAAATTTCTTTAAACAAAGTCGCTAATATGTTGAACTTGTTGAACCCATTAGAATTTACAATGATGTTGCTTGAATCAAAAGAATGTAAGGCAAATATTGAGAATGTAAAAATTGTTGACAACAATATCCGAGTTGATGGTAAAATATTTGTAAAAGGAGAGTAGTCTATGAATTTTTCTCAAAAACTGGGTCTGTTCATTCTTATTGCAATTTCTGCGGCGTATATTTACTTTTCATTTTTTGCAAGTGAAGGTATGCCAATTTTGCCATCTTTTAACCATGAAGATAACAATAGCGAATTACCACCAGAAGTTTTGGAGGAAATTACAACTACAACTCCAGCAGAAACTCCTGTTGAAACGCCAAAGAAACATAGTGTTAAGTCTGTCAAAATTTTCGTGACAGATGCAAACGGTAAAATGCGTTCTCTTGAACGTAAATGTGACACGGCGCAAGAAAAATCTTGCTTTGCTTATGCGATAAAAGAACTTGTTTCTGCTCCATCAAAATGGGAAAAATCAAAAGGTTTTACTTCTGAAATTCCTTCTGGCACAAAAATCTTATCAGTTAGAGAAGGCGAAGGAAGTATAATGATTGATTTATCTTCTGCTTTTGAAAGTGGAGGAGGCGCAGAAAGTACTTGCACAAGAGTTATGCAGGTTATAAAAACTGCAAAGGCAAATACTAATTTGCCAGTTTATTTGTACATAAACGGCAAACAAGCTGATGTAATCGGTGGTGAAGGAATTATGGTTAATCAACCATTGAGCGAAAGGTCTTTAGATGACTAATAAAGATTTAGATTATTATATGAACCTTGATTGGACGCTAATAGAGGGTACTGATTTAGACTTCAACGGCAATCCTTATCACTACATTGAGATAAAGGAAATTCCGAGTTTTGCTTTTTGTGCGAAAACTAGAGAAAAAGCTTTAGAGAATTATAAAAAACAACTTCGACTTTCTTTAATGCTTATGTTGGAAGATGGCGAACATATTGTAGAACCTGGGGAAGAAACAGAAGACGATATTGATTGGGAAAGTATATGTCCATAACAAAATTATCTGAAATTATTATCACCAAAATGGAAAAGGAAGATGTGGACGCCGTTGTAGCTATTGAAGAAGAAGCTTATGGCAAGCATCACTGGGCAAAATCGTCTTTCTATGATGAGATGGCTAATAATCTCGCAAAATATTATGTTGCAAAGACCTCTGACAACGAAATTGTTGGCTATGCAGGGACTTGGCATATAATTGATGAAGGACATATTACTACAATTGCAGTTAAAAAAGATTATTTGAGAAACCATATTGCAGAGGCTATGATTTATCAAATCATTGAAGATTGTTATAAAGACAATGTTAAATATTTGACTTTAGAGGTTAGAGTTTCTAATAAGCCTGCAATTGGATTGTACGAAAAATATGGTTTTCAGTCATTAGGCACAAGAAAAGGGTATTATCAAGATAATAATGAAGATGCTTTGATTATGTGGACTGAAAATGTTTTTTACGATAAATTTAAAATAAAATACCAAGAAAATGTAGACAAGTTGAAAACCTTGATTGAAATAAAATGAGCAAAAGAGTCGCAAAACAGATAAACAGTTTTAAATATAAAGGCGAACCTATCAGAATTACGGTAGGGACTTTGGTGTTGACTGCAATGTGCGTACTTTTGATTATCGTTGCAACTTTTACACAAGTTACACTAAAACACCCATATATACCCTTTGATTCGTTGAGCTTTTTGGCTGTTGAAACTAATGAAAACGCAATTTTACACCATTTTATTAAGAGTTATAAATATATACCACAAATTCCGGTTGTATTCTTTATCGTTGCATTAATGGGAAGAAAATTTGGCTTATTGGCTATTCTTATGTATATATTTTTAGGCTTAATATTCCCAATTTTTGCTTTGGGTGGTGGAATTAGCTACTTTTTTGAATATGGTTTTGGGTATATTTTGGCATTTCTTCCTGCAATATTTTTTGCAGGTACCTTATTAAAAGGTAAAACTGATATTTTAAGAATATTTTTAATTTCTTTTATTGGTGTTTTAATTATTCACGTTCTTGGAATTTTATACATGTTTTTTATCGCAACTTTGCGCCACGCACCAATGGACTTGGTTACAAGCTGGATACTTTCTCAAAGCGGAATACAAGTTTTTTATGATATCTTTTTTGCAATGCTTGGGATTTTTGCAGGACGTCAAATGCGAAAATTGTTGTGGATTGTGATGTGCTAATTGGGTTGAGTTTTTGCCTTGATTTTATATTAACTGTCGTATACCTGCTCAACAACAATTCAAACTTTATGGGTGAATGTTATTTATTCCTCTAAAACCCTTCTCTGCCGTGTATTCCCAATTGGGGAAGGGCAGAAGTTTATTGTCAAGTGATTTCCAAATCGCATCAACATTATATGCGCAATTTTTGTATCTGTTTAAATATTCCAACAAAAGCTCTGTTTTAGTATTTCCAGCACCTCTTCCAATGCCTTGTAATGTCGAATCAATGATAATATCACGTTTTGCAGAGTTAATAAATTTCATGCTCAAAGCAAATGATAACTGAATATTGTTGTGAGAATGAAAACCTAGCTCAATTCCATCATTAAGCGTTTCTTCAAAAAGTGGTAAAATAATGTCCATGTCTTCTGGAAACATTGAACCAAACGAATCTACCATGTAGCAAGCGTCTACGCCAATGAAATTTGCTCTCTTACAAAGTTTTACCAAATCATTTTTTGAATAATCTTTGACATTAGAAGCTTGTAAAAACACTTTGTAGCCTTTGTTTTTAACCTCTTCTGCAACAAAAGAAATTTCATCAAGGCTTTTTTTATAAAAAGCAATTCTTATAATATCAATTAAACCGCTATTTTGAGGCAATTGGCTAACTTCGTATCGCCCGTAATCAAACATTAACGAGAATTGCGATTTAACACCTTCTAAATAACTTTTCGCATCTTCAGGAACTTTATATAAAACAGAATTTTTTTCATGCACACAATTTCTCAACCAACCGCATTCTATTATATCAATTTTAGAGTTTTCTAATGTAGTTATGATGTCGCAAATTCGCTTTTCTCCGAATTTTGAATCTACAACATAAGCACCATCTCGCAAAGTACAATCTAAAATTTTATATCCCATAAAAACCTCTTTACATATCGTAACAAAAATATTGAAATCTGGCAATTTTTGCTTTCTACTTAACTTTATATATATAAGATGTGTAAAAAAGGTGAAATGTGCTATGACAAATCCTATGATTAATCCGCAATCAAATTATTCAGGTGTAACAATACAAATAACAAACCCAGCCGTTAATTTAGGCAATGGAAAAGGCGGTTGCAATGCAGGAGCATTGCAAGGTTCTCCTGTACAAGCTTATCAAGACGCCACTCAAGGAATTTATCAAGTTCCACAAGCCCAAATTGGACAAAATAATCAAAGAGAAATTTATGGTTATGCAACTAACCCTCAAATGGCTCAACAACCAAACGGATTTCAGGCATATCCAGCGCAATATTATTTAAACAATTACAACTATCAAGCAAACGATAAAGCTCATGGAAATATTGCAGCAGATGAAAACGAAGCTGGTAAAACAAAAACTGCTGAGAATAATTTAAACCAAGTAAGCAAAGAAGATTTAGACGCAATTAATAAAGAATTAGAAAATATTAAAAAACCTAATTCTTCAACGGATACTGCACAAACAACAGAAGCAGATACTGATACAACAGATGGCACTGCATTGAAGCATTATGATACAGGCGAAGACAAGAACGAAAAACAAGATTTTAGCAAATCTAACGGGATTATTAATGATTTAGACGCTCGTGATGCACAATTGAAAGCTGACAAAAAAAATAGTACGCAAAAAAGAGTAGTAGCTTTGACAGATGACTATATAAAATCATTAGAAAATTACTTAAACAATCCGAATGACGAAATTCGTTTAATGGCATCAAAAGAAATTTTGATGAGATTAGATGAAGACAAAGAGCGTTACAATGACGCAGCCTTGAACGCATTACTTAACAAAATGCTACAAGACCCATCAAAATTGATTAGAGTTGCAGCTTTAAGTGCATTTGCCTCTCAATTAGCTAGTGGCAATGATTACACAGTTGAATTGCTTCATAATATCCAAAACAATCCAAGCGCAGATAAAGAAGATGTACTTCAAGCTGCAGATATTTTATTAAAGATGTCAGGTGGAACTGAAATAAAAAACATTCCAAATCCTGCGGCAAAAAATGATAATTCTCAGGAACAAATTAAAGGACAATAAAAATGGGAACGATTTCTAATATAGCATGCAAAACGGTTGGCGCCGTAGGAATGAGTGCAATTTTGTATGATGCATACTCTGTTGCAACAAAAAATGCAGAAAGAGTTTCTCAAATGGCAAGTGCTGATCATTTTGAAAAAGTTCATCTTTCAACAAGAACTTTATCCGATGAGAGTTCTGTTAATGGCGCTATGCAAAAGAAAATTGCAGAACTGCGCATGAACAACCCATTATTCTCTATCATAGGCAATGTTAAAGGTTTTGCTAAAGGCTTTTTAAACACGCTCGGCAACAACCTTCTTGCAGTTACTTTTTCAAGTTTAGCCTTAGCAACAAAAGGTACAATGTCTAAAATCGGTGCTTGGGGAGTCGCAGGTTGTGCATTATTTAATATTGCAAAAGAAGGATTTGGCATAGGTAAAAATACACCTATAACTAAAATTTAATTTTAAGCCAATCTTATTTTCATTGTTTTATTTGTTTGCTTATCATCAGTTGTTTTTGTCTTAGAATAATTCTCCAGTTTGTCGTGCAAATCTTCGCTATGATGTTCAATAGCGTCGTCAACATCGTTCAAAAGTTTTTTCTGAACTTCTTTCTCTTTAGTAAAAACGTCCATTTCTTTTTCTTTTGCATAAGAATTAATGCCAGATTTGTACATAAATCTAGGACAAACGAACATCATAGTAACAGCAGCTGCGCCCAAGCCAAACCAGCCAGCATGTTTCCAAGAGGAGGTGTAACTCCTTGCTATAGCCGTTGTGACTGCTCCCATTGCAACCGAGATACCACCAGCATTAAGAATTGCCAAACGTTTCTCAGTACGTCTGTTCACTGGATTTTTAAATTCCGAATATGCCCCCTTAAATGAAGCCTTAGGAGCTAAGGCATTTACAGGTTGAATCATAATCTCACACACTTTCTTTAATATCTATAAGTCCATTTTAAACTTTTAAGCCTTGATTTTATATAGCTCTTTAGAATTAATTTTACTATAAAATGGAGCATGGCACTAAAACCACGCTCCAAATTAAGTTACAATCTCGCATTCTTCGGTACAACCGTCACACCGCCTTCTGAAACATAAAAACCTCGTGCAATATCTGCTTCACGGTCAACACCAATCTTCGTATATGGCGGAACATCAACATTTTTATCAATAATAGCTTTTCTAATTTCAGAATATCGCCCTATATTTACATTTTCCATCAATATGCTATCAGAAACCTGTGAATAACTATTAATTTTTACCTTTGGAGAAAGTACACATCTTGAAAGCATACCACCAGATACAATACAACCTTCTGAAACCATTGAATTTGTAGCCATACCAACTCTATCACCCTGTTGCCAAATAAATTTAGCTGGTGGATAGTTATAATTAAACGTTCTAATAGGCCATTCCTTTGAATACAAGTTCAATTCTGGCTCATAATCTAGCAAGTCCATATTCGCTTGCCAATAAGCATCTATACAACCAACATCTCGCCAATATCCTTTTTCCTTCTCAGTAATTCCCGCAAAATAATTTTCATGGAAATTATAAATAAAAATATTCTTACCCTGATTTAACAACATAGGAATAACGTTCTTGCCAAAGTCATGGTTAGAATTTTCAATCTTTGAATCCTCCTCCAAAGCGTCAACCAAGATTTTTTTATTAAAAATATAATTACCCATAGATGCCAAGCACATATTTGGGTTGTTTGGCATAGCTTTAGGTGGTGTTTGAGGTTTTTCTACAAAACCAGTTAAACGCCAATTTTCATCAACCTCAATAATACCAAACTCATGCGCCTCCTCAATCGGTATAGGAATAGCAGAAATCGTTAAATCAGCACCCCTTTCCTTATGGAAGTCTAGCATTTGACCAACGTCCATTTTATAAATATGGTCACCACCAAATACACACACATAGTCAGGCTCTTCATCATTTATATGAAAAATATTTTGATAAACAGCGTCTGCTGTGCCCTGATACCACGCACCGCCCGTTCTCATTTGTGCAGGAACTAAATCAACATACTGGTTTAAAAACGGTGACAAAACCCAACCCTTTGAGATGTGTTTGTTCAAAGAATCTGACTTGTATTGTGTCAAAACTTTTATCTTAAAAAAGCCCGAATTGATAAAGTTGTTCAAAACAAAGTCGATGATTCTGTACCTGCCACCAAACGGAACTGCAGGCTTTGCTCTGTCTTGAGTCAATGGGAAAAGCCTCTTCCCCTCACCACCAGCCAAAATCATTACCAAAGCATCTTCTATTGACATATAAACCCTCCTAAACTGTATATCTATTTTAACAAATTTTTGAGAAAATTGCACTTACTTTTTCTTTACTGAAAAGAAAAAGTAAGCAAAAAGAAAAGAATATATTGTCGAAAGACATAAGTGGGGTTACTAGTTGGGTTTATGGTGCAGGGTCTTTCTCAAAGTAGGACTACAGGTTGGAAGGAGTGTATTTGCTGAAAAGAAAAACGGATTGCGAGCAGAGTGCGAAGCCCTAAACAATGAAAAACTCCGTTTTGAAATTGTTTAGGCGAAGACACGTTTATTGCGAGCAACCAAGCAAGTAAGCAAAAAGAAAAGAGAGTACGGTCGAAAGACATAAGTGGGGTTACTAGTTAGGTTTATGGTGCAAGGTCTTTCTCAAAGTAGAACTACAGGTTGGAAGAGGAGGGACGAAACGCCTAACAAGCAAGTCTAGGGTCATTCTGAAGCCGATTAGGCTGAAGAATCCAGCCTTTTATTAACTATTATTTTAAATCTGTACAATATAAATCCTCAAATAAAATTCCAAATGGAGCATGCTTTTTAAAAAGTGTAAAAAATACACCGAATGGCTAATACCCAGTTGGGTAATTTTTAAGTGTATTTTTGACATTTTATGTCTAAACGCTTGATTTTATTGAATTTCACAAAAGTTTACAAAAAGAGAACAAACCTCTTGACTTTTTATTTAATATGTAGCATAATGAAATTGTTAAATGAAGTGTAAAACAAACACTTAATTAACAGAAAGTTCACAGAGGTGAAGAAAATGCAAATTACTAAAATATCAAATGTAAATTTCAAAGAAAATTCTAATAATAAATATATGACTAGAGATTTGGGTTCTCAAAACGCAATCTTGATGTTAAGAGATCCAAACGCTTCAGTAAAATTTCAACATAGTCAAGAGTTCGCACAAAATGCAGATTCAGTAAGTTCAAACCCATTAAAGGCTTTAGGTTACAAATTGTATAGAACTTTCAATATGATTCGTGAAAATGACCAAGCTCAACAAACTGAACAAAAACAATTTAGTGCGATTGCATAAGCATTAAAAAAGAAAAATCTATAATACACACACATAATTTAGCGATAATTTAGTAATTATCGCTTTTACTTTTATTTAGAGCAAATCTCGCACAACAAATAGTGTACTTTTTACACGATTAATAAAGCAATTAATAAAGGGTTCAATTTCAATAATTGAACCCTTTATTTTTGAAAGCTTATAAGTAACGCCCTCAAATAGAGAATTACTATCCCTTTTGCTTAACTACCGCATCAATCAAGCCTTTAAACAACGGGTGTGGGCGTTCTGGACGTGATTTAAACTCTGGGTGGAACTGGCATGCGACAAACCAATCTAGATTTGGCAATTCCACAATTTCTGACAACATGCCATCTGGTGACATACCAGAAAATACCAAGCCAGCCTTCTTCAAGTCTTCAATATATTCAGTGTTCACTTCATATCTATGTCTATGACGTTCAGAGATTTTGTTTGCGCCATACACTTCGTGTGCCTTTGTGCCTTTTTTAATATGGCAATCGTAAGCACCCAATCTCATTGTGCCGCCATAACCTTTTACATTCTTTTGTTCAAGCATCAAGTCAATAACTGGAATTTGTGCATTTTCATCAAATTCAGTAGAGTTTGCCCCCTTTAAACCTGCAACATTTCTTGCATATTCAATGACTGCACACTGCATACCTAGGCAAATTCCCAAGAACGGTACGTTATTTTCTCTTGCATACTTAATAACATTCAACTTGCCTTCAATCCCTCTAATACCGAAACCTCCAGGAACAATAACGCCGTCAACGTCTTTCATAAGTTCTTTACAAGCTTGTGCGTCAACGCAGTCCTCGGAATTTATCCATTTGATTTCGGTTTTAACATTGTCAGCATATCCCGCATGTTTAATTGATTCCACAACAGAAATGTAAGCATCAGAAAGTTTTGTATACTTTCCAGCAATCGCAATTTTGATAGTTCCTTGCGGGTGATTAATTCTTTCCACCAACTCTTGCCATCTGGTTAAATCGGCCTCTCTTGATGGAACTTGAAGAAGCTTCAAAACAACATCTGCAAAATTTTGTGCCTCTAATGCCAAAGGTACTTCGTAAATACTTTTCATGTCACGGCATTCAATAACTGCCTCTTTTGCAACAGAACAGAAAAGTGCCAATTTGTCTTTTTCAGTTTTTGGAATTGGTTTTGAAGTTCTACAAACCAAAATTTCTGGTTGCAAACCGTAGCTTCTCAAAAGGTTTACACTGTGTTGAGAAGGTTTTGTTTTTAATTCCCCAGAAGTTGGCAAATATGGAAGAAGTGTACAGTGAATATTAATAGCGTTTCCAATACCAGCTTCTGCTTTGAATTGTCTAATTGATTCAATAAATGGCAAACTCTCAATGTCACCAATCGTTCCACCAATTTCTATGATTTGAAAATCCGGTTTGAAAAACTTTTGAGCCTTAACTAATCTTGATTTAATTTCATTCGTAATGTGTGGAATTACTTGAACTGTTGCACCTAAATAATCGCCCCTACGTTCTTTTTTAATAACAGTTTGATATACACTTCCAGAGGTTACATTACTGAGTTGAGAGAAATTTGTGTCAATAAATCTTTCGTAGTGACCCAAATCTAAGTCGGTTTCTGCGCCATCGTCAGTTACAAAAACTTCGCCGTGTTGAAAGGGACTCATAGTCCCTGGGTCAACGTTTATGTAAGGGTCAAATTTTTGAATAGCAACAGAAAAACCTCTTGCACGCAAAAGTTTTCCCAAAGAGGCGCCAATAATTCCTTTGCCCAAAGAACTTACTACACCACCTGTGATAAAAATATATTTTGTCATAGTTGAACTCCTTAATATAATAATTTAACCCAATAAAAAAAGAGGGGTAGTAACCCCTCTTTTACTAATTAATTTTTGGAACTCTAAAGAACCCGTTTTCTTCATCAGGGGCGTTCTTCATCAGTTCTTCTTTTGTTTGTTCATAATAAACTTTGTCTTCTCTCATAACATTTACAAAATCAATAGCGTGTGCCATTGGCTCAACATCAGAGGTGTCAACTTCGTTCATTGCGTCAACGTGTTTCAAAACATCACCTAGTTGTTTTGTAAATTTTTCTTTTTCTTCTTCTGTTAATTCTAAACGTGCCAATTTTGCAACGTGTTCAACATCTTTTATTGTAATCATAATTTCGTACTCCAATATTTATATATGATATCATGAAAAATACATTTTTGTAAAATTTATTTTTTTATCATGTCCTTTTCAATCACAACATTTTTCAAAGTATTAAATTCACCATCATCTAACAATACCGTCAAGTAATTTCTTGTAACGCCTTTGAATTTGCCACTCTTGTCCGGTCTTTTTTCGATTAAAACTTCTGCCTCCTTGCCAATATTAGAATTTACAAATTCTTGATATTTTTCAGCAGAAATCTTTTTGATAATCGTTGCTCTTTCGTCTTTAATTTTGTCTGGCAAATGTCCTTCCATTTTTTCTGCGATAGTTCCTTTTCTTATAGAATAAGGGAAAGTATGAATTTGGCTAAGCTTTGATTTTTTAAGATTTTCAACTGTTGTTGCAAAATCTTCGTCTGTTTCGCCAACAAAGCCAGCAATAATGTCGCTTCCCAAAAAAGGACGCTCAAATCTGGAAACAATATCTTCAATTTGGTCAAGATAAAATTCTACGCTATAATGCCTGTTCATTCTTTTTAAAGTCTTATTGCAAGCAGATTGCAAAGATAAATGAAAATGTGGACAAAATTTTTCACTTGATTGAAGAAAGTTCAAAAGCTCTGGCGTAATTTCGTGCGGGTTTAAAGAGCCTAAACGGTATCTAGGAATTTTTGTTTTGACTTCAATTTCTTTTAATAGGTCCAAAATTTCTTTGTCAAATTCTTTGCCCCAAAGCCCGATATGTATGCCTGTTAATATGACTTCTTTGTAGCCGTGTTCAACATATTTATTGATTTCGTTTATGATGAAATCAGAAGCTGCACTTCTTGATTTTCCACGTCCATAAGGAATTATGCAATATGAACATCTATTGTCGCAACCATCTTGAATTTTTAAGCTAATTCGGGTTTTGGTGGTATCTTCAAGAGTAACTTTGCAAAACTCTTGTTCACTCATCAAATCTTTGACCGCAAACTCCTTATTTTCTTTAAGAAGTTCTGCAATTTTAAACTTATCTTCGTTTCCGTAAACAAAATCGATAAATGGTTCTTCTAATAACTTCTCTTTTTCAATTTGTGCAACACAACCGGTCAAGACAGTTTTTAAACCTATACTATGAGCGTGTCTTAACAAATACAAAGCCTCGTTATCACTTTTGTGAGTAACAGAACAAGAGTTCAATATATAATAATCTGCGTCTTCTTGTTTTTTTACTTCTTGATAACCTGCTTCCACCAAATTTTGGACAACAATTTGCCCTTCGAATTGGTTTGATTTGCAACCCATTGATTTAAGATAGAACTTTTTCATCATTGAAATATTGTAACATAAAGATTAGAGATTAAAACTCTGAACGTTCTTTTATCTCTTCGTCTTCATCTTCAATTTCTTCTCGAATTTCTTCTGCCACCTTTTTATCAGGTCCAGACTTGCTTAGATTATCAATTTTATTGTCTAAATCATTTCCCAAATAGTCACCTGCGATAAAAGACAATACCCCAATGATGACTGCAGCTGGAACACCAATTAGTAAAAATGGAATATTATCGACTAAAGCTGAAATTCCTAAAGAAGCTAAAGTGCCACCAACGCCCATAGCATTTCTAAAACGTTTTGGGTAATTTGGCACACCGCCTTTAAATGAAACGGTATCGCCTTCTTGGTCTGTGTTAATTCTTGGGGCGATAATTTTGTTTGATTTTGTTTGTCTTTTTGCTATTCCTAATTGAGCATAATTACCTGCGTAATTTGCTCCAATGCTATTTAATTTCATAGTGTTATCCCTTTGTACTTACACTTTGGGTTTTAACTCAAAAACACGTCATAGTCAAGTGTTCAGGAGCAATTCTTTATAAAATCTTTACTCAGAAATCTTGTTGTATTGTTTTGCTCTTTCGGCTGATTCTTTTTCAAAAACATCAATTTTTTTGTCTAATTCTTTACCGGCAGAATAACCTTTTATTCCCGCAAAAATTCCTGCAAGTGAAGCTACTGTAATTATTGCCGGAGCAGAAATGTCAGCCATAGTTGACAACAAAGCACCGCCAGAAAAACTTGTTGCACCTAGTAAACCGCATAGCTCTCGTGCTGAATGTGATTTTCCTGCGAATTGAGTGTTCTTTATGTTTTTTACGTTATTATTTCGAGTATCATTAATATAATACCCATTAATACTATTTATTTTCATAATTATTATCCCTATGTACTTATATAATTTTAATTACTTGTTATGCTACACCCGACCGTACATATCCTCGTATCTGATGATATCTTCTTCTATCAACAAATCGCCCTTTTGTACTTCGATAATTTTTAAGTTGTCTTTGTATGGATTCTGTAGCGAGTGAATTTCCTTGACATCAATATCGATACTATGTCCAGGGCTTAAAATATGTTCTTTACCTTCTAGCACCACTTTCGCCATACCTTCTAGCACAACCCAATGTTCACTTCTATGGTTATGAGATTGTACAGATAATTTTTGTCCTGGGTTAACATGAATCATTTTAGTCAAAAAGCCTTTGCCTTCTGCCAAAACAGTGTAATAACCCCACGGTCTATAAACTGTTTTATGAACCAAATGAGTGTTGTCATTTTGACGTTTCAAGGTTTCAAAAATCTTTTTAACGTCTTGCGTTCTATCAGATTTGCAAGCTAAAATTGCGTCTTCTGTTTCTACTATTACTGTATCTTCCAAACCAATAGTTGCAACCAACTTTGAAGAGGAATACATAAGCGAATTTTTAGAACCTTCATCTAAAACGTGACCAATTTTTACGTTGCCTTCGCTATCTTTTTTGCTAACGTCGTAAATTGATTTCCAGCTTCCTAAATCGTTCCAATCGCTTTCAAGTTTTAAAAGAGCGATTTTGTCAGATTTTTCCATAACTGCGTAATCGATTGAAATTGATGGCATTTTGTCGTATTCAGTAAATGGAATTTCGTCTGACTCTGAAAAATCAAAATTAGAAAGTTTTGAGTAAATTTCTGGCGAACATTTTGCAAGCTCTTCTAATAAAACTGAGGCTTTGAACATAAATATTCCGCTATTCCAGAAATAATTTCCGTCATCAATATATTCTTTAGCAAGTTTTGCATTAGGCTTTTCAACAAACTTGTCAACTTTAAAACCACGTTCAATGTGCTTGTCTGTTACATTAATATATCCGTAGCCTGTTTCTGGGTAAGATGGTTTAATGCCGAAAGTTACGATATAACCCATTTCTGCAATTTTTTCACCATCTTTAACTGTTGCTACGAATTTGTCAGTGTCGCTGATTAAGTGGTCAGAAGGCACTACCAAAATTACAGGGTCGATATTGAATTTTTCAATAATATATTTTGATGCTAAAGCAATAGCTGGAGCTGTGTTTTTTGAAATAGGTTCTGATAAAACAATTGCTTTGTCGTAGATTGTAGAAATTTGATATTTAACGTTTGAAAAATGTTTAACGCCAGTCATGCTGATAATATTAGAGGCTGGCATGCAATCTTCAAGTCTTTCAAAAGTAGCTTGCAAAAGGCTTTCTGTATTCTGAATATTAAGTAATTGTTTTGGATACAACTCTCTTGATAATGGCCATAATCTACTTCCAGAACCACCTGCTAATATTAATCCGTACATTCAAATTCCCCTTTAATAACTCCCTACTCTCTTATATTAACACAAATAAAAATCATATTGTAAATAGTTATAAATGTGTGGTAAAATACTACACAAGGTGAAGATTTATTACAAAGCTACATATACATATAAAATTTTCAAAATGTTTCTGAACGAGTTTGACAATTTGGTATCAACTCTTGGTAACATTGCGCTTTTTGGCTTAGACTTTTTCAAAGGTCTAAAAACTTTTCCAACAACATTTAAAGCTATAATGGAACAATCAGCCCGCTATGGCGTATCTTCACTGCCAATTACTTTGTCAATAGTTGGAATGACCTCTGTAATTATTGCCATGCAAATCGCTGGCGAGATGGTTAAACAAGGCGCAGGAAATTATGTAGGTATGCTTGTAGCGATTTTGATGGTAAGAGAAGAAGGCGTTATAATGGCTGGTTTTGCGATTATATCAATGATAGGTTCTTCTATGGCGTCTGAAATTGCTACAATGAAAGTAACAGAACAGATTGACGCAATTAGGGTACTAGAAGTTAATCCGATACATTATTTGTTCACACCTAGAATTATTGCAGGAACGCTTATGATGCCTCTTGTGGTAATTGTTTCATCTGTATTTGGTATTTTAGGTGGTGCTGTTGCCTCAAATCTAGCCTCTGGTTTGACTTACAAAGCTTATTTTGACTCTGTTTGGTTTGGGTTAAATATGCACGACTTGAATGTATGTTTGCTCAAATCTCTAACTTTTGGGTTTGTAATAACTTTGATAAGTTGTTCTTGTGGCATGGAAGCTCGTGATGGCGCAAAGGGTGTTGGTATTGCGACAACAAAAGCGGTAGTTTGGTCTTTTGTTGCAATCGTAATTTTAGACCTAGTTTTTGCAGCAATGTTCTTTTATTAAGGAATAACAAATGGGAATAGAAGTTAAAAATTTAGTAAAAACATTTGATAAAAAGACAATATTAGACAATATTTCCTTCAAGGTTGATGATGGCAAAATCTTGTCAATAATTGGTTTTAGCGGTTCTGGAAAAAGTACTGTTCTAAAACTCATAAGCGGATTGATTGAAAAAGATTCTGGCGAAATCATTACAACTGGCGGTGATATTGCAATGGTTTTCCAATATTCAGCTCTGTTTGATTCTTTGAATGTGTTTGACAACATTTCTTTTGCCTTGCAAGAAAGAAAAGATTTGAGAGGAAAATACACAAGAAAAGAGTTGGAAAAAATTGTTGCAGAAAAGCTTGAACTAGTTGGTTTGTCTGGTATTGAAAATAAGTTTCCATCAGAACTTTCTGGTGGTATGCAAAAACGTGTAAGCTTTGCTCGTGCAATCGTAACAGAACCTAAAATTATTCTTTATGACGAACCGACTGCCGGTTTAGACCCAATTTCGTCAACACTTATCGAGGATTATATTGTAAGACTTAAAAACGAAACAAACGCAGCGTCTATCGTTGTCACTCACCAAATGTCTACAATAAAAAGAACCGCTGATTCTGTCTTGATGTTGTATAATGGTCATGCAGTTTTTGAAGGCTCTTCAGAAGAACTTTTGAGAGAAGAAACGCCTTATACTAAGCAGTTTGTCAATGCAACAATCGAAGGTCCAATGAAGATGAACGCTTAGGCGATAAAAATGTAGGGTGCAATTTTTTTGCACCAATAACTAAAAAGAGGAAATATACAAAATGAAGATGTCACCATCGTTTAAAGTAGGAATATTAGCAATAGTTGCCTTAACAATTTTGTTATTCACAGTTTTGTGGATAAAAGGACGTTCTTTTTCTTCTGCGGAAAGAATAGAAGTTCAATTTAAGGACGTAAATGGTATGCGCCCAGGCTCTGGTGTGCAAATGATGGGACTTAGAGTTGGACAGGTTGAAGAAATTACTCCAGTTGTTAATGGCGATTCAAGCTATGTAAAAATGAAATTCGTTATTACGGAGCCTGGAATTACTATTCCAAAAGCTTCTATGCTTTCAATTCAACAGTCAGGTTTAATTGGTGAACAATTCTTAGAAATTACACCGCCAAGAACTCGCTCTGTTTATATTCCAGTGTTTAACAACGATTTGTTATCGAATGGCGCAGAAGTAGAAATTAAGCTTGATGATAAGTATTATAACGTTGGTTCAGTTAAAAAGTCGCAAATCATGACTTCTAAGCTTGTTCCTTATGAAGTAAAAGATTATGTAAATACAAATTATGCTTATAAAGTTGACTATGTAGTAAACCTTCCAGGCTTGATTTTACCTCACTTTATGACAGGTAAAATTGTTAATGTTAATGGTGAGAAGAAATTAAGAATTGCTCCGCTTGATAACATCGCAATTCCTTATCCTCAACAGACTTCTCCTTATACAATAGTTGAACCTATGAGAATTGCTGACTTTATGGACTTGCAATACAAGGCTGCGGAATCTCTAACTGAAACAAATAGAATTGTGAATGAATTGTTAAATGATTCTATGATTGCAGAAATCAGACAATCTGTTACTAACTTTAAAGATTTGACTGCGCAAGCGACTACAACATTAGCTAAAACTGAAAAACTTGTTGAAACCTCTAAGAATGATATTGATGCAGTTCTTTGGTTAATGAGCGATGTTTCAAACAATTTTAACAAACTTGCTACAAACATCAATGGTATTATTGGTGATGAAAAATTCAAACCAATGATGTATGATACGGCTGATGCGGTTTCTAATTTGTCAAAACAACTTACACCAATTATTGGCTCTGTTGATGCGAAGGAATTTGCAGAAGATTTGAACGCAGTAATGAAGAACTTGAACGAAATTTCAACTTCTGTTAATCAAATGACAAAAGACGAAGGTTTGAAGAAGAAAATCAACACTTCTATTGATAACTTAAATGTTACTATGTGTGAGGTTTCAAACGCATTGGAAACAATCAATGGTCAAGATGGAGATAAAGAAGGTTTGAAACAAATTGTTGAGGATACTTCTTCTACAGTTTCTAACTTGAAAAAATTCTCTGAAAAACTAAATAAAAGATTCTTATTATTTAGATTAATGTTTTAATTTGTTAATGATATCATTGTATGGTGTGCTTATGGCACACCATAATTTTTTATACAGGGGTAGCAAAAATTTTTTTTACGGGTTTTATAACTATATAAAGGAGGTAAGTAAAATGCAAATTAATAGAATACAAAATAATAATATTAATACAAATTTTAGAGCATTAAAAATTAATTCAAAAGTAAGAACAGAACTAGAAGGTTTGAGTTTACAAGATTTGAAAGCAATTAAAAAGCTTGGAGAAGATGTTAAGAGCGTAAAACTTTATGATGTTTGCTTTGAAGACCATATTGATACACCCACGATACGCAGTACAAGACTTAATGACAATGTTGATTATTTAAAAGAATTTAAAGATGAAGAAAAAACGCTTGGACAACATTATTACGTAAAATGTGATGATATGGTTTTCGAAGGCATACGTCCAAGACAACCAAAAATCTTTGAAGCATTATTTGGGGATTTTGCGTTCTCAAAATATGAACTATTCAAAGGACAAAACAAGTTTAAACAAATTGCAACGCTTACTAAAATGTTAGAAAAAGATGAATTAAACCAACAGGCAAAAATAAAAAAAGCAATGATTGATGATGTTAAAAAACATTCTAAAGAAGATGCAAAAGCTTTGGAGCTACAGCATGCCGTAGATGATTTAATGGATAATCATCAATATGAAGCAAAAAAGCCTAAAAATATTTGGAGCAGATTTTTTAACTAATTAAATAAAAACTTATAATTTTATTTTGACACGTGAACTAATCTCCCCTGTTATAATTAGTCCGCATGTGTTATAATGTAAAAGTTAAAAGTGTTTAATTCAAGGAGAGTTTATGCCTAAATCATCTGTTGTTTTGCTAGTTGTAGATGCAATTTTAATAGCTATTGCATTACTGTCAAATTTTGCAATCGTTATGGACTTTGGAATAAAACTATTATTATTAGTACTTATACCGCTTTTAATCTTTATTTTGACGTTTTATTTCAAAAAACTTTATGCTGACACAGATTTGACATTTAGAAATACGTACAAACTATTTGAAGCGGTTGCGGTTGCAACGGCGTTCACCTCTATTCCTCTGCTTGTTGGCTCTTTTAATGTAGTTACGGCTTTACTTTTAATCTGGAACGCAATTTGTATATTTGTTCTTGTTTTTGTTGTAAGAGTAATTGCCAAATTAGTTACAAAATTCAATAAAAAGACAAAAAATGTTTTGATTGTTGGTGCCGGACAAGATGGTAAGGTTATTGCAGAAGAAATTCAAGCAAGACCGGAGCTTGGTTTGAAGGTGGTTGGTTTTCTAGATGACAACATGAACACAATTGAAGATGAAGATTCATCAATTCCTATCCTCGGTTTAACCTGCGATTCCGAAGCAGTAATTAAAGACAACAACGTTAAGCTTGTAATTATTGCTGTCAAATCTCGTATGGACTCTGCAATTTTAACAGATTTAGTAAAAGGAATTCCTCTAGGTGTTAAAACGTTGCGAATGCCAAAATTCTACGAAAAAATTACTAAAAAATACTTTATATCAAAAATGACAGTAAACTGGCTCTTTTATGCCTGTGTTAAGAAAAAAGCTTTGTTATTTGCTTATATCAAGCGTTTTTGTGATATTATCGCATCAATCTTAATTATGATTTTAACTTCACCGTTGTCATTAATAGCAGCAATTGGTATCAAATTCTCTGATTTTGGGCCAGTATTTTATACCCAAACTAGAATGGGTAAATTTGGCAAACCTTTTAAAATGCTTAAATTCAGAACAATGTACCAAGATACTGTGAACGAAGATTTTGACGAAGACGTGAACGAAGTGCATGTTGATGACAAGCGTATAATGCCATTTTGCCGAATTTTAAGAAAATTCCATATTGATGAACTCCCTCAAATGATTAACGTTTTGAGAGGCGAAATGAGTATTATTGGACCTCGCCCTGTGAGAGAAGAAGTTTATTACGAAAACAAAGAACGTATTCCGTTCTGGGAATGCCGAAACTGGGTTCGCCCTGGCTGGTGTGGCTGGCAACAGGTTAATACTTGTGAACCACAAGCCGAAGAACGCTTGGAATATGATTTGTATTATATTAAACATCGTAATATTATTTGGGAATTTGCGATTTTGGTTCAGTATATTGTTAAAGTTTTGACTGGCAAATGTAAATAAAGAGTGAATGAGGCGTATGGTGCTTTAGAGAAATGTAGGGTGCTGTCGCTTGACGCACCAATAACTTTTCGACCAAATGGACATGGTTAATAACCAGCTGGATTCTTCGTGCTAATCGCACTCAGAATGATCCGAGATTTGCTTGTTGGGTGTATTGAAAAGACCTCACCTTTGACTTTTATTACCCTCTCCCGCCTTCGGCACCCTCCCCATGTTAAATTGATAAAAGGGGAGGGGACTAAAGTCGTTCAGTTAGCGCAGTTGAACTGTCCCCCAAAAAGTGGACATTTAACTCGCAAGTAAAAAATTTCTATACTCAATCGGAGTCATTTTGTTTTTATTCCATTGTCGTCTTTCATTGTTGTAGTAATACATGTAATCGTCTATTACTTGGATAACTTGTTCAAAAGTTTTTATTCCTTTTAAACATATTTCATCTTTTAAATGTCCAAAGAAAGATTCTATTACAGCATTATCTCTTGGACTAGCAGGTGCTGACATTGATTGAGTTAAACCATGTGTCAATAATAAATCTCTGTAATCCTTACTTGTAAATTGACTACCTCTGTCAGAATGGATTATTGTTGAATAATTATATAGGCATTTGCATGTACATTTGTTTTGTTTAAAACCTTTTGTCCATTTTCTGATAAGCCTAATGCATTATTCTGTTGATTTTGAGTTTGTAATACTGTTGTAGCAACTGGATTTGCTCTAAATGAAATTGACATAAATTTACTCCTTACACACTTCTAAATATATAAAGTATTGTTAGTTGCAAAAATTGGTATAAAAATTAAGAATTGTAAACTAGACGACTTAATCCTATTGTGTAGAATTGGAGAAACGATAATAGTTTTCATAATTTCACTTTCTACCTAAATTTACATAAATAATTTTTTTATCTTTCATTTGTAACAATTGTTTGTTTTTGTAACATATATAGCAATATTTTTTCTTATCATGACTTAATAAATATGTAGGACGTATAAGGCTATTATGACGGTACAAGGTTTAAATATTAACAATTCTTATGAAAATTATTATAAATATCCTATAAAAGATACTGTTGCTATAAATGAAAATAGCAACAATACTTCCGCACCGCAATTTAAGGGAGAACTAAAACAAGATACAATTAGTCTTTCAACGTCACAAACAAAATCTAAAAAAAATAAAACAGCATTAACGCTAGGTTGCATCGGACTTGCAGTCGTTGGAACTCTTTTTGCGGTCAAAGGGGTTCATTCTTATCGAACAAATAAGGCTCTCCAAGAAATTGATAAAAATTTTTTAAACTTACAAGAGAAATTACCAGAAGTCCAGAAAACATTTAAAAATATATTTTTGCGTGAAGATATAACAGAAAAAGAAACCTTAGAAATTCTTAATCGTTATAAAGAAATCGAAAAAATCGGAGTTACAGAAAGCAAAGAAAAATACATTGAAGCATTATACAAAGAAGCGAACAAGAATTATGGAATAGAACCCATAAAACTAAGACTGGAAGATGTTTCTGAAAAGAAAACAATAGGTGGAAGGACGTCATCAATTAACCATTATATTTATATAAATCCAAATGTAAAAAAAGATGAGTTAATAGATGTTATCCACCATGAATTAAGGCATGCAAAGCAAAATATATTAGCATATAATTATAATCCTGAAAAATTTAAACAAAGTGTTGCCTATCCTCATACATTTAACTACGACAAAGAAGTTCAGCGATATGTAGATGAAATAATTGATGCCGGCATTCTTGATAATTTAAAAATAAGAGATAAAATTGCTGAAAAATTTCAAGGAAAGCTTGATAATATTGTGCAGAAATTTCTAGGGCAACCAAATATTGATAAAGTTCCAAAAGAACAAAGAAGTTTCGCAGAAAAATTGCTTGATTCTTCGCTTAAAACTGATTATTCTGAGTATAACCAAAGCCACGAATACTACAAAAATCGATTCTTTGAAATAGATGCTCGATATGCAGGTGAAAGCATGGCGAAATTGTTTGATAAACCTAAGTATATGAAAAGTTAGATTGTGTTCAACGAGAAGAGTTGAATATAATATCATCTGTTAATAGTGATAATTCTTTAACTTAAATTATCAGTCGCCTTGAGTCTATAAACCTCCTAAAAATTCAATAACTTTGCAAAGTTTTTCGTCTTTTTCTATTTCCAAAGAAACTAATTCACCCTCGAATGGGCGTGGAAAACTTAATTTATACGCTTCTAAAACCTGTTCTTCAGTTTTGATTTTCATTTTGCCAAAACCGTACAGTGTGTCGTTATAAACTGGGTGTCCGATGCTTGAAAGGTGTACTCTTATTTGGTGCGTGCGTCCTGTTATCAAATGCACTTCGACAAGAGTGGCGTCATTAAATCTTTTCAATACTTTGACAATTGAAATACTTTCTTTTCCGCCCTCTACAATTGCCATTTTATGCGGTTGGTTTTGATTGCGCCCAATCGGTTTGTTTATTGTAAATTCATCTTGCTCAATAATTCCCTTTACCACTGCGAGGTATTTTTTGCACATCTCGCCTTGTTTCATTTTTTCAACCAAATATTCGTGCGCCTTGTTATTTTTTGCGACCATAAGCATGCCCGACGTATTTCTATCCAAGCGGTGTAAAATTCCTCTACGAAATTCGCCATTTACATCTGAAAGGTTGTCACCATATTTGTACAAAAGAGCATTAACCAAAGTTCCAGTTGTTTCAAGGGTTGTAGGGTGCGTGAGCATTCCAGAAGGTTTGTTTACGACAAGCATATTATCGTCCTCCCATACAATATTCAAAGGAATATTTTCGGGTTCGATTTTGATGGTTGTTGTTGGAATTTCAAAAATAATTTCGTCACCTTCTTTTACGCTATAAGAAGGTTTTACAGGTTTGTTGTTTACCAGAACAGAGCCTTTTTTGATTTCTGCTTGAACTTTTGAGCGTGAAAAATTCTGCATATAATCTGCAAGATATGCGTCAATTCTTGTATTATCCGTTAGTTCGTCTATTATTAATTTCATTTGTGATAATTATTATAACTATTGCTACAACGCTGATATTAATAAAGATATCAGAAATATTGAAAACTGGGAAGTTTACAAAATTGAGTTTGAAGAAATCTCGAACATATCCGTAAGCTATTCTTTCGTACATGTTGCAAAACACGCCTGAAATCAAGAGTGACGCCCAAAAAATTGCGAAAGCAGAGGCTTTTTCAATATGTTTTATTAAATAAAAGACCATGCCAAGGATTGCAAGTGCAGAGAAACTTATAAGGAATAATTTCGAGTTTTCTAAAATACTAAACGCAGCTCCTGTATTTTGGATAAAAATTAGGTCAAACACTGGGTTGCTAGGCATTGTTTCGACGCAACTCATCATTATATTTGAAAAATAAATATCAAATACAATGAAAAATAATATTGCGACTATAAAATACGAAATTTTACTTGCCTTCGTCATTTAAACCTTCTATACCTTCGTTGTTAGTTTTTTGTTTGACGTTAACTCTTGTGATTTGGTAGCCAAAACCTGTTAAACTTAGCTTTATGCTTAAATCATTGATATCAGCCTTTGTTATTCCAATTGATGCGATAATGTATTCGTTAACGTTGTCTGTATTTGACACAAACAGTCTTTCTAAAATGTTATCTTCTGGAAGTTTTCTAAATACTTCTTTTGCCTGCTTCTGTGGATACTCAACTTTATCGCAAGCAATAGACGCTATAGCAACAGAGTCTTTTGGAGGAGTAAATTCTAGTGACGCTGTGTATTCAACTCCTGCGTCTATTTCTTTTGGCGCAGTAAGTTTTATATCTAAATCTCTTGCTTCGCCATATAGCATTGAAGTGTTTTCAGAGTTTACGGCGTCATAAGTTACTTTCCACTTGCCATTCACTTTTTTTAAGTGGTAAACGCTATCGGCTTCACTTTTTAGAACACCGCTCATCTTTTTGTCTGGAATTGTTGCAGACGAAGTTTCGTTAAGTGTTACGACCGCTAGATTATCATTAATTTCGATATCTTTAATTTCAATACCGTACTTAACTTTATCGTACGTTTGCCAAACATCTTTAACGATGTTGGAATAAGTTGCTAAGTCAAAACCATCAGAGTTTACATAATTTTCATCATAAGTGTTGATGAACTTTTTAAAATTTGTTCTATTTGCATAACGAACTTGAGAATTAAGTAATGACTTGATTTCTCTAGTGTCATTGTTGAACAAATGTAATTTAAAAAATGGAGTATTTTCTTCCGCAAAACTTGCAGGAGTTAAAAATATTGATAATAATGTGATAAGCATAATTTTTTTCATACCAATAGTATACTTTAAAATTAAAAGAACATGAATAATACAAACAAATGAGATAGTTTTCAATCAAACAAACGACTTACTTTTTTATGAGTAATATGATATAATTTTATGCATAAAATAGGAGTGAATATGCCAAACGTTGAACTTGATGACGAATTTTTGAATTTGTTTTATAACATTACAAATTCAAAGCCACCAAAAGATGTGCAACTATTAGATTTGAAAAAACAACTGATTAATATTGTTGACACATTAAAAGAACTTAATGAGAATGCTAAAAAACCAATTGTTAGCCGTGCTTTGAATAATACTGAAGAGGAAGAGGTTAGCAGTGGGCCAGCAATTTTGGTAGTTGACGATTTGGGCGTAATCACATATCAACTAAAAGTTTTGTTATCAAGATTTGATTTGGACATAGATTGTTCTCAAGAAATCTATGATGCAGTCAACAAGTTCAAAAAACGTAAATACGAATACGTAGTTATGGACTTGTTTATTCCGACAGAGCGTGAAGGTTTTATTCTGCTTACAGAATTGAAGAAACTTGCAATGTCTTATGGCAAAAAGAGCGTTGTTGGCGTAATTACTGCATCACCTCGAAAAGAAATCGAGCAGCAATGCAGAGCAAGGGGTGCAGATTTCTTCTTAGAAAAAAGCAGCGACTGGCAAAATAAGTTGTGCGGCATTATGGACGGTTATATCAATGCTGGTAACAAAGATGAGGACGATTTCTAGAAATGGAACAGAAATCTATTTTTTCAGTAATTTCTCCTATAATGGTTGGCCCTTCTAGCTCGCATACTGCTGGCGCAGTAAGGCTCGGCTTGATGGCGAGAAATATTTACAAAAACGAGTTTAAAAAAGTTAAATTTGTTTTGTACAATTCGTTTGCAAAAACTGGCTTTGGACACGGTACTGATAAAGGCTTGCTGGCTGGAGTTTTAGGCTATTCAGTAGATGAAATTTGTATAAAAAATATTTTTGACATTGTTGATAATATTGAATATTCTTATGAATATCGAGAAGATATTTCACGCCACCCAAATTCAGTGGATATAACTTTTGATGACAAAATGAGGATTTCTGGCGATTCAGTTGGTGCTGGCGAGATTAGGATAAATAATATCAACGGTTTTTCGGCAAATATTGATGGCTCGTATGATACTTTGTTGCTTATGTATAAAGATGTTCCTGGAATGATTTCGCAGGTTAGCGATATCATTCAAAAGCAAAAAGTTAATATTGCCTCTCTTCATTGTGACAGAAGCTCAAAAGGCGGAACTGCATCAATGTATGTTGCGTTAGATATTCCAGTTGGCGAAGAGGTTGTGGAGAAAGTTAAGCAAATTAAAGACGTATTTTTTGTAACGAATATTAGGAAATTGAAGTAATGGCAATTTTATCATTTTCAGAATTAAAACAAGTTTGTGAACGGGAAAACAAAACGATATTTGAGATTGCACAAGAAAATGAAGCTACTTTGTCGGACGAAATTGTTGACGTTGTGCGCTTGAAGGTTTTGGAAGATTTATTGGCTATGAAGGGAGCTATCCGTAATGGGCTTAAATCAACAGAAAAATCGATAAGCAATTGGTGTGGTGATGATTGCGTTAAGCTTGTTGAAAAATTCCAAAAACGTGGTGCTCTTTTGGGCAAAACTTTTGAAAAAATTGTAACTTATGCAATTGCGACGGCAGAAGAAAACCTTAGAATGGGACGTATTGTAGCTTGCCCAACGGCAGGCTCTTGCGGAATTGTGCCTGCGGTGATTGTTGCGGTTGCGGAAGAGAATAATATTTCAGAGGCGGAACAAGTGAATGCGCTTTTGACGGCTGGCATGGTTGGACTTTTGGTGTCTAATAAGGTTCAATTGGCAGGTGCGGTTGCTGGTTGTCAAGCTGAATGCGGCGTTGCGTCTGCTATGGCGGCAGGTGCTTTAACTCAAATGCTCGGCGGAAGTGTTGATGAAATTATCAACGCAAGTGCGCTTGCTCTAAAAAACATTTTGGGCTTAACTTGTGACCCCGTTTGTGGTTTGGTAGAAGTTCCGTGTATAAAGAGAAACGCTTTTCTTGCAGTGCATGCGGTAACTGCGAGCGAACTGGCTCTTTGTGGCGTTGAAAGTAAAATTCCGATGGACGAGGTGGTTGATACGCTTAAAATTACTGGACAATTGATGTCACCAGTTTTGAAGGAAACTTCTCAAGGTGGTTTGGCGAAAACAAAAACTGCGTTGGAGCTTGAGAAGGAATTGTTTAAAAATAAATAGATAATAAAAAGATAATAAAAAAGGCTTGTTTTATAACAAGCCTTTTTTTTTGTGATAAATTTCAAATCTAGAATTGTTCCAAAAATCTCTTGTCGTTATTGAAGAACAATCTAATGTCGTCGATTGCATATTTAAGCATTGCAAGTCTTTCAACACCCATACCAAAAGCAAAGCCAGAGTATACATCTGGGTCAATTCCAACGCCTCTTAGTACATTAGCGTCAACCATACCGCAACCAAGAACTTCTAACCAGCCAGTACCGCTACAAGTTCTGCAACCTTTGCCTTGACACATAATACATTGAACGTCAACCTCTGCAGATGGTTCTGTAAATGGGAAGAAACTGCTTCTGAAACGAGTTGGACGAGCAGAGCCAAAATACAATCTGATAAATTCGTTTAAAACACCTTTTAAGTCGCCAAAAGTGATGTCTTTATCTACATACAAACCTTCAATTTGGTGGAAGAAGTTGTTTTTACGAGCGTTAATATTTTCGTTTCTGTAAACTCTACCAGGGGAAATAACTTTGATTGGAGGTTTTTGGTTCTCCATAACGTGAATTTGTGCGCCAGAAGTTTGACTTCTTAGTACAACGCCTTCCATACCTTTAACGTAAAAAGTATCTTGTACATCTCTTGCTGGGTGGTCTTTTGGCACGTTTAACATATCAAAGTTGTAGTATTCTGTTTCAACTTCTGGTGACAAGTTTGGTGCAACAACTGAAAAACCTAAGTTTTGGAAGATTGTTACAATTTCATTTGTTGTAGAAGTTAGAGGGTGAACTTTACCTTGTGGAATGTATTTACCGCTCAAAGTAATATCAATTCTATCTTTTTGTAATTTTTCGTTAAGTTCTTTTTGATAGAAAGCGTCGTGCTTGTCTTTTAAAAGAGTTTCAAGGTCTTGTGTAATTTTGTTTGCTAATGCGCCAACTACACGTTTGTCTTCGTCTGATAAGTCTTTCAAACCTTTTTTGATTGAGTTAAATTCACCTTTACGGCTCAAGTATTTCAATCTGATTTCATCAATATCGCTGATAGATTGAGCTTGGTCAATGTCAGCTTTTGCTGAATTGTAAATATTTTCCAACTGTTCTTTCATACTATTTCTCCTTACCTAAAATAATAACGCAGAGGGTGGGAATTGTAAAGTTTGACTTTGTTGGCTATTTGACGTTAAATAAACCTATGAAGATTATAATTTTCGGTGCAAATGAACTCGGTTCGATGATTGCAACTGAGTTTTACACAGACAATGATATAACAGTAATTGATGATGAACGCTTTAAAGTCGACGCTTTTAACAAGTTAGATGTAGGTTTTATTTCTGGCAACGGTTCTAACATTGAAGTTTTGAAGCAAGCAAATATCAAAGACGCTGATGTTTTTATAGCTTGCACGGCTTCTGATGAGTTAAATATTGTTGCGTGTTTGACTGCGAAGAGAATTAGCACAGTTCGCACAATGTGTTTTGTAAGAAAAGAAGAATACAAGTCTTCTCTAGGTCTAGCAAAAGATGCCGAGTACAACTGCGATTTCTACATAGATAACATTATTTGGCCAGAAGAACTTATGACTCAAGAAATCTTTAGAATCATTACAGTTGCGAAGGCTCTTGATGTAGAAAATTTTGCAGATGGGCGTGCAAGATTATTAGAATATAAAATTGCTGAAAACTCAATATTGGTAAATACAATGATTAGAAATTGTGAGTTTCCAAAAGATACTGTTATCGTTGGTATAACTCGTGATAGCGAATTATTTATTCCAAATGGCGAAACCGTCCTCCACGAAGGCGATAAAGTTATTTTTATGGGACTTTCGCATTCCCTTGATATTCTTGCTGGTAAATTCTTCCACGAAAAAGAGTTTGTGAAAACCGTTGCAATTATTGGTGGCGGTAATGTTGGGTTAAAGCTTGCAAAGAGTTTAGAGGCTTTAAAACTTAATATTAAAATTATCGAGCAGGACGAAGAACGTTGCAGATTTTTGGCTCAAGAGCTTGAAAATACGTTAGTAATCAACGGTGATGGTACTGATATTGAACTTTTGAGTGAAGAAGAAATCTCGGACGCAGATGTAGTGGTTAGTGTAACAAATAACGATGAAAAAAACCTTCTTTGTTCACTTTTAGTTAAGCACATGGGTGCAGGACGTGTAATTTCAAGAGTTTCAAAGAGTACAAATGTTGCTTTGTTTGAAAAGGTTGGGATTGATATTGCAATTTCTTCTAAAACAGCAGCGCTTAATGAAATTAAAAATAACGTAAAAGAAACAAATATTGGTATTCTTGCGACCGTTGAACAAGGTAAAGGCGAAGTTTTAGTTATTGAAATTCCAGAACATTATGAAACTAAGAAGATTATGGAATTAAAACTTCCTGCTAAAGCGATTGTTGGAGTTATTCAACGTCGTAAAAGAATTATTATTCCAAATGGTACAACTCAAGTGATGAGTGGAGATAATTTAATTATCTTTACTACAAGTGAGAATGCGCCTGTAATAAGGGAATTTTTTGAGGAAATTAAATGAGATTAACTTATTTAGCATACTCTTTTAGCCTTAGTATAATGTATTTTAGCATTGTTTTGCTCGTTCCTGTTTTGGTGGCTCTTTTTTATCGTGAGTTTACTGCGGTTTTGCCATTTTTAATTGCTTGTGCAACTGCATTTTTTATAGCAGTTACGCTTAGAAAAGTTGTCAAAGGTGCAGAAAGTGTAAAATCAATTAATGATATCAAGAAATCAGAAGGACTTTGTGTTGTTACTTTCTCTTGGCTTTTTGCAGGAGTTTTGGCGGCAATTCCGTATTTGTTCTTTGGAATAAGTCCATTGAACGCACTTTTTGAAGCGACTTCTGGCATTACAACTACTGGTGCGACAATTTTGACCACCTTTGATTATCCAAAAACGCTTTTCTTTTGGCGTTCTTTTACCCAATGGCTAGGCGGCATGGGAATTATTGTCCTGTTTATAGCAATTCTGCCTCAATTTGCGATTGCAGGCAGACAGTTGTTTTTCGCAGAAGCTCCTGGGCCTACAGAGGATAAATTTACGCCAAGAATAAAAAATACTGCGGCTGCTTTGTGGAAGGTTTACGCTGGTTTAACTGTTTTGGAAATCGTGCTTTTGAAGTGTACTGGCATGGACGGGTTTGAAGCTATTTGTTATGCGTTAGCTTCTGTTTCCGGAGGTGGACTTTCTTCAAATGCAAATAGCTTGGTTGGTTTTAATAGAGCTATTTTATCAGTTATTACTTTCTTTATGTTTTTTGCAGGTGTAAGTTATAATTTACAATATCGAGCATGGACGAAACTCAACCCCCTTGTGCTTTTTAGAAATGAAGAATTTAAAGTTTATTTTAGTTTTGTAATGCTGATTGCGCTTGCATTGAGTTTTTCATTGTTTGTAAATATGCACTATAATTTTTCAAATTCTTTGTGTCACGCATTTTTTAATGTGTCATCAGTAATTTCTTCTACGGGTTTTTGTAGCGTAGATTTTGCAAAATGGGATTATGCAAGCAAAGTGCTTTTGTTTGCAACAATGATGTTTGGTAGTTGCGCAAGTTCTGCTGGTGGTGGTTTGAAGGTTATGAGATGGTTGCTTGTGTACAAAATCATGAAATCAGAAATGATGAAGATTTTGCACCCAAAAGCGATTGTAGATATTAAAATTGGCAGATATTCTGTTCCAAAAGAGATTTTGTACCAAACTTTGATGTTTGTATTTTTCTATTTTGCTATTTTGGTTGTTTCAGCCTTCTTGTTGGGTTTGCTAGAAAAAAACACAGTAATTGCAATTACTGGTGCAGTTAGTGCCGTTGGTAACATAGGCCCAGGGTTTGGTTTGTTAGGACCTTTGAATAGTTTTGAGCCGTTGCATGCAATTTCAAAGGTAATTTTGATTTTAGATATGTATGTAGGGCGTTTAGAATTGATTCCTTTCTTAGTTTTGTTCCAAAAAGATTTGTGGAATTTTAAGAAGTAGAGTTTATTTATGAATAAAAATGTGAAGACAGATACAAATATTAATTATTTAACATCAACAAATGTATATGATAATTTTGTTGCAATACACAAAAATTTAGACTTATTGGAAGAATTACCTGAAAATTGGGAGGGACAAACAGTAGAAGATGCTTTATTATACCTTGGTATTCATGAAAACGGTATTAAAATAAAATCTCCCATAGAAAATATAACTATTTATAAAAGTCACATAGAACATTTAATATATGATAATGATTTATATAGAAAGAAATTTTTAAATAGAGCAATTAGAACTATTCAAGCTCCAAATTTGATAATTAAGAATGGCAGTTATAATAATTATATTAAACTATTTGTTGATGCCGAAAATAAAATAAAACCCCACCTTCAAATCGTAAAAGTGAAGGCAGATGGTAGTTTTTATGTCACAAACTATAAATTGCAAAAAAATCAATTTAAAAAGAATATATTAGAAGGCGAGATCATATATGACCTCGCCAGCATATCCAGTGATTAAATCACCGACACTATTATTATAACATGTTTTGAATATTTCTCAATGGTAAATTTATTGCCGACTACATTTACAGAAATTTGTTCAATTTTATGCTAAGATATTGAAAAAGGGAATAAAGATATGTCAGTAAAAAAAGTAGTTAAGTATGGCGAACCTTCTTTAAGAGAACCTTCAAAAGAAGTTCATAAAGTTTCGCAAAAAATAAAAGTTTTAGTAGAAGATTTGTTAGACACTATGTATGCTCAAAACGGTGTTGGACTTGCAGCTCCGCAAATTGGCGAGAATTACAGAGTGTTTGTAATTGACGCATCAACAGGAAATGAACCACTTAATCCAATGGTGTTTATTAATCCTAAGATTATCAAAAAATCAGGTGCAGTAATTAGCCACGAGGGTTGCTTGAGTTTCCCAGAGGCATTTACAGACGTAAGAAGATATGCAAATGTTATGGTTAAGGCAATGGATAGAAATGGACGCTCTTTTGTTTTAGAGGCTAAAGACGGCACACTCCTTGCAAGAGCTATTCAACATGAATTTGACCATTTGAACGGAGTTTTGTTTATAGACCACGTTATTAATAGATTTGAGGCGGACGAAGTTTTGAAGAAAAATAATCTACCAAGTTTAGAGGTAGAAAAACTGCTTGATGAGCCAGAACTTTCTAAAGAAATTGAGGTTCTACTAAAAGAAAAAGTAGAGGCTGAAAAGAACAAGGAGGCGTAATGAAAATCCAACCAGTAAGCTTCAATGGCAACCTTGCGAAAGGTAGAGCGGAATTTGAAAAATTACCGCTTTCAGAAAAAGTAGCTTTGAAGTCTATAGAAAATTTTAGACAAAAGTTTAATGCAAACAATTTGAACCCAATTCCAGCAAAGCAAAGCGATTTGGCTGATTATGTGCGTTATGCGGTTTCTATTGAAAATATTGTTAAAAAGAAAGCTAATGAAATTTTTGGCAATCTAAGACGTAGTTTAGGTGTGTAAGGCTTTTTGCAAGGGAATTTTTAAGGAGCGACATGATTAATATAGTATTTTTCGGAACACCAGATATCGGACTGCCAGCACTAGAACATTTTTACAATTCAGACAAATTTAAGGTTTTGGCGGTGGTAACTCAACCTGACAAGCCTTCTGGGCGTGGACACAAACTTACACCAAGTCCAATAAAAAAGTTTGCGGTAGAACACGATATTGCGGTTTTTCAACCAAAATCTATAAGAAAAGAACCAGAGGTTATTGAGGCTTTAAAGGCTCTTGAGCCAGATTTCTTTGTTACCTTTGCTTTTGGTCAAATTCTTTCGCAAGAGGTTTTGGATATTCCAAAATACGAAACTATAAACCTCCATGTGTCTTTGCTCCCTAAATATCGTGGTGCAAACCCTATTCAACGAGCTATTATGAACGGTGATAAAGAAACTGGTATTTGTACTATGATTACCGAACTTGGTTTAGACTGCGGCGATATTTGCATGAAATTTCCAATCGAGATTACAAAGAATATGAACTGCGTTGAGCTTTTTGAACTCTGTGCAACAAATTCGCCAGAACTTTTGGAAAAAACTCTTATTGGTATTAAAGAGGGCAGCCTAAAACCTGTACCGCAATGCGAGGACGGAGTTTGTTTTGCTGATAAATTAAAAAAAGAAGAGTGCAAAATTGATTGGACAAAGTCTGCTGATGAAATTCATAACCTTGTTCGTGGTGTTTATAAATGCCCTGGAGCGTTTTTTGAACATAATGGCAAGATTATTAAAGTTCTTGAAACAGAGCCGCTTGAAACAACGAATGATAGTGGAGTTGACGTAGGCGAGTTCGCAAATTTCTCTAAACAAGGAATTGATGTTAAGGCGGGCAAAGGTTATGTTAGATTAATCAAGGTTAAGCCAGAAGGCAAAGGCGAAATGCTTGCAAGAGATTGGGCAAATGGAATAAAACATTAAGGAGTCGTTATGCGTGTATCATTCTCAACAACAAATTTTCGTAGTGATTATTCAAAGGGTAAAGAGAGTTTTAATAAACTTTCAGAAACAGAGAAGTTTGCTCTTTTGAGCGCAGAAAGAGCAAGACAAGAATTTAATAAAAATCATGCCCCAAGCCTTTATACGAATTTGAGCGCATGTGATTTTCTTGATTATGTAAGATTAAAGGAAACTTTAGAAAACTCAGTAAAAACCGTTGTTGGTAGACGTAAGAAATAGTGGTTTTTGTAAGAATGTATTATTAAAGATTGCCACAAAAATCTTACGGGCTTACGCCCTCCCGAGAATCCGCTTCCCTAATTAGGGAAGGAGCTCTACCTCCCTAGTTAGGGAGGTCGCAGTCGTTCTTGAGCTTTGCGAAAGTTACGAATGCGAGTGGGTAGCAAAGATAGATTACGAAAAAATCGTAAGATTTTTAGCAAAATTGCGCTAAGTGAGCGACTTTTGCTCCCTCCCCTTTTATCAATTCTACAAGGGGAGAGGGTATTGTTAACTACTGTTTTGAAGCTTTCCAAGATATCAAATCTAGTACGTAAACTTATAAACAAACCAATTTGGTTGGTGCTTTTTCCAATCAACTTTGCTAAAATCAAGTGTTGTTCCAGCTTTAAGTTTAGAAGCGTCTTCTAGTCCGAGGTCTTTCGCTATTGCATTTCTAAAATCTTTTACATAATCATTTAGTGCTTCGTCAATTCGCTTGTCATTCCATTTTTCTTTGTTTGAATTTATAGACTTTTGAAGTTCTGGGAAATTGTCCAAATGAGCTTTCAAATAAGACTTGATTATGTTATCCAATTTTTCGCCTTTATAGACTTTGTACTTTGAATCGTCTTTAAAATCTCCTGCTAATTGCCCACGAACTTTATTAGAACTTTCGTCAAAGATTTTTTGTTTTTCAGCAGGTGATAACAAACTTTGAACTTGCGAAATTGTTACAATTGAATTGTACACTTCTGTGCCTTTGTTTTTAGGGTCTAAAATGTATTTTCTTATTCGGTTGCTGATTTCTTTATCTTTGATGTTGAAGTTACAATCGTTGAGTAATAAAACCATATCTAAGCTATTAAAATCAAGTGTTTTGAAGATTGCTTTGAACATCTTTTGGGTTTCGCCTTTTGTGCAATCTACAGGCATTGTTCTTATTATATTTTGTACAGTTGCACCCTTAGGAAGAGAGGCTTTGTCAAAAGCATAATTACCTTTACCATCATCTTTAAAATAAGCTTTCGCTAATTCAAGCCTATGCTCGTTAGAAATATTGTTTTCATAACTTTTTGCCGTGTACATTATTAATTTATCTTTAATGTCTTTATCCTCTGGGAATTTTTCTAAAATTGCATCAAATGGAATGTGATATTCTTTATTTGATATAATTTTCTTGCTAATAAACTCTAAGACTTCGTCTTTTGTCATAGATTCGATTTTTTCAGCATAAGCGTCTACAACACCACCATAAGAAAAGTTTTCCATGCCTTCATTGTATTGACCTTTACCCATATCTTCGACTTTTGTATATCGACCAAGGGCTTTGCCTGCTTCGTTAGCGTCAGTCCAGTTCCCAGCAAATTTTGCTAATTCCTCTATTTCTTCATAAGTTGGACGTCTTGATGGATTGAAGGAGTATTCAGTTTTTTCTTTGCCGTCTTTATCTGTTGTTACAAGCTTCATGAAATATGTTTCAGCAATTTCTTTTCCAAGAGCGTTCTTGTCTTTATCAGAAAGGTTAGATTTATTAATCCAATCCTGCGCAGTACCCAAATATTCTGCGTTTTCAAGATTGCCTCTATCTTTTGTGTAAATTGTTTTGATACGCTCATTCATTGTTTTAATTATGTCATCAGAATATTCAGCCTCATCTGGATTCTTCAAATTGCTTAGAACTTCCATTCCATTAGAATTAATCATAGTTTTAAGGTCATCGTCACTAGCTTTTAATATGTCAGATTGCGCTAATAGGCATTTTGCAAGTTCTTTATCTTTTGTAGTTGAATATTTCTTGAATAATGCACGCTTTTTATCATCAGTGTCTGCGGTTTTGAGCTCAGCCACAAATTCGTCAAGCAATTTTTCGTCTGTTGCATAATAATAATTTCCGTCAATAGTGACATTATAAAATATTTCGCCATTTCTGTTGTAATTAAGAGTTTTTTCTTCGCTGATTTTAAAGCCATCTTGATTTCTAGTGTATTGCAATGCGTCTTTCAAACTGATTTCATTATTGCTTAACTTCTCGCCAGCTTTTTCTTTCTCACGAATTTCTTTGTACATACCAGCCATAGTTTCGTGTGCAGTTCTATCATTTTCAACCGCAGCCATAGTTGTGTTGTCTTCGCTATCAGTAGTTATAGCTTTTACTACACCACCATTTCTGGTTAACAACAGATTTTGAACTAGTGATTTATACTCGTCAGATTTTCTGTCAACCAATTTGTCGTCAATCAATTTACTTGCGACATTCTTAACGATTTGTTCGTTTCCGCCAGAAATTGATATAAGTTCTTTCAGAGCTGCCAAATTATCTGCGCAACGTTTTGTTTTAGCCTCCTCTGTTTCGTTTTGCGGTGCAGATTTGATTTTGGCAATTGTATCTAAAAGAGCTTTTTCTTTGTTTTTAACTTCTTCAATTGATGCGCCAGTAATCTTCACGCCACGCAACATTGTGGTCTTCGATTTTTCGCCATAAACAGTTTGATACATAGTTTCGCCTTTGGCGTTCGTGTATTTCATAATTGAGCCACCAGCTTTAAATTTAGGGTCTTTAAAATCTTTTAGGACATTGCCATCAGCGTCAACGGGAACGCCTTTACCCATATTCAAGCCGTTTTTAGTAATTTCGATTTCAGATTGTTTGCCATCAACAGCGGTCTTTTGTTTTTTATAAGTTTGGTCAACTCTATCGTCTACAGTGTCGGCATTCTTCTTCTTAACACTACCTTTATTGCCTTTTTCAGTCCAATCGTCACCGTCAATTACATCTGCAGTTTTATTATTGAGTGCAAGTGCAGAGTCGCCATTTTTTGCTTTAACTTTAGTGATGGCGTCGTCTGTCAATTTTGTGATGAGTTTCGTACCTTCTGAAATATTGTTTACATCGTTGATGTTATTAAGGTTTGCAATTTGTGCAATACGGTTGTTAACAGAGCGGAAATCTGTTGGCAGTCCTTCTTTTTCAAGCTCTGCTTTTGCAATAGTGAAAAGTGTTTCGCCTTTTCTTACTTGGTGAAGGTCGCCATCTTCTTTTTTGAAAAAGCCGTTTAATTTATCAGAATCATAGCTACCTTTAAGGTTCTGCATTGCATCGTTGTATGCTTTGCGTGGGGTCTTGCCATCTTCTGCGGTTTCAATTTTGTAGTCACGGTTTTGAAGATTGGTTTTAAGTGTGCCAATCTCTGCTTCGTCAAGTTTGCCATTGTTGTTCTTGTCGACATTGTCAAAAATATTGCCGACATCATCTCCAAATTTTTCTTTGATATCGTCAATCTTTTGTCCTGCCTTGATTGTAATTTTTTGACCGTCTACCGTAACATTGAATCCTGCTGACATGAGTTAATCTCCTTTCAAACACCTAACATCTTATGAATATGTTATCGGCATTTTTTTAGAAAACTTTAATGATTTTGGGTGAATTGTTACAAACGTTTACATTTTGATTGAAATGTGAATAGTGATTAAAGCTCAAAAAGGGAATAAGGTAATAAGAGGTTATAAATATTTTTTTATTTTAAAAATTGATTTGAGTAAAATTTATGTTGTACAGATTAAAAATAATAGTTTATAATAAGCTGGATTTCTTCGTGCTAATCGCACCTCAAAATGGCGCTAACGCCAAGCAAGCAAGTTTTGGGTCATTCTGAGTGCGATTAGCACGAAGAATCCAGCCTAATATTATCATGGACAGTAGTGCGCTTTATAGGCGAGGGTATGACCTAGTCTTGTTTGCTTTTATGTATTCACTCCTACAAACTCGGTGTTAGTTTGTTATAATTCTCTAAATAAGTTTTTGCCAACTTATCTTTGCCGAGTTGTTTATAAACATAAGCCAAATTGTAGTGAAAATCTGCGACATCAGACTTAATCATTATTGCTTTATTCAAATTGGTTTTAGCCTTCTTCAAATCGCCCATTTTCATGTAGGCGCAGGCTAAGTTATAAAACACATAAGGGTTTTCCTTGCTATAAGAAATCGCTTTTTTGTAATTTGCTACTGCCATATTGAATTGGTTATTTTCTGCGTAGTAATTAGCCAAATTATAATAAGCTTTGTAGTACTTATGGTCAGTTACGATTGCTTTTTGGTACATAAAAACTGCGTTGTCTTTTTCGCCTTTGTCTTCCAAAACATTGCCTAATAGCAACCAATCTTGTGCCGTTCGTTCGCTCTCACCAATTTGCAAGATAAGCTCCATTGCCTTTTGGTAATTGTTGTCACTATAAAATGCGGTTGCCTGTTTTGATAAATCATCAGCACCAAAGACTGTGGTACTTGTAAGTAATAATGCAATAATTAAAAATTTTTTCATACCAAAATTATATGAAAAATATTTGATTTTATCAAATTGTAAATTTACAACTTACAAGCAAAAAGAAAAGCCGAAGCTGATGGCTTCGGCGATTTTTTGTTAAATACCAAATCTTACATCTAATTTATTTCCGAGATGCGCTTTTACGCACCTTTACTATTCTGCGCTTGTTGTTTCTTCTGTTGTTGTATTCTTTTCTCTATATTGTTTAAGAACTCTTTTGATGATGTCGTCCATGTGGTTTGCAGCACCAGTTCTTTCAGAACTCCAGAATGACCAAGACTTCCAACCACCAGCAACTGCACGCCACTCTTTGCAGCTATCACTGTTGCTAAAATTCTTTTTAGGTTTACCGTTTTTATCTAAGCCAACTTTTGAATATGCTAACATTTCAGTGTAATCGTAAGAGTTTTTAGAGATACCAAGTTCGTCCATCATTCTTAGAACACCTCTTGCGATTGTACGCAAGCAAGCATCTTTTCTCATATAGCCAAAGTCGTTTTCGCTAGAAATTTGTGCGCAAAGTCTGCCGTTCCAAGGAATAACTTGGTCCCCACGTTCTGTGTTGTAGCCTTCAATAAAGTTTGCAACTTCTTCTGCTGAATAGCTATCTAACTTTTTGATTATTTCTTGAACTGTGTCATAATCGTTTGCGCTTGTGTCACCTCTTAAACGTTGTCTAACAACTTTACCGTTTTCTTCTGGAGTAGCACTTTCGTCAACTTCAACTTTGCTTTCTGTTGTTTTAGTTTGAGTAGCTTTTTTCTGTTCTTTAGGTTCATCTTTTGCCAAAATGCTTGAATAATCGGCAGATGTGCAATATGATTCGTTTAATTCATTAACACTGATTTTGCTACCGTCCTCCATTACAATGTTGCCAGCTTTGTCAACGTATTTGCAATCAATTTGCATTAATTCGTTGCCAAGAACTACGAAACATTGATGTGCGCCATCAGCTTTTCTGCCTTTAGACCAGAATAATGTAAGACCTTGGTCTTTCCAACTCTTTGGAGTAGTTTTGCATTCTTCGAGTTTACCTTGTTTCTTTAAGTCAATTACGTCCTTTATAGTTTTTGCATAAGTTTCAATATCGCTAGGTTTTACAGTTTCTTTTTCAACCTCTGACAATTTTTTAGTTTTGCCATTCCTCAATTTGCAATTGCCATCGTTATCAATAGAAACAACGTCTTTTAACTCAACTAATTCGTCACCGTCTTTCATGTAATAATGAGGGTGAAGTCCTTGAGTTGTATGAGTTTGATAGAACGTTCCAACTTTAGTTTTTCTTTCTGTAATCACTTGTTTGTCTGTTTTTAAACCACTGATTTGTTCATCAACAGGCTTGCTATCAAGATCGGAATTTACTTTGTTTTCTTCTTTGTAAGAAGGTGCATTATCTCTGTTTGTAGGGATTTTAACTCCTTCTTTTTTCAAATCAGCTTCTGTATCACCAACGATTGTTTTCTCGTCAACAATTGTTTTGCCAGTTACATCATTAAGGAATTTGTATTCTTTTTGCAAATCGTTTCTGATTTTTTCAGCTTCTAATAAGCGCAATCTAGCGTACAAATCTTCTGCTTTTTCAGCCAAAGCTAGAACGTTAGCTTTGTTGAAGTTCTTTTCAGCTTTTTCTAATGCGTCAGTAACTTCTTCAACTGACTTATCTAAGTTTGTTAAATCAGTGTCTTTCAAACTTCTTTTAAGTTTTTCAGAATAACTTACAAGAGAGTTTGCAACTTTCGCAACTACTGCTTTGTGGTTAGCATCTGCATCTTTTCCTGTAGGAATTTTTTTGGCAACAGCTCTGATAATGCTTCTGTCTGAGTCTTCATTGTGTTTATCGTTCCAGTAGCTTAATACTTTCAATATGTCATCGTCGCTATTGCCAGAAAGAATGAAAGCACTAAGTTTATCGAATTTACCTTTTTCTGTAATTTCTTTGAAAGCAGGTTCAATATTTTGTCTGATTTGGACATCTCTGTCTGCATCGCTTGAAGTGTTGCCAATTTTAATTAAACTTGCTTTGTATGGGTCAAGTGCAAGCAAGGCTTCCTTGATTTTTGAGTGATTCAAAGTTTTTGCTACGTCTTTCAACGCTTCTAGTTTTTCTTCAACTTTGCCTGACTTTTTCATAGCCTCATTGATTTTATCAATAGTAGTGTCATCGGCTATTTTTTTGTATTCGTTTAAAACTTTCTTTAATTTGTCGTATTCTTTTTCTTTTGCAGATTTATTTGCTCCGCCAAGTCCGTCTGGAGTACCCCAAGGTGATTGGAAATTACCCCAAGGTGTGCCAAAACCGAAGTTGCCAAAGTTTCCAAAATTGCCAAAGTTACCGAAGCCAAAATTATTCATGCCATTTGCCCAAGAACCATTTTGGAAAGATTGCATAGTTTGTTGAACAGCAAGCATTGGGTTTAACAAATTGTTGCCAAACATACCAAATTCAGGATATTCAAAACCAATTGACGCTTGAAAATTTGGTGTGATGAATAAACTTGCGTTGGCTTGATTTTGTGCCATCTGTTGGTTCCAGAATAAGTTTATTGAATCACTCGGATTTTCGCTTGTCATTGCGTGATTTATAGTGGAAAAATGAAATCCTTGCATGATAATTTGTCCTCATTTTTATACTCTTATATATATAAAGTCATGTTTGTTGCGGAAATTGCCATGTTTTGAGGGTGGTGCTTAACAAAAGTTAACATTTTAAGCGAATGAGTCAATGGGGGAAAGGGAATGCGAGGAAAGTGAATAAGTGAATGAGGATATACTTGAAAGGGAATAGGGTAATAAGGGAATAAGGTAATAAGTGGTATTAAAATTCTTATATTATCTGCGTTTAATGGGTGGAGCGGGGTAAATAAAAGTTATTGGTGCAAAAATTGCACCCTACGTTTCTATTACTATATTTAATGCAAATAATTAAAAAATATTTTAATACCACTTATTACCCTATTACCTTATTACATTTTTGTCTAAGAAAGCCTATGGTGGGAAAAGCTACATTACGCTTAGATAAGGGCTTTTGATCGTGGCATGCGTTCCCATCGCAAAAACTCCCAAAATGCGTCAAGTAATACACTTGATATACTCTTGAAATAAATCATTTGTATGATATAATAAAGTATCAGTGTATTGGAGGGATATATGGCAAGAGTATTAATTTCAATGTCTAATGATTTTCTAAACAAAGTAGATAACATTGCTTCTTCTGAACAACGTACCAGAAGTGAGCTTATTAGAGAGGCATTGAGAGTTTACATCAAACGCAATAGAATCTCTAATAACTTGAAGGCAGAAGAAAACGCAACTCTGCTAACAGAATTGTTGGGCTAAGCCTAGTTTGGCTTTTAGGCTCTAAATATACAGACCTCGAAAATTGTTAAAAAGCAAAATAAAAACTGACCCAGTTTTGAGTCAGTATCACTATTCTCTATAAATTTTGGGAGGAGATTTGGGGATAGTTGATACTTTGCATGTTAGTATAAATTTCAAAAACATGAAACATGGTGTCAAGAAAAATTTACAAATATTTACAAAAATTTACATAAAATCAGGTGCGTAGGGTGGGAAAAGCTACATTAGACAAGGATAAGAGCCTTCTGTGTTGCATGCGTCCCCACCGTTCAAATCAGAAATCTAAGGTGTGTTGTTTTAGGCTTCCTTAACACTTACATTCTTCCTTTCTTCATGCTAAAATCTGTGTTGAGGTGAGTATGAAGAGAATTTTGGTAACTGGTGGAGCAGGTTTTGTTGGTTCAAATTTATGTGAGAAATTGTTAAACGACGGCAATTACGTTATTTGCTTAGATAATTTTTTCACTGGCTCAAAAGCTAATGTAGAAAAATTTGCCAACAATTCTAATTTTGAATTGGTAAACCATGATGTTACAGATGAATATCTCAATGAAGTCGACCAGATTTATAATTTGGCTTGTCCAGCTAGTCCTCCGCATTATCAATATGATCCAATAAAGACAATGAAAACTTCAGTTTTGGGCATAATTAATATGCTAGAACTTGCTAAAAAATGTAACGCTACAATTTTGCAAGCCTCTACAAGTGAAGTTTACGGTAATCCTAATGTGCACCCTCAGCTTGAAAATTATTGGGGTAACGTAAACCCGATTGGTATAAGGAGCTGTTATGATGAAGGAAAGCGTTGTGCAGAAACCTTGATGATGGACTATCATAGGCAGTTTGGAATTGATACAAAAATTGTAAGAATTTTTAATACTTACGGGCCTAATATGGCGCAAAATGATGGACGTGTTGTATCTAATTTTATTTTACAAGCTTTGAGAAATGAAGACATAACGATTTATGGCGATGGCTCTCAAACCCGTTCTTTTTGCTATGTTGACGATTTAGTTGAAGGTTTAATCAAAATGATGAACTCTAAACTCACTGGTCCAGTGAATTTGGGTAATCCATCTGAGCGCACAGTTCTAGATTTCGCAAAATTAATAATCAAAATGACAAATTCAAATTCTAAAATTGTCAACAAACCTTTGCCATCTGACGACCCAATAAAAAGACGACCAGATATAAGCCTTGCAAAACGAGAGCTTGATTGGCAGCCAACTGTTGATATTGCGGACGGCTTAAACAAAACTATTGAATACTTTAAAAAGTTAGTTTGATTCTATTTTTGTTTCTTTTTATTGATTTTGTCTAAGGCTTTGTACATTTTGTCGGTTGTAGAGCCAGCAGACAAAAGTTGTGCGGCTAAATCTTTGTCGTCGCCTTTTGCTTGCATTTCTGTAGGGTTTTGAAGATATGCAATGCTCATTGCATCTGCTGCTTGAAGTTTTCCGTTGGCATCAATAGTTAAATTAAATCTTGTTGGGTTAGTGCAGTTTGCGCTATAAATATTGTGACAATCACTGCTATTAGGGTTTACATCAACTTGTAGTTGAACAACTCTGCATTCCATTTGACCATCTGTATTGTTCATGCAAGTGCTTATAACATGCCAAGTTGTGCCATCTGTTGTACGGAAGTCCATTACATTTGGTTGAACTCCGTCAAATGTTCTCGTAACGTCACCGTCAAGATCTAGTTTATCAGCTAGAAGATAGGCGAATTTGTGCGCTCCTTCGTAGCTCTCGCTATTATATTGAGGGTCAGAAGGTCTAGCGGTGCAACCCATTCCAACGCAATTTGGATTGCCATTTGCGTCATAAGTTTCATAGTACAAGCTTGTATCGTTTAGAATTTCGCTAGTTAATGTAGCAATTGTGTTGTACGTTTTAATAAAAAGTGACTTGTTTTTATCTGGACGCAAACCCATTACTGCTGGTAATGCTAACGCAGATATAACGCCAACAATGCCTAATGTGATTAGTAGCTCTTGTAAAGTGAAACCTTTTTTTATCATTAAAACCTCATTTGTTATTATTTACTTTTACTTTTAATTATAGTGTTGAGTGCACTTGACATTTTGTTTAAGTCAGTTGAAGAACCTGCGTTTGAAACTATTTGAGAAGCAAGCTCTTTGTCGTCAGATTTTGAAGTTGTGTTGCTTGCATTTTGTAAATAAGCCATACCCAATGCGTCCGCTGGTTGAATGTCGCCTTCGTTGTCGATTACAAACTTGAACTGGTCAGGATTGGTGTGGTCGTCATCATATATGTGATTATCACCAGCTGCACCATTAATATCGAGTGTTAATGTATACTCTAACTCGTTTGAATTGATTTTAGTTGGGTCTGATTCAAAACTCCAAAACATTCCGTCAGTTGTACTAAAGCTTACTGTAGATGGATTCCCTACTGCGATTGTTGGAGTACTAGCTGTATTAAGCATTGAATAAAGTATTATTGGGTACTTTGCTGGTCCAGTACAAATATTTGTTACGCCAGCACTATTTGCAATTTGATTATATGGAGCAAAATCCAAAGTTTGTACATTGGATAAACCATTGTGTGAAATTGAACCATCAGCATTATATTCTGTCCAATACAACTCAGAATTATCTATTATATCCGCTGTTAAAGTGGTTAAACTATTATACGCTCTCATGTACAATGATTTATTCTTGTCTGGTTGTGCGTTCATTATAGCAGGTAGTGCAAGTGCTGAAATGACGCCAATTATACCCATTGTAATTAATAACTCTTGTAGAGTGAAAGCTTTTTTTAACATTAAATTCCTCGCTTCTTATTTTCTTTATTATATCATATTTTTTAGAATTTGTGTTAATGTGCGTTTTCTTAATAATAATTTATGTATAATTTGATTTTGTAAAATGGCTACAATTCTTTGTTAAAGAATTGTTATGGTGTGCAATAAGATTTTGGACTTTAAAAAACTTTGTGATAGTATAAAATCTGAAAGGATTTTTTATGAATTACATTGACGAAATAAATAAGCTTAAAAAAGAAAAGAACGCAATAATTTTGACACATTGTTATCAACCTGTTGAAGTTGATGAGGTTTCAGATTTTGTGGGTGATTCTTTTTATTTGAGTAAAAAGGCAAAAGAAACAAACGCCGATATAATTGTGTTTGCAGGTGTTCATTTTATGGCACAATCAGCAAAACTTCTTAACCCAGAAAAGAAGGTTTTACTACCAAACTTAAACTCTGGCTGCTTTATGGCAGATATGATTGATGTTGACCAATTAAGAGAATTTAAGGCTTTGCACCCAAATGTGCCTGCAGTTTGTTACATAAATTCTACGGCCGAAGTTAAGGCAGAATGTGATATTTGCTGTACAAGTTCAAACGCAGTGAACGTTGTAAGAAGTCTTGGTGCGGAAGAAATTCTTTTCTTGCCTGATACTTATTTAGGAAAATGGGTGGAAAAGAAGTTGGGCAATGTTAAGGTTACGACTTATAACGGTTTCTGTCCAACACATTTAAGAATTAGAGTGGAAGATGTTGAAAACGCTAGACGTGAGCACCCAAATTCTAAAATATTAGCGCACCCAGAATGTCATACTTCTGTATCTGAAATCGCTGATTTTGTAGGCTCAACAAAAGAAATTATGGATTATGTTGCAAAATCTAGTGAAAAAAGTTTTGTAATCGCTACAGAAAAAGGCGTTTTAGATAGGCTTAAACGTGATTATAAGGACAAAGAATTTTTCTTGATTAGAGAGGATATTATTTGTCAAAATATGAAATGGAATTCGTTAGAAGATATTTACAATGCTTTAAAATTCGAGCAACACGAGGTTACAGTCGATGAGAATGTTGCAAAAAAGGCTTGTGAATGTATTGAAAAAATGTTAATAGGAGCTTGCGTATAGATGGATATATTGGTTGGAATGTCAGGCGGAGTAGACTCTTCAACGGCAGCATTGCTTTTGAAAGAGGCTGGACATAACGTTATTGGTGCAACAATGGCGATTTGGGGCGATAAAGGTATGAGTGTAAAAATCAACCCATCTTCTCATGGTGCTTGCCTTGGACCTGACGAAAAGGAAGATATTGAATCTGCAAAAAAAGTTTGCGAGGAACTTGGTATTGAGTTTCACGTTTTTGATTGCGCAAGCAAGTATGATGAAATTGTTTTAAAGAATTTCAGAGATGAATATTTGAAAGGCAGAACTCCAAACCCTTGTGTTTGGTGCAATTCATTAATCAAGTTTGACGTTTTGCCTTATATTGCAAAAGAAAACGGGCTAAAGTTCGACAAATTCGCAACTGGACATTATGCAAGAGTTGAAAAAGTTGATGACAGATATTTGTTGAAACGTGGAGTTAACCCACATAAAGACCAATCATACTTTTTATACCGTTTGAAACAAAGACAATTGGAAAATATTCTTTTGCCTTTGGGTGGTTATACAAAGGAAGAAATTCGTCAAATCGCTTCAAAAGCAGGACTAGAGGTTGCTGATAAGCCAGATTCTCAAGATTTTTATGAAGGCGATTACAATGAGTTGCTTGGAGTTAGTCCAAAACACGGAAATATCGTGGACATGAGTGGTAAAGTTTTGGGTGAGCATGAAGGCGTTTGGAATTATACAATTGGTCAAAGAAAAGGTTTGGGAATTTCTTCAACAGAGGCGTTGTACGTAGTTGAACTTAGAGGTGAAACAAACGAGGTTGTTGTTGGCTTCAAGGACAAAACTTTTAAAGACAGACTTGTAGCTGATGATTTGAACTGGATTGCGTTTGATAAACTTGAAGGTGAAATTAAATGTCAGGCAAAAATTCGCTCGACACAAACTCCTACAGATGTAACAGTTCGCCCAATCGGTGAAGATAAAATAGAAGTTGTATTTGATGATATGCAAAAATCAATCGCTCCAGGACAATCTGTTGTGTTGTATGACGGTGACGTGGTGCTTGGCGGCGGAATTATTGAGTAAAATATTAAGTTAATAGGGGAATAAGGTAATAAAATGGAAAAACAAGAATTATTAAAATTATATGATATGGACTTAGAAGAATTAATTTCTAAGGCTGAAAAAGTGACAAAAGAAAACTTCAAAAATGAGGTGGAAGTTTGTTCTATTATTAGTGCAAGAACTGGTAAATGCGGTGAAAACTGTAAGTACTGCTCACAAAGCATTCACAATCACGCAGACATTTTGTGTCACCCATTGATGAGCGTTGAAGAAGTTAAAGCGGCTGCGGAACAAGCAAAAGCTAACGGCGCATCAAGATTTTGTATTGTAACTTCTGGCAGAAGTGAAAATGGCGATGATTTCAACAAAATTTTGGAAATGATTAAAGCGGTTGCTTCTATTGATGGTATTCATTGTTGTGCGTCTTTAGGCTTGTTGAACAAAGAGCAAATTCAACAAATCAAAGAGGCAGGTGTTGAAAGGTTTAACCACAATATTAATACTTCTAGAAATTATCACAAGGAAATTTGTACAACTCACAACTTTGAGGATAGAGTTAATACCGTTAAGATGATTGAAGAGGCTGGCATGGAGGCTTGTACTGGTGTAATTTTGGGCATGGGCGAATCTAGAGAAGATAGAATTGATATGGCACTTTCTCTTGCAGAACTTAAACCAAAAACAGTCCCTATAAATGTGCTTAATCCTATAAAAGGTACACCGCTAGAAAACTTTGAAGACAAAATTACAGAGGAAGAAGTTATAAGAACAATTTGTATTTTTAGAATAGTTCTTCCTCACGCAATCTTGAGATATGCAGGCGGTAGAAAAACTAGGTTGTCTAAAGAAATGCAAGAACTTGGCTTGAGAGCAGGTATTAATGGCTTGCTTGCTGGCGATTATTTGACAACTAAAGGTGTTGAAGCCATGGAAGATATGCAAATGATTAAGAATGCTGGTAAAGTGTTGGAAAAAGTTTAGATAGTTGTAACTAGAAGGTTGTAATTAGAAATTTGTAAGGGTGCGCAAAATGGCGCACCCTTAATTTTTTATGTTAATAACACCCTCTCCCCTGTCCCTCCCCCGAGGGAGGGCGTGAACTGCGCTAGTTGAGTGACTTTAGTCCCCTCCCCTTTTATCAATTTGACATGGGGAGGGTGCCGAAGGTGGGAAAGGGTGCTAACAACTTCATTATAGATTACTTCGTCGCTTTCGCTCCTCGTAATGACTGGACGTGAAAATTTCAGTAGATTGGGCTTTCAGCCCAACAACATCACTAGCTTAGCGTCATTGCGAAAAAATCGTAAGATTTTTGTGGCAATCCATTTTTGTTACCCACCCGCCTTCGTAATTTTCGCAAAGCTCAAGAACGACTGCGACCTCCCTGACTAGGGAGGTTAAGCCCCACTCCACCCCACTCCATCTTACGCATAACAAACCAAAAAATATCTAATACGAACTTATTCACTCATTCACCTATTCACCCATTCACTTTCCATTAACTCCATGTAACGAATTGTAACAATTTTCTCAAAAATCCTAAAGTTTTTCAAAAATATGCCGTAGTACATGTTACAAAGGGAAAAATAAGGAGCAAAAAGATGTCAAACGATGTATCTAAAGTTTATCAATTTTTATCAGCAATCGGCGATTGGAAAACAAAAGCTGACAAAAATGGCGATGGTACAATTATTAAATCAGAGTTTCGTTCATTTATGGAAGATAATTATGAATGGGACGGAGAAACAACTGACGCAGGTAAAAACGATTTAATCAATTCTTTTTGGAAAGCAATTGATACAAACCAAGGTGGTAAAGTTTCTGGTACAAGATATAAGAATAAAAATGCTTTAGACAAAAACGAAATCAGTACAATGGAAAATCGTATTGCAATATATGATAAGTTAAATGAATATGTTTCAGAAATTGATGCTCCTTCAGAAGTTTCTGATAGAACTGCTTGGAAAAAATCTGTTTCAGAATCTTTGGCTAATACGACAGAAACTCTTATTCAAAAAGGTGTAACTGCTGATAATTTAGCTGATGAGTTGGATAAAATTATTGAAAACGTTAAGAATAAAACAACTGCAGATTATTGTGCTAATGAATATCTTAACACTGCAATGAAGGACATTGTTAAAGAATATGGTTATGCTTATGCTGATGATACAACTTTGAACGGCATAATTGATAATTATATCCACAATCTTCCAGAAGATGCTGACAGTGCATCAATTAGACAAGCTGTAGAAGAAATTATTGATGCTTATATGGCAACTGCAGGCTTCAATTCTGATGACTCATCAGTTTTGGCAACTTATTCTTATGATCCACAAAATACTGGTGCAATGAACGATTTACAAAAGAGCGTTGTAAAAACTAAGTTGACACAAGCTTTAGAAGAATTGAAAAATGATGCTGATTACAAGAATAATAGCGCATTGTATGATGATGCAATTAATGAATACATCAATTCTGTTTTAGATAGCGCAACTTATGCACAATTTGAAGAAGTTAAGGCTTATGGAGTTGAAGAATTTAAAGCAAGTGATGCTGGTAAGGCTTTAGAAAAGACTGTTCAAGTTAAAAACTTGTTTGGTAGTGATGAAATGAAAGCTGCTATCACAAGCAAATTGAGCGAAGCATTCGCATCTAAGATTTCAGGCTTGATGAAAGGCGAAATCACTGCTTATGACGAAATTAAGGCTCAAGCAATTGAAAAGGCTAAGAACGGTGACTTTGATGTTGATGGAACTTTGGATCAACAAAAAGCTATCGATTGGGCAGTTGAACAGTTCACTCAAAGATTGACAGAATTTTATCCAAACGGCTTGAGTGATATGCCATTGAGCGATTTGGGTACAATGTATGACAAATTAGTAGATTCTGCAAAAGCTAATGATGATGTTGCAGCAGTTAAAAAGGCAGCAGTTTCTTATTGTTCATCAGTAGCTAAGAAGAGCACTTTATTATCACAAGCAGTTAAAGAAGTGTTCGGTAGCTCATACACAAGTGAAATTGACAAATTAACTAGCGGTGAAATCGAAACAAAAATGGCAGAATTAAAAGCTAAAGTTGATGAAATCGGCGACCCAGCAACTTGTGTTCTAAAAAGCTTAACAACAACAGCTAGTGAAAACTTGAGCTTGCAACCAGGAACTTCTTCAACATATAGCATTTCTGCTAATATTACTAGCGAAAGTGGTGCGGCAATTTCACCAGATAGAATTTCATACGTTCCAAATAGCAATTATGCAACAGTTGAAAATGGTATATTAACAATCAAGACACCTTCTTCTGATGCAACATTTGAAGTTAAAATCTATGCAACAGTTGATGGTAAAAAAGTTGGTGAACCAAAGACAATTAAAGTAACTTGCAAACAAAAAGATTATTCTAATTTAAGTGCTGAAAAGAATGTATTGGTAAATGGCGAATACATCAGCGATGTAATTAGTAAACATACTCAAACAATGAAGATTTCAGAATTTCATAGAAATGGCGGCAATAGCTTGAATGATAGTAAGTCTGCCGCAAAAGAATCTATCAAGAACTTTATCACAACTTTGGTAACAGATTTAACAAATGCTGGTTATAATGCTACAAAACTTCAATATGCAGCTACAACCTTGATTAACTATTATAACTCAGCTATTGATGCAATCACAGACCAAGAATATGGTGACAAAGACCAAGGTTCTCACAATATGAACTTCAGTTATGTTGATGGCAATGGTCAAACACATACAGAAACAAGCTCTTATTATCAACACACAAGAAAGAAAGAAAAGAATGCTGATTGGAACGAACCTTGTCAAAAAATGGGCTTAGATACATCTGGTATTCAAATGAATGAATCATATAATGACACAAACACATATAACTTCTACATTAATACTGGTGTTCTTCTAAATAGATTTATGAATATGATGAATATTTAGTTTTTGATAATAGCAACTTTGTATTAGAATAAGAATACAAAGTTGCTATTTTTTTATTTATGGACAATTTAAAAACAGAGCTAGAGCAAATAATATTAGAAATTCAAAGTATCAAAGACTACGATACTTTATGTAGTTATGCAAAAAAAATAACCAATATTGACGTAATAGTAGATGATTGCGATATTACATCAAATCAGATTATGTTAGTGAAAAACTTTTTATGCAAAGTTTTAATGTTGCAAGAAAAAAGGCTTGCTCCTTTATTAGAATATCGTCCTGCGTTAAATAAAATTCTATCAAAACATTTATACAATGCAGAAAAGTTGCAAAAACTTATTGCTAAAAAAGCTAATCTTGATAGAAATATTGGCTCAATTCCAGAAATATTTCTAGACAAAGTTGAAAATCTTCCAGAAACAGTGCAACAAATTTATGATTTTTTTGCCGATTTCTCTATCAAATTAAATTATGATTATGATGAATGCGAAGAAGAGGAGTTAGAAACTGGCTTAAAGAATTTTGAAAAGGGTTTAAGTAAAATTATCAAAAAAGACGTGAAGCTTGAGTATGTAGGCTGCGGTTTTAACGGCAATGGCTTTAAGTTGTGTATTGAAAATCAAAACTTTTTTTACAAAGTTTTCTATTTATACAATAGCAACGATATGTTTCGTTATCTTAATCATGGCGGATTGGCAGAACCGCAAATGGCTTTGTTTGCAAATAAAAATGCTTCAAAATCAAAGTTTGCAAAATTCTATTTCGGTCGTGTAGCAGAAGGTTTTAGAGTTGATAGCTTTCTTGTGAATGAGTTTTTAGACAAAATTCCAAAAAGAAATGCAGTTCCTTCATTAGAACTTGATTATATAAATATTTCACAAACAGAGTTGCATAAATACGACAACACGAGAGATGGAAAAATCGTTGATTTTGGTGGATTAAGAATAAATATTCCAGAAATGAACGATAAAATTGTGCGAAGAATTGTTCGTATTGTTCTAAAATCAATTTCTTTAAAAAATGATAAGACAAATTTAAGAAGATTGTGGAAGATTAGTGAATTAGATTCTTTGATAATAAAAAATTTGTATGGAGAATACGGTCACAAAAATTATAATAAAGCTATAGATGTTATAGAGAAATATTTCGTCGGTTTTCCAGAAAAATTGGTATTATTTTTGCGTGATGTAGAGAATATTTCTAATATTGAATTAGAAGAAATTATTAAGGTGCAGGATATTTTTGTTCCGCAGTTAGAAACTCTTGTTCACAAGCTTGAATATTATGGATTAAGAATAAAAACTAATAGCGCACCAATAAAAGAATTAAATTCGTTAGGAAATATGATAATAGATTTGAATAACGATAATCAAGCTATTTGTTTCTATGATTCTTCAAATCAGATAAAACGATTGAGATTAGAGCATTTGGGACAAAATAACGTCGTAACGAAGATTGATTTGCTTGCGGGGGAATTTGCAAACTTAGATGAGAAGATGGGCTTATGGGAGTTGATGTAGGAATGATTTGCTTTGAATAAAGTTGTTAAGCGTAATCTTTATCGTTTTCCAAATGATTTTATGTTTCAGCTTACTAAAGAAGAATATGACGCTTTGATATTCCAAAATGGAATATCAAAAAAGCAAATAGGGTGGGAACCGCTTACGCTTTTCCCACCCTACGGATAATTACTTAATTTGATTTACTCTTTAAATTCTTCATCTTATTAATCTGTAATAACGCAGTGTAGGTTGGTAGGATTGTTATGTTGTCTGTTGCATTTTTGCCAACATAACTCACTGCCTCAGAAATATCATTAATAATCTTAATTTCATTAACGCCTGCATATTTTAGTCGAAGAGCCATGTCATTTGCTCTTATGCCTGAAACCACAATTTCATTTTTTGCATTCTTCAAAAACTCAAATTCTGCGTCCCAAAGCCATGAAACATCACGTCCATCTGCGTAATTATCATTAATAACAATCAAAATATTTGAATTTTTATCAACGGTCTTTAAGACCTCATTTGCACCAATTGGGTTTTTGATTAGTTGTATAAGTGTGTGTTTGCCGTTCAAATATTTGACTTCACTTCTTCCAAACGCTACTTTAAATGTTGGCAAGGTGTCAATAATATTTTCAATGCCGAGTTCTTTGCAGAGTGCAATTGCGCCCAATGCGTTATAAGCATTAAACAAGCCAACTAGTGGAACTTCAAAATTTTCGTTATTCACTTTGATAACTGAATACTCTTTGTACAAAGATATTTCAGCCTTATATTTTGGCTCTGGTCGCTTGTAACCGCAAGTGCAGAAATAATGACCCTGTTGAGCGTAGAATTTTTTTGAATACATCAAAGGTTTTCCGCAAGGGCAATTGAAAGCCTCTTCAACAGACGTGTTCGCTTTCAAGCTTTCATCTGCATAATATACATTTTCAACCCCAAAAAATATTTTGTTTTTACCCTCAAAACTTGCAACGAGCGGGTCATCAGCGTTCAACACAAGTTTTACATTAGCTCTTTTATTTATACCCTCTTGAATAAGGCGTTTTGTGGTTTCAAGTTCGCCATATCTGTCAAGTTGGTCACGGAATAAATTTGTTACAACAAGATAATCGGCTTCAAATTTGTCATAAATTTTTGCTAAGTATGCCTCGTCCGATTCAATAACTGAAAAATCAGTTTTCTTGAACGGATTAAGTGATACGGAAAGGGCGTTAACAACGCCAGTCAACATATTTGCACCCATCGCATTATTAACAACACTTTTGTTTGCACCTTCAAGAAGGTGTGAAATCAAGCCAGCGGTCGTAGTTTTGCCGTTTGTACCAGTAACATTGATTTTTGTTTCTATATATTTATTACACTCTGCGAGGAAATTTGGGTCAAGTTTAAGTACAAATTTACCAATAATTGATGTTCCAGCAGAAAGTCCTGTTGTGTGTAGCGCAAAATATGCCATGCGTGCGAACAAAAGTGATAAATAAAACAAGAAATAATCCTCCAAGTGTATTTTAAATTTAGTCATTATAAAATATAATCATATAATAATACAAATATGATAGGATAAGTATGGTTTTTATTTTTTTTACAACAATAGTTTTTATAGCAGAACTGATTATAGTATTTGCAATATTGTTTAACCTAATCAAATTTGACGCATACATAAACAAGACAAACGAGTTATTGGTTGAGGCAAAACCTAAAATTGAAGAAGTAATGAAGCTTGTGCATGGAATTTCTGAACAAATTTTAGAACTTACACCAATTTGGGTAGAGAAATTTCGTAAGGTGAGAAATGAATTAGTACGCAAACAACTCGAAAGTCTAATGTCTTCTGTTTTGATTTGGTGTATAAATTTAAAGGCTATAAAGTATATTAAAAAATCAAAATTCGCAAAATTTGCGTGGAAGGGTTTAACCCTTTTACAAAATATGCTATAATAAGCGCATAGATTATAAGAAAGAGGTAGATAAAATGAGTAAAGATAAATCATCATTTGGCTTTGGAATGGGACTAATCGCTGGTGTTATCGGTGGAATTGTTGCGGGTGTACTTTATGCGCCACGCCCAGGTTCTGAGATGAGAGCAAAAGTTAAAGAAACTGTTTGTGATTTGGCTGAAAAACATTCACCAGCCGTAAACGAAGCTAAAAAACAGGCTTTGGAATCAATCGATTTGTTGAAATACAAATTAGAAAAACAATATAAAAAGTTCGGTAACATGCTTAAATCTAAAAAAATGAGAAAAGCAAAAGAACTTGAAGATTTGTCTGAATATGATATTTAAAATCGAAGGGAATAAGGTAATAGGGTAATAAGGGAATAAGAGATTTTAGAAATATTCTTAATAAAATACGTCAATTATACATAATATACAAATGAAAAATTTAAAACCACTTATTCCCTTATCCCCCCCCCTAATAAACAAAGATTTCAAAGGAAAAGGAACTTTTTATGGAAATAACACATTTATATCAAAGTTTAACCTTCTTGGCGTATGCAACAGGAGTTATTGTAATTCTTGTTGGCGGTATGTTAATCAAGGTTTTGTTCGATTTATCAAAACTTACTAAGAATGTTGACGAAACTGCGACTGTTATTAAAACAGAACTTATTCCAACTTTGCAAAATATCAACAAATCTGTTGAAATCGTAAGCGGAATAATTATTAAAGCAGATGAAAACGTTAACAAAATCAAAGAAGCTATCAAAAATTCGCCATTAAATCTTTTGAGCAAACTTACCAGCATTACAGGCACAGTGTCAAAAGGCTTTTTTGGTGGTCTTTGCTCTGCTTTTAAAATATTTAGTAAAAAGAAATAAATCTACTTGGCAATATAAAAAATTTCAAGACAGATTAAACTACAAAAGAAGGAGAAAATAATTATGTCAGTACAAAAATTTTTAGCAGGTTTTGCTGTAGGTGCTGCAATTGGTGCGGTTACAGGTATTTTATTAGCTCCAAAATCAGGTGCTGAAACAAGAGAAATGCTTGGTGATATGGCTTCTGATATGGCTAAGAAAACAGATGAAACAGTAAAAGACATTCAAAGAAAAGCTGATAACTTGATTACAGATGCTCAAGAAAAGAGTGAAGAAATCATGAATAAGCTTCAAGACCTTTTGAACAAACAAAAAGAAGAGTTAGAAGGTTAGTTTGTTTGAAAAAAAAAGAAAAACAAAAAAAGAGTGCGACGCACTCTTTTTTTGTTGTGTTTAATGAATAATTATGCTTGACCTTCAACTTTTCCCCAACTACAATCAATTTATGGACAAGATTTTTTCAGACAAAATTAATTTATTAAAAGCTTTGGCGATAACGCTTGTGGTATCTGGACACTTAGAATTTAGGTTTTTCGATATGTTTCCGCCATATTCGTTCCAGCTTGCTTTATTCTTTTTTATTTCTGGCATGCTATTTAAGGACAAATATTTAGATAATGTTTTAGAGTATATAAAACGCAGAGTTAAGAGCCTTTTGGTTTTATACTTTTTGTATTCTACTTTTTATTGTTTGGTGACAATCGGTTTAGCCAAACTAACGGGCAAATTCTGGGGCATGGAGCTTAGTTTAAAGAACTTCTTCATTACTCCTTTTCTTAATGGACACCAATTTGACTTGTCTTGCCCGATGTGGTTTGTGCCACAACTCTTTATCACAATGATTACGTTTTTGTATTTTCAAAGACTGCTTAGAGAAAAAAGAGAGCCTGTGAAATTTGCTTTCTATACTGTGTTGGGCGTTTTGGCAATTCCTTTGACAAAGCTTGTTTCGCAAGTCACTCCGCTAATTCTGGTTATTGTAAGAACGATTTTTTCTCTATTTTTTGTTTATATTGGACATTTTTATACAACAAAAATTGAAGGCAAATACAACATTTTTACTCCACAAATTCTCGGTGCAATGATTTGTTTGCAAGCTATTTTATGGCATTTTAATAGAGATTTTTCGCCAGAACACGGAATTGGTTTAAGTTATGTACTTGTTTGGGCAAGATTTGATAGCCAGCTTATTGTGCCAGTATTAACGAGTTTGACAGGTATTTGGTTTTCCATGTTATTCATAAATGTTACTTATGAGTATATTAAAAACATCAAGTTTATAAGATTGGTTGGCGAAAATACTTATCACATAATGGCAAATCACCTTTTAATTATGTATTTGTTGACGGCAATTATTTTCAAAATTAACGGTATTCCAATAGAAGAAAGAAATGCTCATGACATTTATTGGATATTTAATCCTGTGCAAAATACATATTTATATTTTGTGATTACTATGATTGCAACGACTTATATTGGCGTTGGCTTGAAGAAAATTAAGAGTAAGATTGGATTATAGAAATGGAAATATTTGTAATAGAAATAGTTGATGCTGATAATGTGCATAAAGATTTGCTCAAAGAGTTTCAAAAAAAAGAGATTTCTAATTCTCACAAGTGGAACGAACACTGCCTTTCATATTTGATGGTGGATAGAATTTTGAGAGATTTTTACCAAATAGAAAATCGAGAAGTTGTTTTTAATGGTAACAAACCTTTTCTAAAAACTAGAGAAAAATTCTTTAGTATAAGTCACAGTAATGATTTTATTGCGCTCGCTTTTTCGGACTATGATTGTGGAATTGATATTGAGAAAATCAAACTTAGAAAATTTGAAAATATTTCTAAGCGAATGGGCTTCAAGTGTGAAACTTTAGAAGATTTTTATAACGAGTGGACAAAATATGAGGCTGAATATAAATTAGGAAAACCAGCCCAGAAATTCAAAAAAATTAGGCTGGAGGATTATGTTGTGACGGCATCTAGCGTAAATGTTAAAGAGGAATTTGAGATTTATATTCAAAGCGGAGAAGTTTTTCCTAACGTGAATAATTGATTTAGAGTGGCTTTGAGTAAAGTTTAGTTTAATTCTGCCGATAGATATAGTGTGATAAAAACCCTCACCCGTTTAGGTGTGATTAAAGACGCTCGGTTAACACAAGTCGTTCCCTCTCTGGGGGAGAGGGTGCCGAAGGCGGGTGAGGGTTTTATAAACTTAACTCATCAAAAGCGAGGTACTTATGGCAAGAATTATTGACTCTGGCGAACGTCGAATTATCAAAATGTCAGTGGAAGACATTATTTCAGTGGTACAAGATTACCAACGTATAGTGCCACGTTTTTCAAAGGCAGAGGAGGTTAGAAATTGCCTTAGTGATACCGTTATCTATATTCCAGAAGACGTTTAGTAAAAATCTGATGTAGACATATCATTAAGCGCATTCTTTGCCTCTTCAAATGAAGGGTCTTGCTCAAGAATTTCTATGTAGAGTTCTTTAGCCTTATCTTTATTATTAGTTTCGTAAAGTAATGCTAAGTTGTACTTCGCCTCTATTAAATCAGGGGCGTACAACAAGGCTTGTTTGAAAGCATCTTCGGCTTTTTTTATATCGTGTTGTGAGGCGTACATCAAACCAACTTTAAAAAGAGCTGTTGCGTTTTTGTTATCAAAATTAAGTAAATCTGTTAATGCTTTTTTTTCTTCAAAGAAATTGCCTAACTGATGATGGGCGTCTGAAAGCAGTAACAAATATTTTTGTTTGTATTGGTTTTGCTTATCGTACTCTAAAGCCGTGTTAATTGATTCTATGCAGCTTGAATAATTCTTTGTGTTGTATTGGTTTAATGCTATGTTGTAATAAATTTCTGAGTTTAAAGCATTGTACTTTGTGGCATTTTCAAGATAACCGAAAGACTCTTCAAATTTTCCTTGCTCTGCCATATCTTTTGCCCAGGCAATGTACAATTCGCATAATAGAAGATTTACAGTCTTAGCCTCTCTTGGAGTTGCTTTATCTAATAGCAGCATGTATCTTTCAAGTGCTTTTTCATACTCTTTTGTCTGGATATAAGCATCTGCAAGCTCTAATGTTACGTCAAAACCGTTTTGTGACATCATTGCCAAATCTTCAAGAATTACAATTCCATCTGTGACACGGTTTAGTTTAATGTTAAAACTTGCGATATCGTTTCTAACTTTAAATTTGTCAGAGCCTTGAATGTCTAGTAATTTTTCTGAGTATTCAATTGCGTTATCATACTCTTCTGTTTCTACACTTATTGAAACTAATGTGGTGTAAATCCACAACAAAGTTTTTGCGTCAGTAACAAAAGTCAACATAGTTAAAAGAGTTTCTTTGGCAACTGGATAATTTTTGATTCTGATATAAAGCTCTACTAGTTTTCTGTTTGTAGCAACATCTGTTGGATAAATTCCTAAACGTGTTTTGTAAGCTTCAAATGCAGCAGGATAATCGTGTACTTCTTCGTTTAATTCTGCAAGAATTGATTGAACATCTGCAATGTCTTCATCTAGTTCTAATAAATCTGATAAAACCTCGTAAGCTCCAATTGCAGAGAAAGGTTGTTCAGCCTCTCTATACAATTCTGCAAGAGTTTTAACGGTGTTTCTGTCATTCTTTTTGTTATCAAAAAGAAATTCGTACTCTTTTATTGCTTTCTGTAACATTTGTTTTTTGATGTAACAATCTGCCAAAACTTGTCTTGTGTCAACATTGTTTGGTCTTTTTTTAAGAATGATTGAACACTGTTTCATTGCTTGGTTATATTTTCTATCTTCGTAATAAGCTCTTGCAAGATAAATTCTAACCTCTATGTGTCCAGGAACTCTGTCCAAATATTTTGTTGCTAAAAGCTGCACTAGACCGTATTCTTTTTTGTCAAAAAGCACTTCGACTTGTTCTAGTATGTTTTTTGTAGAAAGTTGCAAGTCGTCACCTTTTTGTGAACCATTGCCTTGGTAAAGAATTATTGAATACAAAATATAAATTGCAGCAATAGCTACAATAAACGCAACTACGATTATAATTAAGTTTGTATCCGTCATTCTTCTCTCTTCTTTTAAAACTCTAATATCATTATACATGATAGTTAAGAAAAGTAAAAGTTTTTGTTTACTTTTTAATGCTTTTTGTTAAATAATATAAGTATGAAGAAAGCTTTTTTATTAACATTATTGCTACTCTCTTTTGTATCTGTAAATGCTTTTGCAGAAGGTTGGGACGATTTTTCGAATTTAGATAATGCTTGGGACGGACAAAAGACAATCACTAATAAGGAATTTGAAGAAGCGATAAATACTCTTGAAGGTAAACAAAAACAAAAAGAAAAAAAACAGCAAAAAAGAAAGGCAAGAAAAATTAGTGGTGGCGGGACAAGTTTACATTCAGAACTTGCTCCTGAAAACGAAATTCAAGGCTTAACCCCTTTGAAGAGTAAAAATTCAGAAGGCCTGTTATTAAATGTTCCTGTAAATCTTATTATAGATGAAGTTCCGCTAGATAAAGGATATTATAAAATTCTTGCAGAACGTGACAAAAATAATGATATATATTTGTCATTCTATCAATCACAATTTTTCAAGGGAAAAGTTAGGGCTTGCGAAACCAATGACGATTATGATAGTGACGATTTAGATTTTGTAAAACTTATTCCTTATAATAAGAATTTTGTAAAAATTATTTTTGGTTCGCTTGATTTCAATGCGTACGCTTATATTAGATATGGTGAAGAGAATTAGCTGAATTAATCTAATACCCACCCGCATTCGTAACTTTCGCAAGACTCAAGAACGACTGCGACCTCCCTAATAAGGGCGGTTTAGAGATATGTAGGGTGCTGTCGTTTGACGCACCAATAACTTTTTTGTATAGCCTAAAACCTTCTACAATGCTTAATAAATATTAAGTAATTGCAATATTAAGAAAATATGATATGATTAAATTAGGTTAGTATGCGAGGGAATTTTATAATATAGTATTGCATTTGACTGGAATAGTATAAATATAGGATTGAAAATATTATACGCTTTGGTATAGTTTAAACTAGAGAGCAATTTAATAGTTAGAAGTAATAATAAATATGCAAAAATATTTAAGAAGAAAAGAACAAAGGAAAAAAGATTTAACAATGCTTAGTGCGGACGAACTAATTGCAGCAACTTTTAGACGTTGTGATAAAGCTCCGAGGAAGGTTGTTTTATCTGTATTAGCATTAAGCTTAGCATTGCCAGTTTTGCTAGGTGTTTTCGCAATTAAGAGTATCCACTCAAATTCAGGTATGGAAGATATGGATATGATTTCGTTAGCCTCTGCGCCTTCTGCTGCAACTGCTGCTAGAAAAAACATGATTTCAATTCCAACAGGAACTGTTAAGGCAAACCCATTTTTACCATACAGAGAGATTGGCAAAAGCTCTGTGAGCGATGTTCCAACTTATGATTTGGTAGCACCTCCAGAGGTTGTTAACGAAAACTCTGATGCTGCAAGGGTTATGGATACAATTGTATCTGGTATTTTGTATGACAAATTCAGTCCATCTGCGATATTGAATATTGAAGGAAATGATTACCTTGTTAAAAAAGGTGACGTTGTAAATAATTACAAGGTTCTTAATATCACGCAAAACAGTGTTACTGTAAAACTTGGTAGCAACACTTACAATGCTGGTATTGGTGAAATTTTAACTGAAGGGTCTGTAAACTATAATGACGTTTCAAATTTAAGTAAAAAATTCGGAGGGGAAAGACGATGAGATATAATCATATACAAAGACTTTTGTCAGCGGCGTTATTATTAGCGTTCACTGCACCTTCAGGTCTAGCGGTGTCAACATACGCATCAACACCAAACGTAACTTCAACAACTTTGAGTGGTGATGTTAGATTGACTAATAGAAATGATAAAATTACATTGAGCTTGCGTGATTCTGATGTTAAACAGGTTTTGAGAATGTTTGCTGATAAAGCTGGCATGAACATCGTTTTCCACTCATCAGTAGATGGAAAAGTAACATTAGACTTGGTTAATATGCCAATTAACGATGCTTTCAATTTGGTATTGCAGGTTTCTGGTTTGAATTATTATACTCAAAACAACACTATGATTGTTATGGCGAAGGATAATGCTGATAACGCAAACTTCTCTAAACAAGAAATGATGGTTTTCCCTGTAAAATATGTAAGTGCAGATAAGATTGCAAACTTCTTGAACAAGAATGTTTTCGGTATGAAGAAGGCAGGTATTTCAAGTGTTGATGCTGCAACTGTTAACTCTGCAACAAACGAAATCATCGTATTTGGTATGAAATCAGACGCAGCGATTGTTCAAAAGGTTATTGATCAATTAGACAGAGAACCTTTGTCTAAGACTTTTGCCGTAAACCACACAACTCCAGCAGAAATGGCTGACATGATTTGTAACATGTTGTTGCCAGCTCGTGGTTCAAAAAGCGGTGATAAAAATGAATCAGGCGGTGGTTTCTCAGCTCCAACTCCTGGCATGGGAACTGCGGGTGCTATGGGTACTGTAACTGGAGGAGCTGCTGGTGTTATGACTGGTGCTGCTGCAGATTCTGGTGACGGCGGCGATTCTGGTTCATCAAGTGGTAGCGGAAGTGAATTGAAACTAGGTGAAGGCGTTGTTGCATGTACCGTTTCAACATCAGGCTCTTCAACAACTGCAGCTCCATTTGATTTGCAAAATTTAGCAATCTCTTACTATCCTCAAAGAGGTACAGTAATGATGATGGGCGGTTCAGAAGCTCAAATGAAGATGATTGAAAACTTCATTAAAACAAATGATGTTAAGCAACCGCAAGCATACTTAGAAGTTTCAATTGTTGAATTGAGTGAAGCGGGTTCAAAGGAAATCTCAAATGATTGGAGTATTACTTCTCCCACTTGGTTTGTTAACTTCTCTAGTGGCTCAACTAATGGTGGTAGGCAAGCAACTCCGGGTACAAGAGAATATATGACACTAAAAAGACCATCTGCTGATGGAAAATCTTTAGAAAACTACTATGTACCAAAAGAAAGCTGGTATAGCGGAGCGCCTTATATTTCTTGGCAAATGAACTACTTAATTGAGAATAAAAAAGCTAGAGTTTTAGCAAACCCTAAACTTTTGATTACAAATGGTCAAGAATCAATTATTGATTTGACTCAAGACTATGTAGAAAAAGTAACTTCTGAGTTCTTGTCATCAACTTCAACTGGTGGTAGCGGAACAGGTACTGTTCAAAGAACATACACAATTGGTTCTGACCAAGGTATTAAGGTGTCTTTAACCCCATTTATTTCGCCAGATGGATATGTAACTTTGAATATTAAACCAGAATACTCAACAGTAGCTGGTCAAGTAACTACTAAAAGTGCAACTGGTAAAGATGAAGACTTACAAGCAACACTTTTGAGTCGTAGAAACTTAGATTTGAAGAACGTAAGAATTAGAGATGGTGAAACACTTGCAATTGGTGGTTTGATTCAAGAACAAGAACAAAAGACTGTTAAGAAAGTCCCTGTTCTAGGAGATTTGCCAGTAATTGGTAGTGCATTTAGATCTACAAAGTCTTCTAAGACTAAAACAGAAGTAGTTGTTATGATTACACCAAAGATTATTAATGACGGAGAAGGTTCCGTAGCAGATAGCTTATAGAAATTATGTCTAATCAACTGGAAAAATTAAAAAGTAGTATTAAAAAAGAATACATTGATAATTTTGAATTAAACCTGATGAAATCATCAGGTTTTATTCCAGTTGACAAAAGACAGGGCAAACTTTATACAATTATCAGCCAAAGAAGTTTAAAAGAGATTGAAAACATTCGAGAAACAGTTTCAAAAAAAGTTGAAGCCTATGGTGGTGTAGAATTTATTCCAGTCGGTGATTCAATATTTGAAGAAGTTTATAGTTATGTTGATAATCTAATCAAACACCCAGAAACTATTAAGAAAGAGGAAAACCCAGTTACGGCTGAAGACATGCTTGTAACTATTGGCTGGATTACAAAAGAACAACTTCAAGAATCGCAGAAACTTGCTCAAGAAAAGGGCGTGCCACTTGATGCAATTTTCCATGAAAAGAATTTTTTAACTTATGAACAGATTGTATCTTATCTAAAGAAAAAATTTGGTTGCGATGTTATTTCAAAATCTAATATCAAGGTTGATAAAACCATCTTGAAGATGCTTCCAGATGATTTTGTTGAAAAGAAAAAAGCAATTGTTATGTCAATGCAGGACAACAAACTTTCTGTTGCAATGGTTAATCCTGCTGATAAATATACAGTTCGTGAAATTTCTCTTTCTACCGGACGTTCTTTGAATATATATTGTATTCCTTATTTTGAGTATGACCAATACTTGAAGGAATACTACATGCTTAAAAAAACTGAACAAGCAGCAAAAGAAACTGAGAGAATTATTCAAAGTATCGAAGAAGAGGCTGCACAATTCAACAATGAAGAGTCTTTGTGGACACAAGTAGAAAAAGAACTTCAAGATGCAAGTGGCAACGTTGCTAAATTCGTTTATAAAATTATTACAGATGCGATTGATGCAAAAGCTTCCGATATTCACATAGAACCTAGAATTGGTTACTATGTTGTTCGTGTGCGTTCTGATGGTATTTTGAAAAAAGTACTTGAAATTCCTGGAAGTATTGAACAAGCCGTAATTACACGTTTTAAAGTTCTAGCTAGAATGAATATTGCTGAACACAGACGTCCGCAAGACGGTACTTTCTCTATTAAATATAACGATAGAATGTACGATTTCCGTATCAATACCTTGCCAGTTTCTGGTAAAGAAAAAGTTGTAATTCGTATTCTAGCTCCAGCGGTGAGCTTGAAAGCGTCTGGCGATAAAATGGTTATTGCTGGTGCGTCCGAAGATGATATCAAAAAAATTCATGATATGGTTCAATCACCAAACGGTATTATCTTAACTTCTGGTCCTACAGGTTCTGGTAAAACTACAACACTTTATACCATCTTGAAGGCTTTAAACAAAGAAGATGTTAATATTACAACGATTGAAGACCCGATAGAAATTAAGCTTGAAGGTATTAACCAATCACAGGTTAACCCAAAAGCTGATATTACGTTTGCGTCTTGTATGAGAGCAATTTTAAGACAAGACCCTGATATTATTCTTATCGGTGAAATTCGTGACTTTGAAACTCTAGAGGTTGCAATTTCTGCTGCTCTTACTGGTCACTTAGTATTGAGTACAGTCCACACAAACTCTGCGGCTGCAACAGTTACTCGTTTAATTGAAATGGGCGCAAAGGACTATTTAGTATCTTCTACCTTGACTGGTGTAATTGCTCAAAGACTTGTGCGTAGACTCTGTGACAAGTGTAAGGAAGGTTATTTCCCTACTGAGGAAGAAGTTAAACATATTACAACTAACCCAGAGGTTCAGCAACAGTTGCTTAAAACTAAACTTTATAGAAAAAAAGGTTGCAAAGAGTGTGGTTATTTAGGCTATACTGGACGTTTAGGTATTTATGAAGTTATGCCAATCTCAAGAGAAATCAAAAAATTGATTGCTCAAGGTGCGCATGATATTGAGATAGAAGAAGCAGCTGTAGCTGCAGGTATGAAAACTCTAAAGTACTCTTGTCTAAATCACATTATGGACGGTGTGACAACAACAAGCGAGTTCATAAGAGTTTTAGGTTATGCAAGTGATTAAGGTTAATTAAGAGGTCTATATGCCAATATATTCATATACTGCATTAAAACAAGGTAAGGAAGTAGTAAGAGGTGAAGTTACGGCTTCTAATCTTAAAGATGCTCGTGATATTATCCGTAAGATGGGACTTGTTCCAACAAAAGTTAACGAGTACTCAGAAGCAAAGTCAAAAAGAGGGGCAAATATTTCATCGCTTTCTCTATCGGAAAAGATTGATTTTATCTCGACCCTGCAAATCTTGTTGACTTCTGGTATTCCAGCGGTTGAATCCTTGATGTTCATGGAGCAAGAAGCTGCTAAGAAGAAAATTCGTGACATGTCAAAAATCTTGAAAACTCAGATTATGGCAGGTTCGACTTTTGCAGATACACTTGCCAGATATCCACAAGTGTTTGGTTATATCTTTATCGGTTTGATTAAGGCTGGTGAAGAATCTGGTGAACTTGAAAAAACTTTGGGTCGTATTAAAGATTTGCTTACAAAACAAGCGAATATTAAGGCCAAAGTTATTGGTACTTTGATGTATCCGATGTTCGTTATTGTTTTGGCATTTTGTATTACGATTGTAATGCTTGTGTTCGTATTCCCTGCATTTAAAGAAATGTTTGAACAACAAGATAAAGCGTTGCCATTGATTACTTCCATTATGATTAACGCAGGTGATTATTTGAAAACTTATTGGTTTACAATTCCAATATTTATAGTGGCATTTGTTGCGTTTTGCTATATGATGATAAATTGGAAACCAGCAAGGGCGTTGTTGGACAGATTTGTGTTAAAAGTTCCACTTTTAAATAATTTGATTATGTATTCAAACTATTCTAACTTCTTGTCAGTAATGAGCGTATCTTATGATGCAGGTATTCCGATTGTGGACTGTTTACATTTGGCGGTAATTACTTTGACAAACACTGTAATGCGTGACAAGATGAGTGGAGCTATTGTTAAGGTTCAACAAGGTTTGCAGGTGTCACAGGCGTTTAAATCAACAAAGATTGTACCAAAGATGCTTTTGTTCATGGTAGCAACTGGTGAACAATCTGGTCGTTTGGGCGATATGCTTGAAAAAGGTGTAAACTTCTTGGATAAAACTTTGGACGGTATTATTGATACAATGACAAAAATGATTGAACCGATTATGCTTATTGTAATTGGTAGTATCGTACTTGTTATGGCATTGGCTTTGTACTTACCATTGTTCCAATCATACATGAACTAAGGTACAAAAAGGAAATTATTCATGGAAAATAATGAGATATTAGAATTATCAGCCTCCGCATGGCGAGAAAAAGTTTATATAGAAACTGCTGAATTTATTATCAAAGGCTACGTTTTTATGCCAAAAATTGGTAAAAGAAGTAGACTTTTGTCAGAAATTTTGAATACTAATAAACAATTTATTGCGGTTAAAAATTGTACTTTAGAGTCAAAATTGATTCCACAAAGAGAAGTGGAAAATCACGACTTTTTGCAGGTTAATATTTCTACAATTCTTATTATAAGGCCATTAAACGATGACTAAAACTTATGTTATAACTGGTTCTGCGTCTGGAATTGGGCGAGCTTTGTTGAAGGAATTAGCTAAAGACAATGTTGTTTTTGCGGGTTATAGAAATCATAATCAAGAAAACGAATTGAGAGCGATTTCTTCAAATGTTTATCCGTTTTATATTGATTATTCAAAACCTGAAACCATCAAACTTGCGACTGATTATTTGAGTTCAAAATGTACAAAAATCGACACTTTAATTAACATTGCAGGTTGCGTTGTAGCTGGACCTGTTGAAAGAATTGAGCCGTCAGAAATAAGAAGGCAATTTGATGTGAATGTTTTTGGGCATTTGGAATTTGCTCAAAGATTAATGGAGCTTTTGGACGAGGGAAAAATTATTAATATAAGCTCTATGTCTAGTTTTGGAATTTTTCCGTTTATTTCGCCTTATTGCGCATCAAAACGTTGTTTGGACATGTTCTTCAATTCGCTTTTGATTGAAAACAAAAAGAATATCAAAGTTGTTTCAATAAAACCAGGGGTGATTGCAACACCTTTGTGGGGTAAATCTGTGTTAGAAAATTCAAAATACTTTGATAACTGCAAAGGTTACGAAAAAGAAATGAGATTTTTGATTGATAATGCTCACAAGAATGAGAAAAAAGGTTTGCCTGTAGAAAAAGTGGTAGGGGTTATTTTGAAAGCGGATAAAGCTAGAAACCCAAAACTTTCATATACAGTTGGACGTGATGCTTTTGTTGCGAGCCTTGTGGCAAAACTTCCTCAAGCTTGGCAAAATGGACTTGTTAAGTGGGGAATGAAAGCTAGGATAAAGTAAGGAATTTGACGTAAGGCGTTTCTGCTCGTTTAAATCATATCCCCCTCCCCCACATTGAACGCATTAAAAACAAAAATCTTTAATACGAACTTATTCACCCATTCACCTATTCACTTATTCACTTCAACAGGGTGTATTCTCGTGTTTGAATAATATTCTCGATTAATTTTGTCTGCGTTTTCTACTCTCGTCAATTTGTCGTCAAGCGCAGAATTTGCGTTTATTGTAGAGGCTTGCCTTAAATATTTTAAAGCAGCTCTTGTGTCACCAAATTTTTCGTAAATGTCACCTAACTTGTAAACAGTTTCGTAGTGCTGAGTGTAGCCAAATTTGTATGCTTCGCTATAAAACCTCAAAGCTTTTTTGTACATTTGTCTTTTGTAATAAAATTCGCCAAGCCTATAATATGCCTCTGGCTCATTTGGCTTTATTCCCATTGCATCAAAGAAAGCTCCTTTTGCGTATCGGTCTTTGCCAGCAATATCGTAGAGTGTGCCGAGTTTGGTTAAATATATGACATTGTCGTGATTTTTGTGTGCTAGCATGTGGTACAGGTTTAGCGCAGTTGTCATGTCTTCACTATTTGCGCCGTTCTTTAACGCCAAATTGTAATACAGACCAGCTTTTGCTTGTAATTCGTCTTCATTTAATTTTGTGTAATCAATCGGGATTGAGTATTCCAAACCGCCTTTTATAGCCGAATATGAAGGTAAGCCAAAGATTGAGAAGATTAAAAATAAAAACAATAATTTGCGTTTCATAGAAATATTATAGCAGGAATTTTAAGTTTTGTGTCCAAAAAACTCCTCTAAAATCATCACCACTTGTACTGAAATCATGTTCATGCGACAATATGTTTAACTGGGAAACAGTATAAATAGTAGTAGTAAAAATATAAAGGAAACTAAGACAATGGCTAGAAAAACTCCATTAGAAAAAATCAGAAATATTGGTATTGCTGCTCACATCGACGCAGGTAAAACCACTACAACTGAACGTATCTTGTTCTACACAGGTAAAACTCACAAAATCGGTGAAACTCACGACGGTGCAGCAGTAACTGACTTTATGGAACAAGAAAAAGAAAGAGGTATCACAATCCAATCAGCAGCTGTAACAGCTACATGGAAAGGTCACCAAATTAACATCATCGACACACCGGGTCACGTTGACTTCACAATCGAAGTTGAACGTTCTCTTCGTGTATTAGACGGTGTTGTTGCAGTATTCTGTGCAGTAGGTGGTGTTCAATCACAATCAGAAACTGTTTGGAGACAAGCTAACAGATACGAAGTTCCAAGAATGGTATTCGTAAACAAAATGGATAGAACTGGTGCTGATTTCTACCGTGTAGTAGATCAAATTAAAAACAGATTAGGTGCAAACGCAGTTCCTCTTCAATTACCAATCGGTGCAGAAGACAAATTCACTGGTCTTATCGACTTGATGACTATGAAAGCTGAAATCTACACTAACGATTTGGGTACTGATATTAAAGAAGAAGATATTCCTGCTGATATGGCTGAAAAAGCAAAAGAATATCATGATGCAATGGTTGAAGCTATCGCATCTGAAGATGACGCTTTGATGGAAAAATTCTTTGAAGATCCAGATTCAATCACTATTGATGAATTGAAGGCTGCATTAAGAAAAGCAGTTTGCGATAACAAAATCGTTCCTGTAACTTGCGGTACTGCATTCAAAAACAAGGGTGTTCAATTGTTATTAAATGCAGTTGTTGATTATATGCCATCACCTGTTGACGTTAAAGCTATTGAAGGTGAATTAGAAGATGGTACAAAAACAGAAAGACATTCTTCTGACTCTGAACCATTCTCAGCATTGTCATTCAAGGTTATGACTGACCCATTCGTAGGTCGTTTAACATTCTTGAGAGTTTACTCTGGTGTTATTACAGCTGGTTCTTACGTTCTTAACTCAACTAACGGTAAGAAAGAACGTATTTCAAGATTAGTTCGTATGTACGCTGACCAAAGAATCGAAGAAAACGAAGTTTACGCAGGTGATATCTGTGCAGCAGTAGGTTTGAAAGATACTACAACTGGTGATACTTTGTGTGATGAAAAAGCTCCAATCATTTTGGAAAGAATGACATTCCCAGAACCAGTTATCTCAGTTGCTATTGAACCAAAAACAAAAGCTGACCAAGATAAAATGGGTATCGCTCTTCAAAAACTTGCTGAAGAAGATCCATCATTCAGAGTTAAATCTGATACAGAAACTGGTCAAACAATCATTTCTGGTATGGGTGAACTTCACTTAGACATCATTGTTGACCGTATGTTGAGAGAATTTAAAGTAGAAGCTAACATTGGTAAACCTCAAGTTGCTTACAGAGAAACAATCAGAGGTACTGCTGATCAAGATTCTAAATTTGCTCGTCAATCAGGTGGTAAAGGTCAATATGGTCACGTTAAAATCAGAATTTCTCCTGCAGAAGAAAATGCTGGTTTCGTATTTGAAAACAAAATCGTTGGTGGTGCTATTCCTAAAGAATACATCGAACCTGCTAGAAAAGGTATGGAAGAAGCTCTTGAAGGCGGTATCTTAGCTGGTTTCCCAATGATTGACGTTAAAGTTGAACTTTATGATGGTTCTTACCACGAAGTTGACTCTTCTGAAATGGCGTTCAAAATCGCTGGTTCTATGGCTATCAAAGAAGGTACTAGAAAAGCTCAACCTTGTATCCTTGAACCAATGATGAAGGTTGAAATCGAAATTCCTGATGAATTTACAGGTACAATTATCGGTGATATTTCAAGAAGACGTGGTCGTGTTGAAGGTCAAGAACCTCAAGGCAACACTGGTAACGTAATCGTTAGAGCATTAGTTCCATTGGCTAACATGTTTGGTTATGCAACTGACTTGAGATCTAACACTCAAGGCCGTGGTACATTCTCTATGGAATTTCATAACTATGAACAAGTTCCTGCTAATATCGAAAAAGAAATTATCGAAAAATCAGGCGCAAGCAAGTAGTTTGTTTGAGAATAATATTAACGGAGGCGAAAATGCTTTGCATTTTCGCCTCCGTTTTTAGTTGTTGGGTTAAAAATTTCCTGTGTGTTATAATTTTGTTATGACAGATAAAATTACAATTAAGGGTGCGAGAGAACATAATTTAAAGAATATTTCGTTGGAAATTCCTAAAAACGAATTGGTCGTTTTTACGGGTGTTTCTGGTTCTGGCAAGAGTTCATTAGCTTTTGATACAATTTTTGCGGAAGGTCAAAGACGTTATATTGAGAGCCTTTCGACTTATGCTCGTCAATTTTTAGGGCAAATGGATAAGCCTGATGTTGATTATATTGACGGGCTTACGCCAGCTATTTCTATTGACCAAAAATCAACGAGCAATAATCCACGTTCAACAGTTGGTACTGTTACAGAGATTTATGATTATTTGCGCTTGTTGTATGCAAGAGTTGGTACACCATTTTGTCCAAAATGCGGTAAACCTATAAAACCTCAAACGATTGACGAGATTGTTGCAAGCATTTTGAAATTGGAAGTTGGTACAAAAATTCAAATCTTAGCACCGATTGTTAAGGGTAAAAAGGGCGAATTTCAATCGTTGTTTGAAGAATTAAGACAAGAAGGTTTTGTCCGTGTAAAAGTCGATGGCGAGGTTTTTAACCTTGATGAAGACGAAATAAAACTTGCAAAAACTAAGGCGCATACGATTTTTGTTGTAATTGACAGAGTTGTTGTAAAACCAGAGGCCAAATCAAGAATTGCAGATAGTGTTCAAATCGCTTTGAAGAAGGCAGATGGTTTAGCTACAATTGATGTGATTGGTGGCGAGGAAATAATTTATAGTGAAAAACTTGCTTGTCCTGATTGTAATTTGAGTTTTGAAGAATTAACACCGAGAATTTTCTCGTTTAATGCTCCTTATGGTGCTTGCGACAAGTGCGGTGGAATTGGTGTCGATTTTAAGATTGACCCTGATTTGGTTATTCCAGATAAGAGTAAATCTATTAAAGAGGGAGCGATTTATCCGTGGAGTAAATCTTCAACAGGGTATTATGATGATGTTATAAACGCAGTTTCAGCAGAATATAAAATTGATTTGAATGTTCCGTTTAAAGATTTGCCACCAGAACATCAGGCAATAATTCTTTATGGTTCAGAAGAAAGAATTCCGATGCGTATTAGAGAGTTTGGTAGCAAAAGATATAAAACGACGTTGCAAAGATTTATCGGCGTAATTCCTTTCTTGATGAAACATTATAATCTAGAAAGTGAATATTGGAAGGCTGAAATCGAAAAATACATGATTACTACTCCTTGCGAAAAATGCGGTGGGGCAAGGTTGAAGCCGTTCCCTCTTGCAGTTAGAATAAATGGAGTAAATATTTATGAATTTTGTTTGATGCCAATAGATAAGGCGTATGAGTTTACAAGCGAATTGTATCTTACTTTGTCTGATTTTCAAATGAAGATTGGTAAACAGATTTTAGATGAGGTGCGTGCAAGGTTGAAATTCTTGTGCGACGTGGGTCTAAATTACTTGAACCTTGCACGCACCTCTGGAACCTTATCTGGTGGTGAAGCGCAAAGAATTAGACTTGCAACTCAAATTGGTAGCGGACTTTCTGGCGTTTTGTATGTTTTGGACGAACCTTCAATTGGTTTGCACCAAAGAGATAATGATAGACTAATTAAAACTCTTGTAAAATTGAGAAATATGGGCAATTCGCTTATTGTTGTTGAACATGACGAGGATACAATCCGCAGTGCTGATTATATCGTTGATATTGGACCAAAGGCGGGCGTTTTTGGCGGAAACGTAATTGCTCAAGGTAGCGTAGAGGATATAATTGAGGCGAAATATTCAATTACTGGTAAGTATTTGAGCGGGGAGTATAAAATTCCTATTCCAGAAAAAATTAGAGAGGGAAATGGACAGTATTTGCAGATAAGAAACGCTTTTAAGAATAATCTTAAAAATATTGATTTGGATATACCTTTGGGTAAGATTGTTGTGCTTACTGGTGTTTCTGGCTCTGGAAAATCAACTTTGATGCAGGAGCTGATATATGAATATGCGGTTCATAAACTTAGAAAAAATAAACCAAAACCACAAGGCGTAGATGAGATTTTGGGCTTTGAGAATCTTGATAAAATTATTGATATAGACCAATCGCCAATTGGTAGAACTCCACGTTCTAACCCTGCAACTTATACTGATGTGTTCACGCCGATTAGAGAATTGTATGCCAAAACTAATGAGGCGAAAATGCGTGGTTATAAACCAGGAAGATTTAGTTTTAATGTAAAAGGTGGTAGATGTGAAGCGTGTTCTGGCGATGGCGTTTTGAAGATTGAAATGAACTTTTTGTCAGATGTTTATGTAAAATGTGATGTTTGTAAGGGCAAGAGATACAATAACGAAACTCTAGAGGTTAAATATAAGGGGAAAACTATTGCTGATGTGCTTGAAATGAGCGTAAAAGAGGCGTATGAGTTCTTTGAAAATATTCCTCAAATTGCAAATAAGTTGAAAACTTTGAACGATGTTGGCTTAGATTATATTAAGTTGGGTCAAAGTGCAACTACACTTTCTGGTGGCGAGGCGCAGAGAATAAAACTAGCTTCTGAACTTAATAAGCGTGCAACAGGAAAAACACTTTACTTGCTCGATGAACCGTCTGTCGGCTTGCATTGGCACGATTTGGATAAGTTGATTAAAATTATTCAACAACTTGCTGATAATGGCAACACAATTCTAATTATCGAACATAACTTAGATTTGATTAAGGTGGCAGATTATATAATTGATTTAGGCCCAGAAGGCGGTAATGCTGGTGGGGAAGTTGTTGCTTGCGGTACGCCACGAGAGGTCGCAAATAATCCAAACTCACACACCGGTCGCTATCTAAAACCATTTTTCGAGGGGTAATTTACATTCTTAGAGTTGTTTGGTTGATTTGCTATTATAAATAGAAATATGTTTTTATGGTAGAATTAGTTTACATATTTTGATTTGTTAGGAATTGTATGATGGCTAAAAAGAATCAGTCAAATAGATTGACTTTGCAACATAAAGAAAGTCGTGGAGTTGTTGGTATATTCTGTCCTGAAGCAAAGGAGCATGATTTAGAGGTGTCTTGTGTATCACATTTTGTAATTGAAAAATTAAGACAGGAATATCCACAATTATCATTTAGGTATAGGCAAAGTATTACTAAAAGAGAAATTAATGACGCATTGCAAAAAATTGATAAAGAGTTAGGGCAAACATTATTTGTTACAGATGCAAAAATTAAACCAGATGGCGGCTTGATTGAAGTACTTGATGATTATGGTAATTGGAGAGTCATTTTAGTATCTGAAGCTAAACATCAAGGTAAGGACATTGAAAATATAGAACAAGGTAAACTAGTTGGGAAAAAGAATAATCAGGATATAATGATAGCAGGTAATGCGATAGAGAGAGCTCATAAAAACATTTCAGAAATTTCAAATTTTATGTTGTCTGAAACATATTTCCCTTATGTTCTATTTTTAGAAGGTTCAAATTTTTTAACTCAAGATGTAATTGTAACAAGACCAGATCATAGGCAAATTAAGCTTGCCTATGATAATGGCGCATTAAACAGATTAGATAGATTAACCGCAGCTAATTATGGCATGAAAATTAATGCAAATTTGTGTAAAAATAAGATAATTCCAATTAATGACTGTAATATAATGTTGCAAGCAGCTTCAATATACACACAAGGTGATGGTAAGCATTGGAGTGAAAAAGAAATGTTGAATATAATGTTAGATGTTGCAAAATCATCTCTCAAAATTTTGGGAAGTGATCTTTTTGAACAATTAACAGGACAAAAAGGAGATGCAGAATCTTAAAATGACAAGAAAGTGTAACCATTCATTATTGGATAAAGCAAAATATAGCAAAAAAGATGAATTTTATACTCAATTCGTGGATATTGAAAGCGAGCTTGCTTATTATAAGGACTATTTTAATGGTAAAATAGTTTACTGCAATTGTGATGATGTGAAAAGTAGTAATTTTTTTAAATATTTTGTTTCAAATTTTAGATTGCTAGGTTTAAAGAAGTTAATATGTTCTTGTTATAAAGAATCAAATTTGTTTAATCATCAAAGTGGATATTATTATGAATATACAGGTTGCGAAAAAAATGATGTAGATATGTCAAAAATAAAAAAATTCAAAGGTGATGGTGATTTTCGTAGTCCTGAATGTGTTGAATTGTTAAAACAAGCAGATGTTGTTGTAACGAACCCCCCATTTTCCTTGTTTAGAGATTATATTTCACAATTAGTTCAATATGACAAAAAATTTTTAGTAATTAGTAATGTAAATGCGATTACATATAAAGAAGTTTATAGCCTGATAAAAGATAATAAGCTATGGTTAGGTGTAAATTTGGGCAGAGGAATTTCGGGTTTTATAGTCCCAAAAGAGTATGAATTATATGGACAAGAAACTAAGATTAATGAATATGGTGAAAGGATCATTTCACCCAATAATTGTATGTGGCTTACCAATATAAATAATTCAAGAAAACAAGAGTTTATAAATTTAACAGAAAAATATGTTGGAAATGAAACCAAATATCCTCGTTATGACAATTTTAATGGTATTCATATTGATAAGACAAAGAATATTCCAGTCGATTATGATGGAGCAATGGGGGTTCCTGTTACTTTTTTACATAAGTTTAATCCTAATCAATTTGAAATTATTCAATTTAGAAAAGGTGATGATGGAAAAGATTTACGTATTAATGGTAAGGCTCCATTTTTTAGAATTTTAGTAAAGAAGAAAACTTCAATGTCTAATATATCTAAAAAAGACTTAAAGCAACTAATTTGTTAAAATTTTTCAAGTATAATAAGGGGTAATCATGGCTACTTTTAAGAAAACTATAAAATTGTTTTTAATGGACGGTATTACATTAAAAGAGCTTTCATAATTAATAAAATCAGAAGAAGTGTTTATAAAGAATTTCCATTTATTACCCTAACGAACTTTCGTGCTACAATATTGTTATGGCAAATTCATTTGAAGATGTTATTTCGCAGATTAAAGACAGGCTGGATATAGTAGATGTAGTTTCTCAATATGTTGTCCTAAAGAAAAGTGGGGCAAATTATTGGGGTATTTGTCCTTTTCATAATGACAAAAAACCATCTATGTCTGTAAGCCCTTCAAGAGGCATTTTTAAGTGCTTTTCTTGTGGTGCTGGTGGTGACGCTTTAGCGTTTCTTGTGAAAATTCAAAACCGAGAGTACAAGGACGTTATCTTAGAACTTGCGGACAAATACGGAATAGAGTTGCCTAAAAAATACAATCCGTCTTCTGAAACAAAGAGTTTGAAGAAGGAAATGATTAAGGCATGCTACAAGGCTGCAAAATTTTATCATCTTCAACTTAGAAGTGCTGATGACGCAAATAAAGCCATGACCGCTCTTCGCAAGCGTGATGTTGATGATAGCGTTATAGATAAATTTACTTTAGGTTGGGCGCCTAATAAATATGATACTCTATATAAAGAGCTTAAAAAAGAGTTTAAAGATGAAATTTTAGAGAAAGCTGGACTTATTCTTAAATCTAATTCGGGTGGGTATATTGATAGGTTTAGAAATAGAATTATTATCCCTATTCAAAATGAAAATGGCGAATATGTTGCGTTTGGCGCAAGAGCTGTTGATGAAGGTCAAAACCCAAAATATTTGAACTCTTCTGATTCTTTGATTTATAACAAAAGTAAATTGTTATTTGGGCTAAATTCTGCACAAGAGGCTATAAAATCAGAAGATGGTGTTGTGATTATGGAAGGGTATTTTGACGTTATCTCAGCTCAAGCGCATGGGGTGGAAAATGCTGTAGCGTCATGTGGAACTGCACTTACGCCAGACCATGTTAAATTGCTTTCTAGATATACAAAATCAAGAAGAATTTTCTTATCTTTTGATACAGATAACGCTGGTGTGAATGCAACTAAAAAAGGTAGCTCGGTTATTAAAGAAACCCTTTCAACTTTGGGTGACGTTAAACAGTTTGACGAAAGTCATATTGCATCTGCAGTTGATAATAAATATGCGTGCGAAATTCGAGTGGTTTCACCTCCGCAAGGTAAAGATCCCGATGAATTTATTCGTTCAATGGGGGGCGAGGCGTTTAAAGAGTATATCAAAAATGCGCCACTTTTAATTGATTTTCTTTTGAATAACATTTTAAGAGAGAAAAATTTGGCTCAGACTCCACAAGAAAAAGCTGAGTTAGTAGAAAAAATTATCGAAATATTAAAAGATGTTAACAATAAAATTATTCAATCTGAATATGTAAAAATGGTTTCTACGGTTTTAGAAATTGACGAAGAAGCCCTTCTGAAAGAACTTGTGCGCTATGAACGGCAAGGCGCATTAATTGAAAGAAACTTGAATACAAAAAAAGTTGTAACAAATTCTTCACAATTTGAAATAAAAGCGCAAAAAAATTTATTGAGCGTTTTTTTAGCAAGTGACAGTTCGTTAACTTTCAACCAAATAAACGAAATGTTACCTGAGAACATAATCCAAGATGAAACGTTAATAATTGTAAAAAATACAATTGACAAATTGGCGTGTACAATAAATAATGTTAAAGAATTGACTAAAAGCTTATTTACGGTATTCATCGAGGACGAAAAATTAACCCAGATAATTACAGACCTAGTAGAACTCTCCGAAGCCTTTAATGGGCTTGAACCAGATGAGTTTGAGGGGGCTGTAAGGGAAAACATTATAAGATTGAAAAGATGCTATCAGGAAAAAGAAGCCGAAAAACTTCGTCAACAATACAAACAGGTCAATGATGACGAAATAGAAGCCTTAAAAATTCAAATGCAGCTTAGAGATAAAATTAAATTAAGGACTGGAGATAAATAAATGACCCAAAAAAGAAATTCACATTCATCAGTAATCAGTGTAGAAGACGAAAATATGGATTTGTTGGATTACGATTCTGAAAAAGAAGAAGATGATTATATTGAAACTGATTTAGGTACTGATAATATTGAAGATATTATTACTTCATCAAAGCTAAGCGGTGTAAAGAGCGACGATTTTTATATGATAGATTCTTCAGATTCTCACCATGAACCTGCAGAAGCAGAAGTTCCAAAGGGTGTAGCAGTTGAAGACCCTGTAAGGTTGTATTTAAGAGAAATTGGTCGTATCAAATTGTTATCAACAAGTGAAGAAATTGAACTTGCTCGTAAGATTATCCAAGGTGGAACTCCAGGGGCGATTGCGAAGAGAAAACTAGTTCAAGCAAACTTGAGATTGGTTGTAAGTATTGCGAAAAAATATGTTGGTCGTGGCATGCTTTTCTTAGACCTTATTCAAGAAGGTAACTTAGGTTTAATCAGAGCTGCTGAAAAATTTGACCACGAAAGAGGTTTTAAATTCTCAACTTATGCAACATGGTGGATTAGACAAGCTATTACAAGAGCTATTGCAGACCAAGCAAGAACAATTCGTATTCCTGTTCACATGGTAGAAACTATTAATAAATTGAAAAAAGTTACAAGAAGACTTGCTCAAGAACTTTCAAGAAAACCAACCGAAGATGAATTGGCAGCAGAAATGGGTGTTTCAATTTCTAAGTTAAGAGAAATTGTTAAGATTGCTCAAGAGCCACTTTCATTAGAAACTCCTATTGGTAAGGAAGAAGATTCAAGATTAGGTGATTTTATTGAAGATAAAGAAGCTGATGCACCAATCAAGACAGTTGCTTCTGAACTTTTGAGAGAAGACTTAGCAGAAGTTCTTTGTACACTTTCACCTCGTGAAAGAGATGTATTGAGATTACGTTTCGGCATGGACGATGGGCGTCAAAGAACATTGGAAGAAGTTGGACAATTGTTCGGTGTTACTCGTGAACGTATTAGACAAATCGAAGCAAAGGCTTTGAGAAAATTGCGTCACCCAAATCGTAGCAAACGATTAAGAGAATATGTAGAAAATTAAAAAATAAACGAAAAAGCGAAACCTATTGGTTTCGCTTTTTTTAGGTAGGGGAAAGTTATTGGTGCGTCAAACGATAGCAATCGCCCTAGTTAGGGAGGTCGCAGTCGTTCTTGAGCTTTGCGAAAGTTACGAATGCGGGTGGGTAACAGAAATGGAGTGCTACAAAAATCTTCCGATTTTTTCGCAATGACACCTAGCAGGTAGGTGCATTTTTCAGCCCAACTCATTAATAACTTATAACAATTTGATTTTCAACAAATATTTTCCCTAAAAAAATAAAAAAGGACATAGAATGTCCTTGAAAATGGTAAGTATATTAAAATTGTAGATTATTTATTTTTTGTTTTTTTGTTTAATATTTTGTAGAACCCTCTCCCTAGCCCTCTCCATCGGAGTGGGAATGATTCTGTGGCAAGCACTATTTTCTTTTTTATCGTTAGCCTTCTTCGTCCGTGAGGAAGGCTAACACAAAATCATTATAGATAATTTAATAAGCTCATGCCCATACTTGCCGATGTTACTTGCAAGCTTGCTTGATATGCATATTGAGCCTGCATCCAGTTTGTAATTGCAGTTGTTAAATCTACATCTTTTATTTCTGATAAATAACCAGTTAAATTTTCGTTATTAGTTTCTAATGTAGAACTTGTCATTTCTAATCTGTTATAGACTCCACCAAATTTTGTCTGTTCTGTGGTGATTTGAGTTAGAGAATTTGAAAACATATCCAAAGTTGAGTTCATTTCTTCGTAACCATTTTTTGAGTCGCCATCAAGAACTTTTTGGATAGAATTACTTAATTTTCTTAAAGCTCCCATAACGCCTGAATAATCTTCTTTAGATGTTAAATCTGCGGTATCGCCTGTATAAGCAGTGCCGTCTTCATAAGCATACGTTTTTGCTCCTGTTTGAGCATCAACCGTTTCTACGACAGTTTTACCATTTGCATCGGTAAATAAGTTGTTGCCGTTAGCGTCTTGTGCTTGAGCTTTGTAATAACCGAATACTTTGTCGCCAGTGGTGTTAATAGTTTCAAATACGCCGTCTGCAACCTCAGTTTGTCTTATGTAATCAGGATTGTCATGAGGAGTGCCGTTATAAATTACATCACCATCTTCTGTAAGTGTAAAAGGTATTGTTTTGGTGTTTGCACCTGAAAATATATAGTTGTTATCATATTCAGTGTTTGCCAAATCTACCATTGTTTTGGTTAATTCGTCGATTTCAACTTTTAACGCCTTTAGTGAAGTTTCACTATAAGTTTGGTTGTTTGCTTGAACGGCTTTATCCCATGCATTTGATAAATAACCTGTTGCAAGGTCCATCAAGTCGTCTAATGCGCTTAATTCCTTTTGGGCAATTTCAACGTTTTGTGAAAATGTATCAATTTGTCCGATTTGGCGGCTTGTGTTCAAGATGTTAACCGCAGCAATTGGGTCTTCTGTAATATTTGTAATCTTACTTCCAGAAGCTAGTTGTTTAGTAATTTTGTTGTAATTATTAAGTTGCTTTTGCATATCAGCAACTAATTGTGAATATTTTCCGCTTGTTGAAACTCTATTTACCATTCAACTAACCTCCTAAACTCATTAGTACGTCAAGACAGCTATTACAAGTGTTGAAAACTTGTGCTGCAGCTTGATAAGCGGTTTGGTATTTAACCAAATCTACTAATTCTTCGTTCAAATCAACACCTGTTGAATCTTTTATTTTGCTTTCTATTGATTGAATTACTTGGTCTTGTGTATCAGCTAAAGAGCTAATGTTGCTACCGGCTGATGCAACTTTGCCAACAAGGCTTGTATAAAATTCTTCAATAGAAGTGTTGTTTAAAAGTGCGTTCTTTTCGTTTCTTGTGCCAATCATAGCCTCAACGTTTTGAGCGTTACCAACTGCATTTTCATCAAAATTTGTAATGTCATCGAAGTATGCGCAAGACAATTTCCAGCAACCATCATTAGTTAATAGTTCAGAATTGATTTGAATGTTACCAGCGGTTATTCCAGCTGCGGTTGTGCCGTCCGGACCTACAAAAATTAAGTTGTCAGCGTCTGTAGCTTTTAATTTGCTTGTGTCATTTGGGTTGATACAGTAAGCACCATTTCTAGTATTCAAGTCATTGAATATAGTGGCAATTGATTGAGCAAGTTTATTTAAACCGTTCATTACTGTTCCAGCATTAACACCATTTTCGCCATTGCCAGTATCATTGGCGAAGTGAAGTAAGCCGCCCAATGTTCCTGATGTGATTTCTGCATTAGCATTTGCACTAACAACTTCTTTTGTAGAAGGGTTAACAATGCTTATAACTGCATTTTCACCGTCCCAATCGTCTGGGTAATTTATAGGCGGATTTTGTTTATCGCAAAATGATTTTGCTGTTTCAATGTCTAATTTCCCTGTAACTTCAGCGCACTCAACCACAGAATTACCGCCGATATAAACATTAACTGCTCCGTTGTGTTTTTCTTCAACAGTAATATTTGTGAACTGCGCTAAATCGTTCAATATCAAGTCACGTTTGTCAAGTAAGTTGTTAGCTTCAAGTGTGCCGGTTTGGGTTGTAATCAAGGCCTTATTAACTGCAGCAAGTTCTTCTAACTTGTTATTAAAAGCTGAATATTGAACATAAATTTTAGAATTTTTAAGACTTTCATCTGTTTTGCCATCACCTAATGCTTTAGAAGTGTTTTCTTCTAATTGAGCGTATTTGCTATTCAAAATTGATGTCAAACTTTTTGTTGTTTCAATAAAATTTGTTCTCGCAGTAGAATCTGCTGGATACTTGTTTAAGTTATTTAGTGCTTCATAAAACTTAGAAAGTTGTGAATCGATACCAGTGTCATCAAGGTCGTTAAGAATATCTGCTAAGTCCTTCAAACCATCTAGTTGTGCATTGAGTTTTGATTGCTCTGAAAGTTGTGTTCGGTAGTAATTGTTTAAGAACTCATCATTGTAACGCATTATGTTAGCAATCTTAACACCACCATTTGCACGCACTTGGTTGTTAACGTTGTTGCCGATTGCACCAGCAATGTTACGTGTTTCAAGGTTAGCACGTTGTTTGTGATATCCTTCGGTGTTCATATTCGCAACGTTATGAGAAACAACGCTAATCGCTTTTTCGTTCACTGAAAGCGTGTTTCCTGTCATATTTAGTGCTGATAATAAGCTAACCATTGTTTTACCTCATATCCTATTTGCAATACAAATACTACGAACTTGCGTTCATTATATTTCTTCGTTTATGGTCCACATGTCAACGTCATGTGTGTCTGTTTTTCCTGCTCCATTATAAAAACTTCCTTGAGGAGCAAAAGCATTTACAACTGTTTCTAACATCTTGTTAGAGATTATAATGCCATGTTTTAATAATTCCACATTCTGGTTATTTAATAACGTTAGTTCTGGAATTATTTTACAAATCTTAATTTTTTTTTCTTTTAATGCGTCTACAAACTCAGGAGCTTGTTTTTCTGCTAACTCGATAAATTGTGACATATTTGCGTCTGGATTGCCGAGTGCTGCAGCTATATCTTTTCTTTCGTTGTTAAGTTTTGTAATTTGGTTATTAAGTGCCAATATTTTGTTGTCAAGAACGCCCAAGTCATCAGGCTTTGCACTTTTTAAACTTTCACGCTTTTCTTCAAAAAGCGTTTTAAGCGTTGTGTAAGCCTTGATTTCTTTTTCGAGTATGTTGTTTAAGTTTTTGAATTGTGTGTTCATATTTTTGTTTAAGTCGATAAGTGAAGGAGTGAATAGGTGAATAAGTTCGTATTAAATTTTCTTATTTTATACAGTGTTCAGTGAGCGAGTTTATTTTTATCAATTTCTAAAATGAACTTATTCACTTCTTCACTTATTGACCTATTCACTTCCCCCTTAGAATAAGTACTTAATAAACCTATTAAATATTCCTTCATTTTGGTTTCTAGAGATTGCGCCTCGACCTGATAGAGCGAATTGCAGGTTAGAAACATTATAAGAATAGATTTCACCGTTTACATTAAGCCAACGAGGATCGACCACGCCCGTTATAATAAAATCCATTCTTTCGTTACCGTTTACTAAAGTCTTTTTACCTTGTACCGCAAGGTTGCCGTTTGGAAGTTGTTGAACAACTTGGACTGCGATTTTGTCGCCAAAAGACATAGAACGACCGCCAGCTGCAGAGTTTGAAACTTCGTTTGAACCTCCATAACCATTTGAGCTTTTTAAAAATCTAAGTCCAAACCAGTCTTTTAAAAAGTTTGTGAAAGAATCTTCTGTTGTAGAAGATTTTTCTGATGAATATGTTAAGTTATCACTGACAGTGATATTTTCACTCATAATTATTGATAACAAATCGCCGATTTGGTGTGCTTGAACTCCGCCAAACAAAGAACGAGGAACGCCTGCGTAATTTTGTGTTGCGCCAAGCGTGAACAAAGATTCTGCCTGCACACCCATCGTAGCAGTTGTCAAAATTAATGCAATTGTTAGTATGATTTTTTTCATTTGTTGTTCCTCTGTTTTGTGGAGTGAATATGTCAATAAGTGAATAGGTGAATGAGTCCGTATTAAATTTTTTATTCTTATATTGCGTTAGATAAACGAGTTTTTATCTTTATCAATTCCTAAAAAGAACTTATTCACTCCTTCACCTATTCACTTATTGACCTCAATTGCTCTCTTCCAATCCCCATAATTTCTTACCATTTATTTAGCACAAAAATTCTGCTATCACACTTCTACCATAAAGCAAACCGTACTTTATGTCATCATCTGAAATGTTGAATTCTCCAACAGTTTTTGCACATTCTCTTACCTCGTTAACATCAATTTTTTCCAACAAAGACTTTGCTGATGCGGTTTCTGTACCACGTGAAACTTCAACCTCGCCATTATCTTCCTTTTTAGAAAGATTTTGATTAGATTTGAAAGCACTTAGTGCGCTGAATTGTTGTACTGAATTTGATTCTATTCTTGGTAACATGGTTGTTCCTTTCAAGTGAATGAGTGAATGAGTGACTAGGTGAATAAGTTCGTATTAAATATTTCTATTTTCTATATTGTTTAGTGAACGAGTTTATTTTTATCAATTCCTAAAATGAACTTATTCACTCCTTCACCTATTCACTTATTCACTTCTTTTTTACCCTACATACTTCTCCATCTGTCTATAAATTTGGTCTGCGAAACCAAAGCTTGTTCTCGGGTTGTTTGCGATATCTCTACCCATTTGTTGATAAACAATAGGTTTGAAGGTATCTATGTAGTGTTGCTCTTGCCCGAATAAACCGTTTTCGTGGTCAACAGTTTTGTCCATTTGCGAAAGCATTTTTGTAACGAAAATACTTTCAAATTCTGTTGCAACTTTTCTAAGTTGCTCTTTATTATCGCCCGATTCTTTAATTCTATTGTATAAAACTTGATCAGCGTTAACCGTTTGTGCGTTATGTAAGCCATTTTTTATCAAGTCTATTGTAGGTGTTGAGAAGTCCATATTTTCCTTTCAAGTCAATAAGTGAATGGGTGAATAGGTGAATAAGTTCGTATTAAATTTTTCCTATTTTGTACATTGTTCAGTGAACGAATATATCTTTAACAATTCCTATAAAGAACTTATTCACTCCTTCACCTATTCACTTATTCACCCCCTAAATAATTACCAATTCCGCCTGCAAGCTTCCTGATTTTTTCAATGCTTGCAAGATTGAAATTAAGTCAACTGGAGCTACGCCAATTGAATTTAGTGCTCTTACTAAGTCATTCAAATTGCTATTTGCAGGCATTGTTACTAAACTACCTGGAGTTTTGTTAATTTGAATGTCTGAATTTTCAAACCCAACAGTTGCGCCATTTGAAAAACCGTTTGGTTGAGAAACTTCATTTGTTGTAGAAACTGTTACTGTAATGTTTCCGTGCGCAACTGCAGCAGGAAGAAGTTTTACGTCTGCTCCAATTACAACAGTTCCAGTTCTTTCGTTTACAACAACTTTAGCAGGTTCCATAGTTGGAGAAACTTCCAAATTTTCAATTATAGATAAAAATGAAACTCTGTCGTTAATATATCTTGCAGGAATTTCAACTCTTACAGAGCTTCCGTCAATAGCTTTTGCAGGTGCCACTTGCGAAACTGTTTTTGCAATTCTTGATACAAGTGTGTAATCTGAACGGTCAATTGAAAGTGTGATTGAGTTTTCGTCACCAATTTCTGTATAAATATCACGTTCAATTATTGCACCACCTGGGATTCTACCTGTTGTTGTAATTGCAGTTCTAGCAGATGAACCACCAGCAATTTTGTTGATACCTCCAACTGAAAGTGGACCTTGCGCTACGGCTACCGCTTCACCATTTGGAGCTTTCAAAATTGTTTGAACAAGAACGCCGCCTTCTAAGCTTTTACAGTCAGCCATTGCGGAAACTGTTACGTCAATTTTGTCACCATTTTTAGAAAATGGAGGAACTGTAGCAGTTACGATAACGGCAGCTGACGCACCCTTTTGGATATAGTTTTCTTGTTCGATTACCGTGCCAAGGTTTCTAAGTAGCATTTTGTTTGTAATCTGTGTTGAACGAGAGTTGTCACCGGTTCCTGGTAAACCAACAACAACACCGTAGCCAACAAGTTGGTTTTCACGCACACCCTTAATATGCGTCAAGTCCATAATGCGAACTTGTGCATTAATTGCGTGCGCTGGCATGCAACCTGCAAACATTAGTAGTGTTAATATTATTGCTAAAACTTTTTTCATTTTTCTCCTTTAAAAGTGAATGTGTGAATAAGTGAATAGGTGAATGAGTTCGTATTAAATTTTTTGTTTTTATATTGCGTTAGATAAACGAGTTTTTATTTATCAATTCCTAAAATGAACTTATTCACTCCTTCACCTATTCACTTATTCACTTTCTCAAATCGCCACCAGCACCCTGTTTTCCCCAATTACCTTGCCGTTGTAAACCTTTTTATAATTTTTGTTTTCAACGTTAATGTAATCTCCTGTCATTCCGTCTGCCATAGCAGTTCCGTCTATTGTAACCATTACGTCGCCGTTTGATACAAAGAAAATTCTTACTTCACCGTTTCTTTGAACATCTGGACGCATTTTTACAAATCTTTTGTCGATTATTTCGCCCTTCTGAAATGCTTTCTTTGTTGTAATTTCTTTTTCAAGCATTTTTTCAGGAAGTACATAATCCATTTTCATTGAAACATCAACTTTTTTTATAGTTGTGCATTCTCTTGTTAAAGTTTGTTCTCTATCTATCATGTCGCTCGCAACAAGAACATTTTGATAAACACTTGTTTGAACAGGCAAATTTAAAGTCTTAATAAAAGCGTTGTTTACATAAACATCAACTCTTTTGATATCTCGTGGCATGATTTTGTCAGCACCAGAAACCACCTTGTAAGAAACCTTGCCGTCTGGGAGTTGAAGTTGAGCAAAAGGAGTTGCAGAAACTTTAACCTCAACGTCGCCATTAACCATTTTTGTATAATTAGTTTGCAAAATCTTAGCAACAGAAGTTTTAACATCGCTAGAGGCAACCATCTGAGCGTTTGCGCTTAGAGTGCTTAGTGTTAATATTAATGCTGTTACTACAATTTTCTTCATTTTGTGCCTTGTTTTTTAAGTGAATAAGTGAAGGAGTGAATAGGTGAATAAGTTCGTATTAAATTTTTCTTATTTTGTACTGTGTTCAGTGAACGAATTTATCTTTATCAATTCCTAAAATGAACTTATTCACTTTCCTAAGTTTTAACTCATCTGATTAGTCAACTGCAAGATACTACTTGATGCGTTGATGATTTTTGAATTTGATTCAAACGCTCTTTCTGCTTTAATCAAGCCTACTAGTTCATCTACGATTTGAACGTTTGAGCCTTCTAACATACATTGTTGAATTAAGCCTAAACCGTTTTGTCCTGGTGTATCTTGTACAGGGTTGCCAGAAGCTTGAGTTTCTTTGTACAAGTTGTGACCAATTGATAACAAACCAGATGGGTTTTGGAACTTAACCAACTGAAGAGAACCAACGATTGATTGTTGTGTTTGCCCTGGTAGAGTTACAGAAATGTTACCATCTTGTGTTATAGTGATTTCTGTTGCGTCACGAGGAATTGAAACAGAAGGCTGAATCAATAAACCATCATTTGTACATAATTGACCAAGCGAGTCAACTTGCAAGCAACCATCACGAGTATATGCAAGTGAACCATCTTCTTTCATAACCTGTAAGAAACCTTCACCTTCGATTTCGATATCTAGTTGACGACCTGTAGAAATCGCAACACCTTGAGTGAAAACACGAGTTGTAGCAGCAGTTTTTACACCAAGTCCGATTTCGATACCAACTGGTTGATAAGTACCTTGATTCATCAATGCGCCAGGAGTTCTAACTGCTTGTGAAAGCAAATCTTGAAACTCAATTCTTGATTGTTTGAAAGCAGTTGTGTTAACGTTCGCTACGTTGTTTGCGATAACGTCAAGATAGTTCTGTTGTGCTATCATACCTGTTGCTGCTGTTGTTAGTGCTCTTAACATTTCTTGTCCTCTTTATAAGTCTAGTTTTTCAAGTGAATGAGTGAATAAGTGAATAGGTGAATAAGTTCGTATTAAATTTTTTGTTTTTATACTGTGTTCAGTGAACGAATTTATCTTTATCAATCTCTATAATGAACTCATTCACCTATTCACTTATTCACTTTTAAGATGTTCGAATGCGTCCCACCGAAACTGCCGTAGTCAGCATATCGCTATTTGTGCTTACAAGTTTTGTTAAACTTTCGTAATTTCTTGTTGTGTTAATTGTGTTAATCATTTCTCTGATTACATTTGAGTTAGAAAGTTCCAACATTCCTTGTTGTACTGTGAATTTTTCAGAGCGCAATTCTGGGTTATTTACTGTATCCCTCGGAATGAATTTTGCGTCACCAACTTCAAACAAATCGTCTTTGTCTGAAAAATCCCAAACCCCAATTGTTTGAAGAGGAATTTTTTGGTTGTAAGAGTTGATTTCTATGTTACCATTTTCGGCAATTACGATATCTTTTCTATCTCTGAAAACTGTTTCATCTTCCATATCTTCTGGAAGCATTCTTATCCTTCTGTTGTTAACGTCCAAAACGTACTCGCCTTGTTTGGTTTTTAACCAATATCCTCTGTCTACAACGAAAGAACCGTTACGAGTGTATGACACATTGCCATTATCGTCTTGAATTTTGAAGAAACCATCGCCTTCAATTGCAACGTCATATGGATTAGAAGTCTTCGTCAACGCACCTTGTGAAAAATCGTGGGTGTATTGCAGGCTTTGACTTCCGCAGCTGATATTTCCTAAGTATCTGCTTGTGTCATTTCTAAGAATTGAACCTTCTTGTGAATAAACCGCTGATTCCATAACATCTTTGAAACGTAGTGCGCCTCTTTTGTAGCCAACTGTGTTAACGTTTGCAAGGTTGTTTGCAGTGTTATCGTTTTGATCCATAAGAGCAAGCATACCGTTAGCAGCTGATTCAAAACTTCTTACTAGCATTAGTTTGCTCCTTTCATGTTGTCATAATTACTCAACACTTTTTTTACATAATTCTGTGTTTCAGCATAAGGTGGTATTCCGCCGTATTTTTTTACTGCGTTTGGACCTGCGTTGTAGGCAGCAAGTGCAAGTGACTTGTTGTTATCAAATCTGTCCATAAGTCCTTTAAGATACTTTGTTCCACCCATAATGTTTTGCTCTGCATCATAAGCATTTGTAACTCCAAGACCTTGCGCAGTCCCAGGCATTAATTGCATCAAACCCATTGCACCGCAGCTTGAAGTAGCTTGCGGGTTGAAACCAGATTCTTGCTTGATAACTGCTTTTACAAAGTCAGAATCTAGACCGTTTTTCTCTGCATATTTTTCAATAAGGTCATTGATTTCATTTCTTGAAGTTTCTGTTGGGTTAGCTTTATGAGAAATTGATGAATCAAGAATTTTTTGAAAATCTTCATCTGGTTTTGCGCCATAAGACATTAGTGATTGAAATTGATTTTCAATCATATTTATACGTTGTAAAGTTATGTCCAAGCTTGTAAGATTCATCTTACTAACCTCTCTCAAACTATTCTTTTACTTACCCAAGTCTTTTTATCTACAATTCGGGAGATTACTTCCCAATAAAAGTGTAATATATTTATGTACAAGCAACATCAATCAATGGGTTAAAATTTTAAAATGGTATAGACCAAATGGTCTATACCATTTTAAAATTTTAAAGTAGATTTTATGATATCCTTACAAATATTTATTATGTTCTTTTTCCCATTCAACAGAGGTAATTCTTCCATGTCCAGTGAAAATAGTAGTTTCTGGCGGAAGTGTAAATATTTTATTTTCAATACTTTCTACTATCTGGTCAAAGTTTCCACCTTCTAAATCGCAACGTCCAACGGCTTCTCTAAAAATTGTGTCACCAGAAAATAAATTTCCCTCAACCAAATAACAAACTCCACCTTGAGTATGCCCAGGGGTGTGCAAAACTTTTATCTCTAAATTGCCCAATTTGATTACATCACCATCATCTACAAAAATATCAACTTTAGGTATTGTGATTTCTGGCATGCCAAACATTGGCAAATATTTGTTTGCGTTATTTAACCAACCCAAATCAGCTTTGTGCATAACAACTTGCGGATTAGATTTAAAACGATTAGGTCTAATACCTGCAATATGGTCGAAATGACCGTGTGTTAGCAAGATATATTTTAAATTCGCACCCTGTTTTTCTAACTCCTCGTCTATTCTATCGTCAATTGATGAGCAGTCAATTAAAGCTGCGTCCTTAGTTTCTTCATCAATAATTAAATAATTATTGTTATCAATAGGTGGTTCTACAAAAGTTTTTATAATCATAGGATAATTCTAGCATAAAAATTTGTAGTAAAAAAAAAGAATGGCATTCACCATTCTTTTTTTTAGTTATCTTTGTTTAAAATTTAGCCTACACAAGATAAGTGTCCGTTTTTCTTTTCTTCTTCAAATCTAGGTGAAAGCCAACCAGTTTTGTAACCAGCATATCCTAAACCTGCAAGACCTAACGCACCAGCGGCTATTATTGAAGCTTTTTTGTTTGCCTTAAACCATTTCTTCAAACCGCCAGATTTAACTGTTGAACCGCCTTCTTCTGTCAATTCAGAGAAGTTAAGTTTAATTAAATCTTCTTTTGATAGGTTTTTGCCGTTATTTCTTATGTGATATTCTCTGTATAATTCTGCAGAAGATTTGTTAGTCTTGCTTAACCAGCCATTGCCTTCCCAGCTTGTATTCATATTAACTTGGTTACTCAAAATTCTTTCTGCAACTTCGCCATTTCTGTATTTATTTAATGCTCTGTCCATACAATCAACTAATTCATCAGAAATAATTGAGTCACGCAATTTCTTGATAGCGTCTTGATATTTACCGTTGTTTTTCAATTTCTTAGCCAACAATTCTTCTGATAATTCGTTGCCTGTTCTAAGTTTGTATGTTTGGTTAAGTTCGTTAGAAATCGCATCTTTTGTTTTTAAAAAGTCTGCTTTTGCCTCTGGCGAAACCACTCCATCTTCAAGACAAGTTTCTAGAGGAGTGAAAAATTCATGTTTTGTTTTGAAGCCATCTGCTAATTTGGCTTCACTTGCGATATCTGGGTCAAAGTTCTTTTGAGCTAGACCTTGAGCGTTTGTAACGATTGGTGTACAAAGTTTTTTCTTGGCCTCTAAGTCAGTTAATTCGCAAGGTGCAGTTCTTGAAGGAAGAAGTGAAACATCTGCAGCTGATGCTAATGCGGTACCGGGAGCAAAGCCTTCTAAGTAAACAAATCTACCTTTGATGTTTGGGTTTTCATTTAATTTTTTAATTTTTTCAGTGATAACTTTGTAATCTGGTGTTGCTTCGTCAAGTGGGCCACCCATTACAAGTACTGTATCAGGGTCTTTTGCTGCGTATTTTTCAAAAGCGTCCATTACTGTGTCCATTGCTTTTTGGAAATCACCACGACCCCAGCTTACTGCTAACTTAATGTCTTGACCTTTTTTCAATTTGTCGATATAAGCTTTGTCAATGTTGCCGTGAACTTTAACTTTAGCGTCAGCCTTACCTGCTGCAATCAAAGACAAGCCAGAACCTTCTTTTAGCCATTCACCTTTTTTAGCGTCCCAAGCTCTTGCATTTTCATAAACACCGCTAAGTCTGTCAAAAAGGTTTAGTTTCAAATCTTTTTTCGCTTCTCTAATATCTTTTAGAGAAGTTTTTTCTTTGCTAAATGGTTCAAAAGCCTTGATTGTAACTTCTTTACCATCAGCAGTCTTTAGTTTAGAATCAGTTTTGAACCCAGGAAGTCCTAATTTTTCATAATACGCCAAACTAGGATCGTTTAATGGGTTTGTTAAACCTTTGAAACGTCCGGCTTTATCTAATTCAATTAAGTCTTTTTGAATTGCTGGAGTAATTTCCGGATTTTTTAGTAATGTTTCATAATAACCTTCAGAAACTGTAGTAAACATTGGAACGTAATCTTTTTTTGCATAATAGATAGGAATTGACATTGCGTTAACACTGTCAGAACCTTTCAATAAATCTTTCAAAATAGTTTTCTTTAAGAAAGCCTCTTCTTGACCAGTTTGCAAAGCTTCTAAATACTTAGGGTCTTTTGTAATTGCTTCAATTTGCTCTGGAGTTGCGCCCAAGTTAACAATCATACTCTTTGCAGATGTTCCTTGAATGTAACCGTCGCCTAGGTTATGTCCGATTTCTGATAAGAATTTATCCTTCCAATAGCCTTCACCATTAGCGTTTGCGATTGCGGCATTTTGTATCAAGTATGCTGCTTGACCATCAGAGCAAATAATATGTTTTGGGTCAAAACCCGGAACGGCTTTGCCAGATGCTTCCATTAATTGCTGGCATGCTTTACTTGCTTTTGCGTAAGAATCACCTTTCCAAGAATTTGATAATAATTTTGTGCTGCTAGAATAACTTCCGTCTGCATAAGGTTTTTTCATAGATGCGGTTGCATCTGAAAATACTAAGAAGAAATCAACATTTGGAGCTTTTTTCTTCAAATTGTCAGTTGGTCTTACTTTGTATAAACCAATTTTTGATTCTTTTTCCAAGCCCCAATTCATTGTTGAGGTTTTAACTTCGTCTAATAAGAAATAGTCGCCTTCTTTTGATAAAATCTCAGGAATAGATTTTTTGTCTAAATCTTGCATTGTGAAAAATGGCGTACCTTCTTTGCCTTTTAGTGGGTGTCCATCTGGTAAATTGTTAGGAACTCTATGTACTTGAACGTCTGTAACTAATTCACCGCTTTTATCATAAACTTTTTTGCCATTGTAGTATGGCATGAATTTAACAGTTTTGCCTTGTGTGTTGGAGTCAACGACATTAAGGGTGTTATAGTCGTTTGATACAGTACCAACACCGCCACCTTTTGCGCCAAGTAGCGGTTCTTCCATTACCCAGTGTGCAACGTGGTTAGGGTTACCGCCTTTAAAGGAAATTTTTGTCATTCCCTGTGGAGTATTAGCTCCTTGAATTTGTCCTTCTGTTGCCTTTACACCTTTTACATTTCTTGCTTTTAAAGCAGAATAATCAGTACCTATTGCGTTAATCTTCATAGATAACTCCTTACACACATAAATTGTTCTATATATACAAACACCCACACACAAAAAAACTTGCCTAAATATCCCTGCTTGTTAAGATATGTAAAGTAAATTTTTATTAAGTTCGGTAAATCGATTGTATCAAAAGCAAAAAAAATTTTCAATAAGTTGAAGAAGGGAATGGGTGAATAGGTGAAGGAGTTCGTATTAAATATTTTTTGTTTTTTATGCGTTCAATGGAGGGGGGGAAAGTTATTGGTGCGTCAAACGAAGGTATCCTACGGGCTAATACCCTTCCCAACCTTCCCTAACTAGGGAAGGAGCTCGACCTCCATAGTTAGGGAGGTCGCAGTCGTTCTTGAGCTTTGCGAAAGTTACGAATGCGGGTGGGTAACAAAAAGGATTGCCACAAAAATCTTGCGATTTTTCGCAATGACGCCAAGCTAGGCGTTTTTGCGCCCAATCATTACGAGGAGCGAGAGTGACGAAGTAATCCATTGTTATGAAAAGTAGGTCAGGCACTACTACTACACTCAATTTGCGCATAAAAAAACAAAATTTAATACGAACTTATTCACTCCTTCACCTATTCACTTATTCACTTCCACATCATTTCCCCATCTAAACAGATTTCGTCCTATATTGGATTGTAAAGTTATGTAACAAAATCTCTTTTTTATTCTTCCTAAAAGGCAATTTTTTGTGTGAGCAAAACTTTATAAATATAAGGTTAGATTTTAATAGGTTAGGTAGGTTATGATTAATAATATTGCATCTATGGACATGCGTCCACAGTTGGCAGTAGCAAAAGCTGCTCCATCAGTATCGAGTTTTAGTATGCCACCAATATTGGGCTTTAAAACTATTCCATTAAAAGAGAAGGCAACAATTCGTGTCAAAAAATTAAAAAGGGGCGATAATATTGCTATTCCTGGGATAATTGAGGACGATTATGTCGATGTGGTAGAAGAAACTCTCAATCTGGAGCGAAAACCAGAGGAGGGGAATTTCTTCAATCAGCAGTCCTTTATCATACCTGTGAAGAGAAAAATACAGTATTTAAAAAACTGTTATATAATTGATTATATTCAATCACCTAAACCAAGGTGTGGACTAGGAGCGGAGGCAGTCAAAGCATTGGCTGAAAAAGCTATGTTTGACCCGAAAGCAGAGGGGCGTATTGTGACCTTTTCTGCACCTCTAGTCAAAGAGTCATCGCCAGCTCTGTTCTTTTACAAGCTGGGGTTCAGATTCACGTCACCTCAGGCGAATGAATATATGGAGGAATGCCTACGAAAGAAAGTACCAGATATTCCTGTTCAGACGGGAATGATGTACTTACCGAAGAACAGGTTGCACAAATTGTTACATTATGGAGAACTATTCTAAATGAGTGAAATTAATAACAATTATTTAGAAGGACATTACTCGACAGAAACCAAGGTTAAACGCCCTAAGGTTACTGCAGCGGAAGCTCCTGCGAGTTTACCAAAAAGAGTTTTGTTTTCAAACGAAGATGCGAACAAAAGAATGCAACAAATTAATACAGATATCTATGAAGGTGCAAAAAAGGAGAAAGCAAAAAATGACTTTGATAAGAAATTATATTTTAAGATTTTTGGCGGTGTTGCTCTATTCTCCGCAGGTATCGCTGGTGTATATAAAATCAGAAACTTCTTTAGAAAATCTTAATTAGTAGATTTTTGAGTTTATGTTAGAATAAAAAGGCAGAAGAGTTGAAAAGTTGAAAAGCGGTAAGGTTTATAAGTTCGCTTTTCAACTCTATTTACAAAATAGCGAGGAGATAATATGTGCGGAATTGTTGGTTACGTTGGAGATAAAACTGCGGTTGATATTCTTTTAGAGGGTTTGACCAGCTTGGAATACAGAGGATATGATTCTTCTGGTATTGCGGTTAACGTAGAAGGCAAAGTTGAGCTTTATAAAGCAGCAGGAAAATTACAAAATCTAAAAAATATTGTAGAAAAAAATTACGCAGAAATTTCTAAATCAACAATTGGTATTGGTCACATTCGTTGGGCAACTCACGGTGCTCCAACAGTAGAAAACGCTCACCCTCATTCTTGTAACTGTGGAAAAGTTGCTGTTGTTCATAATGGTATTATTGAAAACTACAAAGAACTAAAAGTTAAATTAGAGGCGAAAGGTTGCACTTTCCGTTCTCAAACGGATACAGAAACTATTGCACACCTTGTTGCTACAAAATATGGTGAAACACACGATTTAACAGAAGCTGTAAGGCTCGCAACATTGGAAATTGAAGGCGCTTATGCTCTTTGTGTAATGCATCAAGATTACCCGAATGTATTGGTGGCAACTAGAAGAAATGCTCCTCTTGTTGTAGGTTTAGGAGAAGGCGAAAACTTTGTAGCGTCTGATGTTCCAGCACTTATTCAATATACTAAAAAAGCTATGTATCTTGACGATAATCAAATCGTAACTTTGACGCCAACTTCTTATAAAGTAATTGATATTGACAACAAGCCGTTGACTTTAAAAGTGGAAACTCTTCCATGGGAACCTGTTGCCTTGAGCAAAATGGGTTACAAACACTTTATGCTTAAAGAAATTCACGAACAACCAGATGTTGTTAGAAATGTGCTTTCTGGTAAACTTCGTGCAATGGACGAAGACGTAATTCTTAAAGAAGTTACGCTTGATAAGGAAAAATTGAAGGACTTGAGTCGTATTCAGATTGTTGCTTGCGGAACTTCTTTGCACGCAGCGATGGTGGGTAAATATATTATTGAAGATTTTTGCGGTATTCCTGTAGATGTAGAGCCTTCAAGTGAATATATTTATAGAAAAACTATTACGGATAAAAATACTCTTGTAATTGGTGTTTCTCAATCTGGTGAAACTGCTGATACAATTACGGCGGTTAGACAAGCTAAGAGCAAAGGCTCACATATCTTAATTGTTACAAACCGTCCAGATTCAACAATGGCAAGAGAGGCAGATAGCTTGATTCCAGTAAACGCAGGTATTGAAGTTTCTGTTGCGGCTACAAAATCATATATGGCGCAATTAATTTCTTTCTACTTGTTGGCGATTTATATGGCAGAAGTTAAAAACTCTATGCCAAAAGAAGATTTGGTAAATTTGAAGCATGAACTAATTGTTCTTCCTCAAAAAATTGAGAAAGTTTTATCTCATACAGAAGATGTTCAAAAATGTGCAAGAGCTTTTTCTAACGCAAAAGATTTTATCTTTATTGCAAGAGGAATTAACTTCCCTACTGCTTTAGAAGGTGCTTTGAAACTTAAAGAAATTAGTTACATCAATGCAACTGGTTATACGGCTGGCGAACTTAAACATGGACCTATTGCAATGTTAGATGAGTCAATGCCTGTACTTTCAATTTTGATGTCTGGCAAAGTTTTTGACAAAATCATGTCAAATTCTGAAGAGGCAAAGGCTCGTAATGCAAGAATGATTGCACTTACAGATTGCACGGATTCTAAGATGGACGAGTTGTTTGATTGTATAATAAGAGTTCCTGAAATTTCAGAAATCTTGTCACCAGCACTTTCAATTGTTCCTTTGCAATTATTGGCTTACTATATTGCAGAATTTTTGGGTAAAGATGTAGACCAACCTAGAAACTTGGCTAAATCTGTAACTGTTGAGTAGTGCTATAAATGTAGGTTGGGCATTCTTGCCCAACAATAACTTATGGGGACTGAATATGATAGAAATATCAAACCTTGAAGAAGCTTATGAAACATTAAAGTCTTGTTATCAAGATTTTACGGAAAATCAAGAGTCTAGATTTATTGAATATATTGCAGATTCTTGTGTAAAGAGATTTGAGTATACTCTAGAAACTGCTTGGAAATTGACAAAGAAAGTTCTAATTGAAAAATATGGCAAAAATGAAAAAGAACTTTCTATGAATAATATTTTTAGATTTATGCAAGGGTATGATTACGTTAAAAACTGGGAAAATTGGAGAAATTATTACCAAAAACGCAATGATACTGCGCATGAATATAATTTGTTAAAATCTAGAAAATTATTGGAAATTATGCCACAATTTTTAGAAGATGTTGAAGATTTGATAAAAGGTTTGAAAAAAGATTTGAATGACGATTAAGGGATTAACAGAAAAAGAGGCGAGTATTGTCAAAGAAATTCTTAATCCATATTTAGAAAAATATGATTTTTATTTTTATGGGTCAAGAGTTAAAGGAAATTTTAGAAAACTTTCTGATTTGGATATCTTAGTGCAAACAAATTCTGAAATAGATTTTAATGATATAGACGATATAAGAGAGAAGTTTGATAATAGTGACTTGTCATTTATAGTAAATTTGGCGTATGATGTAGAAGATAAGTTTTACGCTTTGATAGAAAAAGATTTGGTGAAAGTCGAATAAAGAATGTAGGTTGGGCATTCTTGCCCAACAAAAACTCAACAAAAAAATATAGGAAAATTTTATGCAGGTCGTATCTGAATTAGTCGAAATACCAAATAATAATGAACCAACTGTCGAATATGTCGAATTGGAGTTAACAAAACGCAACATTACACCTCTAAGATGGGCGATTGTGCATGTTGGTGATAAAATGTATACAGTAAGTGTTGCGAATTTAAAGGAATAGGAAGAAGTTTATGAACTCTACTCAGTTAAAATGTGATATAAAAGATATTAACTTAGCGGAACAAGGCAAAAATAATATAGAATGGGCTTTAAAAGACATGCCTGTTTTGAAGAAAATTAGGGATAGATTTGTTTTAGAAAAACCATTTTTAGGTCTGAAACTCTCTGCTTGTTTGCATATTACAAAAGAAACGGCTGCATTGTGTACCGTTATGCAGGCTGGCGGAGCTGATGTTGTCCTAATAACATCTAACCCACTTTCTACGCAAGATGATGTAGCAGCAGCACTTGTTAAATATTGGAGTATTCCAGTCCTAGGATATGCAGGTGAAGATAAAGAAGTTTATCATTCGCATATTATGGACGCAATTGCGCATGAACCAGATATTATTATTGATGACGGGTGTGATTTAGTTGCAACACTTCACGCAAAAAGACCAGAAATGGCAAGCAAAATTATTGGTGCAACAGAAGAAACTACAACTGGTATTGTAAGACTTGAAGCTCTTGAAAAACAGGGCGAATTGAAATTCCCAACAATTGGCGTAAATACAAGTTTGACAAAACACTTATATGATAACAGATATGGTACTGGTCAAACTGCTATGGACGGTATTATGAGAGCAACAAACGTTCTTATTGCAGGTAAAACTGTTGTAATTTCTGGCTATGGCTGGTGTGGTAGAGGTTGTGCCTTGAGAGCAAAAGCTTTGGGCGGAAACGTAATTGTTTGTGAGGTTGACCCTCTAAAAGCTTTAGAAGCAGCGATGGAAGGCTATAGAGTTATGCCGATTGCAGAGGCTGCAAAAGAAGGCGATATTTTCTTAACAGTTACTGGTGATAAGCATGTTATTGATGTTGAACACATGATGAACATGAAAGATGGCGCATTCGTAAGTAATGCAGGACACTTTGATAGAGAAGTTAATGTGGAAGGTTTGAAGGCAAAAGCTGCTGAAATCAAGAGAATTAGACCATTTTTAGACGAGTATAAATTAGTTAATGGTAAATCAATTTATGTTTTAGCAGAAGGTGGGCTTGTAAACCTTGCGGCTGCAGAAGGACACCCAGCCTCTGTTATGGATATGAGTTTTGCAAATCAGGCTTTAGGTATTGAATTTTTAGTTAAAAACAAAGGTAAATTAGAAAACAAACTTTATACTTTACCAAAACATGTTGACGAGGATATCGCAAGATTGAAACTTGAATCTATGGGCATTCAGATTGATAGCTTGACAGAAGAACAAGAAGAATATTTGAATAGTTGGAAATAAAGTTTTAAGAATTGTAAATATTACTAGCAAAAAATATTTTTACTGGTTTTCATGTTGATGTAAATAGCTGAAATACTAGAAAAAATAATATATAAATATACATGAAAGGCAAATTATGCAAATCTCAAAAATTACTCAACCAATGTTCACAAAAGCCCCAACAATGTTTAAAGCAGAACCTATGCAAGGTGATGTAGTCGAAGACAAAGCACAAGAGTTAAAGACTCCAGAAAATTATGGTCGTGCGATGGTAAACTTTAAAGCTGGTACTGCAACAAGAATTTTGTGTAAACAAGATAGAGCATTAATGGAAACATTGAGTGATACGTTGGGTTTGACTAAAGATAAAGCTTTGCAATTAAGACAAGAATTTAAAAGCTTTCTTGTAGATAATAATTATAAATCATTGAATGATGTTAAGTTTGGCGATGATAATGAAGGTTTTTTTGCGGAATGTGAATTTGTTGGTAATTTAACAAACAGAATTGCAAAAAAGATGAAATTAAACGAAATTGAAGAAGATGCATTAAATATGGAACTTGTTAAAAGAATGGACGAAAAAGAAGATTATATCCCTGGTGGTAAAGATTATTTGAAGGAAATGAATATGATGGATCATTTCTTTAGAAAGAATACTGATAAAATTTTTAATTAAGATTTAATAAAAAATAAATAAAAAAAAATCGGTTCATAGAGCCGATTTTTTTATTTTCAATATAGTTAAGTACTTTCTGCTTTTATTTTTATATAGTCATTATCTTATTAATGGCGGTAATGTCATACTAGCTATTATTATGGCTGGAATTAATATAAAGAAAATACATATTAAAATGCAACCACTAATCGCCCATATCTTCTGAACTTTATGAAACTCTTCAATGCTTTTCCACTTTTTGTTTTGCCAAGCCCATTTGTTGCCATTGATACCAAACCAAATCAGAATGCCAAGTAGAACAATTTTTCCAAGAATTGGAATAATGTCTAAAATTGCAATAGGGAAGATGATTAGGGTAATGTAACTTCTGTTACCTAAACCCCAAATCCATGAAAAGAAAAATGCGCCCCAGTTAAATCTTTTTGCAACGATATCTAATACCGGTGAATCTTTTCCCATACCAGAATTATTGGCAAGATTTTGTTGCTGCAAAGACTGGTTAAGTTTGTTTTTGTCATTCAAATTATTTATTTCCATACTTACTCTCTTTCTTTTTATTTACTTGGTTTATAAAATCTGTAAGCCTTCATTGCGCTTTTTAATATGTTTTTAGTTGTTGTATTTTCAGAATAGAACAGTGTTTCGTCCATATAGTATTCACCTAAAAGCTCATTGTTCTTAATGTTGTATATTTTTGTGCGTGATAGCTCGCTTGTCTTGTTATAATGATTTGTTGAGTTTAATTTTTTTCTTTCAGATGCTGAAACTGATGCTGCGATGTCTAAAATATCCTTCTTTTCACTAAAAGAATATCTTTTCCAATCTTCCGGTAATACGTAGTACTTATTTTCATGCTCAGTAATTTCGTGTTTTTCAAAATACATAGAAGAAAAATTAGTAAGAGTGTTGTCCAATTTTTCTAGTGTTTGTGAGGCATGCTCAGGAGATTTTTTTGTTTCATTAATTGTTGTTGTAAAAAAACTAAGCATTAGAGCAAAGATGATTACAAAATATATTATTGGGAAAACAAGAACGTTGAGTAGAACAAATACGATGGTTTGCGTTTCTTGAGATTTGTTAAATTCTTCTATGTTCTGCCAGTTGCGATTTTTGGCAGACCATTCGTTGCCTTTCATTCCTAAATATAGTGAATATAACGCTCCCCAAGGGGTTATTCCAAGCAAGAGTATCCACAAGGTTTTGTAAGATTTATTCCAAAGTCCCCAAAGCCATGTGCCAAAATATGCACCCCAGTTAAATTCTTTGCGATAATCATAAGGATATTTTCCTGTAATTTCGCCTTTTTTGAAAATTAAATAAAGTATTGCAATCGTATTTACTATTGTTAGTAAAAAGGCGATTGGGCAAGGATATATTATACAAAAAGCATTAAGTACAAATAAACCTGCAAAAATAGCGTTCATGTCTTTTTGAATTTTGCCATTGATGTCATTTAGCCTTTTGTTAGAATTTATAATCAAAATATACGAACATAAAATTCCACCTAGCAAAACCCAGATTTTTAATATCCAAGGCGCATCTAGCCAAACCTTGTTAAAATTAAACAAATCTTCTAACGTGCCAAGATTTGTAAAAAGGTAAATATTTAAAGGTAATGAAAAAAACAAGTTAATCATACCTAAAAATATTAAATTTAAACAGTAATCATAACGCCCAATAATACCATCAGTACCCAAAAACTTTGGGTTTAATCTTAATTCATCAATCATCTATTCTCAACTTTTTGTGATAATACCATGATTATTATATAGGTAATTTTAAGTTTTGTAAAGTTACTTGCCTCTTTTAGCCTTATACGCTTTGATTATGATGTTTCTTGCGTTTATGGCTTCGTCATGAGTTAGTGGCGGAATGCCTTTTAGCGGATAATCAATCCCAAGATTTTCATATTTTGGAATAGCCATGTCATGGTATGGCAAAACGTCAAGCGCAGCGATGTTGTGTAAAGTTGCCAGAAATTCACCCAAACGAGTTAAGTATTCTTCTTTGTAAGTTATTTGTGGCACAACAACGTGTCTTACCCACATTGGTTTTCTGATATCAGATAAATAACGAGCAAAGTCTAAAATGTTTTTGTTAGAGTGTTTGGTAAGCTTTTTATGTTCTTCATCATCAATATGCTTGATGTCCAAAAGAACTATGCTTGTGTATTTCATCAATTCGTCAACTTTTGCAGTATTCTCTTTGTTGAATAAAACGCCAGAAGTATCAAGAGCAGTGTTTACTCCCTTTTCGGTAAGTTTTTTAAAAAGTTCTGTTACAAACTCCATTTGTGCCATCGGTTCGCCACCAGTAACTGTTAAACCGCCAGAACAAAATTCTTTTACGCTTTCGTACTGTTTAACAATTTCGTCAACACTCATTTTGTTGTTTTCTTTAAATTCCCATGTGTCAGGGTTGTGACAGTATTGACAACGCATTGGGCAACCTTGAGTAAAGACTACAAAACGTATTCCCGGACCGTCAACAGTACCGCAACTTTCAATTGAATGTATATTTCCGTAAATTTCTTCTGACATGATAAATACCTCTTAATAATATATATTTTATTACAAAGATAACTGAAAAACATAAAATTACTTGACAATTTGTTAGGAGTGCCTTACTCTTAAAAAAGAATGTAAGGTACGACTAACAAAAGATTGATACATTAGCTTTAAGGAGTTAGTTTAAATGATAAATAATATAAAAGCTTTCGCAAAATTTTTAGACCAACCGATGCTGATTGCTCGTTTAAATAAAAATATGCCGAAAATTATGCTTACTGCAACTGCTTTGTATAGTGCGAAAAAAGGCTTTGATGTTTATGAGCATAGTGGGGACGTTACAATTTGTGATGGTAAGGAGCAGAAAAAGAATTATTTAAAGAACACGGGAATATTATTTGGGTCTGTAATTTCTGCTCTTATAGCTCCAAAATTAGCCTCTAAAATGACTAGTCGGGCTACTTTAAGTTCATTGGAGGTGATTAAAAATCAAAATACCAAATTGGTTGATGAATTTCTTTCAAAAAATAAAAATTCGTTAAACGAAGAAAGTTTAAAGATTTTAGATGAGGCAAAAACAAAAGTTCTTTCTTTGTCAAAAATAAAGAGCTTGACAAAGGAGTTGGAGGAAAGGAAGCTCGACGAATTTATGAAAAATTTGATTCCAGCTCCAGAAAATATAAACTCTAAAGAGATATTTTCAGAAATAGGTTATTTATCAATATATGGTGCAATACCTGTGGTTGGTGGAATTACGAGTGGAGTTATTGCAGATAAAATTGCTGGCGAAGAGGTTAAAAAGACCGCTCCTGATAAAATAAGCGAGGGGTTGTACCAGTATTTAGCAAATATTTTTATGTGCAATATTGGAGCTGGAGTAGCTCTTGGAATTTTAGAAAAATTGAATATAACTTCAAAAGCCTGTCGTGCGGTTGGAATGGTCGCAGGAATAATTTTGACGGGTGTTATTGGCGGTTCTAAGATTGCAAATTTTATTACAGAAAAGGGTGCGCAAAAACTTGGTATTGGTGGGGTTAAAGAAAGAAAACCAGAACTTATAGATTTGGGCATGCACACAGATGATATTGCAACAGTTGCGGTTTTGTCTGGACTGAAATGGATAGAACCGTCCTTGCCAATTTTGTATTCTATATCTGGATACAAATCCGGAATTGGGTATAGGAATTGAAGTTATTTGTAGTTTAAAGTCGTGTTCAATGAAAACGTTGAACACGACCTACAAATTTTTCTAATGTTTTCTCAATTTTGCTAGAAGAGTTTTCTTTCTTAAATCTAGTATAGCTTCTTCTACTTTTTCTACGATATTATCAGTTTGAGCATTACAGTAGCTATTGCCACTTTTTCTAAATAGTTTTTGAAAAAAGTTCATACCTTCTGCTAGTGGTTTTGCAGTAACCTCAAACATTTTTTTATGTTTACCATCAACTATACTCTTCCTAATTGGAAGTGATTCAATACTTATATCATAGGATTTGCCTAAATTTTCCAATGCTTTTTTGTTTTCACGAATTAAACCTTTGTCGACATGCCATACTTTCGATGTATCCAATGCTCCAAACGTAGTTGATGTTGTATTGTTGATTTGCATTTATTTACTCCTATTAAACTCTAACAGTAATAACAAAACTGCTAAAAAAATAATTTGCTATGTGAAAATTGTATGTAACAGTTTGTAACGCAACCTCTTAATTTATTAAAGCAGTTTAAAGTCGTGTTCAATGAAAACGTTGAACACGACCTACTTACTACTTGCTACTTGCAGAACATTATCTACCTACCAATTACAAGGTCGAGGAGTTTTAAGACCTAATTTTCTGCAACGTTTACAGTATTCATGCCAACTTTTCATGTATGCGCTATTTTCATCTATATCACTACCACCAGGCGCAGGTCTAAAATGAAGACGACTAGGTTTAACAGTTTCTTCTTGTTTTGACTCAAGAGCCTCCAATCTTTCTTTAACACTTTTTAGCTCTTTATTTAATTCCTTAATTATTGTAGTATTTGATTTTTTGCCTTTTATAGATTGAAAATTAGTTTGTTTATTGGGACAAAAATTTACACCTGAAATTTGCATTACTCATCCTTTCTATAATTGAATATTAAAAGTTTATATAACTATAAAACTTCTAATAAAAAAATTTGCTACCCATATTACAAATCGTTACATTTTAGTTGTAGGTTGTGTTGAACAATTGTCATTCAACACAGCAATAACATAACAAGGACAAAATAAAGTCGGTGCGATATTTCATCGCACCGACTTTGAATATCTTTTTATCGGCTTTATGTAACCGACTTACCTTTGCCCTTTAGTCTAGCAACCGCAACCGTTACCTAAAGAAGCGTGGAATGTTCTAGAGATAACATCGTCTTGTTGTTCTTTTGTTAACTTAATGAAGTTTACTGCATAACCTGAAACTCTCACTGTTAATTGAGGGTATTTTTCAGGGTGTGCTTGAGCATCAAGTAATGTTTCTCTGTTGAATACGTTTACGTTAAGGTGGTGACCACCTTTTTCAACATAACCGTCTAAAAGATTTATTAAGTTTTCTTCTTGTTGTGTTGTCATTGTCTTATTCCTTATTTTTATTCGGCACGCAATTTGCGTCCCCTACTAACTATTGTGATTTGCGAGTAGCAATGGAAAAATTCCATTTACTACTCACTTTTCACTAATTACTATTATTGGCAATTTCCTTCTGAGCAACCGCAATCCAATTGAATGTCCAAGTCACCCATGAATACATCATCTTTACCCAATGCATTAGGGATAATTGAGAAGGTATTTGAGATACCATCTTGAGCATCATTGAATGGAAGTTTTGCAACAGATGCTAGAGATGCAACAGCACCGTGAGTATCACGTCTGTGCATAGGATTAGCTCCTGGAGCCAATGGAACACCAGCTTTTCTACCGTCTGGAGTGTTACCAGTTTTCTTACCATAAACAACGTTTGAAGTAATTGTCAAGATTGACATTGTAGGAATAGAATTTCTATAAGTATAGTGTTTTCTAATCATGTTCATGAATTTCTTAACAATACCAACTGCAAATTGGTCAACTCTGTCATCGTTGTTACCATATTTTGGATAATCGCCTTCAACTTCATAGTCAACAACCAAACCGTTTTCGTCACGGATAGTTTTAACTTTAGCATATTTAATAGCTGAAAGTGAGTCAGCAACTACTGACAAACCAGCGATACCAGTTGCGAAGTATCTCTTAACATCTCTATCGTGAAGAGCCATTTGAGATCTTTCGTAGCAGTATTTGTCGTGCATGTAATGAATTACGTTCAATGTGTTAACGTATAAGCCAGCTAACCATTCCATCATATCTTCATATTTTTCCATAACTTCATCAAAGTCTAGGTATTCAGAAGTGATAGGTCTGTACTTAGGACCAACTTGTTCTTTAATTCTTTCATCAACACCACCGTTGATTGCATATAACAAGCACTTAGCCAAGTTAGCTCTAGCACCGAAGAATTGCATTTCTTTACCAACTACCATTGAAGATACACAACAAGCGATAGCATAATCATCACCGTGAGTTACTCTCATCAAATCATCGTTTTCGTATTGGATAGATGAAGTTGTAATAGAAATGTGAGCTGCATATTGTTTGAAGGCATGTGGTAATCTCTTAGACCACAATACTGTCATGTTAGGTTCTGGTGCAGTGCCTAAGTTTTCTAGTGTGTGTAAGTAACGGAATGAGTTTTTAGTAACCATGTGACGACCGTCAATACCAACACCACCGATTGATTCAGTAACCCAAGTTGGGTCGCCTGAGAACAATGAATTATATTCAGGAGTTCTTGCGAACTTAACTAATCTTAACTTCATGATGAAGTGGTCAATCATTTCTTGAGCTTCAGCTTCAGTGATAACACCGTTTCTCAAATCTCTTTCAATGAAGATATCTAAGAAAGTAGAAGTTCTACCAACTGACATAGCAGCACCGTTTTGTTCTTTAACTGCTGACAAGTAACCGAAGTATAACCATTGGATAGCTTCTTTAGCATTTTTAGCTGGTTTTCTGATATCGAAACCATATTCGTCGCCCAATTCAGCCATTTCTTGTAATGCTCTGATTTGTTCAGCGATTTCTTCTTTTAATTGAATTTTTTCTGGTCTCATTTCACCATCTAATGATGCGTGTTGTTCTTTTTTGTCTTCGATTAATCTATCGATACCATAAAGAGCGATTCTTCTGTAGTCACCAATGATACGTCCACGACCGTAAGCATCTGGCAAACCTGTTAAGATAGCTGCGTGTCTTGCTTTTCTCATTTCAGGAGTGTAGCAATCAAAAACACCTTGGTTGTGAGTTTTTCTGTATTTTGTAAAAATTTCTGTAATTTCTGGGTCAACTTCGTAACCGTAAGATTTGCAAGAAGTTTCAGCCATTCTAATACCACCAAATGGTTGTAAAGAACGTTTTAGAGGCTTGTCTGTTTGCAAACCAACGATTGTTTCTAAGCTTTTATCAATGTAACCAGCCTTGTGAGAAGTGATTGTAGAAACGATTTTTGTGTCCATATCAAGAACGCCACCGTTTTCACGTTCTTTTTTGAACAAATCGCAACATTCTTGCCACAATTTTGTTGTTGCTTCTGTTGGGCCTGCCAAGAAGCTAGAATCACCATCATAAGGTGTGTAGTTTTTTTGGATAAAATCTCTTACGTTGATTTCTGACTGCCATTTGCCGCCAACGAAATCAGTTGTAGAAGATTGTTTTTCTAATGTTAATTCTGACATTTTAATCTCCTTGTCTTTTCCTGTCCATACGGACTTTCTTCTATCACTACTTTATTAATTAATATTATACCCCATAAAAAAAACATGGTACAGTTGTTTAAACAACATTTATTAAGATTTTATTAAATTTTTATAAAGGCTTTATATCTGCTTGCATAATTTCAAAAAAAGAGTATAATAAAATTCTCGGGTGAAGCGACTCGATTTAGGATAGTGTAAAATGAATGTAACAAATATCAGAAATCAACAACAAGGTTTAATCAGAAAAAGATTATCAGAAATTTATACTCACGAAAGAGCACACAAGGCTAAAGGTGGTTCATTAACTGGACCAATAGTTATTGATTGGAAAAATGGTATTCCAATTGGCGGGCATGTTTCTATAAAAATTCCGTCATTGAATCCGAAAAATCCAAAAAGGACTATAGATGAGGCAAATACGGTAATTAATTCTGCAATGGCTCCATCAGATCCTTCTAGTCAAGATTACAAAGTTGCTGGTCAAGCAAAATCAGTAAAGGCTCAAGCTCAGAAATTACAAGCAAATAAGAAAAATAAGGGGTTGGATTATTATGCATAAACTAATCGAATTGTTATATAGACTCTTTGCGACAAAGAATTTTGCCTTCGTGGAAATTGAAAAAGACTAATTTGTTTTTTATTTGCAAAAACTCTTAAAATCAATTAAAATCAATGTATGAATTATCAGTTTTTAGACAGTTCGATTGATTTTAATGATATTATTTTGCCAAATTCTGACAAAATTCACCCGCTTTTGTTAAAAAGTAATGAGGTGGAAATTAAGAAGGCGCTTGGCTTTTTAGCGAGCGAGGAACGTTTTTTGTATGTCCATGGCTTTCTAGGAACTGGAAAAAGGCAATTTATAAATTATGTTACTGATTTTTTGCAAAAAGATGTGATAAAGCTTGAATATTATTGTAAACAATCAACTGTTTGCGATGATATTCTTTTATATTTTATAGATATTATTGAAAAAACTGCGCTTTCAAAGGCCGTTAATTTGAATGCAAAAGTTACAACGCTTGCGGTTAAATTTCAAACTTATATTTCCTCTATAAAAAAGCCATTTGTAATAATTCTACATTCTTATGACGATGTTTTGGAAGAAAATTCAAATTTAATTTCAAAATGCCTGCAAGACGCCCTAGAGGGGAATAATACAAAGATTATTTTGTCAACAAGAGCGTTGGTTCAAGGAATTTTAGGCGATATCAAGTTTGATAAAAAAGTCTTTTTGAAAGCTTTTTCAAAGGACTTGTTCAAAGAATTTTTGGCAATGAATCAAATCACTTGCACAGATACAACGCTGGAAGACTTTTACAAATATACTCGTGGCTATTATTATTACACGGCTTTATCTGTAAAAATTATTCAAGCAATGAAAATTTCTCTAAACGAATTTTTAGAAAAGTTTGCGATGTCTGGCATGAGTTTTGATTCGTATTTGGGGGTGACTTATATAAACTTAATTCCAAATACAATAAGAAATTTCTTCTGGTTTTTAAGAACAGTAAGGCACGGGCTTACTCTCAATGCGTTAGCGATATTTGAGTTGTATGATGAGTTTTCGATAGAATATTTAAAAACTAATTTGATGATTTTTCAAGTAGGTGAAGTTGTCTACGTACAGGATTATTTCCAACAAAATATTGATATTTCAATTCCAGCGAAAACAGAAATCAAATTGCATAAATATATTATCAGTATTTACGAAAAGCAATTAAAACTTCCATTACAGACAAGAGAAATTCTGATTTCTAGACAGGCTTTGCGTGCGGAAATTGAATATCATTCTGCTTGTATAAAAAATATTGAAGCTGGCGGAAAAATTACAGAAAAGGTTCAAGAGGTTGCGCCAAAAGAACAAGTTGTTGAAAAGAAAATAATTTCTCATGACGTTGATTCAAGGGTTCAAGAAGCTAGGAAATTGACGGAAGAAAAGAAAAACACAGAAGCAATTGAACTTTGTTTGAGTATATTGAAAGAAGAAAAAATCGATACCCAAACTGTTAATGATGTAAGAACTTTGTTAGCTAGAGTTTATAAGAAAATTGGTGATTATTCAAAGGCAAAATATTATTTAGAACTGGTAGAAACGTATTATAGAAAAAATAATGAAGTAATAAATTTGAATTACTTGTATTATGAATTGACTAAAATTTATTTTTTGATGTATAAATGCGAACGAGCAATAGAAACTATCAAAAAAGTTATTTATTCTGTAGATACTCCTCAGTCCTTGATGGTGGCATCTTGTACTTTACTGGGAAATATTTATTCTGCGCAAAATAACGCAGAGGAGGCTTATTCATATTATCAAAAAGCTTTGGCGTCTTTAGACGACAATACATCGGAAGAAACATTAGCTGAATTGTATTTTAAATATGCTCTGGCTTCTGACGATAGAGGTGATGAAAAGACCGCATTTGAATATTACTATAAATGTATTACTGTTGGTGGTGAAAACCCATATAAGTCACTCGCTTATTCAAATATGGGTGCTTGTTATTCTGATAATGGCAATCTTTCTGATGCTAAAGATTGTTTGAAGAAGGCTTATGAAATTGAAAAGCGTAACAATGACTACGATGGAATTTATTATAATGCCTCTCAATTAGCCGAGGTGTTAGTAAAATTGCATGATAGTGAAGCTTTGAATTACTTATTAGAGGCTAAACAGTCTGCAGAATTTTTGAACGAGAATTTCTATGTAATGGAAGCAGAAGTTGCATTGGGTGATTATTATTATAATGATGCAACTAAGGCGAAGATGGCTTTGATAGAGTATTTTAAAGCTAGAAGAATTGCATTGGCAATAGGTGATGATGTTGAAAAAATTGATAGCAGAATTAAAGATATGCAACTTAGAATGGGTAAAGAAGAATTTAGTGAGATAGAAAATAAGTATGAATAATGTAGAAAACAAATTTGAAATCAATGCCGATTTTGGTGAATATAAAAGAGTGTTTTTAGAAGAGAATGCTAAGCTTAATTTGATTTCAAAAAATGATGAAAAAGTTTTGTTTGAAAAACATATTTATGATTCGCTTGCAATAAAATTATTCTTTGAAAAATATGGAATAAAAAAGGCTAACTTGCTTGATATAGGCTGTGGTGGTGGTTTCCCTTGCGTGCCTATAGCTATAGAATTTCCTTCTGTAAATGTTGTTGGAATTGATAGCATTAGAAAGAAAATTAATTCTATAAATGCGATAAAAGACGCTTTACAACTTAATAATCTTTCAACAATGTGTGACAGAGTTGAAAATATTAAGAACAAATCTTTTGACGTTATTACGAGCCGAGCAGTTGCAGATTTGGCGAAAATTAGCGAGTATGCTCTGCCTTTGATTAAAAAGAACGGATATTTTGTAGCGTATAAATCTAAAAAAGCGTTGGAAGAATTGGAAGGCGCAAAAGAAGTTTTGAAGAAATATAACGCTAAAGTTGTTGATATTATTAATTATACGTTACCATTAGAAGAAGTTTACGAAAGAAATTTGATAGTAATAAAGAGATAGAAGTTTTTATCTTAATTTTAAACATGACACAAATCAACCATATAAATGATGGGAAGCATGCCAACATGATGTAAAGTATAAGAGGTACTAATAGTATTCGATTTTTTAGGACAATTTTATGTCTTAAATAATGTTAGTATCATCTTGGTGAGGTAGGTAAAATTGAAGAAATTCAAGTTTCGATTGCAAGTCGTGCTTGACATGCGAGAAAAAGAACTTGAGCAAAGACAGATGGAAATGGCAAAAATTGTTGCAGCATTAAATTTGCAACAAGAGAAACTTCAAGGTATCCTAAACGCTCAAGATAGTAATACAAACGAGATGGAAGCTCTTTATATGGCGTCTGAACTTGATATTATGCAAATAGAAGGACATAGAAACTTCGGCATAAAACTTGTGAACGATGCACGCAATCAAGAAAGAATTATTAATAACACAAAACATATTCTTTCAAGAAAACAACAAGAAGTTAAAGAAGCACACCAAAAAGTTGAAGTTTTAAAAAAACTTAAAGAAAAACAAGAAAAAGAGTTTTATAAAAACTTCTTGCAAGCGGAAATGAAAGAAATTGATGATATAACATCAGCAAGGTTTAGGCTTAGATGACACAAGCATTATTAAATAATTTGATAAATAATACTCAACAAACTTTTACAGAAAAGGTTGTTGGTCAAGGCTTTGCGCAAACGGATTTCCAAAATGTTTTGGAGAAGCAAACAAGCTTGCAAGAGAAAGCAGAAACTATTAAGGAAAGTTTAGGAGCTTTGAAAAAGCCTGTAGAAAACACTTTTCAAAAATTACAAGATAAAATTAATGCAGTGTCAAAAGAGGTTGGTGGAGAATCTGCGCTAGATATTAGCTTGGCAAAAGCTGATGACGAAGGCGAGATTGACGCAAAAGAAGATATTCCAATAGAGAACACTGATGGTGAAACTTCGGATAATACAATTGTAGATACTGCAGTGCAAAATTTAATGCAACAAATACTTCAAACTCAACCAGTTCAGATTAATCAAATTCAGCAGGTGCAAGAGGCTGCAAAAGAGGTTGAACAAGGACTTGAGGCTATTGATGAAGAATTACATGTTACATTGAATGGTATAGATTTAGACAAGGTGCTTGAAGATTTCGGACTCAACAACACAGAAGATTTGCCAGAAGTTAAAACTTTGAAAACAGAAATTGCAGAGGAAACAGATGGAAAAAGTTTAGAAGAATTGGTTGATGAAGATACTTTGAGAGAACTAAACATTGAATCTGTCGAGGCTGATACATCATCAGGTGAAGAAGAGAGCGCAGATTTGATGCAAAACCAGACCGCAGAGGAGCAGGGGGTAAAGGCTATGCTTCATGCTGATGCCGACTTTGGGGAGGTAAAAGCAGAGGTTCAGTCTAATGTATCGACGCAGGCGCCGAAGTCTACAGGAAACAGCGATGTTACACCGAGCAAAATTATTGATCAAATTTCTAAACAAATGGAAAATATGAATACTGGTTCGAGAGTAAACATTGTTTTGAATCCTGAGTCTTTGGGGAAGGTTTCAGTGCAACTTATTAATACAAAAGAAGGCTTGTCGGCACAATTCACAGTTGCAACACAGGACGCAAGAAATCTTATCTTGAAAGGGCTGGACGGTTTAAAGGATACATTGTTGACACAAGGTGTAAATGTTGATAATGTGACAGTAAAATTGAGTGAAACTCAAGAGAGTGAATATAACGCTGATTGGACTGAACAAGAAGGTTCAAGAGGTGGAAATAAAGAGCAAGGTTCATACAAGGGGCAGAAGGAAAAAGAAAAATTTGAAGAGATGATGTCTTTTGTAAACAACGAAGAAAATTAGGAGAAGGTTATGACTACGGTTTCAACTGAGATAACAAATTTGCAGAACCAGACTGCAATGTCACAAACAAATACAACATCAAAAACAAATACAACATCAAGAACTACAAGTTCTACCAATGACAGTAACATGTTTTTGAACTTGATGTTGCAACAATTGAAGAATCAAGATCCCACACAACCAACTGATAACACGGAATGGTTGTCACAGTTGGCTCAGTATTCATCATTGGAGCAAATGACGCAAATGAATAGTGGCTTGACAAATTGTATGAATTATATTTCTGCAATGTATAAAGATATGTCAATGAATGCAGAAATAACTCAAACTCTTTCTATGATTGGCAAAGAGGTTACAATTTCTGTTCCAGATGAAAAAGATAGCTCTAAAACGACAGAAATAAAAGGAACTGTTACCGAAGCAAACTTTAAAGATGGTACTGGTAAAGTTAAGGTTAATGGTGAATATTATTCTATCTCTAACATTACTTCTATTAGAGAAAAAGGCGAAACGACAACTACTAGTAAAAGCTAAAAAGTTTTTATTATATTTTTAAATTTAACAAAACATCTCAGACAATAACAGGAGGACGACATAGATGTCACAAGCATTACACACTGCAAGTACGGGTATAAATGCAGGACAATCGCAGATTAACGTAGTAGCAAACAACGTTGCTAATATTAATACAACTGCGTATAAGTCTGCAAATATGACTTTTGAAACATTGTATTCAAGAAATCTTTCTTATGGAAGCGCAGCTACAAAGGAGGGCGGCGGTACAAATCCAAAGCAAATTGGACTAGGCGTAAAAGTTGGCGGTATAACTAGAGATTTTGCTTTTGGTGAATATGTTAGTACTGGAAGAGATATGGACACAATGATTTCAGGTAATGGTTTCTATGTTGTTCAAGATGCTGATGGCAAACAATATTTTACAAGAGATGGTATTTTCTCAACAGATTCTGATGGCAATGTCGTTACTCAATCCGGCATGAAGGTTGTTGCAACAAGAACTCCTTATTCTAATGCAAGTTCAGATAAGACAGTTAAAATTCCTAAAACTTTAAGTGCTGTTGTAAAAGGTGATCCTGACATCTCTACAAAGAAAATTAGTGAATTAAATAATGCAAGTATTACAACTGGTAACGTTATTGCAAATGTAACGGGTACAGATGTAAATGGTGGTACAGTTACAAAAGAGGTTGTGTTGACGGTGCCAGCAGGCGATCCAACAATTCAAGAAATTTGTGATTCTTTTAACAATGCGATTAAAGCAGCAGGTATTACTGGTGGTGCAAATTTTGCAGCTGCAGATGGTTCAATAACTAGAACTGGCACAATGACATTCCCTGATGACGAACGAACTACAAGTAATTTTTTGGGTCAAACAGGTTTGAGTACAAAAACAACTTCTTCTAATCTAAATCAGACCGTAACTTTAAATGAAATGGTTAATTATAACAGTTCGGATAGCTTGTCGTTGAAATCTACAACTATTGATGAGAATGGTGTTGTTGTTGCGACTTATGATAATGGTTCAATTTTGACGCAGTATGTTGACAATACTTCTACTATTCAGTGGAAATTTACAACTCCTCAAGGCGTTGTTATTTCTGGTGCAGATGTTGCTGCTAATAGCACTTCTATTCAAAATTCAAATTTTGTGATTGAATTAGCAACAATGGTTAACCAAGAAGGTTTGATATCTTTAAATAATAATCTCTGGGAATGGGGTCCAGATGTTGGTGAAATTTATTATGGTATGGCTGGAGAAATGTCATTTGGAACAATTGATACTGGCGGGTATGAGGGTTCTAACGTTGATATTGCATCAGAGCTTTCAAATATGATTTCAGCGCAAAGAATGATTCAGATGAACTCAAGAGTATTCTCAACTGCAAGTAGCGTGATGGAAACATTGAGTTATTTGGGACAATAGAGGTGAAGTGAATGGGTCAATAGGTGAATGAGTGAATAAGTTCGTATAAAATATGTTTAAATGTGAACGCCGTTCAATATTGACAATAATCTAAAATGAACTTATTCACTTATTCACCCATTCACTTATTCACTTCCAAAAAGGCATGCCTTTTGTGTAAACAAGTTCACAAAATCATGTCAAATTCTTAACAAAATCAAGGCAACTTTACAAAACTTAATAATTCTCAACATGGTTGAAATCCATGTAAAACATGGGTTTCAGCATGTTTTGAAGAAGGGCTGAAAGTTGTTACAAACAAAGACTTGTACATATCATGATTTGTATTATATAATACAGAAAAGGGACGAAGGGGAAATGTTGATACCATCACAAATTTGGGGCGAAGATATTCAGATTAATCGCTCAAAGGTAAAAGCAAATCTTGATGAAATCCAAAAAAGTATCGCACATTCTAAAATAAAGATAATCGCAGTTACAAAGTATTTCGGACTTGATGCAATAAAGGCTGGGTTTGAAGTAGGAATTAGAGATTTTGGCGAGTCAAGAGCGGTTGATGCAGTTAATAAGATTGAAGCCTTGCCAGACGAAATTCGAGAAAATTCTACTTTCCATTTTATTGGTCATTTGCAAACAAACAAGGTCGAAAAAGTTGTAAAACACTTTGATGTGATTCATTCAGTTGATTCATTGAAAGTGGCGAAAGTTATATCAAACGTTGCCTGTCAATTGAATAAGAGAGAGAAGGTTTTATTGCAGGTAAACAATGCTGGTGAAGAACAGAAGTTCGGCTATGCAAAAGATGTTTTGAAGGCTGATATGGAGGAACTTTTAAAATTAGAAGGTTTGGACATAATTGGTTTGATGAACATTGCACCGCTCAATATTCCAGAAGAAAAGTTGGAGGAATTGTTTAAGGATATTCGTCTATTTAGAGATGAACTTGAACAAGAGTTTAAGGTGAAACTTCCAGAGTTATCAATGGGTATGAGCAATGATTACAAAATTGCGATTAGAGAAGGTGCAACAATAATAAGAGTAGGAAGAAAGTTATTTAGTTAATTAAATATTGGAGGAGAAATGGCATTATCAGAAGGACTAAAAGGGTTTGTAAACTTTTTTGCAAAGAGTTTTAACGATGGAGAAAGCGAAGATGCTTTCATGGATCTAGTAGACAACGACGGTGAATATGAAACCGATGGTACTTTGGCTATTAACAGAGATATTGATAGCATGTATGGTACAAGAGTTAATGCAAAACCTGAACGTTCTTTTGAAAGAGAATCAAAAGTTGTTTCTCACCCAAATTCATACAAATCTGGTGAAGTTACAGTTATTGAGCCTCGTTCATTCTCAGAATCAGCTCAAATTGTTAAAAAATTAATTGATAAGAAAACTGTTATTCTTCATTTAGATTTGCTAGATAAAGAACAATCTCAAAGAACAATTGATTTTGTTTGTGGTGCTTCTCACGCTTTGAATGGCACTGCTCAAAAAATTAGCGATATGGTATTTATTTTCACTCCAAGCAATGTTTCTTTGTCTGTTGAAAATGGCGCAGTTCAAAGCAAATTTGCAGAATCTTTGTGGAATAAACCACTATAGGATATGAAATTTTGACAATAGTCAAATAGAAGTATGAAATTTTTATAATATATTGATTTGTGATAGTTGGATTTTCAGGGTGCATTTGCACCCTTTTTATTTTATTTATGGTAGGTTTCACCTTTTAAAATTTTAAACGCACGATAAATTTGTTCAACTAATAATAGGCGTGCAAATTGGTGTAAAAATGTCATCTTAGAAAAACTTAGTTTAAAGTTTGCTCTTTGAGAAACTATTGGCGATAAACCGCATGATGAACCTATTACAAAGATAAGCTCGCTTATTCCACTAATAGAAATTTCGTTAATTTTGTTTGCAAAATCTTCAGAGGAAAGTTGCTTGCCTAAAATTTCCATTGTGATAACGTAAGAATCGTTTTTAATGTTGGCTAATATTTTTGCGCCTTCTTGTTCAAGAGCCTTTGCGGTCAAATTTTCATCTCTAATTTCGACAGGTGTAAGCTCAATTATTTCAACAGAGGCGTACGGCGTTAGACGTTTTAAAAATTCATCAATACCTTCTTTAAGAAATTTTTCTTTTATTTTTCCTAGTGCAATAATTTTTATTTTCATGTTCTGTATTATAATACATAAAGTTGATGGTGCAATTTTACATAAAAATAAAAAATCGGACTTGTTGTTCAAGTCCGATTTTTTTTCTAATCTTGTTTTTTTTATTTTGCCATATAAATGCTTGTAGAAGGGAAGGCAAATTCAATTCCTTCTTCTCGGTAGCGGTGAATAATTTGTCTGATTATGTCGCTTTTCACATGTGCATGTCCAGCCCAAGACGTTTCTTTAGTATAAGCTACAAGTCTTACTTGTATTGAGCTTGGTGCCATATTGTCAATAAAAGTTTCAGCACCGTCTAAAATGCGTGTTTCTCTTTCTGCAATTTCTTTTAGGAGATTACAAGCAACATCGAGTTTCTCGTTAGAGGTGCCGTATTCCACGTCAACTGAAATGTCAATTCTTCTTTTGTTTGCTTGAGATACATTTGTAATTTCTTCATTAGAAAGTACGTTGTTTGGCACATTAACAATAAAACCTTCGAGAGTTCTTACTGTTGTAGAGCGTAAATTGATATTTTCAACAGTCCCTTCATATCCGTTAAATTTGATGTAGTCACCGATTTTGTAAACTCTATCAGCAAGTAGCCCAAATGAGCCAAAAATATTTCCAATAGCTTCTTTTGCAGCAAAACCAACAGCCAAACCTGTGATACCAAAACCTGCAATTAATGAAGTTACGTTATATCCGAAACTTTGTAGAAAACCTGCAAGTAAAAGAAATACGATGATTGATTTTATTATTTTACCTAATACTGGCATAAGATTAAGTAATGGCGAGTCTGTATTTTTACTTCTCAGTCTAAGTTCTATACGTTTTGTGAACACGTCAATAACTTTACAAACTGCCCAAATTAATACTATGTTAACTAATACGCCAATAATAAATTTTGCGTGTACTCCTAAAAATGAAAATATAGGTTTCACAATGAAATCTACCATAAAATTAACCCTTTCTCTTTCTCAAAGCTACTAATTCATCTTGGAATGGTGAAATAGAAGTCAATTTGTCCATAATGGCAGGCATATTTTCGATTACATAATCAATTTCTTTTTCTGTTGTAAATCTTGATAGGCTGAATCTGATTGAACCATGCAATGCCGTAAATGGTATTCCCATTGCTCTTAAAACATGGCTAGGTTCAAGTGAACCAGAAGTACAAGCACTGCCAGAGCTTGCGCAAACGCCAATATCGCTTAAATGTAGAAGAATCAATTCACCTTCAACATATTCAAAACCAATGTTGCAAGTGTTTGGAACTCTTCCATTAACGCCTGTATTTAATCTTGCGTTAAACACATTTTTCAAAATGCCAGTTTCTAGCTTGTCACGCAATCTTTTTACTTCTTTTAGTTCATAATCCATTGCGTCCATTGCTAGTTCTGCGGCTTTACCCAACCCAACAATATATGGAACATTCTCTGTGCCAGCTCTCATACCACGTTCTTGGTGTCCACCATTAATTAGCGGTGTAATTCTAACATCAGGTTTAACGTACAAAGCTCCAACGCCTTTTGGTGCGTGGAATTTGTGCCCAGAAACTCCCAATAAATCAATTTTAGTATCTTTAACATTTATTGGAATTTTACCGCCAGCTTGAACTGCGTCAACATAAAATCTTGTTTCTGGTGATTTTGATTTGATAATTTCTGCAATTTCTTCAACTGGGTAAATTACGCCAGTTTCATTATTGGCGTACATTACAGAAACTAATGCAGTGTCTTTTCTGATTTTTGATTTAAGTTCTTCAATATCTAATTCACCTTGCGAATTTACGCCAATGTAGTCAACTTCATAGCCTTGTTTTTCTAGCGCTTTATAAGTGTTCAAAACGCAAGGGTGTTCAACTTTTGTTGTGATTAAGTGTCTTTTTTCTTTATTACAACTTACAACGCCTTTGATTGCGGTATTAGCTGACTCAGAACCGCAAGAAGTGAAGACGATTTCTTTCTCGTTATTAGCACCTAAAAAATCTCTAACTTTTGCTCTTGCTTCACGAATTGCTGCCGCTGGTTTCTTTGCAAAATCATACATGCTAGAAGGGTTTGCGTATTCGCCCTGCAAGTAAGGTAGCATTTCTTCTAAAACCTTTTCGTCTACTTTGGTTGTTGCGTTGTTGTCTAAATATATCATATTGTGTCCTTTTTAAGTTGATAATTATTGTTGGGCAAGTATGCCCAACCTACAAGCTTATGTTTCCATAAATGTAAGAGGTTTGTTAAATATTCTTCTGATTAAACCAGATATTCCAGATCCGAATATAAGCATTTTATAATGTCCCATCTCATCAAGATACTTTACTTTCTCTTTCCAATTTTTTGTAGCTTTTGCTTTTAAGTACAAGTCTTTAGCATTCGGGTTTTCGTATTCTTTTGCCCATCTTGTATTGTTAGAAAAAGTTACTCTTGAACCTAAATCAATTAGCTCCATTGAGTCAGAATAAATTCTAAACTTTTTGTTAGCTTGAAAAGTATTTGTTTGAGGCTTAATTGCTTGAATTTTCATTAGCTTTCCTTGTTCTGGTTATTCCCCTCTTCTTATGGGAAAGGGGAAGGGTGAGGTGTCAATCTCGCTTAGACTTGTTCAACTACAATTGCTGAATCAACTTTGTCCTTTAAAATTGACTCTACGAACCCTTTTATTGTCATACTCGCATTTTTGCAACCGCTGCACATGCCTGATAGCTTAACTTTTACTGTGTTACCATCAATATCAATAAGCTCAATATCGCCACCATCTTTTTGAAGTTCTGGTGAAATTTGTTGCTCAATAACTTTGCTAATTTTTAAAATCTTTTGAGTGGCAGTAAGTTGAGGAGCTTTGCCTTCTTTCTTTAAGTATGTGTCAATCATATCCTTGATTGCGCCACGGCAACGACCGCAAGCACCGCCAGCTTTTGTATAGTTAGTAACCTCTTCAACTGTTTTCAAGCCATTAACTTTGATGGCTTCCCAAATTTGGCTTTCTGTAACATTGAAACAAGTACAAACAACTTTGTCACCTGTGTGTGAATTGCCAGCTGGGTCGCTCCATTCAGTCTTATCTTCGCCATAATATTTCTTTAAAGCGTCTTCTAATGCCTCGTGTCCCATTACAGAACAGTGCATTTTTTCTTGAGGTAGTCCATCAAGCTCGTCTGCAATATCTTTATTTGTAATTTTTGCAGCTTCTTCGATTGTTTTACCGATAATCATTTCTGTTAAAACGCTTGAAGAGGCAACGGCAGAACCACACCCAAAGGTTTGGAATTTTGCGTCTTTAATAACATTTCCATCTAATTTTATATATAATTTTAAAGAGTCACCGCAAGCTAAAGAACCAGCTTCGCCAATAAGGTCAGCGTCGTCAATTTTACCTACGTTTCTAGGGTGTCTGTAATGGTCAAGCACCTTCTCTGAATATTCCCACATGATTATTACCTCTCAAATAGTTTTTCGACTATATTTTATATCAATTATTTTAATTTTCCAATCTTTTTTCTTCCTGTTTCAAAAACTCGCAATCAGCTTCAAGTCTTTTGTCGTCCATTGCTGCTATGAGTTCTTCGATGTCTTTGATTTGTCCAAGTTCAAAACCAACTTCTGCAAATAGAACGCAATCATTGCATAGTCTGTAATGCCCGTATTGAACAGAACCAGCCAATGATTTTGTGCTGCCGCAAGCGTCGCAAGTGAAAAATTCATTTTCGCAATCTGGGTTTTCTTCGATATCGTCCAAACGCATTTGTTCGACAACTTGTTGCATTTCTTGTACAACTTCTTCTTTTGTTTTCATATTACTCCACCAAAGCCTTCATCTCTTTAACTGCTTGTTCTAAACCAACAAATATTGAACGAGCAATTATTGAGTGTCCAATATTAAGCTCTTGCAAGTTAGGAATTTCGTGCATTCTGCCTACGTTTTGGTAGTTAAGACCGTGACCAGCGTTAACTTTTAGTCCAAAGTTTTGAGCAAAAATAGCAGCACCTTTTAAATCTTCAAACGCTTTTGCCTCTTCTTCTGTTCCAAAAACTTCTGAATATCTGCCTGTATGCAACTCTATGAAAGGCGCACCAGTTTTAGATACTGCGGAAATTTGATGTACGTCTGGGTCGATAAAGAAACTAACTTCGATATTTTTTTCTAAAAGTGGTTTCGTAAATTCAATCGCCCAATTAAGTTGACCAGCTACGTCTAAACCACCTTCGGTTGTAAGTTCTTGTCTTTTTTCAGGAACTATGCAAACTGCGTGAGGTCTTAGTCGTAATGCAATTTCTTGCATTTCTTTAGTCATAGCCATTTCTAAATTTAGACGAACTCTCGGCAACATTCTAATTGCTTCAACATCAGCATCTTTGATGTGGCGTCTATCTTCTCTCAAGTGTGTTGTAATTGATGCTACTCCACACTCTTTGCAAATTCTAGCTGCAGTAATTGGATCTGGATCAATTCCACCTCTTGCATTTCTAAGTGTTGCAACGTGGTCTATATTTACTCCTAATAACATGATTGTCCTTTCTGATAGTTAGGTTGTTTATAATAAAACAACATTCATACAATATAATAATATAAAAATAGTTTTTTTACAGTGACTCTTTATAAAAATGTTACGGTATACCATAACACAACTTTACAAAAGTAATTCGGACTATTGACAAGAAAAAATATTTGTTTAATTATCTAAGTATGACTAGACGAAATATTAAAACTCAAGATTGTTGTTGCAAGTTCTGTTAGGACTTGTCTTTTGTGATGTTTATAACGATTTTGATGTAATAAATAGTTTGATAAGTCCTTAATTTATTGAATTAAGGACTTTTTTAATGCGTAATTTTGAAAGGAATAATAATGAGAATTTATAATAATGCACCCCAAACACAAATTAAAACTCCAAATTTTAGAGGCCCTTTAGATGCGCCTTTAACTCAAGGCTTAGCCGTTTTGAATACAAACCCGATGTTGAACGCCTCTTTAGTTGACGTATTTGCAATGGGTTTACCCAGAACGATTGTTGAATACAGGGAGCGCAACAAATATGCAGGGTTTGAGATGGCATTTAGAGAATTTACAGGGACTTTTATTGCTTGCTTTTCAGCAGGTTTGTTTGGACAAATGATAAATAAAACCATGTCAAAGCGCCTTCAACCAGAGGTTAAAGTGAATGAAAATTCGTGGGCGTCTAATAATGCGATTGAGGTTTTGAACGAAATTAATAAAACAGATAAAAATAAAAATTATTCCGAAAAACTTTTTGCGTCTTTATCAGGTTTGAACAAAAACAAAGAACAAGAATGGAAAAATGTTAATTGGAGCAAAATAGAATGGTATGATAAAGACTCTTGGAACAATATTAATTGGGAAAATAAAGAGTTTGAAGGTATTCACAAAAGAATGAAATCTGAAAAATCAATTGTTGAAACTTTCGATAGATTGATAACAGATAAAAATATTTCAAAAAAAGATGCAAAGCATTTGCAAGAGATTTTAGCAGAAAGAGTTATTAATGTTCTTGGTGCTGAAAATAATGTTACAGTGAAAAGTGGCGACAAATCAATTACTTCAACTGTTCATAATGTGCTAAGAGATGCGATTGATATGGGCAAAAATGTTTTTTCTACAAACGAAGCAGATAAAATTATTTCTAAGTTAAAAAATTTAAACAAAGTGAAAACTCTAGGTGCATTGGCACTTTCAGTTGTACTTGCATTAACTAATCAGGCGATAAATCGTTATATCACTCAAAAAAGAACAGGCAGTAAGGAGTTTGTTGGTAATATGAATTACGAAAGCCACTTGAGTGAAGGAAAACAGGTTGATAAGAAGAAAAATCTTAACTTTAACAAGGTTTTAGCAAGTGCTGGTTTTGTTGCAATGCTTGCAAAAGTTATGAATATCAAGAATGTAAAAGATTTCTTTAAGAAATTGGAATTTACAGGTCCAACAACGAGTGGTAATGCAATTAAAACTGTATATGGAGCTTTAATTTTGGGTAGATTTTTCGCCTCAAAAGATAATACAGAATTAAGAGAAACAGTGGTAAGAGATTATTTAGGTTTCTTGAACTGGCTAGTATTGGGTGGCTTTGTAGCAAAGGGTGTTGGCAATTTACTTGATAGGGATAGAAAAGATTTGTTTAATACCTCAAAAGAAGGTAAAGGCGTTAAGCATTGGTTGAACGACGTTTCTTTGAAGACCCATTCAGAAATTGTTGCTCAAGGCGGAAAAGATGTTAAAAAGAATTTGAGGAAATTGAATATTGCTCACATTTCTGGGCTTGCTTATTCGGCTCTAATGCTAGGAATTTTGCTACCTAAATTGAATATTGCAATGACAAAACACAACCAAAAGGGGCTTGTTTAATTGGTGTAGAGTTCTTTTATTTCTTTTTCAAATATTTCGTGTTAAATATAAATAAGGAGTATACATGAAAGAATTAACAAGAAGTTTAGAACGATATTTAATTGCAATATACGAATTAATTAAAAATAATGATGATGTTAAGGTCAAAGATGTGGCAGAAAAGATGCAAATTGGCGGAGCATCAACTTCTGAAGCTATAAAAACTCTGGCAAATCGAGGTTATATTGATTATCAACCATATTGTAGTATTAAAATCACAGAAAAAGGTACAAGGACTGCAGAGGAAAAAATCTTGCGACACGATACGATTGCAAAATTTTTGTCAGAAGTGCTTTTGATTGAGGACGGAAATATTGAGGAATGCGCCTCAAAGATGGAGTTTTCAATGCCTGATGATGTTTTTGAAAGATTTATAAAATATCTTTCTTTTATGCAAAAATGCAGCTGTAAAGAGCCAAAGTGGGTAAAGAGTTTCCACAAATATTTGGTGCAAGGTGAAATGCAAGAAAAATGTGTACTTTGTGCAAAGAACAAAGAAAAATTTGATAATAGTAGTTGTTGTGGTTGTAAATAGTTTTTTTACTGATGTATAATATTAATGTTATGGGGATTAGAAGAGCTTTTTTGCTGGTAATAACATTCATATTTTTGTGCAGTCCTTGTTTTGCGATAAAAATAGGACTTCAAACACACGTCAATCGTACGTTTTTGGGTGCTTCAACAAAGGCTGAAATTATAAATTGCGATACCAATAAACTCATTTTTGTAATGGAGAAAATGAAAGGATACGAATTAAAACCTTATCGTGGTGTTATTGCAATAAAAGTTGATGGACAGTGGAAAAAAATGAATGCGAGCAAAATTGTTATTAAACCTGAACCAAACGGTTTTGTAAGTGTTAAGCGTAAATGGTATAGAGGACATTTTAAAGTGATTAATGATGGCTTAGGTTTGACAGTCATTAACGACATTCCGCTTGAAAAATATTTACAGGGCGTTGTTCCCTCTGAAATGCCTTCTAGCTGGGAACATGAGGCTCATAAGGCACAAGCTATTGCAGCAAGAAGTTATGCTATTGCAAACAAAGGCAAGCGTGCAAAATATGGCTATGATTTAAAAGATACGCCAGAAGACCAAGCTTATGGCGGAGCAAGCGCAGAAAAATCTAATACTAATGACGCTGTTACTGAAACTGCTGGAATTGTTTTGGTTTGTCAAGGCAAAATCGTTCCAGCGTATTATTCTGCATCAGCAGGTGGTAGAACAAATACAGGTGGTCAAGTTTGGTCAAAAGATTTGCCGTTCTTAAAATCAGTACCATCATTTGATGAAGGTATTAAGAAAAATGGTCACGGCGTTGGAATGAGCCAATATGGAGCTAATAACTTAGCAAAACGTGGTTATAACGGCTATCAAATTCTTAAATATTTCTATGCAAATACTAAGTTTGCAAAAATAAGAAATGAATACTAATTTTGATTAAAAATTACAATATAATCTTTCTCAATTTCTTCTTGAAAAGATTTTGGCAAATAGTCAAATTCGTGTATATCAATCAATATAGGAATGTTGCTATCGTTAAGAAGTTGTTTTAATGTGTACAAATCTTTTTCTTCATCATTAAAACTTTTTACTACTAAATCTAGGTCGCTACCGTCATGTGCTTCGCCTTTTATTCTGCTACCGTAAGCCCAAATTGTTGCCTTTGGACAGTAAGTTCGGAAGATTTCAAGTAACATTTTTAAAGATTGTGGGTTTAAAAATAATCTATCCATTTTCAATAACACTCTTTAGATGTTTTGTGTCGGCTATAAAATCGTCTATTAAAGACAAAGTTTCTTCTGCAAATGCTCTACCATAGTCATGAGCGGTATTATTTCTGTTATCACGATATTTAAGCCAGCGAGTAGTTTCATCACCACTTATTAGTGAAAATTTATTTGCATTGCGAAACAAATCTTTAAAGGTTAACATGTCAACAGCTTTTTTAGTGGCAAAATATGGTGCAAGTCGTTTTCTTAGTAATTTACCAGCTTGCTCCAGTGTCATTTCAAAACCTTTAACAAGAGCATTTCTATACATTTCATAATCAATTGAGCCTTCTTCTGTTGTTTTGATTAAAGAGTAGGCTTTTTCTAATGTTGAAAGACATTTTTCTAAATATTCAGTATTTATGCTCATATAAAATTCCCTTTGAATTAATTATACACTAAATTTTTGCCATCTGCAAAATTCCTTACTCTCATTGGCTATCTTTGTTTTATAATCAAAAAAGAGGTGAATATTATGAAAACGGCACAAGTGTTACAAGACAAAATTGTCATAAAAGAAATGGAAGATGAAAAACTTAATGGACGCAAGGGAGCTATAGTAAAGGTGCTGGGTTGCGGGCTTTGCGGTTCTGATATTGTTAAATTTAAGCATAAGATTGTTCATGATGGCGCAGTTTTGGGACACGAAATTGTTGCACGGATTGTTGATATAAATTCTTCTACGCCTTTCAAAAAAGGCGATAAAATTGTAACCTCTCATCACATTCCTTGTGGAGAATGTAATTATTGCAAGCACGGAAACGTTTCTATGTGCGAACACTTTAAGAAAACTAATATTTTCCCAGGAGGTTTTAGTGAGCTTGTATATGTTTCGGAAGAACACTTGCAGAATGTTGCCTACAATGTTCCTGATGATATGTCAGACGAGGAAATCTCTTTTTATGAACCATTAGGGTGCTGTGTGCGTGCAATTAAGAGATGTAATTTGTTAAGAGAGGACACTGCTCTTATTGTTGGTCTAGGCTCAATCGGCTTGTTGATGGGCGAAGGCTTGAAAGCAATGGGCTATAAGGTTTATGGTTGTGATTTAATTCCAGAGAGAATTGAATTAGCTAAAAAAATGGGAATTGAACCTTTCGATTTTAGTGATGAAGTTGATGCAGTATTTATGACATCAGGTGCTGATAAGGCTATTGATACTGCATTTAAAGCTGTTCGTATGGGCGGAAAAATTCTTGTCTTTTCTAGCACACCTTTAAGTAATGGTTATCCAAACAACGAAATCTATTACAAAGAATTGACGGTTATGGGTAGTTATTCTCCTTCACCTGCTGATTTGAAGGACTCTTATGAACTTTTGACCTCTAAAAAAGTCAACGTTAAAAATCTTACAACCGTTTATCCGCTAGAAAAAATTCAACAAGCGTTTGATGATACAGTAGCGAACAAAATTTTTAAAGCGTACATTAAGATTGCGTAGTGTTAGCCTACAATCTCAAAATCTTCATTCCACTCGATTTCTCCCATTGGTTCAATGTCGTGGTAGTCGTAAACATTTTGAAGGAATTGTGGATTAAACAAACCTTTTTGACCTAAAATTTTAATGATTTCTGGTAATAATTTTGTGCTACCTGCGATTGTTCCATCTGCAGAGGTTGCTTTTTTGCCATCATAAAATATTTTAGAATCTGCAAAAATAGCTTCTTTTTGGTCGCTATAAGTTATTGGAAGAGCGTCACTTATTAAAATCACTCTGTTTGCAGGCTTTGCACGGAAGAATAATTTTAAAGCTTCATCGCTTACATGAAGTCCATCTGCAATGATTTCTGCATAAACTCTATCTTCAATCATAGCAGATAATGCGGTAGAACTGCCTCTATGGGTAACGCCAGACATTGCATTAAAAGTATGTGTTGCGCCATCAACTTCGCCCCAGCCAACACAGTGTCCAGCTTGAATTTTAACCCCTTTAGCTTTTAGGTAAGAAATTAAGCCTTCATCTAATTCTGGAGCTAAAGTCACAATTTTGACGAAATCATCTTCTATCTTTTGGTAGTTTTCTACCGTAAGTGCCAAAAAGTGTTCAGGATTGTGTATCCCTTTTTTTTGCGCATTAATAAATATACCTTCGAGGTGTATTCCTAAAATTGAATTAGTTTTTTTAGCCGCCTCTTTAATAATTCCGATTTGGCGTTTTGTATTCTCAACAGAATCTGTAACAAGAGTAGGGAAGAAACCGCCAATGCCGATTTTGCGTAGCTTGTACGCAACTTCAACAATCTCATCAACATTAGCTTTGTTAAAATCAACTCCAAATGCTCCATGCATGTGTTGTTCAATTATGAGTGGTGTTTTCATTCCCTGCCCCTTTTCATTCCCTGCCCCTTTGTATTTGTGCTAAGCTTTTACAGTTCCAAAGATTTCTCTAACTTTTTCTCTGTCGTCAAAGTGGATTGTTTCGTGTGCCAAAATTTGGTAATCTTCGTGACCTTTACCTGCAACTAGAACAACATCTTTTGCACCAGCCAATTTGCAAGCCTCTTTGATGGCAAGTTCTCTATCTGGTTCTACAACAACGTCATTAACACTTCTCAAGCCTGCAAGAATATCTGTAATAATTTGTTGCGGATCTTCCGAACGAGGATTGTCGCTGGTTACAATGATTTTATCAGCCAATTCTTCTGCAATTCTGCCCATCTTAGGACGTTTTGTAGCATCTCTATCGCCACCGCAACCGAATACACAAATCAACTTACCTTCGCTAGGCGTAATATCTCTTGCCGCTTTCAAAACATTTTCCAAACCGTCTGGAGTGTGTGCATAGTCAACAATTACAGTTGGTTGGTTGATTATAATTTCAAATCTACCTGCAACACCGCCTAATTGTTCCATTGTGTGTATAGCTTTTTCTATATCCATATTCAAGGCTAAAGCGGTTGTAAGTGCCGCTAGAACGTTGTATACAGAAAACATACCATTCATTTTAAGATTTACTTTGTATTTTTTTTCTTTGATAACGCAAGTGAATGATGCGCCGTCGTGGTTAAAGGTTACATTTGTTGCTTTAACGTCAGCTGGCATGTTTACGCCGTAAGTGTACAAGTTAACTGTTGGAGAAATTACCTCCATGAATTTTCCTGCGTAACTATCATCTGCGTTTATTACTGCAAAATCACCTGCAACAAGTCTTTCAAACAAAATTGCTTTTGCCTTGAAGTAATTGTTCATTGTGATATGAAAATCTAGGTGGTCTTGAGTTAAATTTGTAAAAACGGCTCCATTAAAGTCACAATAATCAACTCTGTGTTGAACCAGTGAATGCGAACTAACCTCCATAACAACATTTTTAATATTTTTTTCTTCAATATCAGCAAAGATTTTTTGTAATTCTGGAGCTTGAGGAGTTGTGTGTTTTGCATCATGATAACTGTCTTCTGACGAAAATTTGTGTCCTAAAGTCCCGATTAATGCACACTCTTGATTATTTTCTTCAAAAAGTTTTTGGATTAAGTGCGTTACTGTTGTTTTTCCGTTTGTGCCAGTAACACCAATCAAATTAAGTTTTTTTGAAGGTGATGCGTAGAATAAATCTGCGATTTGCGCAATCACTTCTGAAGTGTCACTAACTACAACCTGTGGTATATCTAGGTTTAAACGTTTTTCTACGATGCAAAGAATTGCACCATTTGCAACTGCTTCTTCTGCAAATTCGTGACCGTCAACGTGTTCACCAGTTAAACAAATAAATACATCGTTTGGTTTTGTTTTTTTAGAATTGTAAGAAATTCCTGCTATTTCACCCGAAAAATCGTCTTCATTAACTAATTCAATATAATTTATATTATCAATTAAAGTTCTTAATCTCATTAATCTAAGTTCCCTCCTACCTTATCAGGTTGTAAATTTAAAATTCTTGCAATTTGTGTTGAAATCTCTTTGAAAATAGGTGCAGCAACTGTGTTACCCCAAATTTCACCACCTTGAGCAGAGTCAACAATAACGTATATCAAAACTTGCGGATTGCTTGATGGCATATAACCCACGATTGAGGTGTAAAGTTTTGTTGTGTAACCGCTACCATTTTCTTTTGGTTTAATAGATGTACCAGTTTTCGCTGCAATGTTGTAACTTGCTGATTTAATCGGTGATTTACCTCTGTTAATACTTTCGGTCAATAATTCTGTTACAACTCGAGCGTGTTCTGGGCTCATAACTTGTACTTTTTTAATCTTGTTTTCAGCCTCTTCTGGCGAATATTTGATAACGTGCGGAGTTACTCTTACGCCATCGTTTGCTAGGGCTGAAACTGCTGAAACCATTTGAATAGCCGTTACAGAAGAACCGTAACCATAACCCATTGTCGCTAAGTCAGATGCGTCCCATTTTGCAGGTGGTTTTAATAGACCAACAGACTCCCCTGGAAGGTCAATGCCAGTTTTTTCACCAAACCCGAATTTTTTAAGCATTCCGTAGTATTCGTATTTGCCCATCATTTGAGCGATAATAACTGACGCAACGTTGCTTGAATGCTCAAACAAATATACAAGGTCAATCATTCCTGGGTTTGGTCTGCGAGCGTAATCGTAGTTCTTAATTGTCCACCAACCAACTTTTATTTTTCCTGTATCGTTAATCTTTGAATATCTGTTGATTTTACCTAGCTCAATAGCTGAGGCTACTGTAATTGTTTTGAAGGTTGACCCTGGAGGGAAAATGTCTGTTAGCGTCCAGTTTTTGATTTGGAAACTTGAGGCGTTTTTGAAATTGTTAGGGTCAAAATATGGATAAACCGCATAAGCTAGAATTTCGCCGTTACGAGGGTTCATAACAATTACTGCACCTCTATGAGCCTTGAATTTTTCAATAGATTTCATCAACTCTTTTTCGCAAACGTGTTGTACCGCAGCGTCAATCGTTAATGTAACATCTTTACCCTTAATCGGTTTTGTGGCTGCAACGGGGTCTGTTGTAATGTTATAAATTACTTTGCCTTTTGGCGTCATCTCTAAGTTAGAGGCTTTGCTTACACTTTCTAATTTGTCTTTTGCGGTAAGTTCAACTCCAGAAGCTACGTCAGCATCAAAATTGTAATAGCCTAAAACGTGCGCTGCGAGCGTTCCTTGAGGATAAGTTCTTATGCTTTTCTTATCCATTGGAATTTCTCTTAGGTTAAGTTTTGCGATTTGGTCACGAGTGTGGCGGTCAACATTCTTTTTAAGAGAGATTACTGCAACATTTTGTCGAAGTTTTTCTGTTAAGTCTATTTGTGAAACTTTTAAAATAGGTGCTAAAATTTTTGCAAGCTCTTCAGGTGAACGTTCTCCAAAATCGGCTTTTCTCGCAAAAATATCGTAATATACTGTGTCAGTAGCGAGTTTTATGCCATTTCTGTCATAAATATTGCCACGCATAACAAAAGAACTTGCTCTGCGTTGGTTTTTAGCTTTGATTCTAAAATGTCTAACATCAAGCACTTGAACAGAGAAAAGGTATACAACAAATAATAGCACTGCGATTGCAAAACCGCACTGAAACCATATTATACGTTCTGAAAATAGTTTATTTCTATTGGTATTATCGCCTCGCATACTTCTCCCCCGTAAACTAATAATACCATAATAGATAATTATTAGCTAATATTAGTAATAAAACTAAACATATTTTTTTATCTTAATCTTAAAAAGGCTTCAACTTTTGCCCTGATTGAATTTGAGGCGTAATCATCAATGTCAATATAAAGCCCGTTGTATTTATCGGCTAAATATTTTGCTAATTGTGATTTTGCGCAGAAGGCTTGTGCGTAGAATACTGTTGGAACATTTTCTTCTACAAACATTTCTAAGTCTAAATCAGCAGGAGTTCCAGCCTCAACGCACCTTGTCCAACCGTAGACATGAGTTGTGTTTGGAAATAGTTTTAAAATCTCTAAGTCGTTCGGTGGTACACCCCAAAAACCAAACTCAGCAGGTACTTGAATTAAGTCCTCGTGCTTGGCGGGAGTTATTATATCAGCTGTAATCATAGTGATTTTATCATACAGAGGTAAATTACTTGTGCTGATTTTAAGCTCTCGTTTTGGTTCAAGTTTTTCAAAAATTGTTTGAATAACGTTAAAACCTAAATCGGCTAAGATTTTTGACGCAAACCAACCGCTATCACATTTGTCTTTCCCAATTGGAGCTAAAATTAAATCGGGCTTGAGATAGAGGGTGTTGTCGATAATGTTTCTAATAATTTTGCAATACGATTCTGGCAAAATGTTTGTTTTAGGATAATTAAAATCAATATCTAAATCAATCCACTCTGCGTTAGGTGCATTTTTTTTAGTTTTTTCGACAATTTCTGGGTCTGGATATCCCCAAAAACCAATTTTTTTAATGTTATTCATAATTATAATCATAGCACAAATGATTTTTGGGTTAGAGGTGAAGAAAACTTTGTTATTAAATTGTGTTATATAGATTACTTTGTCGCTCTCGCTCCTCGTAATGACTGAACGTAAAACGCCTAGCTGGGTGTCATTGCGAGAAAATCGCAAGATTTTTGTGGCAATCCTTTTTTGTTACCCACCCGCATTTGTAACTTTCGCAAAGCTCAAGAACGACTGCGACCTCCCTAACTAGGGCGGTTTAGAGAAAAGTAGGGTGCTGTCGTTTGACGCACCAATAACTTTTTTATGCAAATAGATTACCTGCTTAGTAAAAAATCTTGTGATTCTGTGATGGGGAAGGTGACGAACAAATTCTTTCTAAATATCGTTATACATAACAATTGATTCCAACAAAATAAAATGATATATTAGTGGTAGAGTAAAATTGTATTTGAGGAGTTTTATATGAGCGAAGAAATTAAAATTAATAATGTTAATGGCGTGGATATTGTTCAATATCAGCCTAAAGGTGTTTGTTGCAAATTAATGCAAATGAGAATAAAAGACAATATTATTCAAGATGTAGAGTTTGTGGGTGGTTGCAATGGAAACTTGAGTGGAATTGGTGTCTTGATAAAAGGTATGAATATTAATGATATTGTGCCAAAATTAAGCGGCTTGCATTGCGGCAGCCGTCCAACAAGCTGTCCTGACCAGCTAACAAAAGGTATTGAGGCATACTTGAATGCTAAAAGTGAAGTTAAGGTTTAGAAATCGAAAAGAGGCACTATGAAACGAGTAACATTAATTAAAGGCGATGGAATTGGACCAGAAATTACAGATGCGGTGGTTAAAATTATTAATGCAGCAGGCGTTGCAATTGATTGGGAAGTTCAAACCGCAGGCGCAGATGTGATTGAAACAGAGGGAACTCCGCTACCGCAAAGGGTGATAGATTCTGTTAAAAGAAACAAAGTTGCGCTAAAATCACCTGTCACAACGCCAATCGGCAAAGGTTTCCGCTCGGTTAATGTTCAGCTTAGAAAAGAATTAGATTTATATGCAAATCTTAGACCGTGTTATAATTTGCCAAATGTAAAAACTCGTTATGATAATGTTGACATAATAGTTGTTAGAGAAAACACCGAGGACTTATACGCTGGTATTGAACGTCAAATCGACTCAGATACTGCCGAAAGTATCAAAATTATTACCAGAAAGGCATCTGAAAGAATTGCAAAATTTGCGTTTGAATATGCGGTTAAAAATAACCGTAAGGAAGTCTGTGTGGTTACAAAAGCTAATATTTGCAAGCTTTCAGACGGTTTGTTTTTAGAATGTGCAAGAAAAGTTGCACAAGATTATCCAACAATAAAACTAAGAGAAATTTTGGTTGACAATTGTTGTATGCAATTAGTTCAAAATCCTAATCAATTTGACGTGTTATTGTTGCCAAACCTTTATGGTGATATTGTTTCAGACCTTTGTGCAGGCTTGATTGGCGGGCTGGGAATTGCGCAAGGCGCAAATATTGGTCAAGATTATGCAGTATTTGAGCCAGTACACGGATCAGCACCTGATATTGCAGGTCAAGATAAAGCCAATCCAACTGCAATGCTAATGTCTGCAATAGAAATGTTGAACTATATCGGCGAAATCGAGGCTGCAAAGAAAATAAAATTTGCGTTACTTGAAACTCTTGATGCAGGTATTAAAACTGCCGATTTGGGTGGAAATGCAAGTTGCAGTGAATTTACTCAGGCAATTATTGATAGATTGGTTGTGTTGGAAAAATAGGATATTTCGTGGATTATAACTTTACCTCACTTATTAGGGAGGTCGCAGTCGTTCTTGAGCTTTGCGAAAGTTACGAATGCGGGTGGGTATTGATTAAAAAGAAATAGTTATTAAAAAGCTGGATTTTTCGGTGCTAATCGCACCTCAAAATGACGAAGAATGTGTTAATCTAGCGCATTTTGTCTAAAGCGGTGGAAACGCATTGCACTAAAATAAGTAATCTGTTGTGCGTTATTTGGCACACAAACAACAATAAATAAGGCGTGTCAATTTTGACACGCCTTATGCAAATTTATTCTTAAAATCGTTAATTACTTACCGTTAACAACTTCTTTGAATTTTTTACCAGCTGAGAATACAGGAACTGTTTTAGCAGGAATCTTGATTTCTTTACCAGTTTGTGGGTTTCTGCCGTTTCTAGCAGCTCTCTTGCGAGGTTCAAAAGTACCAAAACCAACTAGAGTAACTTTTTTACCTTTAGAAACTGTTTTTTGAACTGTTTCGATTAAAGCTGATAAAACTTCGTTAGCTTCTTTTTGAGTAACTTTAGATTTTTTTGAAATTTCTTGTACTAATTCTTCTTTGTTCATTTTAAAACTCCTTTCTTCTATTTACAAACTCTATTATACAGACTCCAAGTATAAATGCAAGTCTTTTTTCTTCCAAATAGTTAATTTGTCTAGGTTGTAGGCTGATAACACAAAACGCATAAAAAATCAACGACTTTTTATGTTATCTTTAAAAATACTATGAATATTGAGTTTGAAATCTATTCTTGAACGTTAACAATACTTCCTTTGTAATCTTCGCCAGTTTCGTAGGCTTGTTGGAATTTTTGAGATTGTTGAGATTTCTTCAATTCGGCTTGAACCTCGTCCATGCCTTTTTGCAATTTTTTAATATTTTGAAGTTCCAAAGTCCTTATCTCATCTAAGATTTCGTCCGCTTGTTTCTGCTCTACAGGTGTTAATTCAAGATATTTGCGCATACATTTGCAATTCAAAAAAAGTTGTTCACGTCCCTTAATCATTGTAATTGCACTGTCGAAGTCTTCATTGTCAATCATACGTGAAATATCTTCAGAACCGTTTTTAAGTTGCTGATATTGTAACATTAATTGTTCAAACTGTTTTTCATCTTGCATGACAAATTTCCTTTATGTTTGCGGATTATTGCTATTTGCTTGTTGCTCAAGCATAGCTTGTTCAACGGTCGTAACTCCTGTTTGTATTTCGATTGCCTTTTGAAAACCCCAGCGAATGTTCGTAATATCTTCTATTACATTGTCTATTAAGGTTGCATTTCTTTGAACGTTAGCTTTGATGAGGTTCATAGCCATTTTGTTGTAGAGCTTAAACAATTGTTTAGAAACATCGTTGCCATTTTCTAAATCAATTGTACGCATAAGTTCTCTTATGATTTTTCTAGCACCATCAATGTTTTGTGAACGTTCTTGCAGCTTGCCTTCGGCTATTGCGATTTTAGCTTTTTGCAAAAACTGTAAAGCACCGTCAAACATCATAATCATTAATTTTTCGGGCGTTGCAGTATTGACGTTGCTCGCCTGATATTGTTTTATGTACTTGTTGTAAGGATTGATAGGTGACATTTAAACCTTCTTGTTTATGAATATTCCAGATGCCATATTAAGCTTCTGCACTAACTCTCCAAGCTCGTTTCCAGAGATTGTTTCAATTAATCGATTAGTTGCGCTATCGTATAATTCTATTATATCATCTTTTACATTTAATTTAACATAAAAATCTTTGTTCGGATTTTCAATATCTTCAACATCAGTAAAATCTTCTTCTGGTGGTTCTTTAGGTTCTACTAAACCATCATCAAAAGTGTCTTTTGGGTTGTTACCGCCTTGTTTTTTGTTATTGTTTTCGTCCCCTTCGTCTTTTTCACGCACTCTCTGATTTTGACTAAGTCCATTGACTTGTCGGCTGAAATTCGCTTGTTCAGTCTGCATGGCTTGTTCGGTCTTACTTGCAATCTCTGCAGAAGTAGACTCTTTAACAATACCAGTATTTGCGATAGACAAACCGTCCATGCCCATATATGAAGCTTCCTTTACAAATGTTAACTTTTATTATCTTATGATATAATTTGTTTGAGGTTATCATATAAAAGAAGGATATATTTCATGAGTAAGAGTTTATTTATAGATTATATGGAAAAAATGTTGGCGTTTCCGCTTTGGATTAAGCAAACAATCTTCTTAAACTTGTCAAACGATTTGACTAATTATTTGAGTAATGAGTTTTTAGATTTGCCAGAAGGTGAATTGTTTCATATTTATAAACCAGCTCTTTCTGATTTAGGGCAAAACGAGCTTTTGACAAAAGAATCTAAATTTGATGAAAGTATTTATGCTTTTATGAATTGTTGCTCAAAAGGTATGTCACTAATTGAAATCGCTATTGAAAACAATTTTACAATGGAAGAAGTGGCAAAGGCTTTTACCTTCTGTAAAACCTCTGGTTTCTTTTCTAAAGAAGTGCCAAATTTAGTAAGTGCAATTGCTGGTTTTATTGCAGGTAAATATAGAACAGGTGAATATTTTATCCGTGCTGGTAAAATGACTATTGAGCAGTTGGACGAAGTTCTTGATAAGCAAAAAGAAATTAACGATTCCGGCAAACACGTTTTCATTGCAGAATTAATGGTTCAGTTAGGTTTTGTAAGAGAAAAAGATGTTAAGAGTATTATTTTTATGAAGGAAGAGGCTGGAAAGAGATTTTCGCTAAATCCTGATGATATTCCAACTTTGTCATTAGAGAAAGAAAATTTTGATATTCGAGTAGAAAATACACGCTTGAAAGAAGAAAACGAAATCTTGAAACAAAAAATGGACGCTCTTTTGACCTTCATAAAAGACCATAAAGAAGGATAATTAGCCCAATGCGTGTGGAGTATGTAAGAGATGGTTTGGTAGAGGAATTTCACGAAGGCTTTTTTATGCTTTTGTCGAAACCTTATGACACTATACCTTATTATCTTCGTTCTTGTGCAAAACCGTTGCAGGCAACTCTTTTGGTTGATTATGGCATAGATTTATCGGAAGAAGAACTTGCACTTTGTTGTGGCTCTCATGCTGGCGAGGAGTGCCATATCAAGGTTGCAAAACAGATTTTAGATAGATTTGATATTGATGAAAGCTATTTGAAATGTGGTGTTCATGCACCGCTTGCAAGAAGTATGCAGGATAAAATGCTACTTAGAGCTGAAAAAGCGAGGGCAATTCATAATAATTGTTCGGGCAAGCATATCGGTTTTTTGGTTATTTGCAAAATAAAAGGCTGGGAGATGACAACTTATGACAAGCCAGACCACCCTTTGCAGGTTGCAATAAAAAATAAAATAAATGCAATGTGCCAAGTTGAGGCGGAATACCCAATGACAACAGATGGTTGTGGAGTGCCAATTCTTAGCATGCCATTAAAAAATCTGTTGATTGGTTATAAAAATTTGCTTAGATATGACAAAATTGTGAGTGCAATTCAAAAATATCCTTATATTTTTGGTGGTGAAAAACGTTTGGATACAGAAATTCTTCAACAAACAAACGGACTTATTGCAAAAGTGGGTGCAGGTGGGTTATGCGTTGTGTTTAATGTTGAAAAGCAAGACGGTTTTGTTGTGAAAATAAACGATTGCTCGATGGACGCTCGTCGTTTTGCGGTTTTAGAAATGATTAACCGCTTAGGTTGGGGAAACATTCAACTTGATAAATCGATTAAAACCTTGCACGGTCAAGTGGTTGGCGAAGTTTTGATTGAGGTTTAAGCTAAAACGCCTTTGTTACAAGTGCTAATATTAGCAATTGATTACAAGATTTGGGTTTCTGCGAAACCATGTTAATTGTCTTTTTGCGTAATTACGAGTATGTTGTTTTAACTTGTCTAGAGCTTCTTCTAGTGTTGCTTCGCCATCAAGATAAGTTAAAATTTCTTTGTACCCAATTGTGTCAACGATGTTTCCGATGCGCCCGTGCTTAGCGATTAGGTTTTTAGTTTCTTCAATAATTCCCATTTCTACCATAACATCTACACGCTTGTTAATTCTATCATAGAGCCATTCTCTTGAAGGAATTTTTGGCATTTGCCACTCAACCTCGTATTCAGGCTCTTTTTCTAATTGAATTTCTGAAAGCGGTTTTTTTAGCAAAATAATCAATTCTAACGCCCTAATTATTCTTCTTAAATTAGCGTCTTTTACTCTTTCAAACGTTGGTTTGTCTACATTTTCCAGTTCTTTTAATAAATCTTCTCGTGAGCGTTTTTCTAATTTTGCTCTTAGTTCGTAATCTGTTTCCACATTTGGAAGATTGTAATTCTCCAGCAAAATTCTAAAATACAAGCCTGTACCACCTGCGACAATTGGGGTTTTGCCTCGTGAGAGAATATCTTCAATTGCTTTTTTTGCATCTTCAACGTAATTTCCTGCTGAATAATTAAACTCTGGTTCTACAATGTCGATTAAGTGATGTGGTATACCTTCTCTTTCTTCAAGCGTAGGCTTTGCAGATGCTATATCAAAACCCTTATAAACCAATCTGGAATCAGCAGAAATTACTTCGCCATTTAATTTGTGTGCGAGTTCGATTGCTAATTTTGTTTTTCCACTTGCGGTTGGACCTACAACCGCTATAACTTTTGGTTTCATAATTATATTCTACCGTAAAATCTAAAACTATGTTATAATGAGTGCATGTTAAAGAAAATTATTGCAACAATTTTATTATCAATGTCAATTTCTGTTTACGCAGTAGAAGTTCCAGTTGACGCAAAACTTGATTATAATCAGGGTATAGATTTTTACAAATTGGGTATGTATGAAAGAGCGATAGAATCTTTCCGCTCTGCGATTAGAACTTATCCTGATTATATTGATGCTTATTATAATTTGGCGACTATTTTAGAATACCTAAAACAATATGCTGAGGCTTTGAATATTTATAAACAAGTTTACTTGAGAAATCCTAATGATTACGAAGTTATCTACAAACTTGCTTTGATGAGTTCTAAAATTGAAGATTATACGAAGACTTCAGAGTATTTACGTTTAATTCCTCAATCAAGCAGTTATTATGCAAGAGGTCAAGAGTTAGCTGAGTCTATTAAAATTTCAACAACTCTTCCTCAACAACAATCAAATGCACCATCAAAGATTGCAACTCAATCTGGCATTTATGAAAACATTTTAAGCCCTACTGGTATTACAACGGATAGTCAAGGCAATATTTATGTTGCGACGTTTTCGGATAATACGATTATTAAAATTACGCCAGATGGAAAAAGACAAGTTTTCTTAAAGAGTGCCTTGATAAGTGGGCCAATTAGTTTGGCAAGCGATAGCATCGGTAATATCTATGTATCTAATTATAATACCAATAATGTTATAAAAATTACACCGCAAGGCGTTGCCTCTGTGCTTGTATCAAAAATTGATAAGCCTTATGGTTTGCATGTTGAAGGCAATATGTTGTTTATAACTTGCCAAGGCTCAAATTCGATTTTAAGACAGAAGTTGTAGTTATTTAACAATTGTAGGGTGCGTCGTTTGACGCACCATTAACTTTCTAAAATAAAACACCACCCAACTCTAAATAACTGGGTGGTGTTTAAAATATTTTCCTTCAATTTTTTGAATTAAATAAATCTAAGATTTAAGTAAACTGTGCTTATTATAAGTGACATAGCAACTACTGCAATACCGTATTTCATAAATCTTAGGAAGGCAATTGGGTGTCCTTCTTTTGCAGCATTTTCTGAAACAATAACGTTTGCAGCTGCGCCGATGATTGTCAAGTTTCCACCTAAGCAAGCACCAAGTGACAAGCTCCACCACAATGGAGTTGTGTAAACTTCACCCATAGTTTTTTGAATTTCAACCAACATAGGTGACATTGTTGCAGTGTAAGGAATGTTGTCGATAATACCAGAGATAATTCCAGAACCCCATAGGATTAACATTGAGGTTGCTTCTTGTGAGCCTTGTGTAACTTTTAATATCCATTCAGCCATTAATTTGATACCACCAGACGCTTCAACACCGCCGATTATTATAAACAAGCCGATGAAGAAGAAGATTGTATTCCATTCAACATCTTTTAAAATATTGGTTGGTTTTTCAAACAATAGTAAAAAACTTGCGCCAAGCATTGCTGCAACACAAGTTTCAATATGTGTGATATCGTGTGTTACAAAGCCTAAAATAACAAGCCCCAAAACTATCATTGAACGAATCATTAAGTTTTTATCAGTGATTGTTTTTGAATTATCTAATTCAGATATTTCTTTCATTTTTGCTTCATCAGCATGGAGTTTAGATTTAAACATAATTGATAAAAATGCAATCACTGAGAACAAAATTATTGCTATAACACCGGTTAAATTATTTATAAAGTCCATAAATGAAAAACCAGCTGCGCTACCAATTATAATATTTGGCGGGTCACCGATTAGCGTTGCTGTACCACCAATGTTAGATGCAAAAACCTCTGTTAGCAAAAATGGAATTGGATCGATTTCCAATTTTTTTGCGATAGCAAAAGTGATTGGTAAAATCAAAATTACAGTTGTAACGTTATCCAAAAAAGCACTTACAACTGCTGTAAATACACCGAGAGCCACTAAAATCAGAACGGGGTGTCCTTTTGTTGCTTTCATTAATTCATTTGCCAGATAACTAAATACACCACTTCTTGTTGTTATGTTAACAATAATCATCATTGATACTAATAAGAAAATAACGTTAAAATCGATAAAGTTAACGAAGTAGTGCGGGTTTAAAGTGCCATCAACAGTTTTAAGTTGGCTAACCAAACCTAAAACTATTGTTATACCAGCTCCTAGTAGAGCGATTGTAACTTTAGGTATTTTTTCGGTTGCAATGAAAATGTATGCAAGAATCAATATTCCTGCCGATATCAGCACGTTATGCGCCGATACAAAATTCTGTATAAATTCCATATCTTTTCCTTTCTAAACTATTAAACTTTTTTTTGAAAAATGTTCAAGTTAAGGAGCGTGTGGAAAAATCTCTGTTTTATATGAATGTGAAATTGTATATTGATGTTTTGCTAAGTAACGATTTTTTGCAAAGAAATTGTTGCTTAAAGTTGTAGAAATTTGTGAACTTCCAACGCCAGAAACAGAATCGTTATCAGAGGAATTTGAAGGCAAAATAATAAAACCTTCATTCTCAATGGGTTCAATACTGCAACGATGTTCTTGCTTTTTTGTGTGGAAAAAATCGTCTTGAACATAACCGTCAAAAGTTGTGCGGTTATTTAAGAAAGAAAAAATGAAAAAGAATATTATTAATAGTACTTTTGCAATTATTTTCATACTGAAATATTAGCACAAAAAACAAAATAAAAATTCATATTTTAAACATTAATTTTATATAAAAAAGTATAAGCATTTAGCGTAACTTTTTTTAGTATTTTTATATTAAAATATTGTATAGCGTATAATTTATGAGGTATAAGAACGTGTTAGATTTAGAAAAAGAATGTATGAACCTAAAGTTTGAAAACTTTGTAGACACATTAGAAAATGAAGATTTGTTTGATAAAACAAATCGTTTGGCTGAAGTTTTATCTAGCGGAATTATGACCGGCAATGAGGCTTTAGGCATGGTTACAATGGACAAAGTTAAACCAGAACTCGATATCCGTGAAAAAGATGGAAATATTCGCCACGTTATTATGTTGGGTTCAAATTCTTATCTAAATTTATCTACTCACCCTCAGGTCATGGAAGGTGCAAGAAAAGCTTTAGAAGAATTCGGATACGGCATGGGTGCAGTTTCAAACTACGCTGGTATTACTGATATCCATAAAGAATTAGAAAAAAGAATTGCAAAATTTTATGGCACAGAAGATGCAATTGTTTTCCCTAGCGGATATGGTGCTAATGTTGGTATTGTTTCAGCTTTGTGCGGGAAAAACGACGTAATAATTAATGATGCAGCAAACCACGCATCAATTTTTGATGGCTGTGTTTTATCTGGTGCTGAAATCAAAGTTTATCCTCATAGAGATATGAAAGGTTTAGAAAGAATTTTGTCAAGAATACCTGCAGAAAAAACTGGCAGATTAATTATTACAGACGGTGTGTTCTCAATGGACGGCGATATGGCACCGCTTGATGAAATTGTAAAACTTGCTCAAAAATATAATGCTAGAGTTATGGTTGATGATGCGCACGGAGTTGGTATTGTAGGTCCAACTGGTCGTGGTACGGCTGAATACTTTAATGTAATGGACAAAATTGATTTGCATGTTGGCATGTTGAGCAAAGGTCCAGGCGGTTTGGGCGGATATTGCGCAGCATCAAAAAAAGTTATCCAATATTTAAGACTATATGCAAGAAGTTATTTCTTCTCAACTGCTTTGCCAGCTTCTGTTGCAGGAGGTTTGAATGAAGTGTTTAAACTTCTTGAAACTGATAACGCTGGTCGTACAAAACTTTGGGAAAATACAGAATACTTAAAATCAAAACTATTGGAAAAAGGTTTTGATATCGGGCATTCTCAATCTGCAGTAGTTCCTGTAATGGTTTATAGCGAACCAATTTTGTTTGAAATGTATGATAAATTAAGAAAACGTGGAGTTTACGTTAATATCGTAACTTACCCTGCTGTAAGAAGAAAAGAATGCAGACTTAGACTTTGCACAATGAAAGAGTTGAGTTTTGAACAAATCGACAAAGCTGTAGAAATTATTGCTGAATTAGGTAAAGAATACGGATTAATTAAGTAATGAAAAAAGTTCTAGTAACGGGAGCTGCAGGTTTTATTGGTCTGAATGTCGTTAAAGCTTATGTCGAACACGGCTGGTTTGTCTACGCTTTGGTACACAATAATGTGCCAAAAGAATTGACCCAGCTTAAAAATGTTGAACTTTTGCGAGGTGATGTAGTTAATTCAAAACTCTTTGAAGGGTTGCAAGTTGATGTCGTGGCTCATGTTGCTGGAATAGCGTCTGATATTGGCGATGATTTGAAGTTTAAAAAAATTAATTATGAGCCTATAAAATATCTTGCTAGGTTACCTAAAGAAAAAATCGTGTATGTTTCATCTAGCGATGTCTACGGCATAAAAGATTTTCAGAAGGCGGACGAAAATACCCCAAGAGTGGAATTTCCTAAAAACCCTTATCCGAGATACAAAATTAAATCAGAAGAATGGTTGGAGAAAAAACCTTACAACTATGTTATTATCCGTCCAGCTGCGGTTTATGGAGAAGGTGATAAAACATTAGAAAATCGTGTTGTTGAGTTTCTAGCAGCCTCGCCTTTTATTGTACATTTTGGAAAATGGAAAGGGGAAAACCGCTGGCCATTAGCAAATGTTAAAAATGTAGCAAATACGATTGTTGCAGTTAGTATGACTAGTGAATTTGACAAACAAGCAATTACGATAATTGACCCAGAAAAAACTACTATAGACGAATATTATCATACAATCGCAAAAAAGTATTTTCCAAATCGAAAGTATATTAATCTCAATTTGCCATTTTGGTTTGGTAAATTTTTAGGGTTTATTTCAACCACACTTTCAAATCTTTTTAAGTTGAAAGCACCACTATTTGACCCAACTTTTTATGCGGTTCACCATGTGAGTTCAAACTTAGATTTCTCTTCTGAAAAAATGGAGATGGCTCTAAAGAGTTTGGACAAAAATAAAGATTTATTGTCCTAAGATTTCGTTCAAATCTTTTTTTACTGAGGTAAGACCTTTTATACCAAAACTGTTATTTAAGGTTGTTATAAGATTCGGATTAAGCAAAATAGGTGTGCATTTGCCAATATAGACCTCGATATTTTCCTTCTCTTTAAGATAAATCATCTGCGAAAGCGTATGCCTATCGCATTTTGGATAAAATACTGTAATCGGAAGAGAATATTTTTTAGACAAGCTTTCTGCAAATTCAACTGTTGCAAAAACGTCAAAGCACGCATTTAGGCAAATAATATTTTCTCGCTGTGTGCAATAAGAGAGTGAAATTATTAAAACATTGCTTGGTGCCTGTTTCAATAATTTGTCAAAATAGTTTTGTTGTTCCAAAGTATAGCCGTTTAGACCAACAATAAAAATATTGGTGTAGTCTTTGTTTGCAAGTTTATTTTGTATGATTTCCTTTGAGTTATCGTAATTGTAACCAATAGAAATTGTTTCGCATTGTTTGCCTGTTTTAAAACCTTTAGCCTCTTCTGCAGATTTTATAACTTCGGAAAAATCTTTGTTTTTAATTGGAATTACACCTTTAGAGGAGGCAAAATCTGTGGTGTAAAGCCTGCCTCTATAAAGATTTTCAACATTGTATAAAGAATGGCGAGTTAGCACAATTGGCCCTGGGAAGGTGGCAAAATCTAAAAGGCAATTTTCTATTCCTTGTCCATACTGACCTTTGAGGTTTTTGTATTCGCTAAATTTTGGAAAAGTATGCGCAATCATCATTTCATCGTGCGTATAAACATCAATTTCTTTGTCTTTTACGGCTTCTAAAACATCTTCTAACTCACGAATATTTGAGCCGACTACCAAAATCGCCTTAGAAGGTGTTGTCGTGTATGAAACTTCATTAATGACTTGTTGCCCATATCTTTCTTTTTGAGTTTTTCTCAAAAGTTTCATCAATTTGTTATCAAATTCTGCGGCATTGATTATAAGTTTTTTTAGCTCTGATGGGTCTAATTCTTCTAGATTTAATGAATTTAAAAGAGTTAAAATCATCAAATAGCCGTCATTTGATTCAATCTCAAACGTTTCTAAGTCTAAAACGTTGATACAGATACTTTTTGCAATAACAAAAAGTATCCTATACAAATCTTGTATTTCTTGCGAAAGTTCTTTAACTTTCTTTAGAAATTCTTTTTCACCAAGTTGAATAGCCTTGATAATATCAAACTCTTTGTTGTATTTGATTACAGTTTTTAAGAACTCAGGCTCTATATCATTTTTGTTGCAAATTTCTTTATAAGAATTTATTAATCTCGGCAATTCTTCATTATAAGCGTGAATCAGTGCATTAAAATCATTCTCACTAAATTGCGGGTTTGATACAAGTATTGAAATTGTGTTTAAAATCAAGGCTTGAACTCTTTTGTCTAAGACCTCGTTTTCATAAAGTTTTAAAGCATAATAAGAAGCATTTTTTAAATACAAAATTAATACTTCCTGTAAGGAAGAAGTTCTAGGGTTCATAGAACAAATACCACGAGAAATACAACTGTCGTATTGATAATCAAAATTGTTTGTCATAGTAATTTTATAATATGATGAAGGTAGATTTTTAAAATTCCCCAAAACGGCTATTTGATGTGTGACAAAAGTTTTAAATATGCTAAAATATTTTTATGAAAAAAGTTGTAATAATTTATTCAGAATACACACCAACGATAGATGCAATAATTGCGCATCTAAAAGACTTTGAGGTTAAGGCAGTTAATTCTGTTGAAGAAATTGGTACTTGTGATTTGCTTGTGAATACTAATTATGATAAGGAAATTCCACAAAATCATATAAATGTGCATTATTCTCTTTTGCCAGCATTCTCTGACAATGAGCCTGTAAAAGAAGCGTTTCTGGCTGGTGTAAAGGTTACGGGAATAAGTTTTTATTATACAAATCCAGAAAGAATAATTGCGCAATACCCAATTTTTATATCAAACTTTTCTCATTATGACGATATAGAGCGAGAGTTGGAATATTTAGAGCAAACAATTTATCCTCTTATCTTAGAAAAAATACTAAGAAACGAACCTTTTGAGATAAGAAAGCTTTTGACAAAAGGCTGTTCTGGCAATTGTGGAGGCTGTGATTCTTGCAAACACTAAATGTTTTGATTGCTGGCGAGGGGAAATTAATTCCGTTACTCAAAAAATCTAAATTTTTAAAAAAACTTTATGCTACGACCGAGGTTGAAGGGGCAGTGAATATAAAGTTTAATACTTTCAACGAATTGGCGAAAAAATGTAAATCATTACAGATTGATATTGTTTTGGTAGAAAATGAAAAGTGGATATTGCAAGGAATTGCTGATGTTTTACGCAAAAATTTCGTTAATTGTATTGCGCCAAACGCTTTGTTTGCCGAAAAATTAATAGATAGTATTGCGTCAAGAAAGTTTTTAGAAAATTCTGAGATACTAGTTCCTCAAAAAATGAATTATCCTAGTAAATACCCGTTGTTGGTACGTGGTAAAGGGTTTAAATATAAAGCAAATAATTTTGAGGAAGTGCTAAAATTTAAAAATTTAATAAACAAAACTTTACCGTCAGAAATTGCCGAAACTACATTTTTAGAAGAGTTTGTAGAAGGTGAAGTTTTGAATGTAGTATCATTTTATGATGGAAAAACACTAAAAACTTTTTCTGACGAGGCTTTAGTTGAAGAGTACTCAAAAAAATTAGAAAAAGCATTACTTCAAAATAAAGTGAACTTTATTGGCTTTTTTACTTCAAGATTAATAAAGACTTCATCTAAGTTGTATAATACTGGCTTTGGTTTAAAGTATTCGCAGATGAATTTTGATAAAGACTTTTTATTTATTTTATATTGCGGAATTTATCAAAAGTTGAATGAACTATAACGCTCAATTAACGCATTGAACGCCACACGCTCACGGCGTGAAATACGCTAGTTGAACGTCTTTAGTCCCCTCCCTTTTTATCATTTGACAGGGGGAGGGTGCCGAAGGCGGGAGAGGGTGTTGTTAACTAACAACAACGGTTAGGTTTGTAACCTAACCGTTGTTTGCAATTCTATTCATTTAAAAGCTTATCAGCAAGCGGTGATTCGACCTTACCATTAAGAGTTTTTGAAACACTCTTAATGTTTTCAGCCATTTTCGCCATTTCTGGTGTCCAAACGAAATTATCCATAACGTATTTTTCGCCTTTTGAAAAATCACCCTTCATTTGTACTTGTATGATTTCTTCAAGCATTTTTCTTGCAGTCGGTACCATTTTTTCTATATCAATATCAAGCATACCTTCTGGTGAAATCTTTATAGCACCTTCTTTTATAAAGTAGTAGTTCTGCATAACTGAACGTACTCTATGCGCTTGACTTAATGTAGGTTTTGACATCATCATATTATCAGTTGCATAAGTAACAATGATTTGTTTTCTCTGCTCTGGTGTGTACATTCCAGCTTCTGTTAGAACATCAAGCATAGCCAAAGAAACCATATCAGCCTTATTTTCTTCTATGATTGATTTGTATTTACCCAAACCTTCTGTGCCTGATTTTGGTCCAAGAGAGTGTCCGTTTTCGTGTCCTACAGTGAACCAATGGTCTGCCTCGTCGTTATAGTATTTATGCAATTCAGGGTTTAAAGTTGCATTCAAGCGTTTCTTCATTTTTTCTTTAGCGTCTTCTGAGGTGATTAAACGAATTTGTCTATGATAAACATTTCTTCTGCCACCATCAAGCTCACGAATAGAAAGTTTGTCGTCGTTTGGCAAGTTTTCTGCTAATGTAATACCAGCTCTAAATTCGCCAACATCGCCAGTTACGGCTACCAAATCAGCATCAACCATTGTTTGCTTTGATTCTTTGTCTGGGGAAATGTTTTGAATATATTCATCTTTGAACGGCATATTTTGCGCCATCAAAGGCAAGAATTTTTTCACATTAAGAATTGCATCAGTGCCTTTTTTGTTAATTATACCAACACGTCCACCTAGAAAATCTTTTGCAACTGGCACAATGCCGTTTTCATCTAAAAGTTTTTTAAGTTCAGCATTTTCAACAACAGTTTCAGTTAATTCATCTGAATAATTTTCTCTCGTAATTGTAAATTCTAATGGAGTGTCCTGCAAAGTTGCCCATTTTTTGTCTGCATAAGCGTCAAGCATTGGGTCCGCAGTTCTCAAGGCCTTTGCTTGTAGTTGCAAAAATTCATTGAAATCTGCATTGGTAGAAGTTTCACTAGCTTTTTCAAGTTCTGATGCCATATAAGCAAAATCATCTTTAAATTTGTCGATATAATCAGTTGCAACAAGCTCGTTACCCGCTCTTTCAACCACAGAACGTTGATTTAAAATCTTTGCAACTTCGTCAACTTTTCCGTTTTTTAACATATTAATTAAAATGTTATGAAATTCTTCTTTTTCTAAATCTTGAGGGTAAACACCTTTACCTGCACGCATTGAAACACCTTTTGCAAGTTCAATCATGTTGCTTTCTCTATCAAGTGAGCAAACGCCTTTTTGCGCATCAAAAAGAATTTTTGTTAACTTCGCATCTTCATTGCCTTTTTCGATTTCTTTTTCTAAGTATTCTTTAAATGGTAAGTTGTTTGGGTTATCGAGTTGCATATTTATTTTATCAAGCACAACAGCAGCTTTAACGAGGTGTTTTAATGCTTCTTTATCGCCATCAGCAAGCTCTAAATATTCAGGTGCATCAACAGCAAGCATTTTTTTTGTTGTCAAATAATCTTTGTGTGTTCTTTTTGCAAGCTCTTCATGTGAAAGATTAAGTTCATAATCCTTTTTAGAAAGCCCTACGTTGTTAATCATACTCATTTTATCAAGCTCCTTTACTAACTTATTTTCGGGATAATTGTTCTCTTGTGGAGTGCTTTTCTTTACACTTCCACGATAAATTATGTTGTTATTAATTTTTTTTATTGGGTTTATATTCATATTGTACTCTTGAAAAATTAAATAAATAAGTCACTACTTGCCAAAAACTGGTGGTGGTTGAATGTATAGCGGTTTGAGTTTGCGCCAATCAGTTTCGCCTCCGTTTTTAGCGTATTCGTAAGCTAGTTTTGCGAGAATTTCACCAATAGGGTAGTCTGAAACTTGATAAGATACTGCCTTATCTGTGTATTGGCTAAATCTTTCAAGCAGGCTATTATCAGTAACTAAAGTTCTATTTTTAACCATCTCATCAACTTGTTCTAATTCTATTGCACCAAGAATTTTGCCATCAAAAACGTAGGCTTTGTTTTTTCTTGCATCAAGTGCAACTAAATCATCTCTGTCTAAAATCTTAGAAAGAATTTCAAGAGAGGAGATGCCAACTGCCTTGATATTTAATTGTTGAGCAAGAACTCTTGCAACCGTTGTGCAAGCTCTTATGCCAGTGAAACTTCCTGGACCAATATCTGTAGCAATTAAATCTATATTTTTAGGCGTTAAATCTGTTTCTTTCAATATTTTTACGATTGTAGAAATCAAATACGCAGAATGATAATTCTGTCCATTAGAAACAATTGTTTCACTTTTCAAGATTTTATCATCTTCTGCTAATGTTATATATGTCTTGTCTAAACAAGTGTCAAATGCTAGTATTTTCAATCTTTTAACCCTTCTAAAACTTTATCTTTTCCAATAGACTTAAACTCATAAATTCTGCTATCATCAGAGTCGTCATAAGTTACATTAATCTCAATTCTTTCAAAAGGCAATTCTCCTTGTGAAAATTCTGCCCACTCAACAAAAGTAATTTTTTTGCCAGTAGAATATTCTCGAAGTTCGTCTGTAATTGTTTTAATTCCAGCGTGTTCTAATCTGTACAAATCAAAGTGGTAAACAGGAATTGAAGCGCTATAGTATTCGTTCAAAATAACAAAACTAGGACTTGTAACTTTTTCCTTAATACCCAATGCTTCTGCTACAAGTTTTACAAAGGCAGTTTTTCCAGCTCCAATTTCACCGAAAAGGTTAATAAAGCAACCGTCGTTTTCAACTAATTTTGCAAATTTGTAAGCAAGTTTTTTTGTATCTTCTAATGATTTGCACTTAAATCTACACATACTCTGTTCCTTCCGCCTTCTTTCGCTTCGTATAAAGCTTTATCTGCACGCTTGAATAATTCTTCGCCAGTTTCATCTGGGCTAAATTCAGCCAAACCCATACTTATTGTTACATTGATATTTTTTTTGTCAATAGGAATTGGCGTGGTTTCAACTGCCTTGCGCAAACGCTCGCCAACGATTTTTGCCTCTTCAATATGAGTGTAAGGAAGAAGTACTGCAAACTCTTCCCCACCATATCTTGAAGGGATATCAGATTCACGCAAATGCTCTTTAATGATAGATGCAACTGTTCTTAAAACCGCATCACCGCTTGCGTGACCGTAAGTGTCATTAACTTTTTTGAAGAAATCAATGTCCACCATCATTGCGCACAATGGGTTCTTCTGACGTTTTGTTGTTGCGATTTCTTGTTTTAAACGAACCTCAAATTGTCTTCTATTATTCAAATTAGTTAATGCGTCCAATGTCGCATACTGCAACACTTTTGAATAAGTATTAGCACGATTAATAGTTATTGCAGATTGTCTTGTTAGCTGCTCCAGATAACTAATATCACGTTTAGAAAGCTTTTCTAAAGTACTTCTTGCAACAATACAACCTGTAATTTCGCCTTCAGAAGTTAGTGGAAACGCACCGATTTTGTCGTCAGAAGTCAATATATAGTTCGTTTCTGGCGTAAGTTGTTTAAGTGTTTCGTAAATTCTTTCATCTTTACAAGCCTTTGGCCAAACAAGTTTGAACTCGTTGTCTTGCATTAAGAAAACATAAATCAAATGGTCAGAAATAAATCTATCCAACATTTCACCAATCAGTGGAACTATATAATTTAATTCATATTGAGTTTCAATAATTTTTGCAATATTTTTCATTGAATCATGAAATTCGACATTAATTTTTGATTGTTCATTAAGCACAATATTTTGGAGTTTTAGTGAAACTTGTGCCGCAAAAACCTTCATCAAGAATAGAAATTCCATATCAACAGTTGAATTATTTTCAAAAGTTAGTTCAATTAAGCCAAACTCCTTGCCTTCCTTTAAAATTGGCATTAACAAAGAATTGATTTTGATAGAAACTTCGCCAATTGAGGCTGGCAGTTTATAAGCTTTAGAATTAATAACAAAATCATGCGCTTTTATTTTTTCAAACGCAGAATAGAGTTCAGAATTGTCTTCAATCACATTCCAATTGTCAGCACAATTGCGCATAGTAGAGGTGGTGCTATCAAACACATAAATTGCAAGACTGTTGATTTTTTCATACTCGTTCAAAATCTTTTTAAGCTCTGCAACTAACTCTGTTGTATCAACTTCTTTTGTTAATACTTCTGAAATTTTTGTTAAAAAATGAAGTTCTTTATTTTCCATTAGAAATCACTCTCCTCGTCAAAATCTTCATCTTTAAAGTATTCAAAACCAGCACAGGTTCTGAAATTTTTAAGTATTGCTTTATCAAATTCTTCGTCAGGAACGATTTTACCGTTAACATAAGTGTAGCTTATGTTTGTGGTTGGCTCATCGCTAAGTTTTTGGGCGTAATAATCATCACTTGAAATCAATTTTCTTGAAACTTCATTCAATAAATTGAAAATGTATGCTGATTGCAAAGTTGAAGAATCAGGTTCTTCCACAATCAACATTGCAGCCTTTTGAAGTTCGTTAAAGGAGTCGTTGTATCTGTTTAATTGTCTTAAAAGCACTGCCAAATTGTAGTGAGCATCAAATCTCATTGGCTCAACATCAATTGCTTTGCAGTAGTCTAAACCAGCCTCTCTGTATTCGCCACGGAGATGATGAGCAACGGCTCTATTGTAGAAAATGTCATAATTCTTTTTGAGGAATTTTAGAGATTTTGTATAAGCTTCAATTGCATCACCTAAGAATTGGTAGGCTAAATATTTTTTTTCTAAAGGCAAGTACATTGCCTTTTGCTTATAAGCTACACCTTTGTTGTAATAAGCAATACCACGGTTTGCACGCACACTTTTTACATTTGAATAAACAAATGGTATCCAAAGTTTCCAAATTTTTAGTTGAGTAATTGTGTCAAACTGGTCGATTGCCTCATCAAAAAAGCCTAAATCTTCTGAGTATACAATACCCAAATTCATTCTTGCCATAACAAATTTTGGATTGTGCTTAATTGCGTGTTCGTAAGCATCAACTGCTGCAAAATAATCTTCGTATACTGCATAAATGTTGCCAAGATTAAACCACGCTTCATAATGCTCTGGGTAAAGTTTAAGCCCTTCTTGATAGTATTCTAACGTTTTTGCCATATTATCTTGGCTATATGCTTGATCACCTTTGTATATAAGATATGTCCCTTTTACTTTTAGAGCTTGTTTTTCTATCCAACCCCAGAAAAAAAATATCAGAATTGCCAAAAGGCAAATTAAGATAACAAGTGTAACTTTTGAAAATAATTTTCTGATAAAACGTTTCATACTTTCTAAATTATAACATGAAATTTTAACTGGAAGAATATGTCATTTTATTTGGTTAATAATTGATTTCCACTAATATTTAAGAGCTTCTTCGTTCTAACAATTGTAACTTCCCTCTTGTATTTACTTCTTGAAGGTTTTATAATTCTGGCAAAGAGAGTAACCCCCATAAGTGTAAAATAAGGAGTAGAGATATGAAAATATTGTTTGCAGCAGCAGAAGTTTCACCTTTTTCAAAAGCAGGCGGTTTATCTGATGTCGTTGGAAGTTTACCAAAAGCGTTAGAAAAAGATGCCGAAATCGCTATTTTTACTCCGCTCCATGGTTGTATAGATAAAGAAAAATGGGGAATTAAAGAACTTGAAAATTCTGAAATGTGGATAACTTTCGGTTCTTCTCCACAAAAGTTTAAATTACACATGACGAAACTTCCAAACACTAATATCAATGTATTTTTCGTACAAAACGATTGGTATTTTTCTTGTTTTAAAGAAGTTTATCCACGCTGGCTAGATACTCGTTATGAACACGAAAGATATGTAGCATTTTCTCTTGCAACATTAGAATATGCAAAACAACTTAATTTCAGAGCTGATATAATTCATTCCAACGATTGGCATACTGCTATGATTCCTTTGTATATCAAGGCAAATTACAAATTCGATGAATTTTGGTCAAAGACAAAAAATGTGTTTGAAATTCATAATTTGGCATACCAAGGTGTATGGTTTGAGGATATTCTTGATTTTGCAAATATGAGAAAAGATATCGTCTTCAATGAGTGGGGGTGCGAACACTATGGACGTGTTAACTGGCTAAAAGGTGCAATTAACTATGCTGATAAGGTAGTTGCGGTTTCTCCAAATTATGCAAAAGAAATTTTAACTCAAGAGTATGGCGAAGGTATGGATTACACGCTTAGAGGTCACACAGATAAGCTTGTTGGAATTGTAAACGGAATTGATTATGATGTGTTTAATCCAAAAACAGATAAGACCTTGGCGAAAAACTACGACGTAAATTCTTTAGAGTTAAAAGAAGAAAACAAAAAGAAAATTTTAGAATATTTCGGCTTAAAATATAAACCAGAAAGACCTTTGATTGCTCTAATATCAAGGCTTGTTGACCAGAAGGGGTTAGACTTAATTAGGCAAGTTGAAAATGATTTGCGTAATCTTGAGGCCGATTTCATTTTCTTGGGTTCTGGCGATAAATCTTATGAAGATTTGTTCATTTGGCTTTCAAATAATACGCCAAACATAAGAGCATATATCGGTTATAGAGGTGATTTGGCTAATTTGATTTACGCAGGTAGTGATTTCTTCTTGATGCCTTCAAAATTTGAACCTTGCGGACTTTCTCAATTGATTGCAATGCGTTTTGGTTCGTTGCCAATTGTTCGTGCTACAGGCGGTTTGGAAGATACTGTAACAGGTTATCCGCTAGATAATTCAGACGGTTTTAAATTCTGGGGATATAATGGCGGAGCGATGAAAGAGGCAATTTTGTGCGCAATGAATGTTTATAAAGATAAGTATACTTTGAACGCAATGCGCCACAGTGCAATGGTTGCAGATTTCAGCTGGAAAGAAAGTGCTAAGAAATATCTAGATATGTACAAATCATTAGTCTAAAATAGTCAAAATATGTTACAAATTGTGACTAAATCATTGACAAAATGCACCATTTGTTGTATATTGCATGCGTGTGTTTATAAGAATGAGGAAATAGAGATGAAAGTAAGTGCTATTCAGTCTTATAGCGTTAATAGCGCATTTAAAGCAAGAAAACATAGCAAGGTTAGGGAGCAAATCCCACCAATCACTACTTCAAATCAGGGCGATACAGTAGCGTTTAAAGGGAAAGCCGCTGCTGGAGCGACAATTGGTGGACTATTGGGCGCAGCTGCCATAACATTACTTTCTGGGGGCGCAGCAATTCCGTTGATTGTAGGTGCTTATACTATTGGTGGTGCAGCCGTTGGAGCTGGTGTTGGAGAAGCGTTTAGCGATGAAAATAAGACTAAAGGTGACAAAAAAGAAGAGTAGTTTAGAAAAGATGAATTGAAATTCTCAATTCATCTTTTTTACAAAAAGAGTCCATGGTATAATCAAACAAAAACTAGGAGAAATTTAATGTTTAGCACTGATATTATTTACGAAGTTGTAACTTTTTCTATAGGTGACACAAAATCTGGAACGAAAATGGGTAAATTGCAACTGAAAGACCCAAAAACTAACGAGTTTTTGAATTGTATTTTGTGGGAAGAAGCCTTAAATAGAATGGACTCAAAATTGTTCCGTTGCGGAAACCAACTTAGAATAGTATCAGGCTCTTTTAATGAAAAATACAACAATTGTTTGGTGAATGCGCTTGAACTTATCAAAGAGGCTAAAACAGGACTTGATAAAGAGGAACAAGAGAAAACTTATCAAGAGCTGATGGAGTTTGCAAATAGAATTAAGGACGAAAAATTGAAGAACTTTGTCGTTGGTATTTATGAAGGAAACAAAGAAAAAATCTTGATTTGTCCAGCGGCTAAAATGATGCATCACAACTATATTGGTGGTTTGATGATTCACACTTTAGAATGTTTAAAATATGCAGAGGTTAACTTGCAGGCGTTTTTCCAGAAACTTAATCAAGATGAAGTTTTTGCAGCTTGCTTGTTACACGATATTGGTAAAATCTTTGAATATACTGTAAATACTGAATCAGGTTTGATTGATTATGACGAGAATTTCCGCAAAGAATGGTTAACTCACTCTCAATACGGTTTTTCAATCTGTATGACTGCAGGTTTCAAAAGAGTTGCAAAAATGATTGCAGCGCACCACGCAAGAGCTGATTGGGGCGCAATTGTAGACTTAAATGAAAAAGATTTAGAGCCGATTGTTTATCTAATTCACCACATTGATGATTTGTCTGCAAAATTTGGGCAAATTAATGTTGCAATGTTAGGATAAAACTTTCAACACATCTTTTAACAATTCCTTGCTAACTTCTGAGATTTTTAGTATACTCAAGTTATGAATAAGCAGAAACTTTCTCTTGCCATATATTGGCACATGCATCAACCGGTTTATGAGTTGGAAGGCACATATCTTATGCCTTGGGTAAGGTTGCACGCCGTAAAAGATTACTTGGATATGGTGCTTTTTTTAGATAAGTTTCCGAAACTAAAATTAAATTTTAACATTGTTCCTGCACTTTTAGATGCAATTATTGACTACACTGAGCAGGGATACCACGATATTCATTCAGAGTTAACCTCATCAAATGCTGATAACTTGACCGACGAGGAAAAAGCTTTTATTTTGAATAACTTTTTTAGTTCAAAATTTGAAACAATGATTTATCGTAGCGAAAACTACAAGCGATTGTATCAAAAACGTTTTTCAAAAGATGTTGCAACGCTTGAAGATTTTTCTTCACAAGACCTTTCAGACTTGATGGCATTGTTTAATCTTGTCTGGATTGATCCCGTGCATTTCGTGCGCTACCCACGACTTGCGGAACTTTGGGAAAAGCAGAGCGGATATACGCAAGAAGATAGAATTGAAATTTTAAGTATACAAAAATCGATTATTAGAGAAATTATACCGACTTATAAAAAATATATTCAAGAAGGTCGAATAGAAATCTCTACAAGTCCGTATTACCACGCAATTTTACCGATTTTGATTGATGTAAAGTCTTCTGTTAAATCTGTGCTGACAACCGAAGGCTTACCAACGAATTTGGGAATGTTAGATGATGCTAAGTATCAGATAAAAAGTGCGTTAGATAGAATTGAAGAAGTTTTTGGAGTGCGCCCAAAAGGAATGTGGCCGCCTGAATTGTGTTTAGGTCCAAAAACCTTGAGCTTGCTTTCAAAAGCAGGTGTAAAGTGGACTATTTCTGACGAAGGTGTTCTTGCAAATTCTATTAACTTTGATTTTATTCGTGACTTCAAGGGAAATTTGAACGACCCATACCACTTGCTAAAAGTGTATTCTTATCAAACAAAGGAAAGTGATATCGACATAATATTTAGAGATAGATCAATTCCTAACTTGATAAACTTTGAGTATGCTGGCATTAACCCTAAAATGGCGGCAGGTGATTTGTACGAAAAAATTAAGATGATGCAAAATAAATTGCTCGTTTCGCCTGATAATACACACCTTTTGACAATTGCTTCTGATTGCGAAAATTGTTGGGAAAATTATCAAAACGACGGCATAGACTTTTTAGAAAATATTTATTCACTAATTGAGAACGACGAAAGCCTTGAAACAGTTCTTATTAGTGATTATATAGAAAACGATAAGCATAAGAAAAACTTGAAGAAAATTTATTCTGGCTCTTGGATTGATAAAACTTTCCAATATTGGATTGGTGAGCCAGAAAAAAACAAAGCTTGGACATATTTGAAGAAAACGAAAGATGATTTCGATAATTTCGTAAAAAATAATAAAAACAATCCGCAAATAAAATTAGCAAAACGTGAAATCTTAATTGCGGAAGGCAGCGACTGGTTTTGGTGGTACGGCGAGCCTAATAATTCTGGTCAGGATTTTATTTTTGACTATATGTTTAGAGAACGCTTGAAGAATGTTTATTTACTTCTCGGTATGAATTATCCAGATTACTTGGATAAAACCTTGATTACAACTCTTGATGTACCGTTTAAACACCCAAAACGTCATATAACGCCACAAATGGACGGTTTAAATAAAAGCATTGATGATTGGTACAACTCTGGTACAATCAGTATGATTGACGGACCTGTATTTAGAGAAAACAAGAATGTCGATAAAATCAATTTTGGTTGCGATAAAGATAATATTTATTTCAGACTTCATGTTAATAAAGGCTCTGGCGAAATAAGTTTTGTTGATAGAATTAATCAGTTCTATATTTATACGAGAAACGCAAGCAAAACTAATGATAGAGCTTACATTCGTTTGATTAGCAAAACAGATAATCCTTATCCTATTTTGTTAGAAAAATTTGAACATGAGTTGACACTAACATTAGTCAAAGATACTCTTTATCCACCACGTTTGACGGCAGTTTTACACCCAAATATGTGGACATTAGATAACCCCGATGGGATAAAAATTGTGTACAATGATGTGATTGACGTTTGTATTCCATTTGAGAAAATCGGTGTAGACATGGGCGAAACAGTCGAGTTCTTTATGGCAAACACTGATTCTGGAGTAAAAAATACATATATTCCTCAAGAAATTTTGTTGGCAATGACAAGAGAAGAGTAATTTATTGGTCAAGTATTTGCACTTAATTTTCTTAAAGTTAGTCTTTTCTCAAAAAACTAACAAATTTTCCGCCATAATTTTTTTGTTTTAAAAGCTCGCAATTGTCAAAATCTATTTCTTCAGAATGTTCAGCTATAATTATTCCTCTTTTGATTTTGGAAAGAATTTCCTCGTAAATACCACTCATATAAGGTGGGTCAACATAAATCACATCAAAATCTTCTTCAATTCTTTTTATTAGTTTAAGACTATCGCCAATACTCAAATTTGGTTTTAAGCCTACTGTTTGGTAGTTTTTTTTCAAGATTTGTGCAACCTTAGGATTCTTTTCAAATACTTTTACTTTGCTAAAACCTCGTGACAAAGCCTCCAAACCCATTATTCCAGAACCGCCAAAAACATCAAGAAAGCTTTTACCCTCAAAGTCGCCAATAATCGAATACAAGGTGTTAAAAACACCCATTCTTACTTTTGAAAGTGTTGGGCGTGTTATCTTCTCGTCAGGTGCTTCAACCTTGCGTCCTTTGTACATGCCAGCGGTTATAATCATTAGTTACATTCCAATTTCTCGATTTTGACATTAAAAATGCTTTCAATGTCGACACCGTTTAGAATACTTGTAATCAAATCTTCTGGAGCCAATTTACCTTCTACATGCGAAATTAGTCCTAAAATTTTAACATTTGTGTACTCTTCAATTACTCGTGGAATTGCGGTCAAAAGCGTTTTAGGACAATCTTCTGCGATATTATTTAATACAACTCCTCGAATTTCAAGCCCCTTCTCTTGAGCCGTATAAATTGATAGCAAAGTATCATTGATAGAATCTTCTCTAGGCGTAACAACAAAAAGCACTGGAAGTTGCAATCTTTTTATTAAATCAGCAGTCTGCACAGATGGCGCAAGTGGGCTTAACAAGCCACAATCACCGTCTAAAATTGTGCAATCTGAAAGCGCAGAAATTCTTTGGAACTCGCTATTAATAAGTTCTAGGTCAATCGGCTCATTTTCAAGCTCAGAAGCAATTAAAGGCTCGTTTACAGACTTAAACAAGTAAGAAAAATGAGTGTCTATGTATGGGTCAACAGATTTTACATAAGTTAAATCTGGTGATTGCATAAAACCGTTGCGCTCGATTCCTGCGGTTTGTATTGGTTTATACACACAAGTCGAGTAGCCTAGGCTTTGCATTGTAGCAGCAAGTCCCGCAGTTAAAAAGGTTTTGCCTTCTTTTCTGTTTGCAGAGGTTATGTAAAGGTTTAGCATAATATTTGTACCGTAATGTTTCTAGAACGTTGCTTGTTGTCGAAATCTAGAAGCACAACTTGTTGCCACGTTCCGAGATTTAGAAGTCCGTCTTTAAGTGCAATATTTACAGAACTTCCTACTAAAGCAGCTCTAACGTGGGCATAACCATTGCCATCGTGCCAAATTTCGTCGTGATGGTATTCCATTCCTGTTGGAGCAATTCTCTCTAAAGCTTCTTTTAAATCTTGGACAAGCCCTTTTTCGTATTCAATGGTAGTAACTGCAGACGTACTACCTTGAACAGATACACACACTAATGCATCTTTTAGTTCGTGCTGATAAACACAGTTTTGAACATGTTTTGTGATGTCCACAATATCATTATTTCCAACTGTATTTATAACAAAATGTTCGTTAATAATTGTCATTTTAGACCTCTTATTCTATTACTTTATATAAAGTAGGAGCTTCTTGAATACTTACATTTCCATTAGGTATAACTAGCACTTCAACTTTTTCTGTTTTAGATGCATACTCAATTTCTATAATATCACCAACTTTAAGTTGTTTGGCAGGTTTTGCACTATTACCATTAACTAATACTCGCCCCATTTCTGAAACAGTATTAGCAACTGTACGTCTTTTTATCAATCTTGAAACTTTTAAAAACTTGTCTAATCTCATATTTCTCTGATAACTTCTTTAACCAATGTCTTGAATTTTTCTTTTGCCAAGCCTGCTGCGTGGATAACATCAGCATGAGATAAGCCAACTGTGCTTACGCCTGCTGCTGAATTGCAAATACAACCCAAACCAATAACCTTTAGTCCAGCCCATGATGCGGTAACAGCCTCTGGTACTGTAGACATTCCTACTGCATCTGCTCCAATTGTTCTAGCCATTCTAACTTCCGCAGGAGTTTCATAAGATGGGCCAGTTAGTGCCATATAAACGCCTTCTTGCAAATCAATGCCTAACTTTTTGGCTACCTCTTTTGCAAGTTTAACATATTCTGGCGTATAAACTGCACTCATATCTGGGAAACGTTCGCCCATTGTGTTGTCGTTTGGACCGATAAGAGGGTTTACACCCATAAAATTTATGTGGTCAGTAATAATCATTAAATCTGATGGCTTAAAATCTGGGTTAACGCCACCAGCGGCATTAGTTACAATAAGCGTTTTAATGCCAAGATTCTTCATAACTTTAACTGGAAAAACTACTTTTTGTATAGAATGACCTTCATAGAAATGAAATCGACCTTGCATCATAACGACCTTTTTGCCGTTGATTTCTGCAAAAACTAATTGGCTTTTGTGTCCAGAAACTGTTGAGGATTCAAACCCTGGAATTTCTGTATAAGGAATGGCTTTCAGGCAAAATTCATCGGCTAAATCACCCAAACCTGAACCTAAAATTATACCGATTTCTGGTTTGAAATCGCCTATTTTTTCTTTAATAAACTCGACTGCACTATTTAACATCACACTAAATCTCCCGTCTGTTATCTTATAACAAACATGTGCGAGCTTGTAGAATTTGAGGAGGAATGTTTACAAAACTTTAAATTGTAGAAGGGAATGAGGGAATAGGGGAATAAGGTAATAAGAGGTATTAAATTTTGTATTATTATGCGCTAAACGATTGTACCCTACTGGCTAATACCCTTCCCAGCCTGTCTTAGATTACTCGGGGTGTCGGCGGAGTAACGTCCGACCTCCACCTTACGGGCTTACGCCCTCCCGAGAATCTGCTTCCCTAACTAGGGAAGGAGCTTTACCTCCATAGTTAGGGAGGTCGCAGTCGTTCTTGAGCCTTGCGAAAGTTACGAATGCGGGTGGGTATTGATTAAAAATAAAATAGAGTAATTGGTGCAATTTTTTGCACCAACAACTTTTTTATACTAAAATTAATACCGCTATGAGAAATTTAAAAGATTTAAAAGAAGAAGATTTTAAGAAAATAAACCTACATATTCACACGACTTGTTCGGACGGCAAGGCTGATTTTAAAGAAGTTGTAGAGAGCGCAAAAGCTAACGGCTATGAGATGATAGCAATTACAGATCATAACACAGTTGAAGGACACAAAAAATATCAAGATGATATTTTGTTGACTGGCGTTGAATTTGATTGCTGGTGTGGTTATGTATTTATCCACCTTTTAGCTTATGGAATTGATGTAAATGCCAAATGTTTGCAACCTTTTATGGCAAAAACTAAGGCTGAAACTGAAGGCGATTTTATAAGATTATTTGCGAAAAGAAATGTGCCAAAACTCATTGAAGCTATTCACGAAGCTGGCGGAATTGCGGTACTTGCTCACCCTGCTTGTTATTGGGCTATTAGTTTAGAAAACTTAGTAAAAAGACTTATGTCTTATGGTTTGGACGGAATAGAGGTCTATTATCCATACCCAAGATTTAGGAAAATCGTTAAATTTCACTCCTCAAAAGATGTTCGAAAAATTGCTGAAAAATATCCAAACTTAATTAAGACTGGTGGGACAGATTTTCATGGAAAATTTTTTGAATAGGACTTCACAAATTCATTAAAATGTGATATTATGTATATACAAGTTTAATATTAAGAATTTACATTTAGGAGATTTAATATGACGAAAAAACGAGGATTTACATTGGCAGAAGTCTTGATTACGCTCGGTATTGTTGGCGTAGTCGCTGCACTAACTGCTCCAGCACTTGTTATGAGTAGCAGAAATGAAGCTAACGCTGCAAGACTTTCAACAGTCGTTTCAAACATGGAAAACGCTTTTCAAACGGCTATCGCTCAAGAAGGCGCTGATAACTTGTACGGCACAAGTTTATGGGATTTCGGTGGTGGAGAGCGACTAAATGCAACAGAAGGAAATAAAGCTCAATTTGTAGGTCGTTTAGGACAATATATGATTATAAATGGTTATAAAGATAGTGATGATGAGTACTATGGAAGTGACATTCCAGTTCACCCAATGACTGATTCTGGTGGTACTGCTAATATTAACATTGTAAATGACTCTCGTTTTTGGGGTGATGGTCGAATGTTTGCAATTGAAACTAAAAATGGAGCTGCTATTTTTATAAGAGCATACAGACGAGCAGGTGTTGCACAAGCAAAACAAGCTGCAATTGCCGAGGGTTGTACATATTATACTAATGCTGCAGATGTAGTAATTGACGTTAACGGTAAAAATGCTCCAAATGTATTTGGTAGAGATATTTTCTGGTTCCAGCTCGGTGAAAATGGCGTTCTTTATCCTTATGGTGGTAAAGATGTTGCTCGTTTTGAAGGAGGCGATAATGGAGAATGGGACGATGCTGGAAATCGTGGAACTTGTCTAGATAATAATAAAGGAAGTAATGCAAATCTTAAAGGTAGCGGTTGCACTGCCCGTGTAATCGCAGAAGGATATAAGATTAACTACTAATATTATATTTAGATGAAGTTTTAAACGGGCGAGGCTTTGTAAAGCCTCGCCCGTTTGTAACAATTCGTAACATGAACGCAATTTCTTTGAAAACAAATACTTTATATAAGTAAAAGTGTAGTTAAAAAAAGGTGTTTAGTTATGGCAATGAATATTGGTGGCGGTTATTCAATGATGGGAATGAGTCCAATGGCTGGTGGAAGTGCAATGAATGGAATTTCTGGCAATGCTTTCCAGTCCTTCCACAGTAGATATGGTTGTGAAGATTGTTTTAGAAAACAACCTTATCCTTATGAGTTTCCAAAACCTTATATAGAAAAAGGTAATAGCGCAAACGCTATGTCTTTGTTGCAGAGAATTATTAATAAATTCACTGCGTAAAAGAGTTAATATTTAAAGAGGATTACTTCGTCGCTAATTTTAATTATTGCTCCTCATAATGACTTGAAAGTGCGTATTCTAGCTGGGTTTCATTGCGAGAAAATCGCAAGATTTTCGTGGCAATCTGTTAAAAGTTATTGGTGCGTCAAACGACGGCACCCTACATTTCTCAAAACCTCACTTGTTAGGGAGGTCGCAGTCATGCTTGAGCCTTGCGAAAGCTACGAATGCGGGTGGGTATTGATTTAAAATTATTTACTTAATTTTGCCGTCTTTTTATGATATTATATAATCACGAATTAAAATAGGAGAAATTTTATGCAAGCAAGACGTGCGGCTAGAGAATTAGCACTTATATTGTTTTCACAATTTGATAAAGAAATAACCAGATATTCAAGAAAAGATTTTGAAGATATTATGCTTAAATCTGTTAGAATCCTTTCAAATTCAGCATCAGAAGAGTTGAACTTGACAGTTGGTTCTTTGATTGATATTAAAGAAGCTCTTGATACTTACGAAGCTGAACACGAATCAAATCTAACAAGACCAATGGGTGCAAAAAATAAACCAGTTCAAATACCTATGACTGATGAAATGATTGCAAAAGTTGATACAATGTTAGACGTTGCAGAAAAAGCAATTTTAGCATTAGAAATCGCAGAATTTACAACACTTGAAAACCAATCAGAGGTTAAAAATTACACAATCGAAATCGCTGAACAATTCAAAATTAACCACAAAGAAATTGATGAAGAAATTCAAAAATATGCAAATGGCTGGGATATCTCAAGACTTGTAAAAATCGATAAAGATATTTTAAGAATTGCGATAACTGAACTTTTGTACACAAAAGGCGCACCATTAAAGGTTGTTGTTGATGAAGCAGTTGAGTTAGCTAAAAAGTATTCAACAGAAGATTCTTCATCTTTTGTAAACGGAATTTTGGCAAAAGTAATTGTAGAAAACGGATTGAAAGGTTAAGTTAGAAAGGGTTAAACATTATTTATTTGACCCGATATTTTTAATTATGTTCAACTTTTTTGATAAACTAAAAAATACAGTTTCAAAAACCGCTCAAGCTTTGGTCGGCAATGTTGTTGACGCCGTATCAGAGGAAGAAGAGTTTTCTGATTTTGTCCTTGATGATATGGAAGACTTGCTGATTAGTGCCGATTTGGGCGTTGGTTATGCAAGCGAATTGGTTGATAAGTTGCGTGGACAAAACAAAATCAAGCCTTCGCAAGTTAAAGAGTTTCTTGAAAATGAGTTTTTGGAAATACTTAACAAAACTGGCTCAAGTGAAATCTCATACAAAGATGGCGAGCTTAACATATACTTTATAACAGGTGTAAATGGCGCTGGCAAAACGACGCTTATTGGAAAAATGGCTTACCGTTTCAAAGAACAAGGCAAACGAGTTTTGATAGCTGCTGGTGATACCTTTAGAGCGGCAGCAGAAGAGCAAGTTGACATTTGGTCAAAGCGTTCCGGTGCAGATATTGTTAGACGTGACAAGGCTGATCCAGCCTCTGTTGTTTATGAGGCTATACAAAAAGCTCGAAATGAAAAGTATGATGTCATTTTGGTTGATACCGCTGGACGTTTGCAGAACAAATTCAACTTGATGGAAGAGTTGTCAAAAATTAAGGGTGTGATTGATAAAAACGCTCCAAACGAACTTCGAGAAAGTTTTCTTGTAATTGACGCAAACACTGGACAAAATGGACTTCAACAAGCAAAAGTCTTTAAAGAGTGTGTGAATTTGACGGCAGTTGCACTTACAAAATTAGACGGCTCTGCAAAAGGTGCTATTGTTCTTGCTATCGCAAAAGAGCTGGGTTTACCTGTCAAGTTGGTTGGTGTTGGCGAAAAAATGGAAAACTTAAAAGACTTTAACTCAAAAGAGTTTATTAGAGCCTTATTTTAATATTTAGGATAAAATATGAGTAAAAAAAGAATTGCTATAACTGTTTTATTATCTGCAATACTGGCATTTTTAACGGCTTGTTGCGTGTTGAATCTTGCTAAAAAGCCAATGCTTATTAATAAACAAGTTAATAATGTATCAGAAAATCAACAAAGCCAAACAGAACAAAGAAAAAGCAATGTGCAATCAAGCGTTGAACGTGTTGAGTTAAAAAAAGAAATTACTAATAATACTAATAATGTTAATAAAAAAACAAAGACTAAACAAAAAGTTGTTAATAGCATTGTTCAAGAAACACAAAAACCGATTGAACAGAAAGTTAACGATACAGCGCAAAACGAACCAATTGTTTTAGAAGAAAAGCTTGAAGAAAATTCTGATGGAATTGTTATCCCCGTAAGATATGTTCCTACTAATGTTCATAAATATACTTACACTCCTAAAAGATATCCCAAGACAAAGTAGATAAGATTTAGTTCGCCAACTTTTTCACTCGTTCAACTATCTCTGCAATCGGTTTTTCCCAAGAAATTCCGTCCGTTTGTTTAAAAATTTCAACACTTTTATACCATGGTGTTGTTTTATTATCATCAAACCAACGCCAATCAGTAGCATAAGGTAGTAACAAAAAAGTCTTAACTCCTAATGCGCCTGCTAAATGTGCAACCGAAGTATCAACTGTAACCAACACGTCCATTGCCATTAGTGCTTTAGCAGTATCACTAAAATCTTTGAACTCTTTTCCTAAATTAATCATTTGTGGGTACTGTTCGCAGCCTTTCAGAGTATCATCTACCTGAAAAGAGTAAATTTGAGCCTTCTCTAAATTTAAAAGCTCTTCAAAACATTTTATATTAATAGTGCGGTTAATCATCGTTCTAATTCCAGCACTACCAGCTTCCCAGCACAAACCTACCTTCAATTTTTCTTGCTCAATCTCGGCTTTTGGGCTTTTTAAATACCCTTCGCTAAATGGTATATTATCAAAATTCTTATTCAAAATATAAGCCAAATCAGTTATTCTAAGAGCTTGCATTTTAGGGTCAATTTCATCAATATTAATAAAATTAACGTTCGGATAATTAGTTGCAAAAAGTGATTTTAAAGCTTTTGGAACTGCTACATTGATTTTTTTTGCTGGCAAAAATGGAAGATATCTAACAAATTGAATATGGTCACCAAAACCTTGTTCACAAACGACTAAAATCTCGTCTGCAATTTTGTCACCAACCTTCCAAAGATTTTCACATTTTCTGCAAGCAGGAGCGATTTCTCGTTTGAAAAATAGGTCGTAACCTTGTTTGAACTTTTTTTGCGAAAGATAGCACATTCCTAGCGAAGTCTGTGTTTCGACATCATTTGGAGCAAATTCAAGCATTTTTTTGTAATATTTTTCAGCGTCTTCGTGTCTGCCGAGTTTTTGCGCACTAACTGCTATATTGTAAAACGCTTGTGGATTACCAAGCTCCGCAGCCGCTTTATAACATTCGATTGCTTGCTTGTCATCGCAATAAATCAATTCTTTCAAAAAGCCCAGATGAAACCACAAAGAAGAAACCTCTGGAGTTTGTTTCAAACTTTCTATACAAAGTTTTTCTGCCTCAAGCATTTTCCCTTGTTGAGTAAGAGCCTTTACTCTGTTTGTAATTGCTCTTGTGTCATTTGGATAGAGTGAAAACATTTTTTCAGAGTATTCAATTGCTTTTTTGTAGCTTTTAATTTCAAACAAGCTTAAAATCAACTTGTTATAGATATCTGCGTTTTCGCCAAACTCTAAAGACTTTTCCAAATATTCAGCCGCTTCGGCATAATTCTTTTGTTCAAAATAAGCAAAACCCAAAGCAGAAATTGTGCCAAGAGTTTGTTTTAATTCTGCAGCTTTTTCTAAAATTTTAACTGCTTTTTCAAAATTAGAAATATTAACATAGAAAAGCCCGATAATTGATAAAATATCAGGGTTATCAGGATTTTCTTTTAATATATTTTGATAAATTTCTTCCGCTTCAAGAATTTTGCCTTGTTGAGTTAAAGAAATCGCTTTTTGAATTTGTTCAATATCAATCATAAATTATAGTCCAAGACTGTTAATGAAACCAACAACTACGCCTTGCAAAATCTGTAACAAAATAATTGCTACAATTGGCGAAATGTCTAACATGCCAATAGGAGGTATAATTCCTCTAAAAATTCCTAAAAATGGGTCAACTATAGAACGTATACCAGCAAATGGTTGAGTTTCCCAATCAATAGATGGAATCCAACTTAGGAAAATTCTTATAATAATTAAGAGATAGTAAAAATAAAATAAAGTATTTATCGCTCTTGATATCATTGTTCTTCCTTCATTTTAATCTTATAATTGAGAACATTTTCTTGTGTTTCCACATTCGCAGTTGTCATTATCTGCAGGAATTTTTTCAATCATAGTGAACAATAATTTCTTTAAGTTATCTAAGTTGTTGTTGAATACTTGAATAACTTCGTGGTGAGAAACTGGAGGAACATCACCAACAAGTCCAGCATCATAGTCTGTAATCAAAGAAATGTTCAGTGGGCACATATCCATTTCTTTAACTAAATATGCTTCTGGGAAAGCCGTCATATTAATAACTTCCCAACCTTGTGAAGTGAAGAATTTTGATTCAGCCTTTGTAGAAAATCTAGGTCCGTTGATTACAACAACAGTTCCTGTTTCGTGAACCTTTATTCCTAATTCTTTTGCAGTATCAATTGCCAAACGTCTTAATTCTGGGCAATAAGTTTCAGCAGCAGATGGGTGAGTTACGATAGGACCTTCAAAGAAAGTTGTTTTTCTGCCGTCTGTCCAATCTACGAATTGGTCACAAACTACGAAACTGCCAGGCTCAACATGCTTTTGCAAACTGCCAGCTGCGCAAGGTGAAATAACACGTTTACAACCAACTTCTTTCATCGCCCAAACGTTAGCTCTATAATTAATCAAGTGTGGCAAAATGGTATGACTTCTGCCGTGACGAGGCATGAAAGCTACTTTGTGTGCGCCAATTTTACCAATGAATAAACTATCAGATGGCATTCCATAAGGAGTTTCAATTTTAACCTCCTTGATATCGTCCAAAAATTTGTAAAAACCTGAACCGCCAAAAACGCCAATATCTGCTAATTTTTCCATTTGATTAATTCCTTTCTAAATTTACTGAATATGTTTCATTTTAACACAAAGGTTTTAATAAGGAAATGAGAAAGCCAGTTTATAAAATTTTTCTTAAAAATTTTTAACAAAAACTACCCCCAATATAGTGTTTGTAATATAATTTTCATGTAATTAAAAGAAAGGAAGAGACTCATGAACGTTTTAGACAAAATCATGAAACCAAAATCAATCGCAGTTATTGGTGCTTCTACTAAAGAACACACGATTGGTTCAGACATCATGAAAAGATTACAAGAATACAATTTTAACGGTAACATTTACCCAGTAAATCCTAAGGGTGGAGTTATCGAAGGCTTACAAGCATATACTTCAGTTTTGGAAATTCCTGGTGAAGTAGATTTAGCAATCATCGTAGTAAATGCTAAATTCGTACTTTCAACTATCGACCAATGCCACGAAAAGGGTATCAAAGGTCTTTGCATTATCACTGCTGGTTTCAAAGAAACTGGTAAAGAAGGTGCAGAAGCTGAAAAACAATTACTTGCAAAAGTTAGAGAATACGGTATGAGATGCGTTGGTCCAAACTGCTTAGGTGTTGTAAATACTCACCCAGACGTTAGAATGGACGGTTGTTTCGCAGAATCATTACCAGAACGTGGTAATATCGGTTTCGTTTCTCAATCAGGTGCTTTAGGTGGCGGCATTTTGAACATTCTTAAAGACTTGAACTTAGGCTTTGCTCAATTCATTTCTATTGGTAACCAAGCTGATGTAAACGCTGAAACAGCTTTAGAATACTGGGAAGATGAAAAAGACGTTGAACAAATTCTACTATATATGGAATCAATTCAAAACCCAGCTAACTTCAGAAAATTAGCTTCTAGAATTTCTAAAAAGAAACCTATCCTAGCTCTAAAAGCTGGTCGTTCAGCTGCTGGTGCTAGTGCAGCATCTTCTCACACCGGTTCTTTGGCTGGTGCTGATAAAGCTGCAAACGCTTTGTTGAACCAATCTGGTGTAATCAGAGAATATTCTCTACAAGATTTGTTCGCAACTGCAAAAGTTTTTGCTAACTGCCCAATTCCAAAGGGTGACAGAGTTGCTATTATTACAAACTCAGGTGGTCCTGGTATTATGGCTACAGACGCAATTTGCGAACACGGTATGCAAATTGCTAAGATTTCTGATGCTACAAAAGAAAAATTAAGAAGCTTCTTACCTGCTGCTGCATCAGTTAAAAACCCTATCGATATGATTGCATCTGCTCCAATCGAACACTACAAGCAAACTTTGGAAACAGTTATCGCTGATGAAAACGTTGATATGATTATTACAATCTATCTTCCATTCTTAGGCTTAAAAGATATCGATGTTGCTAAAGCTCTTATGGAAATCAAGGCTGAACACCCAGAAAAACCGATTATTGGTGTATTCATGACTAAGTCTGATTTCTTCTCAACATTGTCAGATATGAAAGTTAACATGCCATTCTTTATGTACGCAGAAGAAGCTGCTGATGGCTTGAACAGATTGAATCAACAAAGAAAATGGATGGAAAGACCAGAAGGTAAAATTCCTACATTTGATGTTGATTACAAACGTGCTCAAGAAATCATTGCTAAATCAGTTAACGAAGGCAGAGCTCAACTTACAACTCGTGAATCAATCGATGTATTAGACGCTTATGGTATCAGAGTTTGTAAATCTGGTTTTGCTAAATCAGAAGATGAAGCAGTTTCAATCGCTGATTCAATTGGCTACCCAGTTGTAATGAAGATGACTTCTAAAACAACTTCTCACAAAACTGATGTTGGTGGCGTAAGAGTTAATATTCAATCAGCTGAACAATTAAGAGCTGAATACCAAGACTTAATTGCTAAGTTGACAGAAAAAGGACTTCTTGAAGGTTTAGAAGGTGTTATTATCCAAGAAATGGTTAAAGGTAACAGAGAAATGGTTTGCGGTATCGCAACAGACCCTCAATACGGTCCAATGATGATGTTCGGTTTAGGCGGCGTATTCATCGAAGTTATGAAAGACGTAACCTTCAGAATAGCTCCTCTAACAGATGTTGATGCTAAAGAAATGATTAAATCAGTTAAGGCATACAAATTGTTAGAAGGTGCTAGAGGTACTAAACCTGCTCAAATGGAACAAATCGAAGAAACCTTGTTGAGATTATCTCAATTAGTTCACGATTTCAAATTCATTGATGAATTAGATATCAACCCATTGTTGATTTCTGAAAAAACAGGTGAAGGTATTGCAGTAGACGGTCGTATCAAAGTTAGAATGGAAGAAGCTCAACAAGCTTTGAACTATTCTTGCAAAGACGGCGTTTGCGCTTGCAGTTTGTAAGAGGAATCGATTAGATTTTAAAATCTAATAATATTTAATAATTAGCGGAGAAATTTAATATCTCTCCGCTAATTTATTTTTATAATCTAATGCTTTTTTCGCAAAGACATTCAACTATAAAGCCACAATTTAAGTCATTACGAGGAACGAGAGTGACGAAGTAAACCATGAGAATACCAAAAAGGTTATGGGTACTTTTTACCCCTTCCAGCATTCTGGCAAATTTTTAACCTCATAAAAAATCTTAGAATGCTCCATAAAACTTTCTGGTTTTGCACTTACAAAGATTTTTTCGCTACCGATTTGGTGGCTATCATTTAATAAATCTTTTAAATCTTCTTTGATATATTCGACAAAAATCTCAGCTGGATCAATAAATTCAATGCTTGGAGCGAGATTTTTAAGAATAGGGAGCAAGTATGGATAATGCGTGCAGCCCAAAATGATTTTTTCTGGCGCAAATTCTAGCATCTCATCTAAGTGAGATTTTATATCCTCAATTGCTGAACTATCCTGATATTTGCCGTTCTCAACTATTTCTACCCAGTTTGGGCAAGCGAGTTCTTTAACTTCTAACAAATTTTTGTATTTTTTTAATTCTCTTGTGTAAACTCCTGATTTTACAGTTGCAGAGGTCGCAAACACCCCAATTCTTTTGATATCAGAGTTTGCAATAACTTTTGCACAAGATTGTATAATTGGGTAAATCTTGAAATTATATTCATCTTTGATTATGTCATAAGCTTGCGCAGAAGAGGTGTTGCAAGCGATTACGACAGCTTTTACGTTTTTTTTAGAATAGAAATTCAAAATATTTCTTGCGTAACTAACGAGTTCTTCTTGAGTTTTGTTACCATAAGGCAAGTGTGCTAAGTCGCCGAAATAGAGTGTGTTTTCGTTTGGCAAAACTTTTTTAAATCTTGAATAAACAGATAGTCCGCCTACACCAGAGTCAAAAAAGCCTATTGGGGAATTTTTACCAAATGTTATCATACCGTTTTATTTAGCTCCGTTTGCCTTCAAATACTCTATAATACCTTCTGCGATAGCTTTTGCAGTTTTTTGCTTTCTGCTATCAGAAACAAGTTCGTTGCGCTCTTCCTCGTTAGAAATAAAGCCCATTTCTACTAAGATTGCTGGAACTGTTGTATGATTTATAACATAAAACTTAGACTTAAACAATCCTCTGTCCTTTGTATCAATCTCTTTTGCTAAATGCGTATGAACTACTTTTGCAAGATTAATACTATAATCGTGGTAATAGTGTGTTTCAATACCTTTAGGCTCTGTTGCAACCGCAGAGTTAACGTGAATACTTACAAAGATTTCTGGAGTTTCGTTTTCAGAGAACGTAACTCTATCTTGCAATGAAACGAATGTGTCGTCTTTTCTTGTTAACGCTACTTTGTAACCCTTTGATTTAAGAATTGAGGCAACTCTTTGAGTTACATCTAATGTTATATCTTTTTCGTTAATGCCTTCTCTAATTGCACCGTAATCGCTGCCGCCGTGACCAGCATCTAATACAACTTTGCCTTTTATTGCGCCTTTTTTGCCAGCTGGTTTTTCGGTAATGACAGTTGTTTTAGCAGTAATTGCAGGTGTTTCTTTTGAAATATTACCTTGTGCAATAGTAAATCTAAGTGCTTTGCCATCTACACTTTGCTCGATTTTTACCACATCGTTTTTATTAATATTCATTGTTGCCTTAACCCCAATTTGTGGAAGTAATGACAACGTGAAAGGCTTGTAGTAAGTGTTATTCAACGTCTTTATCAAGTCCTGCTCGTTGTAGCTTTTTACGTTAAATAAATACACTGTTAAAGAATTATCATTTCTCAAAATAGAACTTACAACTGGCGTTGTAAAGGAAAGAATTAATTCGTTTGTTTTTGTGTCTATTTTTCTAACAAACGCCTTGTTTAAGTTTGATACGTTATTAACCAAATCAGTGTGCTTGAGCTTGTCAGCATTGATTAAGAACATTGACTGGTTGTCAGACGCAAATACTGGAAGGTATTTTTCTGCTTTTTCGGAGGTTACAACAACACGAGCTTTGTTGTATTCAAATTGACCGATTTTAGCTGTGTCTTTACAACTTCCGTCAGGACAAAGTTTAAGTTCTTTGTTACGAATATTTTTTTCTACAAAAGAATTTGGCAAATCTATTACAACTCGCTTTGGCGACTCAAGATAGAAGATTTTAGAGGTAGAAATTTGTCCTAAACCACTCACCAATAGCCCGTTGTTTTTTAGGTAATATCCATTTATGAAGTATTTTGTTCTAAGCTTTAGATTTGATGACATATCAACTGATACGACAGACTCATAAGTCTTGCCATCAGAGTTACTTAGGGTAGAGTTTTCAAACGCTTTTTGAATTTCTGCCATTGTTGAGTCCGAAACCTTTTGTGTTGTGTTTTGTGGAATTGCAATTTTTTGGATTACTTGTGAGTTTGCAACAATGCTTGAATAAGCTAAGTTTGGAGCATTTTCATCATAAAGCGAATTAAAATAATCGTTCTTTAATGGCAAATTCGCACATTTAACAATTATATTTCCATTTGTATATATTAATTTTACTTTAGAAGTGTCAAAGCCTTCTTCAAAAGTAATCACACCTCTAACAACATCAGGCGACGTCGTAAATTGAGATAGGCGAATTTCTTTAATGTTACTTTTCTCAAAAACTAAATGTTGCTTGTCACCGATTAAAACTGCGTCATTTATATCAAAATAAATTCTGTTCGGGTTATCTAGCTTAGAATATTTAAGCTCTCTTTCTGTATTTTGCGTAGCTTCTATAAGGTTGATGTAAACAATGTTTGCCGTGTCGTCAAAGTTAAGCGACATAACCTTGGAAGGCTCTGCTTGCACCGCCAAAGTAAATAAAAACATTATAAATGTAGTTATTAGAAAAAATATTCTCTTCATAATCTTAGGCTCTCGCCCCCAAACTCTTCCTAGATTATAGCATAAATAATTTGAATAAAAAAAGATTATAAAGAACAGAAAAAAGAGGTTGATTATATCAACCTCTTAAATGTTCGAGAAAAGAGAAAGAGAGAATTTATTTGGAATTAACCATTCATCGCACGGTCAATTTCGTAAATCTTTAACATAAGAGCATCTAATTGTTCTTTTAACCATAATGCAAACATTTTAATTTCATCTTTAAAACTATAACAACCAGGCCACATAGCGTACATATCGATTACTCCTTATTTTGTATTACCTACATTCTATATATCGGCACAATTTTTAAAAACTTTAGGGTTTTGAAGAAGATTGTTACAATTCGTTACATGATTGCGGGAATGTTTGAGGGAATAAGGAAATGGGGAGGGAAGTGAATAAGTGAATAGGTGAATGAGTGAATAAGTTCGTATTAAATTTTGTTTTTTATTATGCGTTCATTAAACGCATTAAACATAAAAAATTATTAAAATATTCCCACCATTTTAGATCAAATGATAATAGTTTATAAAAGGCTGGATTCTGAGTGCTAATCGCACTCAGAATGACCCCATGATGCGCTTATTTGGCTTTTGTTTAACCCTAACCCTCTCCCTCGGAGAGGGAATGCCCGAGTGCGCTATTTGAGCGACTTTAGTGCCCTCCCCTTTTATCAATTTAACGTGGGGAGGGGTAGGGGAGAGGGTGTTATTGACTCTTTATAGATTACTTCGTCGCTCACGCTCCTCGTAATGACTGGAATGTGCACCTACCAGCTTGGTGTTATTGCGAAAAATCGTAAGATTTTTGTGGCAATCGATTTCTGTTACCCGCCCGCATTCGTAACTTTCGCTAAGCTCAAGAATGACTGCGACCTCCCTAACAAGTGAGGTAGGGTGCGGTCGTTTGACGCACCAATAACTTATTAAACCTAATCCACAACACGTTTTTCCGCTCCTTGCTCAAAAATTTCAACAATTTTGTAAAGATTTGTAACGACATGGCTCTATCATGCGCAATTATTAAAGAGAGAAATACTTTATTAATACAAGAGTATAAAACGAGGCATAAGGAGCATAATCATGACACAAGGATTTGATTATTCAAAATTAACTGGTAAACTTTACGAAATTGCACAAATGGCTGATAACCAAGGTGATGGTGAAGCTAGAGCAAATAGTAGATTAGAAGGTAAAGAACTTTCTATCTTCGAATCAAATGCAAAACTTCACTTGGGTACTGAAGGATATGATTATACACAAGACGATATCAATGCAGTTCTTGGTTTTAATAAATCTACTCCAGCTGCAACAACAAACCCTATTGCTGAAACAAAGAAAGAGGGTAAAAAAGAAAGAGAAACTGTTAAAGATACAGTAAAAGACTTGGTAAAACAAGGTATCGCTCCTGACGAATTAATTAAAGCTTTGAAAGACGAAAAATATGGTAAACTTTCAAATCCTAAATATGCCAATGAAATTGCTGAAGTTCAATATATTTTAGACGCAGTTGGAACTTATAATTCTAAAGAAGATGTTGAAAATGTTCATAAAAACGTAAAAGCTAAATTAAAAGCTGCTAACAAATGGGATAGTTTCCACAAAGATTTGTTAGATTCTATTGAAGAGCAAGCAAAAAACAATCAAATCAACAAAGAATTTGAGAAAATGGTTGAAGTTTATAACCAAATCAAAGAAACATTGACTGCTCAAGGCAAAGCTCAAAACTTTGAAGAATATTATAAACTTACTAAAGGTAAATTCGACAAGAAAGAATCTTATACAAAAGAAGCTCTAAAAAAATTAGAAGAATTTGCTAAAGACGATGCTAAGTCTAGTGTTGTTGATAGAATGGAAAGAACTACTTCTACTGGCAAAATGGGTATCAGAAAAGAATTGCGCAAAGAAGCTGGTAAAGATGATTTCCAAAAAGATGCAATTCAAGATTTGAAAACAGAACGTAAAATTGTTGCTAGAGAACACAAAGTAGATAACAAAATTACAGATTTGAGTTCTGTAAGTGCTAATGAACTTAAAAAACAATTAGGTGAAATGGGCAACCAATATAATTTCGCTAAAAAATTATTCACTCGTAAGAGAATTGCAAACAATATTTTTGATAAATTAGATAAATCATACTTGCCAAAAGTAAAAAAAGCTGATGGAAATTATGATTTGTCAGAATTAGCACAAGTTCTTAAAGATCATATTGGTGCTGATTATAAAGTAAATCAATCAAAAGACCAAAAAATGTCAGAAGTTGAGAACCTTAAAGTTGCATTGAAAGACTTGACTGGTGAAGATTTTACTGATAACCAAATTGGAGTATTGGTAAACTTGTTTGACTTCAAACGTGAACACGTTGATCGTACTCCACGATTAGCAAAAGCAATTGGTCAAGGAGTTGTTGGTGCGCTTAGTGGTGCATTTGGTGCATTAGCTTCTTCTGAACAATTAGATGTAACTCAATGCGTAAATTTAAAATTTGAAAGTGCAGCAATGGCTGATGATGTTATTAAAGAATTGGATAAACAAGGAATCAAATATTCAAAAACTGCATTGACAAATGGCAAACTTGGCATAAAAATCCTTCAAAAAGTATCAATTGATGATAGATTAAGCAATATTCTTGTTAGTTCATTAGGCGGTGCTGCAATTGGAGTTCTAACAAGTGCAATGACAGATATTATCTTTGGTAATGTTCAAGATGAAAAATCATGTTACTCAGTATCTGATTATCAACCAGCAAAAGAAGTTTACAAACGAGATGAAAATGGTAATCTTATCAAAGATGAAAATGGCAAATTCGTAAAAGAATTAGTAGAAAATACTACTTATACAAAACCAGAAGAATACAAAAAACACTTTGCAAATACAACTAAGAACCCTGAAAAAATTCAAGCAATGAATACTCTTGTAGATGCTTATGTTAAAGAATATGGTGACGATTGGCATTCAAAATTACATCAAGCAATCATCAGAATGGCTGGTACAGGTTCTAAATTGAATCCTGAAGAATGTAAAATGATGAAATTCCAAAAACCAATTGAAGATAAAACAACTCAAACCCCTTCAACAAACCCAGATGCACCTGCTAATAAGCCACCACAAGATACAACAAACCCAGAACCAAGCTCTGAGACAGTATGTAATGTTGAAACTTGGTCAGATACAGTAGATAAAACAGTTGTTCACAAAAGAAGAGGTGGCGATACTTGGGGTGGAATTGTTAAAGCTTACTATCCTTGTTTAGTTCAAGAAAAAGGTTTAAGCGGTGCAATCAGAGCTTTGAAAACAGCATTAGCTACTGATGAAAATGGTAATATTGATAGAGCTACTTATCAAGCATTGTTAAAAGGTGGCGATCTTCCTAAGACAATGAAATTACCTGCAAGAATCGGTGATTGTGATATCAACAAAGATGCAACAGTAAAAAGAGTTAAAGTTCACGGTAATGGTAAAGCTAGAATCCAATCAGTTGGTAGAGATTCTAAAGAAACAACTTGGACTGCTCAAGATTGCCACAACAAAACTGCTTATGGTAAAACTGAAAGAGAAGCAAGAGAAAACTTAAAAAAGGCTAATAAATAATATAAATTAAATTAAATAGATTTCTATGGTTGTTAAAAAAAGGCGATGAGTTACATTGAACTCATCGCCTTTTTTATATAGATTTTAGAATATTATTTAAGAATATCATCTAAATCTTTTAAGATGCCTTCGTGGTTTTGACCGCAGTTGCATTTGCATTCAATCTTACCTGTAACATCAACCGTTACTTTGTGGTTTTTGATAGCATCTTTGATTTCGTCCATCTTAGCCAATACCTTGTCTAATCTGTCTAACATATCTTTATCGTCTTTACCGTCAATCTTGTTACCTAGAGCCTTCAACAAGTTTGCAATGTTAGTGTATCTAACGTCATTTTTACCAGTTTCTTTTTCAAGAACATCTAATATGGATTTTGTAGTTGCATTAAGAACATCTGTTTTTCCATTGATGCTAGATAAGATGTTGCCATTTTTCTTAGATTGAGCAAGAAGTTCTGACATCATTTTTTCTAAGCTTGAAAGGTCAACTTTTCCGTTGTTATTAACCTTAATATTGCCCATTGCTTCAATAATAGCCTTGCAGTTTGCATTAACTGTATTCATATTTTGATCTTGTTTTGCAAGAACTTTTTCAAGCAATGATTTAAGTTCGCTAGTACCATTGTTGCCGGTGTTGATTGCACCTAAGATTGCTGTGAAGTTTTTGTTCATATCAAAACCAATTGCACCTAGGTAGTTAAGAATATTGTTGCCAAGTTTTTCACTCTTTTCATCATGATTTTTTACTAATGTATTCAAGTTAGCAACCAATTTTTCGATATCACCAAGTTTAGCAGTACCTTTGTTAATTGCATTTAGAACAGCAGTAAAGTTTCTGTTCATTTCAAAACCAACAGCACCTAGGTAGTTAAGTATTTCATTACCGAGTTTCTTACCATCTTCATTATGTTTTTCTACTAATGTATTCAAGTTAGCAACTAGTTTTTCAATATCACTTAGTTTAGCAGTACCATTGTTAATTGCATTTAGAACAGCGGTAAAGTTTCTGTTCATTTCAAAGCCAACTGCACCTAGGTAGTTAAGTATTTCATTACCGAGTTTCTTTCCATCTTCATCATGTTTTTCAACTAATGTATTCAAGTTAGCAACTAGTTTTTCAATATCACTTAGTTTAGCAGTACCATTGTTAATTGCATTTAGAACAGCGGTAAAGTTTCTGTTCATTTCAAAGCCAACTGCACCTAGGTAGTTAAGTATTTCATTGCCGAGTTTCTTTCCATCTTCGCCGTTTTTCTTAATGTTTGCATTAATATCATTCAATAGGGTTGTAACATCATCTAGTTTAACTTGACCTGATTGAACTTCTTCTATTAATTTACTGAAGTTTCTATTCATTTCAAAGCCTACTGCAGCGATGTAGTTAAGTATTTCTTTACCCATTGCGTCAGCTTTGTTACCATTCTTTTCTACTAAATTATAAACGTTATTCAAGATTTCATTAGTTGAATCAGTTTTATCGTTATTCTTTTGAAGTAATGTTTGAATTTTTTGTAGGTAGATTGCAATATTTGCATCATTCTTGTAGTGTTCATTCAAGCAAGCGATAACTTCTGTCAATGATTTTTGAATTTGTTCAAGTAAGTTGATGATTTTCTTAGAAGCTTCTTCAGCTGAGATGTTACCAGCTTTAACTTCTGCAAGAATTTGGTTCAAAGTAGCATTATTAACTTTTGTTGCTTGCGTGTTTTTGTTAATAGCTGCAATAATTTGAGCTGCAGTCATCTTTTGAATTTGAGCTTGAGTGTAACCAAGTTTCAACATAACGCCGATTAATTGGTTTTTGTTCATATTCAATGTCTTAACAACTGTTTCAAAGTTTGCGTTGCTATCTAAGTTTGCTTTTTCTATAGAAGACTTGATTTCATCTAATTTAGCGTTAGCAGTATTATTGCTTTCAATTAATGTCTTACCTTGAGAAATAAGTTCATCAAGTTTAGTGTTTGAAGTGTTGGTGTTATCTCTGATATCTCTTGCAATATCAATTAATTCAGCTCTATCATTTTCAGCCTTAGTAAGTGAAGAAATAACTTGACCTAATAGACCTTTGATATCGCCTAACAAGTTTTGGATTGTTTCCAATGCTTGTTGAGTAGAAATAATACCGGCATCAACCTTTGCAATAAGGTCTTGAATTAACTTATTAGCGTCTTCTTGTGATTTACCGTTATTTACTAATTGTTGAATAATAATTTCTTGGTTAGCTTCATTTTGAATCATGTAAGCATACATTTTTTGGTAGAATTGTTCTTGGTTAATGTTACCATTTTGAACTTCTTGCATTAATTGTAGCAAGTAAGCGTTCATTTTTTGCAATTCAGAATTAGTGATTTCTTGTTGTTCTTTCATTTGTTGCATAAGTGCTTGTAATTGTGCAATTAATTCTGTGATTGCAGTCATATCAATATCTACGTTTTGTTCAACGTTTACATCTGGTTGACAAGATTGTAATGTTGAAGCTGCGCCTAATGTCATAAGACCCATTAATGCGCTCATTGCAATATTTTTAAATCTAGAAGCTTTACCTTGGAAAGCTACGTTAGTTTTTAATGGGGCAACTTCATCTTGTCCATTATTTAATTTAGGTTGTTCGTCTTGAGCAACTTCTTCTTTCATTACATTTAAGTGGTTTGCTAATTGTGGGTTGCTAACTACGTTGTTCATGCCTTGGAACATTAGAGCGTTCATGCCAGCTTGTGGGGTAGTTTCTTGCGTTGTTGGTTGTTCAATGATTTGTGTTTGAGCAGGTTTTCCAGCTTCTTCGCCAAATCTAACTTTTTTGTTTAATAACAAAAGTTCGTTTGCGTTAATGTTCATACGTTTTATGCTCCTTTTCGTAACTGTTTCTACATAACTCTTGTATCAACTCAAAAAACTCTAAAAAATATTTTTGCTATTTTCTAACAAAAAACTTGCAACTTTTTTACAAAACTTAATAAAAACTTTTGTGCATTAGGAAGAAGAAGTGGTGACAATAAAAATATCAAGCGTATTTAGATTTTCGGCTTAGGCAATAAAGTAATTGTCAAACTGTTTATTTGTATATATAATATATAGGAACATATTGCAGGTGCGAATAATGAAAGATATTATTGTACAAAAATTTGGTGGTACGTCAGTAGCAGATACTGATAAAATCAAGAATGTAGCGAAAGCTATCATTAAAGAAAGAGAATTAGGACATGACGTTGTTGTAGTTGTTTCAGCAATGGGACATACAACAGATTATCTTGTTAAGATGGCAAAAGAAATTTCTGAAAACCCATCTTCTAGAGAAATGGACATGTTGCTTTCTACTGGAGAAGGCGTTTCCATTGCGCTTTTGGCTATGGCTTTGCAAGCGCAAGGTTGTCCAGCAGTTAGCATGAACGCTATTCAAGTCGGAATTATGACTGAAAAAGTTCACTCAAAAGCAAGAATTATTAATATAAAGACAGATAAAATTAAAGCACACTTAAACAAAGGTGAAGTTGTTGTAGTTGCAGGTTTCCAAGGCGTTACAGAAGATTTGGAAATTACTACACTAGGTAGAGGTGGTTCAGATACTTCTGCAGTTGCTCTAGCTGGAGCTTTGGAGGCTAAAAGGTGCGATATTTATACTGACGTAGAGGGCGTTTATACAACAGACCCTCGAATAGTTCCAACTGCCTCAAGGTTAGATATAATATCTTATGAAGAAATGTTAGAACTAGCGAGAGTTGGTGCAAATGTTCTTCACCCACGAGCAGTAGAAACCGCAAAACAATACAGTGTGCCATTGAGGGTAAGAAGTACTTTCAAATTAGATAATTTAGGAACTTTAATATTAGGAGTTGAAGAAATGGAATTACATAAACCAGTTACAGGTGTTGCATCAGATTTGTCACAACTAAGAGTGGTCGTTTGTGACGTTAAAGATAACCCTGGAACGGCAGCTGTTTTGTTTAATGGATTGGCAAAAGAAAACATTTCAGTTGACATGATTATACAGTCTTATGCTAGAAAAGCTCTTAATACTAATGACATCGCTTTCACAATAGATAAAGGCGATTTAGACAAAACTTTGGAAATTCTAGAAAAAGTGAAGTCACAACTTGAGTTTAGCAATGTTTTTGTTGATGACAAGATTGCGAAAATTTCTATTGTAGGTGCTGGCATGATTGATAGACCAGGGATTGCAGCTACAATGTTTAAAACCTTAGCAGATTTAGGTATAAACATCAAAATGATTTCAACAAGCGAAATCAAGATTAGTTGTATTGTTGCAGAAAATGAAGCTAAAGAGGCAGTTGTTGGACTTCATAAAGTATTTCATCTAGATTGTGATGAAATCGCAGAAGTTAAAGGTGATTTGCCAGATTTGGGCTAAAAGGGAAGTGAATAGGTGAATAAGGCAATAAGTGAATGAGTTCATTTAAGCTATTACTTAAAGCAAACGCCGTTCAATCTTGAAAAATATTTAATACGAACTTATTCACCCATTCACCTAGTCACTTATTCACTCCACCAAAAATGAACAATTCCACTTCAAGTATCGTTATACAAACAGAGAGGTAATCGTGAAAAAAATATTATTAACTACAATAGCACTTTTGATAGTAAGTTTGTCAGTATTTGCAGACGATAGGCAAGGTGCGTTAGAATTTTTTAATAGTTACATAAAAGCGGCTAATACATATAGCCCGACTGTTCCTGAAATGTATTCTTCAAATGCAAAAATTATCAGGCAAGTTGTAAAACCTGATGGAACAACTCAAAATGTAAGTACAGATACGGCTACTTACATTAGGCAAATGAAGCTTGGTCAAGCTGGTGCAAAACTTAAACATTATACAAATTCTTATTCAAACGTAGTTGTTACACCACTTGGCAACAATAAATACAAGGTTTCTTCTTTAAGACAACCATCAGGCGAAAGTTACAAGCTTAAAACATATATGATTGTTCAAAAACAGGCGAACGGCAAATTCATTATTGTAGAAGAGATGATGCAAACAAAAGTTCAAACGTTTTTGAAATATGCAAAGAATTAATAAGGTAAAGGTCAGAAATTATCTGACCTTTTATTTTTGTACTAAATGTTTACGGAACCTTTTCTTTTTGGTATTCTAAAATTAACGAGATTACAATTAAGAGGATTTTGATATGGTAGACATTAGACAAGAATTTATTGAACAAGCAAAACAGTTGACAAGAAACGCAGAAGTTCTTCCAGGAGGAATTGAAGAATTGGCAATTAAGTTGCAACACGCAGCTGATACTAATACTCCACTAAGAATTAAATTAGGCATGGATCCAACAAGACCTGATTTGCACCTTGGACACACTGTTGTTATGAGAAAGCTAAAAGAGTTCCAAAAATTAGGACACAAAATTGTACTTCTTGTTGGTGGTGCTACCGCAATGATTGGCGACCCTTCTGGAAAGTCTGAAACAAGACCTGCTTTAACAAAAGAACAAGTTGAAGAAAACGCAAAAACTTATTTTGCTCAAATGTCAAAAGTAATTGATATTTCTCAAGCAGAGGTTGTAAATAACGCAGATTGGTTACATAAATTGACTTTCACAGAAATGTTACAATTAGCTGGTAAAGTTACAGTTGCTCAAATGATGACTAGAGATGATTTTGCAAAAAGATATGCAGAAGGAAAACCAATTGCAATTCACGAATTTTTCTATCCATTGATGCAGGCTTACGATTCAGTAGCTATTGATGCTGATATTGAATTAGGCGGAACAGATCAAAGATTTAATACGCTTTTAGGTCGTGACATACAAGCTGCTTATGGCAAAAAATATCCTCAATTGGTTATGATGTTACCACTTCTTGAAGGTACTGATGGTGTAGTTAAGATGTCAAAAACATACCCAGAACACTGTATTTCACTTACTGACAGTGCAAAAGATATGTTCGGCAAGTTGATGAGTATTCCAGATACCTTAATTACTCGTTACTATTCTTTGTTGACTGATGTTCCTCAAGCAGAATTAGAAAAAATGGACGAACAAATTGCCTCTAATTCTATCAACCCTCGTGATATCAAAATGGCTTTGGCGCACATGATTACAGAAGAATACCACGGCAAAGAGGGTGCAGATAAAGCTCAAGAAGATTTTATCAACGTAGTGTCAAACAAGGGTATTCCTGATGATATCCAAAGTGTGAAAATCGATGCAGAAAAAAGCATTTTAGATTTGTTGGTAGAATTATCTTTTGTTCAGTCAAAAGGCGAAGCAAAACGTTTAATTCAAGGTGGTGGCGTAAAGATTGACGGTGAAAAGATTTCAGATATGGCGTTTGTTGTAAAACCACAAATGGACGTTGTTTTGCAAGCCGGAAAGAGAAAATTTGCTAAACTAGTTTAGGTGAATAAGTGAATGGGTGAATAAGTTCATTTAATTCGCTTCGCTCATAGTTTAGAGATTTGGTAGTAGGGTGGGAAAAGCGTGTGCGGTTCCCACCGACAATCTAAAGCTAACAAAAAAGAGGGGGTTAAAATGATACATGAAAACGTTTTGGAGTTAATCGGTAATACGCCGCTTGTAAAATACAACGATAACATTTGTCTAAAACTTGAATACTTTAATCCTTCAAGTTCTGTTAAAGATAGAGCATCTTATTCTATGCTAAAAGGTGCGATGGAGCGAGGTGAGATAAATAAAGAAACGGTGATTATCGAGCCTACAAGTGGAAATACAGGCATTGGTTTGGCAATGTGTTGCGCAGTTTTGGGCTTAAAACTAATAATTTGCATGCCAGAAAGTATGTCGATTGAGCGTCGTAAAAATATTTCAGCTTACGGTGCAGAACTTGTTTTGACACCGAAAGAAAAAGGTATGCAAGGTGCGGTTGATAAAGCGAAAGAACTCAAAGAAACTTATAAAAATAGCTTTATTCCAATGCAATTTGCAAACCCAGACAACCCAAAAGCTCACGAAAAAACTGCTCAAGAAATTAAATCTGCGGTTGAAGGACGTGAGGTTGTTGTCGTTGCAGGTATTGGTACTGGGGGAACGGCCACAGGAGTTAAAAAGTATTTCCCAGAAGCTATTGTTTATGGCGTAGAACCTGCTGAAAGTCCTTTGTTTACCGAAGGTCATGCTGGACCTCATGCAATTCAAGGTATTGGTGCAAACTTTATACCAGAAATCTGCAAAGATAATAATTTGGACGGAGTATTGACGGTTAAAAGCGAGAACGCAAAAGTACAAGCAATAGAGTTAGCTAAAAAGCATGGCGTTTTTTGCGGAATTTCAGCAGGTGCAAATGTTTGTGCTGCGAAAGAGCTGGCAAAAAAATATCCAGATAGACTTATTGTTGCAATAATTCCTGATAGTGGAGAAAGATATTTGTCTGTTTGGTAAAAATCAATCCCCGCTCGCATTTGTAACTCACTTACGCTTGGACGACTGTAACTTCCATAACAAGGACGGTTTAATTCCTCCCCACAAGAACTATTTATCATCGCCTTTGCTTGTCTTATAATTTATAAACAAGAAAGGCGATGATATGTTAAAACGTGCAATAAATAAAATCAAAGAAGATATTAAAGTTATTTACGAAAAAGACCCAGCAGCAACAAATCTTGCAGAGGTTTTGTTCTGTTACCCTGGGCTACAAGCATTGATTTCCCACAGAATTGCTCACAAACTCGCTTACTGGGGTGTACCTTTTCTTCCTAGATTTATTTCTTATTTAACAAGAATTATTACGGGAATAGAAATTCACCCAAAAGCTCAAATTGGTAATCGTTTTTTTATTGACCACGGTGAAGGTGTTGTTATTGGCGAAACTACGATTATTGGTGACGACGTTCTAATTTATCAACAGGTTACATTAGGTGGTACTGGTAATGAACATGGTAAACGCCACCCAACCATAGGTAATGGCGTTATTATTGGTGCTGGTGCAAAAATTTTGGGTAATATTACAATCGGTGACAATACGAGAGTTGGCGCAGGTTCTGTTGTTGTAGAAAATGTGCCAGAACATTGTACAGTTGTTGGTGTTCCTGGGAGAATTGTTCAGCAAAAGTTCATGAACCCAGATGGAGTTTTGATGCATAATAGAATCCCAGACCCTATAAAATGCGAAATTAATAGATTGAAATATGAAGTTCAAGAGTTGAAAGAACATATTAATAAATAATTTAGTAGTTTTACTGATGTCATTCGACCGTGTATGAAAAGTCTTTTTGCCTTCTTTTTCTTCTGAAAAAGAAAGTTGCGCTTGCATTTTTTTTGTGCTACATTTAACTAGGAAAAGAGAGAGGTCATTCAATGAGTGAAGGACATTGGATAGTAAATAAAGTTATTGCTGGTCATGCAATGGCGTTCAATATGGACACGCTAATAACAATGTGGGCTGCGATGGCTTTTTTGATAATTGTTTCATTTATAGCAACAAGAAAAATTAGTATTTTCCCTACAAAACTTCAAATTGTTTTTGAAAGTATTTTGGGATATTTTAATGATTTGGTTCACAATATGATACACAAAGATGGTGACAAGCATTTTCCACTTATTGCATCACTATTTTTGTTTATTGTAACTGCAAACTTGATGGGACAATTGCCATTAAGAATGATTGAATTAAAGCAAGGTGAAATTGCATCACCTACAAACGATATCAACTTAACGGCTGGTTTGGCAGTTATTGTACTAGTTTATTATGTTGCAGCTGGTTTGTTGAAGAAGAAATTCAAATTCTTCTTGCACGGTTTTTCTCTTGTAGCAATTATTTCAGCGTTGATTGAAATTCTTGAACTGTTCACAAGACCACTAACACTAGCTTTACGTTTATTTGGTAACGTTTTGGCTGGTGAAATTTTGATTGCCGCATTGCTAGGCATTTGTGCTTGGGGCTTACCACTTCCAATGATGTTCTTTGAAATCTTGGTTGCATGTGTTCAAGCTCTTGTATTCACAATGTTGACTACGGTTTACATAGCGTCTGCGGTAAATGAAGAAGAAGGTTAAGATTTAAAAATAAAAGAAACGTACATTAATACGAAGGAGATTAAAATGGAAGACGTTAAAACAATTTCTGATTTGGCACAATTAGGTGCTGGTATTGCAATCGGTTTTGGTGCAGTTGGTGCTGGTTTAGGTATCGGTATTGCAACAAAAGGTTTGTTAGAATCAATCGCAAGACAACCAGAAATCGCTGGTAAAGCAGTTGGTTTCTTCCTAGTTGGTGCAGCTATGGCTGAAGCTTGTGCTATTTACGCATTGGTTATCGCTTTGAAACTATCAGGAATGATGGGTTAGTTGCAAAAGAAAGTTTGTAGGGTGCGCAATTATGCGCACCAAATACTTACTTTTTAAGGTAAAAAGGTCAAAATGTAGCTTGGGCTTTTAGTCCAACAAAAACAAAAAGGTCAATTATGGAATTTAACGGAACATTTTTAGCATCAATAATATCTTTTTTAATCTTTGTTTATTTGATGAACAAGGTGCTTTATGCTCCTATGGGTAAAATCGTAAAAGAAAGACAAGAATTTATTGATGGCAACATTAAGAGCGCAGAAGAAAATTTAAAAAAAGCTGATGAATTATCAAGCGAGAGAGAAGAAAAGTTAGACGACGCTAAGAATGATGCCCGTGCAAAGTATGTTGAATCTGTTAATGAGTTTAAAAATAAAAAAAATCAAATAGTTGTTAATGCACAAGATGATGCTAATAACGAATTAAATCAAGCTTATGAAAACCTAAACAATCTTTCTAATGAAACAAAAGAAGGTTTAAAATGGAGAATGACAGATTTGGCAAACGACATTGTTGAAAAGGTTTTAGGTTACAGAAGTGAAGTTCAAGGCTTTGATAACGACAAGGTTAATGAAATATTGTGGAAGGTATAGTGATGTTGGGTTCAGTATTAGATTATATTAGCAGAACAAATTTATTTAACTTTGTTATATTTTTATCAGTGTTAATTTTCTTATTTAAGAAGGTTGATGTGGTTGGCATGTTGGAAAATATGAAAAATGCCGTAGTTGAAAATATTGAAGCGTCAAAAACTTCTAAAACTGAGTCTGAAACACAATTGAAAGAGATTGAAGAAAAGGTTTCTCATATTGAAGAAGAAATTGACGGAATTATTAAAAAATCAGAACAGAACGCCAAATTGGTTGGCGAAAAAATTATTGACGATGCTAACCACACAGTTTCTAGTATAAAAGACAATTCTAAAAAACTTGTTGAAAACAAATCAGCTCTTTTGAAGAATGATATTCTAAAAAGAGCTTCACAAGCCTCTATTGAGGTAGCAAGAAATCATATTGTTAACGAATTAAACAACAACTATGATTTACACCAAAGACTAATTGATGAAAGTCTAGAAGCGTTAAATAGCTATAAGGCTTAGGCTTTTTGAAAGGTAAAGGAAAATGAAGGTTTCTCAAAATTCAGAATTAATAGCAAAAAGATGGGCAAAGGCTCTTATGGAGCTAGCAAACGAAAATCAAGGAATTTCAAAAGAAGATATTCTTGATGATTTAAAAGAGGTTGATGAAAATATTCGTTCGTCAGCAGAACTTTCTAATGCTATCAACAATCCATCTGTTTCTGTAGAAGAGAAACAAATTATTTTATGTAAGTTGTTTCAAAACAATTTGATGCCAATTGTTTACAACTTTTTGATTGCATTAAATCTTAAAAAGAGAGTCAATATTATTGGTGAAATAGCTCAAGAGTTCCAAAAAGAACTTGAAGAAGAGAATAATATTGTTCATGTAAGTGTTACTTCTGCAATTGATTTGAACGAAGAGAGAAGAAACGATATCAAACGTCGAATTGCAGATAAGTTGAACAAGAATGTTATTGTTGACTGGAAGGTTGATAATAGTATTATTGCAGGTCTGATATTTAATATTAACGAAACAATTATTGATAACAGCATCAGACATAAACTAGATAATTTAAGTAAGAAGATAATGAAAGGATAGGATATGGCAGTTATAAATCCTGATGAAATTAGCTCAATTCTTAAAGAGAATATCAAAAATTATGAGGCTAAGGCTGAAGTATCCAATATTGGTAGCGTACTAGAAGTAGGTGACGGTATTGCGAGAATTTACGGACTTAGAAACGTAATGTCAAATGAGCTTGTTGAATTTGAAGACGGTAAAGGAACTTTGGGTATCACATTGAACCTAGAAGAAGACAACGTTGGTGTTGTAATTCTAGGTGATTATATTCATATTAAAGAAGGCATGACAGTTAAAACTACAGGTAGAATTGCATCAGTTCCAGTAGGTGATGCTTTAATCGGCAGAATAATTAACCCAACCGGTCGTCCAATTGATGGCAAAGGCGAAATTATTACTGATAAAACTCGTCCAATTGAAAGAGTTGCTCCTGGTATTGTTGCAAGAAAATCTGTACACCAACCACTTCAAACAGGTTTGACTGCGATTGATGCTTTGACTCCAATAGGTAGAGGTCAAAGAGAATTGATTATTGGTGATAGACAAACAGGTAAAACTGCGATTGCTATTGATACAATCTTGAACCAAAAAGGTGGCGATGTAATTTGTATTTATGTTGCAATTGGTCAAAAAGCATCAACAGTTGCGCAGTTAGCAAAAACATTAGAAAAACATGGTGCTATGGATTATTCAATCATAGTATCAGCTACTGCTAATGAACCTGCTCCATTGCAATACATTGCACCATTTGCGGGTGTTGCTATTGCAGAAGAATTTATGGAACAAGGTAAACACGTTCTAATTGTATATGATGATTTGACGAAACACGCTCAGGCTTATCGTGCAATGAGTTTGCTTCTTAAAAGACCACCAGGACGTGAAGCTTACCCTGGTGATGTATTCTATCTTCACTCAAGATTGTTGGAAAGAGCAGTTAAACTTTCTGATGAATTGGGTGGTGGTAGTATTACAGCACTTCCGATTATTGAAACACAAGCTGGTGACGTTTCTGCGTATATTCCAACTAACGTAATTTCAATTACGGACGGTCAAATTTTCTTGGAAACTGCTTTATTTAACTCTGGTGTTAGACCTGCTATCAACGCTGGTATTTCAGTATCTCGTGTAGGTGGTGCAGCTCAAACTAAGGGTATTAAACAAGTTGCAGGTAAACTTCGTTTGGACTTGGCTCAATTTAGAGAATTGGAAGCTTTCGCTCAATTTGCGTCAGACTTAGATGCTGCAACTAAGAAACAACTTTTGAGAGGTCAAAAACTTACTGAAGTATTGAAACAACCTCAATACAAACCACTTTCAGTTGCTCAACAAGTAACAATCTTGTTTGCAGCAAACGAAGGGTTCTTAGATGAAGTTGATAATAAAAAGATTAACGAGTTTAAGGCTGGTTGGTTTGAATATTTTGAAGCAAATATGCCAGAACTTAATAAGGCTTTGAATGAAGGTGCTAAATTGTCTGACGAAGAGATGAAGTCTTTGAAGGAACAATTGGAGGCTTATTCAAAAACTTTGTAAGGGAATAAGATTGTAGGTTGGGCTTTCAGCCCAACTACAACTATAAATAAGTAGGTCAGGCATTGCCTGACAATAACTAAAAGAGGAAGAACCCTCACCCGCATTCGTAAGGCTCGCACAGCTCGCCAACGACTGCGCCCTCTCCCAAATAGAGGGGAAAATATAAGAAAAGGAGAATTGTTTTATGAAATGTTACAATCACCACGATAGAGATGCTTTTGTTGTGTGTAAGGCTTGTGGAAAAGCTTTGTGCTTAGAATGTGCTGAACAATACAAAAACGAATTTATTTGTAAAGACTCTCCAGAATGTCATCACATTGCTGACGTTGAGTATGTAAATTATTTCAAAGACAATTCAGAAGGCGCATGGTTATTTAACAGAATCGCATTTATGCTAATTGGTGCATTTTTGTTTGTATATGTAATTGTTAAATCATTCATGTTCTTCATGATTCCAAACCCATTATTAGAAACAGTATTGTTGATATTGTTAGCAATAATGCTTGTTAAAAAAGGTATGGATTTGAAATTAAAATAGAAAATTTGATTGGGCAGATTTTGCCCAGCAACATCTTGAATATCCTCTTATGCAACGGTTTAGAGGAAGGATAAAAAGGACAGATTATGCCAAACTTAAAAGATATTAAAAGTAGAATTTCAAGCGTTCAAAATACAAAAAAAATCACCAAAGCAATGAAAATGGTTGCAGCGGCTAAGGTTAAAAAAGCTGAAAGCACTGTAAAAGCGGCTAGACCTTTTTCAGATGAGTTGTTGCATTTATTTAGAAAAATGCTTGCAACAGTTGGTGGCGAGTATTCTGTATCTGGCTTAAAGGTTGAGAGAGGTTTGGACAATTATCCAGAACTTCTTACCAAACGTGAAGTTAAGACAGAGGGCTTGCTTGTAATTACTTCTAATAAAGGTTTGGCAGGTGCATATAATGCAAACGTTATTAAAACTGCATTAAAACGAGTTGCTGAAAACGAACAAAACGGCATAAAAACTGTTATTTATCCAATTGGTCAAAAAGCTATTTCTGCTTTTAAACATAGAAATGGGAACTATGAACTTAAAAAAGGTTATATCGGTATTGCAAATGAACCAACTGCGACTGGTGCTAATTTAATTGCAGAAGACATTTCAGAAGATTTTGTTGGCGGTCATATTGACAGAATTGAAATTATTACAACTCATTTTAATAACATGATGTCTTATAATGTTGTTAATTGGGAGGTTTTGCCTGTTAAGGTTGAAAAAGCTGACTCGCATGAACTTGATGCAGTTATGGAGTTTGAACCTTCGCCACATTCTGTTTTGCAACAGTTAGTACCAATGTATATTACAAATTCAATTTTTCAAGCATTACTTGAAGCAAATGCAAGTGAATTAGCTTCAAGAATGACTGCAATGTCAGCAGCATCAAATAATGCAGAAGAAATGATTACAACCTTGACCATTGATTATAATAAGGCTCGTCAAGCAGCAATTACACAAGAACTTGTTGAGATTGTATCAGGTGCTCAAGGCGTTCAAGGTTAGTTATTTTATTTGTTATAAAAAGGTCAACTTAACTAAGTTGACCTTTTTAAAGTTGCTTATCCTAAGAAAGAAGTATCAGTTGCATTGTTTCGTAAACTGTTTATAAAATCTTCTTTACTCGTACTTGTGTTCTTAGTAGGTTTAATTTGCTCATACAACTTCTTTTGTTTTTCGTATTCTTTTTTTAAAGCATCAATCTCATCTTGATCTGCTACTGTATTATTGGCGGGTTTATTAGTAGTTTCATTATCAATTAAATTAGGCTCATTTTTAGCATTTTCTAAAAGTTTTTTTACATTTTCGTAGTTTTCTGTAATTTGTTTTGGTGTTCTGTTGTAATAGTTGTTGTAGTGATGGCTAAGTCTAATCATGTTTAAATCCTTTCTAACTTTATTATGTTTTGTGCACATGCTATATAATCGGCACGTTTTACAAAAACTTTAATTTTTTAAAGACGTTTTTCTTGTTTTGCCATTATTGCAACTATATGTATTGCGTACAACTAGTGGGTTTATGGTAAATGTAAAGATTTGCACAATTTCTTAACAAACGAATTTATATTAAAATATTAATTATTATCAAGCCATTTCTTATACAAATCTGGTCGCTTAGTTTTTGTGCGCTCGATTTTTTGTTGGTATCTAAATTCTTCAATTAGCTTATGATTACCATTTAGTAAAACCTCTGGAACTTTATATCCCATATATTCTCGAGGCTTGGTGTATTGTGGGTATTCTAATAAGCCATCAGAAAAACTGTCATCGTGTGCTGATTCGATTTTGCCTAATGTGCCATCAATCTTTCTTGAAACACTATCAATTACACAAAGTGCAGGCAATTCGCCACCAGTTAGAACAAAATCGCCAATAGAAATTTCTCTTGGTTTGATAATTTCTCGTATTCTTTCGTCATAACCTTCATAATGACCGCAGAGAATGATAATTTGTTCAAATTCAGCGAGTTCATTTGAGATTTTATCAGTAAAAGGCTCGCCTTGCGGAGTCATCATTAGCGTAATTGAGTTTTCTAATTTTTCTACGCTATTATAAGCATCAACGTAAGGTTGTGGCATTAAAACCATGCCAGCACCGCCTCCGTAAGGCGTATCATCAACTTTTTTGTGCTTATCTAAAGTAAAATCACGAGGATTAATCGCATTAACAGAAATAACGCCATCATCAGTCGCACGTTTCATAATGCTGAAATCGAGATGTGACTGAATAAGTTCTGGAAACAAGGTTAGAACATCAAATCTCATTCCAACAATCCTTCAATATTATTAATTTGAATTTTGCGCTCTTTTATGTTTACAGACAAGACAATCGCTTTCACAAAAGGTATTAGCGAAATTTTCTTGCTTAGTGTTTTGATTGATAATAAGTCGCTTGCGCCATTATTTGATACACCAACAACCGCTCCAACTTTTTTGTCACCATCGTATACATCAAGTCCAACGAGTTCGTCAATCAAAAATTCGTCTTCGTCCAAATACTCTCTTATTGTACTTTCTTCAACAAAAAGCAATTGATTTTTGTATTCCAAAATATCATTTAAAGTATCAATGCCTTTAAATTTAATAATACCGCATTTTGGAGTGAATCTAATTCTTGCCACTTCAATTGGTTTATATTCTCCATTTTTTAGAATATAAACCTCTTTTAGATTTGCCAGAAATTCCTCTCTATTCTTGGAATAACCTAGTTTTGCCTCACCTTGAACACCGTGAAAATTAAGAACTTTTCCTACTGAAACAAAATTATTCTTCTTCATTTTCTTTCTTCTTAGGTTTTCTTCCACGTTTAGGCTTCTCTGCAACTACTTCTTCTGGTGCAACTTCAGCCTTTGTTTCTTCAGCCTTTTGAGTTTCTTCACTTGCTTCAGCTTTTTCTGTCTTAACCGCAGCTACAACTTTATCCTCTGGCTTAGAGTGTTTTGCAACTAGATAATCTGCAGGTTTATCCGCTCTATCCTCGTTCCATCTGTCAAGACCAAGTTGAGCACGAATTAATTTAATACCAACGTGAACTCGCCATTCGTCCATTTTAAGTTGTGCTGCAATGATTTTGTGGCAGCCAATTGGAGGAAGTGGTAAAAGTGGCTCATACAAAGCTTTAATAGCCATCATTTGGTCTGGAGTAATCGCCAATTTACGTTTTGGGAAGGGAAGTTTTGGTAACATCATTTTTTGACGAACCAAATTGATTCCGAAAAATACTTTTTGAGGTTCAATGCCTAAATGTGCGCCAATTACTTCGTGGCAATCAGGGTTTGGCAAAGGAAGCATTGTTTTATATAATACTTCAATTTGTTCCAACTGCTCCTTGCTAATAAGTAATGGTCTGGCTGGTTTTTGCGGTTTACGCTGCATTGGACGTCTTTGTCCAGGTCTTCCGCTTGCGTAATTGTTTCTAAAACCGCCTTGTTGTGGTCTGCGTTGTTGGTAGCCGCCTCTGTTATCACGATTGTAGCCACCTTCTCTTTGGTATCCGCCTTCACGTCTTTGATAACCACCTTCTCTGTTGTCACGGTTGTAACCGCCTTGTGAAGAATAGCCTCTATTATCTCTGTAACCGCCGTTGTCTCTTTGATATCCGCCTTCACGTCTTTGGTAACCGCCATTATCACGATTATATCCGCCATCACGGTTGTAATTGTTGTTTCTGTAACCACCTTGCGGTCTGTCATAACTTCTTGGTCTTGCATCAGCAGAATATGAGCTATAAGAGCTATAGCTTTGCATAGGTTTTTCTTCTGTTGAGTCATTTCCCTTATCTGCGTATAGACAATTAGGACATATCACTCTTTTGGGGTTCTTTGTTTCAAATTCAGCACCACACTTAATGCACTTGTTTACATACATAATAAAAGCCTCTTAACCAATTAAAATAATAAAAATATCACTACTTAAAAATAATCCTATCAATAAAATAATATATGAGATTCATCAAAATAACGTAGAGATAAACTCCACATTTGCATTATATTACACATCTCAAAATTAGTCAACCTTTTGTATGAGTTTGGCGTTTTGAAAATTCCTCACTTTAGTATCTGCAAGCATTTATCCATAAATTAACATTTTCCAAATTTTTATTTGTATACATTGGATACAAAGCTTTGTATTCAGTACTATTTTGATCTTCTAAATATGTATTAATAATTTCACGATGCTTATAAAAATCGGCTAATGCGCCAGCTTTATCATCTAGATAAAATTTACACATGCCTCTTTTAAAATATGCGTCAGTGTATTTGTAACTAACATGTTCGATGACATAATTTATTGAATCTAAAGCCTTGTTATACTGCTTGATTTGCATATAACAATCTGCAAGTGTATCATACAAACCAATGTCATCTTTAATTAGTTTAATATTTTTTGCATAATGATATGTAGATTTTAAATTTATATACTCAATTCCTTTATTTGCTTCATCTATTGCCTTATTATATTGTCCTCTGTATTGATAAGCTAAAGCTCTATAATAATAAAGAACGTGATCTTCTTTATTAATATTTAAGGCCTTATCATATTCTCTTAGTGCATCATCATATCGTCCATTTTGATAATAACTGTATCCATTGTCAACATAAGATGCATATTCTTTTTCTATATCGTTAGTATGTGCAGGTATTTGCATATACAAAATAAAACCTATTGATAAAATAAATATTCCAAATAATATATATAGAACTATTTCTGGTAAAAGTAAGGCAATTGGTATTTTATAGCCATTTGCTATAATTTTCTTGAAATTCTTTTCAAGACATTTACGCAATTTTTTCCCGCCACCATTAATAGTATATTCAAAACTTTGCATGTATTTTGCATAACAAGCTATTTTATATAATTTCTTCATATTAACAGGGAAAAAACGGAGTTTGTATATATTATCGTCAATATCAACAAGTGTAACGAATGAATTATTAATACAAGGACCTCTGCTAGTATCAATAGCACTAATTGTGTATCTCATTTGTTTAATATTTTTATACATTATATTTTTTTGAGGAACATCTGCATTTTTGTATCGAACACTTACCCCTTCTTTATAAAAAATAAAATCATTAATCGCCTTTTTATCAAGATTTGAGAACTTATCATCTAAATATCTTTTATAAATACCATTTACAATTGCTACAAACAAAAAAATAGGAGCAAATATAAGATCTAAAATAATTAATTTAAGTTCAAACTCCCCTTGAACAAAATTATTAAAAACATAAGCTACAAATTCTGAAAGGTTCATGCCTGTATTCAAACATATTACTATAATTGTAATATCAATTATTGCGTGCACAAGAAATATTGCTATAAGCACGTATATGTCTTGCCAAGATGTATTTGAAACCTGATTTTTAATTTTTATAGTTTTCACTTCTTCTAAACCTTTTTTTTATTTTGTTCCACTAGATTTTTAAATAAACTCCTTAAACGGAGTTTTACGCTTATTTACCAATACAAAAATGTTCAAACACTTTGTCTAAAATATTATCAGTCACAAGTTCGCCCGTTAACTCGTCTAGAGCAAGAAGTGCTGATTTTACATCAATTGAAATTAAATCTTGCAACTCGTTTAGGTTTGAGGCAAGCAAAGCTTGCTCAATTGCGTCTTTGGCTTTCTCTAAACAAGCCTGTTGACGAGCATTTGTTACAAATTCTAAGCCTTCTGGTTGAATATCGCAAACTTTTTGTTTCAAAAGTTCTTTAAGTTCACTTACGCCTTCGCCAGTTAGTGCTGAAATACAAAGTGCGTTTTCATCTTTTGCAATATCAGCTTTATTAGCAATAAGAAGGTAGTTTTTGTCTTTCAAAAGTTCAAGCACCTCTTTGTCATCATCGTCTAAGCCTTTTGACGCATCATAAATAAACAAGACTAAATCAGCTTCATCAAGAGATTGTTTTGAGTATTCAATACCAATTTTTTCTACCTTAGAAACTTCTTCATCTTCTCTGATACCAGCCGTGTCAATTAGAGTTACAGGAATTCCTAAATCAAGAGTTTCACGAAGAACATCTCTCGTTGTTCCAGCAATATCCGTAACAATTGCTCTATCAAGACTCAAAAGAGCGTTGAAAAGCGAAGACTTACCAACATTTGGTTTGCCGACAATTGCGACAGACGCACCTTGTCTAAATATGTTGGAGGTTTTTGCACCAGCTAAAACACTATTTATTTTGCCTAAAATATTTTCAAAATTTTCTATCAAATAAGAATATTCAGGCTCTCTTACATCTTCTGGGAAATCAATGCCTGCGGTTATTCTTGATAAAACTTCAAAAATATCGTTTTTTATTTCATTGATTTTTTCTTTAAGAACGCCAGACAAATTCTTCATTGAAACTGTCGCAAAGTCTGCAGTTTTTGCGTGGATAATATCTGCAACAGATTCTGCTTGAGATAAGTCCATTCTTTTGTTCAAAAACGCACGCTTTGTAAACTCACCCTTTTCAGCCATTCTTGCCCCATTTTTAAGCACAAGATTTAGAATGTTTTTTACCACGTTAATTCCGCCGTGACATTGTATCTCAACAACATCTTCGCCAGTGTAACTGTTTGGTGCAAAAAATGGAAGTACAATTACTTCATCAATTTTTGTATCACCCTCTTTAATCCAACCATGGTTAAAAGTTCGTGGTTTAAAATTTGTGTTTGTAAAAATTTTGTTTATGATTTCAAAGGCTTTATCGCCTGAAATTCTTATAACGCCAACACCACCCATGCCAAGGGGAGTTGCAGGAGCTGTAATCGTATCAAATTCTTCTATAATATTCATAAACTAATTGTACCTCAAAAATATTCGACATATAATTAGAAGGACAAATGGTTGGGAAATGTTTATAAAACCCTCTCCCGCCTTCGGCACCCTCCCCCAAGGGAGGGAGTGATTTTCGTTTATTGAACGTAGCAAGCTTTAATGGCAGGAGAGGGTTTTAAAACAAAAAAGAGAGTGAACATGAAAATAAAAGAACTTATTAAAGCAACAAATGCAAAAGTAATTAAAGAAATTGATGAAAATTTAGAGGTAAATCTTTCAACAGATACAAGAACCATAAAGAACGGAGATTTTTATTTACCACTAAAAGGTGCGTCTTTTGATGGCGAAAAATTTATTCCTCAAGCTCTTGAAAAAGGTGCAGTTGGTGCTTTTTGCACAGGCATTGACGGTAATTTGCAGGTTGAAAACACTTTAACCGCTTACCTTGAACTTGCAAATTACAGACGCAAAAAACTTAATTTTAAGGTAGTTGCAATTACTGGAAGTTCTGGGAAAACGACTACAAAAGAACTTGTAGCATCAACCTTGAGCGCAAAATTTAAAACCTTTAAAACTCCACTCAACCATAATAACGAGATAGGTTTTTGCCAAACAATTTTTGAAACTCCAGACGATACAGAAGTTTTAGTTCTTGAAATGGGTATGCGAGGTTTGGGCGAAATCGAACTTTTGTCAAAATATTCAGAACCTGATATTACAATCATCTCTAATGTCGGAACTGCGCACATTGGACGTTTAGGTTCAAGAGAAAATATTGCAAAAGCAAAGTGTGAAATCGTTAAATACCAGCGAGGAAACGTATTTATTGCACACGATGATGAATTGATTAAAAAGACTGTTGAGTTTGATGGTGAAAAGATTTATTATTCCATCAATGATGTAGAAATTTTAGAAAAGACTGCACATTATTCAAAATTCAAATACAAAAATGAAATTTTTGAACTCAATGTTGGCGGTGACTACAATATCGAAAACGCATTGGCTGCAATTAATACAGGGCTAAAACTCGGCATGAATTTTGAAGAAATTAAAACAGGACTTATGCAATACGCACCTATTGAAAAACGCTGGGAAGCAGTGAAGGCTGGCGGTTATGAAATAATTAATGATAGCTACAACGCCAATCCAGAATCTATGCGTGCGTTTGTTGACACAATTTTAGAACTTTATAATAAGTATGTTCTTGTTCTGGGCGACATGGGAGAGCTTGGTGAAAAAGAAGTTCAGTACCATAAAGAGCTGGGAAATTATATAAATAGCCACAAAAAACTTGCAAAAAATGCCAGCGTGCTTACGATTGGTGATTTGTCAAAAAATATTTCTGATATGGTGATAAATTGCAATTCACAACATTTTACAAGCATTGAAGAAGCTGTGGCTTATATTAAAGCAAACATAACACCAGATAATAAATTATTCCTAAAAGCATCAAGAAGCATGAAATTTGAGCGAATAATTGAGTCATTAAAAGGGTAAAATAGCAGACTATATGGTTCTTTCTCTTTCAGGACAGAGCTATTGTAAAATCTTTTCTATTAATTTATCCACCTAAAACTTGTTACATAGTTATCACCGTTAATATTACCTTTGATTTCGGCAACAAATTTACGATAAGCTTTATTTGATATTTCAATTCCTGGAATTTTATTTATGTGTTCCAAAATAGTTGTTTCTTTGGTTAAATCAACTCCTGGAATTACATTTAGCAAAGTATTGAGTGACACATTACCGAGTGGACCAAACATTGTAGAAATCTTTTTAGACAAAAGTCCTAAAACTTCCATTTCTGCATTTGAGTTTGCAAAGTTATAATTACCACTTATAAACAAGCTCAAATCTTTACCACGAGTTGTAATCTCAATATCATCTGCAATGCCGTCTTTTATTGTAATATCACCAATGATATCAGAGAAATTCCCTGTTTTTAGCGGAGTTATGATATCAATAACACTGTTTATAGAAACGCCTGTCAAACCGCCCTTAACTAAATTTCCTGCTTTTAATAAATATTCTAATGAACCTAATTTTGGCATTCTACCGTTTGCAACGCTAAAATTTGTATGACCATTTAAAGTTTGCATACATTTTTCAAAATCAATGCCATTGCAAGAGAGCGCAATATCACCAGTCAAATCACCGTAAATTTGGTTTTGCAAATCAAACAAGGCAATTGAAAGGTCATTTGCGTCAATATCACGAGCTTTTAGTTTTAAGCCAGTATTGTTATTTTTAAGATTGTAATTAAAATATCCACCCAGAGTTCCATTTGCAATATTAAACTTAAAATTATGAACATTGAACATCTGTTTTTCGTTTAAAGATGCTATCGCTTCAAAGTTTTCAGCAACAATATTTCTAAGATGAATGCTATCGGCATTCATTTTCATATTTTTAATAACAACATTCGTCAAATCAAATTCAGCCAAAGAATCAAAATTTTGTGCATTATTATCAACTTGCGATAGTTTTATTAAATTTGCAATATGATTCAAATCTAAAAGTTTTGTATCTAACGTTGCTTTTTCAACATAATAAGGTGGAGTTAATTTATTGCGCATAACCGCTTGAACTTTTATATCATTACCCAAAACTTCACCAATTGAGTATACATCAATTGTTTTGTCTTTGAACAAGAACGTTATGTTCTTCATTGTTGTATCCAAAAATGGTATATCTGTTTCAAAAATGTGGAAGTTGCCCAAGAGTTTTGGTGCAGAAGCTTTACCATTAAATCGCAAATCAGAAGTAAATTGTCCTTGTTTAATATTAGGTTTTCTGAAAATTATGTTGAAAATTCTTGCATCGGTTGGGTTATGAGTTTTTATGATTAAGTCTTTAAAACCCAAGTCGTCTTTTAAAATATCAATTTCACCGTGAGATTTGAGCATATTTAATCTTGTTTCTCGTCCACTTTGCGAAGAAATAATTTTGTCATAAGAAAATTCTCTGATTTTTAAAATATTTTTGTTTAAAATTTTGGTATCTAAATTCAAAACAATAGCATTTTCTATGTCGCCAACAGTTGCTCCGAGGTGATAAATACTTGAATCTTTTGCCATATTAACATCTGTTTTTAAATCAAAATTGTTCAAAACACCCTTTGCACGAGCAGAATAAACAATATCGCCCTTTATTTTCAATGGATAAATTTGATTTTTGTTTATGTATTTATCAATAAAATCTTGGCGTGGCTTAGAATTGAAATACAGATTAAAGTTTTGTTTGTTAAACAAATCATAAACTTCACCGTCCACAAGTATTGGCATATCATCGGCTAGAAGGTTTATTTTGTTAAGTCTTAGTCCATTGTTACGCATAATCAAACTGCCGTTTATTATTTTAACAGGCAATTCTAGCGGTGTGTAAATGAAAGATAAGCCACCCAAATCAGTGTATGCATTAATTCTATTATGACTTATTTTAGCATTTAAGTTTATTTTCTTGCCTTCATTAAATCTTACGGTATTTAGCGTATCTTTAATGTTTTTTGGAATAATTGTATAATTCATAAGTGCATTAATCGTAGATAAGTCAAATTCTTTCAGCCCAATTATACCGTTAACACTAGGTCTACCAGTAACATTTGCAATATCAAGATTTACATTAAATTGGCTATCGGCTAGATTTCCTTTAATATTAGAAATCTTCAATTTATTATTGTTTAAAGTCACTATGCCATTTGAGACCTTTAATTTATTATTTGGTCCAACTCCAAGAATTTTTGCAATAAAACTAACTTTATCTAGTTCAATTGGGTCAAGCTTGCCTTTGTATTTGCCAGAAACATCAACAAAAATATTGCCAATATCGTTTTGCAAGTCGCTTTTTAATGGTGTCAAATCATTTAAATTTAGTTTTGGAATGCTAATATTTGCGTCAACAAAATTGTTTTTAACACTCGCTCTTGCAGTTAATTTTGAATTTCCAATCAAAGATGTAATATCTGCATTCGCATTTTTACCATCAAAATCTAGTGTACCGTTGGTATTTTTAACCTCTAGTCCTTGCATTCCGAATTTGTTACCTAAAAGCTTGATAGTTCCTTTTGTGAAAAAGTTTTTATTGAAAGCTAAATCTTCAATATCTTTAACAGCACCAAATACCTTCAAGTTTAAATCAATCAAACCGTCCATTGAATCTAGTTTTGGTAACATTGCTTTAACGTCATCAATCATTGTGGCAGTTTGAATTGCATTGAATAAATATGCGATTTCTTGATTTTTTGTATTTACATCAAAATCAAATTTGCCGTACAAATTGCAAGTTCCGTTGATAGAAATGTTTTTGCCGTTTACCAAACCTTTTTTTGTGACAAAGCTAGCGTTCTGGTCGTCAAAATTCAAGGTTGCCTCAGCGTCTGTTAAAATAAGGTTTGGAATTTCGTTAAAGAAAGTTTTAACGTTTCTAAAATTCAAACCACCCCAAACATGAGGATTTTTTCGGTTGCCTTTTACAATTATGTCAATGTTGCCAACGCCTTTAACGTCCATAATAGGTACAGGTCCAATTACAAAATTCAAGATTTCATGAATAGGAATAACTTTTTCTTCTGCAGTCGCTAAATCAACATTCTTTGTACTCCAAATGCGCATATCTGCGTATTTTACGTTATATAACTCAACTCCGCCTTTTACCCAAACTTTTTCTGCTCCGCCTGCTGGCACAAACACATCAAAATTTATGTAACGACCAGTAAAATCAAGCTTTACAGTCGCACCTTTTGCGTTTGGTATTGGTTTTATTAAGATACCATTGTCAATGTAAACATCACCTGTAATATCAGGTTCAGAAATATCACCCTTAATTGAAAAATTGCCGATTACATCGCCATAAAATTTGTATTTTTTGAGTTTGTAAACATTAAATTCTTCAACCACGATTGGTGGTAACAAATTCACAAAATCTTCAACTCTTGATTTATCCAATTGAACATTCAAGTTTATTGCAGACAAAGATTTGTCTAAGTAATTAGAAAAAGAACCTTGCAAAGTTGTGTGAATGTTGTCAGATTCAATGCGTATAGAATCAAAATTAATTATTTTGCTTGTCAAATTGAAATCAGCATCAATCTTTAACAATTCTGGATAAATCATTGATTTTGCACTATCTTTCATAATAATAGCGCAATTCTGAAGTTCAGCGTTAAGCTTGTGTTTATCAACAACAATATCAATGATACCTTTGCTTTCTACTATATCGTTTGGCAAATACTGCCTTAGAAAATCGCAAATTGGCTCTAGGTCTAAATTCTGAACTTTTATATCAACGATACTTTTGTTAATGTCATTGTTTTTAGGTAAATATAGTTTTATATTTGCGTTTGAAATCGTTTTATTGATGTTAAATTTCGTATCAGCATACAATTTTAGGTATCGACGATTTTTCTTAAAAAATACGTCACTTCCAGAATACATAACTGGAATTTTTGTTGCTTGTTGCTCAAGAATAACAGAAAACTCGTTAAGTTTAAGCATGTTGCACTTGATTTTTGATTTGTCTAAGTTTTTGAAGAAATCTTTGTCTAATTCGATTTCTTGATTGATATTTGCTTTTACAAATAGGCTGTCGGCAGTAATGCTATTGATATGTAGCCTTCCAGTTAGCAAAGGTAAAAGTCTTACATCGATTTTAAAGTTGTTGATTGTTGTGACTTCTTGAGTGCTTTTATTTTCAACGGCAATCTTCATTGCCTTAAATTTAGCTTTTGGCAAAACGTTTAATATAAGTTTTGGGTTAACGATTTCTACGTTGTAATCACTGTTAACGCTAATATTTTCGCATACAACAGGCAGCACTTTGGAAAATATTACAGGGACTCCTCCAATCCAAAATGCGTAGACACCAAAAATCAGTATTATATATTTATTAAGAATTTGTTTCATTTGAATTAAGTATATGATAGCAATAAAAAGCGGAGTTTACAACAGTTCAGTTGGTTGAATTTTATTGTCTGGTAGTACCAAAAGTGAGTAATAAAAAAATACTTTAACAAATATTTACATAAGCAAGCTTTTCTTAGCAAAAAATATTTTTTTCAAGTATTATATATTAAGTGTCAATATCAATCAAAGGGACGAATTAGTGGTAAAAGATTTAAAGAATGAAATAAAAGAAACTGTTAAAGTAAAAGCACCAATCGTTGATGCTCTAAAAAATGCTTACGAAAATCCTACTTATCAATTTCATATTCCAGGGCATACAAAGGGAAAAGCGATTTTTAAAGATTTTAGAAAACTTATTGGTGACAAAGCTTTGAATATTGACACAACAGATGAGTTTGATAATTTGGGTACTCTTCACCCCGCAACTGGTCCTATAAAAGAGGCGCAAGAGCTTGCTGCTGCTGCTTTTGGTGCAAAAAAAACCTTCTTCTTGCTAAACGGTTCAACTGCTGGGAATTTGGCACTAGCAATGGCTCTTACGAAAAAAGGGCAGAAAATAATTGTAAACAGAAATTGTCACCGTTCAATTTTGACGGGTTTGATTATTTCTGGCGCAGAACCTGTTTGGGTTTGTCCTAACAAGATTGACGATTGGTCAGTTTGGGGGAATATTGACGCTCAAAAAATTGAAGAATTAATCAAGGCAAACGACGAGGTTTCAATGGTTTGGATAACTAATCCGACTTATGAAGGCGTTGTTTCTGATATAAAATCAATTAGCACAGTTTGCAAAAAATACGGCATTCCGCTAATTGTTGACGAGGCACATGGTTGTTTGTGGAACTTTAACAAACACCTTCCTGAAACGGCTTTAAAACTAGGTGCAGATGCAGTCGTTCATTCACTTCACAAAACAGGTGGAAGTATGAGCCAAAGTTCAATGTTGCATATTTCTAAAGATTCTTGCTTAGATGTTGCAGCAGTTGAAAAGGCTTTGAAACTTTTGCATACAACAAGCCCATCTTTAATGCTATTAGCAAGTCTTGACGCAGCAAGAGCAAATTTGCAATCAAAGGCTGGACAAAAACTTTTGGAAAGAGCCGTGAAAAATGCAAAATATCTAAGAACAAGATTAGACGCAATTCCTAATTTACACCAACTTAAAGGTGATTTTGGATACAAAACAGATGTTACGAAAGTGTTTATAAGAATTGATGGACTTTCTGGAAAAAGACTAGAATCAATTCTTGAAATTGATTTTGGAATAGAAGTTGAGTCAGCCTCTGATATTGGTGTTTTGATTTTGTGTAATATCGGCAATAAACGTTCAGATTTCAAGTATTTGGCTGATTCATTAGAGCAAATCGCTACTACAAATTATCAAGATATTTATTATCTAGAAAATCGCAAACACATGCCACTGCTTGAACCACAAATTAAAATGAGTTTAAGAGATGCTTTTTATGCAGAAAAAGAAACTATTTCAAAAATGGACGCAATTGGTCGCATTTCTGCTGAAGTCGTTGCTGAATGCCCTCCTGGGATTTCAATTCTTCTCCCTGGTGAATTGATTACAGAAGAGCATTTGCCATATTTGAATGACTACGAAACATTAGAAGTTGTAAAGTAATATTGATTTAGAGAAGAGTTGGCTTTATAGACAAGGAGAAACGATGAAAGTACAAAATATACAAAGCCAAAATACAAATTTTAATGGACTTATTATGCCTAAAAAAATGACTTTTTACCGTCCTGCATGGGGTAGAGATGTTTTAAGCAGAGAAGATGTTCTAGCTAATAAATCAATAAAAGAATGTGCTGAAAAGTTTGATGTCGTTATTAAGAAACAAAAAACTTCAAAAAGAAGAAATTTAAGCGAAATTGAAGTTTCAAGAATTTTAACAGGTGGAGCTGGAATTGGTGCTCTTGCTGGTTTAGCAACTGCCTTTGTTGAAGGGGTTGTTAGTCCTGCAGCTTTTCTAGTAGCTACTTTTGGTGGTGCAATGTTTGGACTAAGTATGGGCTGGTTAGCCGCAAATTGTATGGACGACTTTGGGTTAACCCCAAAACAACACAAGTATAAACTTCAAGTTGGCAAAAATTATAACGAAAAAACTGGAGCATTTGCTGAACCAATTCATCAACAATATTCTATTGAAACCGCAAGAGATATAAGAAAGATTGATTTAGGTAAATAAAGGTATAAAAACACGATGTTAATTTCAAAAGTAGAGAATAATAATCCGAATTTTGGTGCAAAATTCTATCATTTCCCACACGCTTACACTAACCCAGAAATAGCTAAAGGGTTTGAAAAAGCAACAAAAGAGTATCCAGACTATGTTTTATTGCAAGACCAAATCTGTTATTTTGGCGAAGACCAATTCTATTTGCTAGGCAAAGATGTTACAGTTTTTGATACTATGTCTTTAACAAATAGAAGAAAATATCTGAACAACAACGATGTTGTTGATAAATTGGTTGGGCTTTTTCATAAAATGCTAGAAAATGTTAGGAAATAAAATTAAGTTATGGCACGTAAAAAATACCAAAACAAAACTATTCATTTTATAGTTACCTTTTTACTTATGGCAACAGGTATTTACTACTTTGGTTTAAGTTATGTTCCTAAAAACCTTTATGAAACACAAAAAATGAAACCAAATCAAGTAGAAATGTATTATGAAAATGAATGGTGCACACCTGATTTTGGGCGCAAAGAAGTTATTTTGTGGGATATGACAAGAGTGGATTGCATGACAAAGGATTATGCAATTGAATTTGATTTTGCAAAAAAATGGGCAGAATCAATCGGGCAAGCCCTTTATTATTCAAAACTAACAGGCAAATCGCCAGCAGTTGTTTTGATTTTGACAAGTCCGACTGATTATAGATATGTTAAAAGAATTGAACGACTTGATAATGGAATCAAAGTGTTTTTGATACAGGCGTTTTAGACACCAAACGCCAACCAAGTATTCCTCGCTTTCTGATACTGTTCTTCCTCAATTACCGCATTTAGAGCTTTTTTTGTGTCACGTTTAATCTTATCTAATTCAGTTTTATAAAATTCTTTAAACTCTTTTGCAAACTCTGTTTTATTGATAAAAGAATCTATGTTTGTTTCATATAAACTTAAAGCATAGTATCTGTCACCATAATCGTCTGCTCTTTTAGGCTTTTTAACTAATCCATTTGCAAATTTTTCCTCTAATCTTTTAGATAGAATTGTAATTTTTTCTTCTGGTTCTCGAGCTTTTTCTGCTGCAGACCTTGCTTGAAGATCATTGATAATATCCTTAGCACAAACTTCATCGATATTTAATTTCTTTGCTAATTTTGGAATATCATTACCTAATGCGCCAACTATTGAATAGAAAATCTTTTGATAATGTTCTTTCCATTCTCCTTTGTACAGAAAATTATTTGAGTAAGTTTCGTATGCATCGTTATGTTCTTTTGTTAAATTTTTTAAAGCAAAGCAATCAATAGCGGTGAGCAAGTTTTTATATTCTGGAATAATATTTTTCAAATAATCCTTGTACTCATCTTTTTCAATAGATTTCAGTAAACGCAAACCATATAGACATTCTTCTCCACTACCATGTACATCAAATATGTTTATAGCTTTCTCCACCAAAGTTTGTTTAAAACCTTTATAAAGGTTATCTGGTAAAGCTTCAAAAGCCTTTATATAATCTTCGTTAAGAGAATTCCCAGAATTATAAATTGTTTCCATCAAAGTAATTTTGGCAACTCTATTTTTACCACTTTTGTCGTCCATAAGAGGAAAGATTTCTTTAAGAGCTTTGTCTTGCATATTATCAATATTGGGTCTTTCCTCAATGACGTTGGTCATTTCACCGAGTGTTTCTACAAAATTAAAGCGTTCTTTCATTTTGCTCAATGTTAGCACTGCATTTGCTAAATCATTCAGATGTTCTTTGGGTGCATTAAAAGCACTCATAACTTTTTCAACTTCTTTCCGTAGGTTATAGCATTTATTAGTTTCACTAGCAGTTTTACCAATAAGCCAAGCGCCTGATACAATTGATGTGCCAAACGTAATTTGATTGTTTGGTCTGGTTTCGTTTGGGCGTTGTTGTTTTTTTGTCTTATAATTCTTGATTTGTGGATTATATGTCTGTATAGCTGAAATTCTCATAATTTAATATCCCTTATTTAAAATAAACCGTCAAAAATACCGATAATTGTATCTGCCATCTCGCTCAAAAATGTCTCAGTTGCTCCACTACCATCGAGAATTTCGCTTAAATCAACAGGTAATGCGTCGCCACTCGGTGTGATATGTGTTAGGATACCGTTATCTGGGTTAAAGAAATTATTTGCATCTAAAATTTGCAAATGACTTTCTGCTACGTCGCCAGCTATATCTGTTGGAGTTGCTGAGGCAATATCGCCAGAGTAACTAATTGGTGTTCCGTCTGGCATGATATGAGTATGCATACCAGTTGCGCTATTAAATAAATTGCTACCATCAACGATTTCTAATCCACCTTTTGCGTTAAAAGATTTGGTAGATTCTGCTAACATATCTTGCAACATTGAGTTACTACTTGAACCTTGAACTAGTGTGTCTTTTGCATCTGCTGGCAAATTATTAAAGAAAGTATCCTTTAATTTACTAATAGCTTCTTTTGCCTTATCCGCAATTTGATCAAGTGCGTCTTTAGGTTGAGCTGCTCGCATTTGCGCTGTAATGTGCGGACAGGTTGGGTCGTAAAAAGCTTTGAATGCAGGTTTTGAATTTTGTTTTTTTGAGCTATAAAATTTATTATAGCTAATAGCACCGATTGGTTGAATCATTTATACCTCCTTAAAAAAATATTGTTATAAATGCTACGCCCAACAAGGAGGTCTGTCAATATATACGTTAAGTTATATTAAGAGTATGTTGATAAGGATATATTGGTTTTATGTTTCATCAGTTGCTTGATAAAACAATACACCATCTTTATCAATACTATTTTTCATACCTTCATGAGTTAAGGTTTTGTAATTTATCACATCAAATTTATAAGGTGTTGGTAAGTCATAAAGTTCGTCAGCAATTCCAGAAGAGGAGCTATCATTATCTTTGAACGAGATTGCAAAATCTATATCAGAGCCATTGTGAAAAGTTCCTTTTGCACGAGAGCCGAAAATATAAACCTTTTCGACATTGGGTTTGGTTTTAAAATAATCCAACAATTCTTGCATTGTTCTATCAGGAAGTCCAAAATTATTCACTTATAAAACCTATCTGTTCTTTGAACCTTGTGATTTCATCGTAATATTCAAGACTAATCTTTTCGAGAATAAGGTCTACTTTTTCCATATCGTACTCATGCGAGCTAGAATTTCTATCTTTCACCATATCAATCCAAATTTGCGCCGTTGGCAAAAAATTGATAGTGAAAGCTTCTTTTATGCAATCTTTTGGTGTAAAAACTTCAATACCTTTTGAGGCTAAATAATCCTTTAGAACCTTCCAGCCTAGCTCTGTTATAATTTCAAAGCTTTGCACTAAAGCAAGTCTATTAATATTGTTTGATTTGTTGTTAATATATTCGTTTCTTGCCATTGCAAAAAGTTCGTATGCTTTGTTAAAATTTTCTATGCGTTCGGATAATCTGCTCATAGAGTTATATTAGCATATTTGAGAGCTTGAGTCAAAAGTAGTTTGGGCATTTATATCGATTGCTTCGTCGCTCACGCTCCTCGTAATGACTGGAAAGTGCGCCTTCTAGTTGGGCGTTATTGCAAAAACAAGGATTTTTGTAGCAACCCTTTTTGTTACCCACCCGCATTCGTAACTAGGGCGGTTTGAGCGTGAGCGTGTGGCGATTAGCCACGATAGCGAACGTGAGAGTGCAGGCTTTGCCTGCTAGTTTATCCATTCAGTCACACGCTCGTAAGAGCGTCGGAAACAATGGCGTGTTTTCTCTTTCTTTTGGTACTTTTGGGGTAAATAAAACCAACTTGTAGTCTCAATACCAGCTTGGAAGTGAAGTGAAAAATCTTTGCCTCGCAAATAAAGAGAAAGAAAAGTACATCAAAAATTTAGTTAAAAATGAAAAATAAAAAGGGGGCAATTTATTGCCCCCTTTTATCATTTCATAAATTTTAACTAAATTTTATCAAATCCAGTGTATTTTCTAAGAACTTCTGGAATAATAATTGTTCCATCTTCTTGTTGGAAGTTTTCCACAATCGCTGCAAAAGTTCTACCAACTGCAAGACCTGAACCATTAATTGTGTGAACGAATCTGATTTGACCATCTTTTGTTCTGTATCTTGTGTTACTTCTTCTTGCTTGGAAGTCGCCGTAGTTAGAACAACTTGAGATTTCTTTGTATGCGTTGTAAGAAGGCAACCAAACTTCTAGGTCGAAACATTTGTTTGCACTGAAACCGATATCTGCAGAACATAGAGCAACTCTTCTGTATGGCAAACCTAGTTTTTCTAAACAGATTTCTGCGTCACGAGTTAGTTTTTCGTGCTCTTCTGGGCTTGCTTCTGGAGTTGTCAATTTTACCATTTCAACTTTGTTGAATTGGTGAACTCTGATTAAACCTCGAGTGTCTTTACCTGCAGAACCAGCTTCACGTCTAAAACATGGAGTGTAAGCAGTCATATATTTAGGCAAATCATCTTCGCTTAGAATTTCGCCTGAATATATGTTTGTAACTGGAACTTCTGCTGTTGGAATTAAATACAAATCTTCGTCAACACATTTGTACATATCTTCTGCAAATTTAGGTAATTGACCAGTACCAGTCATTGTTGCAGCGTTTGCCATAAATGGTGGCAAAATTTCTTCATAGCCGTGTTCTTCTGTGTGTAAATCTAAGAAGAATTGGATAATTGCACGTTCTAATCTAGCACCTTTGCCTCTATATAGCGTAAATCTTGATTGTGAAATCTTAACGCCACGTTCAAAATCTACAAGTCCTTTTTCTTCGCAAATATCCCAGTGAGCTTTTGGTTCAAAATTGAACTTTGTAGGCTCGCCCCAGAATTTTACAGGAATATTATCGTCTTCTGATGCACCAATTGGAGTTGACTCATCTGGTGTGTTAGGAGTTCTAAGTAGCATATCTCTTTGAAGATTGTCTAACTCTACTTGTTTTTCTTCTAATGCTTTAACATCGTCGCCTAATTTACGAACTTCTTCTTGAATAGCGTCAGTGTTTTCGCCATTTTTTTTCATCATACCAATTTTTTGTGATTCAGATTTTCTTTTAGCTCTAAGCTCATCTGCTTGCGCTTGAATCTTTCTTCTATCTGCGTCAATTTCAATAATTTTATCAATTGACAATTCAGGATTTCTACGTTTTAGTAATTCGTTAATTTTTTCAGGATTTTCTCTAATTAATTTGATGTCTAACATAATATTCCCTCTTATTTTTCTTATAAATCAAGTTTAGCATAAAAAGTTTATACGTTAAACATTTTTTTTCAAACTAAAACCTCCAAAATTTTTTACATTTTGGAGGCTAAAACTCTCAACCATCTTATTTAGACAGTCTTTTTCATAACTTCAAGTAGAAAACAAAACATAGCTTTTATTTACTTCACAGCTTGCAATTTTGCTTGAACTCCTGATTCTGCGTTAATTGTTACTGCATTTGCGATTGCCATTGTTCTTCGCTTTTTTGCCCCTCTTAATATAAATTCAACTCCTGAAAATGTATTATTGCTTGGGGTTGTAATTTTCTTTAACATATCCTGTTGTCCTTTCCGATAAATGTATTTTCTTGAGCCTTGTATTATATCTATCGGCACAATTTTGAAAAACTTTAATGTTTTGAAGAATTTTGTTACAAATGTTTACATAAAATTCTCAAACGTGCTTAAATATTGAAAAATTCCTCTAAATGGTTGATAACAAATTAAAAAAAATGTATGATAATGTAAGAAAATAATTGGGGGGATTGGGGCTTTATGTTCAATAACATTAATGATAATAATAATGGGTTGTTTTATAATTCTCAATTAAACAATGCAAGCAATGTCATTAATCTTGCGTCAGTAAGAGCTAATCTTCAAAAAGCAGGGTATAATGCAAACCCTTATGTTGATAAGACAGAGATTTCTTCTAATGCTATGCAGCTTTTTCAAAGAGATCTTGATATAAACAAATTTACTAAGATTGCAACCAGCGACAAAGAGGACACTTCTTATTTGCAGAGAATGCAAGAATTGTTTAAAGATGGTGTTGTAGACGTGTTTGAAGACGACGTGTTGAAGGATCTTGTAACAAATTCTAAATTATTAGGTGATTTAGAACTATAAATGTGATAGAATACACCTATGGTATCGTCTGAGTATTATATTGTCGACAATTCAGATTTAGAAAATAAAAGACTTGAGGCTGCAAAAAATTATTATTCAAAAGGTGATTATTCTTCAGCATTGAGGCTTTATTTGGATATGCTTAATACGAGTCATATTTCGTACAAGCTTTATTATGAAATAGGACGTTGCTATTACAAACTCAATGATATGCTGCCAGCAGAGGAGTATTTCAAAAAATCAATTGGGTTAGAGAGTTTTAAGAACCCATCATACCTTTATTTGGGCAATATTTATTACAAAAAAGAAGATTTGAGAAATGCTATTGAAAATTGGGTATCTGCTTATGCTTACAAGCCTGATGATGAAGCGGTATGTTTAAATCTTGCGACTTCGTATTTTTCAAAAAATATGAAGTTTCAATCTGTTTTTTATTACGAAAAATATTTAAAGTATGCCAAAGATAGAGGACAATCTTATTCAACGATTAAAAATAGTATAAGCCGCTGTAACGAGATTGGTAAAGAGTTTATGCAAAAGGCGCAACGAGCAATTTCGGTTAGAAATTACTCGGAAGCGATTGAGTATTTAACATTTGCGGTAAAAAACATGCCGATAAGTTTTGATATAAATTTGGCTTTAGGTAAAGCTTATTTGGAAGAAAATGATAATATGCATGCAATGATATTTTTAAAACAAGCTTTGAGTTTAGATAACAAATCGCTTGATGTCTTACAAAAATTAGCCTCTGTTTTTATTAATTTAGGTGATTATACTGCAGCATATTGTACAATGAGAAGATTGTTGCCGCTTGTTATTCATAATCAAGCAGAGTATTTAAAAACTTTGCAGTTAATTAAAGAATTAAATTCAACCTTTGATGATTTGAGTTATCAAGGTCATAGAGAGTGGGCAGATAGATATTATGAAGACAATAATTACCACATGGCGCTTTTAGAGTATGAAAATTGCGTTATTCTAAAAGATGATTTACAAGGTGAAATTGGTGATAAAATAGAGCGAATAAAAACTTTTATTCACCCAGAGGCAAGAATAATCAAAGCTTGTTTAGAAAAAGGTGAGGCTTTGTATGAAAATGGGGAGTTTGTGACTTCAAATAAATACTATTCAAAGGTAATGCGCTTAGCTGGAGAAAATACTTCTGAATACAGACTTGCAAAATCAAGAGTGGTGAATGTTTAAAAAGTTAAAAAAGTTTTTTTATTTGTATATTTTGAGAAAAAAATATTATCGCACAGGCTCTTGCAACGCCTGCGGTCGTTGTTGTCAGAAAATTTATGTAAAACATAAACAAGTTATTCAGACCGAGGAAGAATTTCACAGACTTCAAAAATTGCACCCCTTTTATACATATCTAAAAATTATTGATAAAGATGAAACTGGCTTGGTTTTTGAGTGCATGAATTTGGATAAAGAAACTCATAAATGCAAAATTCACAAGAAACGCCCAGGAATTTGTAGGAGATATCCGCAAGAAGAACTTTTTAAAATGGGCGGTACCCTTGCTGAAAACTGTGGCTATCGCTTAGAACCTGTTGAAACATTTGAAGAGGTTTTCAAAAAAGTCAGTAAGAAAAAATAGGAATTTTTATTGATTGCCAACGTATTCTATGATGCCGTCTGCAATTCCTTTCGCAACTTTTGCTGCAAAGCTTTCTGAATTATAAAGAACAGAATCGCAAGGATTTGTCATATATGCAGTTTCAACTAAAATTCCCACATAATTATATGGTCTTATTACTGCAAAACTTGCTGTTTTGACGCCATCTCTTCTAGTGCCTGCGTTTTTGCTAACAGATTTTTCAATTACCTCTGCGAATTTTTTAGAATTTGGGTTGAAATAGTAAACGCTAGTTCCACGGTTTTTGTGTATATTCATTGGAATATCGCCAATTGAATTAAGGTGAATGCTTACAAAAATATTTGCATCATTCTTTTTTGCAATTTCAACACGGTCATTTAAAGACACATTACCGTCGCATTCTCTTGTCATAATTACATTTGCTCCGAGTGTTTTTAGAGTTTCAGCGAGTTCTAATGCGATTTTTAGATTAATGTTTTTCTCTTCTTGTCCTAAACACCCAATCGCACCTTTTTCAGAACCTCCGTGACCTGCATCAACAACGACCGTAATTTCCTCTAATGCACTTGGAAGCTCACTAATTTTGAAGGTATACGTTCCCTCTTTTAAATCAATATTATAATAATATTTCTCTGGTTTAGGAAGGTTTAGAGTGTAAACTGAACTGTCGGACAATTCTGGATTATAAACCTTGAAGAGAATTTCTTTGTCTTTCTCTTCTAATGTGTAAGGAAGATTTTTGCTAAAAGAAATTGTCTGAATAGTCGCATTTTTAAACTTTTTACTATCCATGTTAATAAAGCTTGCAGTTTGTGAGCCTTCAATGTTATCAACATCTTTTTTTGCTATCCATGCAACTTTATCTTTTGCTAAGAAAACTCTGTAGAACTGTCCTTTTGAGCCGTTTATTAGAAGTGTTGTATCTTTAAATAGATGCGCAATTCTATTCAAACCGCCATCAATAGGCGTACTTCTAAGCGGCGTATTGTCATGATTTACGACAACAGTTCTGATATCAAAATCTGTAACAGGGATTTCTGTTGCTTTTACTGGCGCATTTTTGTAGAAGTTATAAATTTGTGTGTTGTAGTTAGAGCGTACAACAACTCTGTTCTCGCCAATCTTTAACTTTACAGAATGCGCAAATGCTCCATTTTGTGCGATATAGATTGGACAACCATTTATTGAAATGGTTTCGCCGTTGTTTGCTTTACCTACAAAAAAGGCGTAATTAGAATTTGAAATTGCACTTTTTTCTCTTGGCAAAATTAACTCATAGCCAAAGCTTTGAGCTGCACCTAACAAAAACAACAATAAAAACAATAACCCTTTCTTCATAAACTGTATTTTATTATAAAATTAACATGTTGTCACCTTTGTGTTAAACTAATTCTATGAGTGGAAATTATGTACCATTATACAGAAAATATCGTCCGCAAACGCTGGATAAACTTGTCGGTCAAGAACACATCAAAAAGACCTTAACAAGTGCTATTGAGCTAGGTAAAATTGCACACGCCTTTTTGTTTACGGGACCTCGTGGTACAGGCAAAACTTCCACTGCCAGAATACTTGCAAAATCTTTGAATTGTAAAAATGGACCAACAATTCACCCTTGTGGGGAGTGTGAAAGCTGTTTAGATATTATGAACTCTGTTCCAATGGACGTAATTGAAATTGATGCTGCAAGTAATAGAAAAGTTGAAGATACGCAGAGTATTTTAGAGAAAATTCAGTATGTTCCAGTGCATGGCAAGTACAAAATTTATATCATTGACGAAGTTCACATGCTAACGAACCATGCCTTTAATGCTTTGTTAAAAACTTTGGAAGAACCACCAGAAAATGTTATTTTCATTCTTGCAACAACAGAGGTTCACAAGGTTTTGGATACGATTAAGAGCCGTTGTCAAAGATTTGATTTCAGAAGAATTACAACTGACGATATCGTAAAACATTTGAGATATATTTCTGACGAAGAAAAAATAAATATTTCTGACGACGCTTTATTCACAATCGCCAAAAACTCTGCTGGTGGTATGCGTGATAGTATTTCTTTGTTAGACCAATTAAGCTTGTTGGGCGTATCAAAAGAAATTACTGCAGAAGACGTTAACGCAGTTTTGGGAAGAATTTCGTTTGATGTTTTGAATAAATTGAGTGACAAAATCATTTCTTCATCACCAAACGAAGCAATTGAAATTTTGAACGAGATTTATAATTCTGGAAACGAGCCGTTGCAAATTTTGACAAACTTATCTGAATATTTCAAGAATTTGCTTATCGTAAAAAATTGCAAACAAGATTTGTTAAGTGAATTGACAGGACTCAATGAGGCGCAAATTTCAGAACTTTCTAAGCAAAAAGATTTATTGGAAACTCAACAAATCGTATTTTTGCTAGAACGTATAACTTATTATATTAAAGAGGTTAAACAAGCGTCTAATCAGCATTTGTGGTTAGAGGTTGGTATGATTGATTTGGCGAATATGAGCGAAAATTCGACCTTGCTTGATTTACAAAATAGAATTAAAGCGTTAGAAGGTGGAAACTTCACTCCGCAAACTCGTCCACAACCAGTTGCACATGTTACACGCCCTGCACCAATTCCAGTGCAAGAACAGAAAATTGCGCAACCACAAGTAAATCATACCGAAATGGCACCCGTGCCAACACCACGACAAGAAGCACCTCGACCAGTAGATGTTCAAGAAGAGTTTACACCACCTCCTATGTCACAAAAGGCAGATGGTAACGACATTCAAACTCTTTGGAAAACTCTTTTGATGAATGTAAAAAGTCCTTCAACAAAGGCGTTGTTGAATTTGGCATCACCAGTAAAAATTGCTCCAGATGGGGTTATTATTACCTTCAAGAATGAAAAATTAGTTGCTCAAATTAATGACACGAACAAAAAACAAATGCTAGAAGAAGCTGCTAGTTTGATGTTCAGCACTAATGTTCCTGTTATGGTAAGACTACCACAAGGCGGCGACAGTGAAATTACTGCTGAATCAGTAAAAAAAAACTTTAAAATAGCAACTCCTCAACCAGTTGCGCAACCAAAGGCTGAACCTCCAGCTCCAGCAAAAAAAGTAGATACACCGCAAAGGTTTGAAGAGCAAGCACCTGCTATAAAACCAACCGTTTCAGCTGAAAAAGAAGTTGCTGAAACTCCAAAAACCGAGAAAGACAAAGAGCGTCTTGAATCAGACCAAGAAAAAATGGTAATGGAACTTTTTGACGGCAAGTATATCGAATAGCATAAGAAATGGAAGTTATTCTTCTAAGAATTTTTGTTTGACGTCAACAATTTTTTGCGTACCTTCATATTTAATGCAAACTTCCTTGTTAGAAGATACTTTTTTAATTTCGCTAACTTCACCTTTTGAATTTAATTTTGCGTCCGTAAAAACAAATTCGCCATTGTCAGTTTCTTTTGCCTCCATATACCTTGTTGGCTTGTTTGTATAGGTGTCTTTCGTTAGCGTTCTAAACTTTTTGCCGTTAGCGAAAAATTCTGTAATGCTTGAAACATTTGTATTTTGAATTTGAAACATAGTGTATTTGTCATTAATTTTGTCATCATAAATTGTGACATTTATTTTTTCTTCGCTATTTTCTTTATGCGACTTTTCGATTTTACTAATGACCATTCCATTTTTTCTGTCACGCTCTATAATTTGCGCAACTTTTTGCCCGTCTTTTGACGGTATGTAATCTCGAACAGTTTCATTGTCGTATTCACGAATACACGCCAAATGACCGTCTTTTGCGTTAATTCTTTCGCCATTAATTTCGTTCAGATTAAAGCTATATGGAATTTCCATATCTTGTGGTATAAGCTTAGACAAGGCATCAACCTTTGTCAAAATTTCCATTGAATCGTAATCAAATTTTGGGCGAAGAGAAATTTGATTGTAGCTTGAAAGTGCTGACAAGCTTGATAAATTAGCTTTCAGCCTAAGCGGATTGGCAGGACTTTCTGTATTTGCCTGCTCAACTTTTTTATTGTATGAAACACTAGCTTTGAAACTCATAGGATTGACTTCCATTATACTATAACCTTACGCTTTTAACAATCATATAGTATAATAAAGTATTTTTCTTTATAAAAATTGCCCTTTTTCTTATTTTTGTCTGTTATTGTTTAAATAATTCTTAACATTGGAGGAAAGAGAGATATTTTGCAGCATCATGTTGTATCGTTTCAAATCACCAATATTAGCGGATTCTTCCAATAAATCACGTCTTGTAGAAAGTTGCATTTTTTGAGTTTCTTCTTTTGGTTCGTTTTTAGAGTCAATTTTTCTAATTACAGAATCAATGTCCGTTGAGGTTGAGATGCCATATTTTGACGCAATTTGTTTAACTGATGCTCCAGCTTGCAACCTGTAAAGCCAATTAATAGAGTGTTTGTCATTCTCGGATAACGCAGAAACACCATATTGGTGCGGAGTGTACATAATATCTGATTTATAAGGACTGTGATTTAAGCCGAGTGCGTGTCCAACTTCGTGAAGAATGGTGTGGTACACTTCGATATCGCTATCGTACTGCTGGTGTATTCTTCCGTCTGTAAGCCCAATAGAAACCTCAGCACCATATAGCCTGCCTTGTGCGTCCCAACTAAAGTAACAGTGACCGAGAGCTTGTCTATCCACACGTTTCCAGTCAACATTTATATTTGATTCTAGTAAAACATTTGTTACTCTAAATCTTAATTTCCCGCCAGTTGCTGCAGACCAAACGGTAAATGCGTCAAGCACCATTTTGCGGTATTTTGCGTCTTCACCAGGTTTTGAGTAAAATTTCATGGGTGCAATATAGACAACCAAATTGTTGATTGGCCATCTCATTATATTCCCATTTTTTACGCTTCCATTAAGATAGGTGTGTCGACTCATAATTATATAATAACATAAGAAAAGTTAAGTTTCTCGGGTTCTGATTTTTAACCATTCTTCCTTTGGTAGGTCTGAAACAATGTTACCATCTTTAAAACGAATTACTCTTGAACAATACTCTGCAATATCTGGCTCGTGAGTTACAAGAACAATTGTTTTACCTTCCTTGCCGTTAAAACCTTGATTTAAGCGCACAAAAAATTCCATTACTTCAATACTAGTTTTTGTGTCAAGGTTTCCTGTAGGCTCGTCGGCTAGAATTAGCGGTGCATCATTTACTAACGCTCTTGCAATTGCTACACGTTGTTGCTGACCACCAGACATTTGATTTGGCATGTGTGTTTCACGATTTTTTAGCCCAACGATTTCGAGGGCTTCTTTTGCACGTTTGTGTCGTTCTTCTTCTGGTATACCTTTGTATATCATTGGTAATTCTACGTTCTCAAGTGCAGAGGTTCTTGAGATTAGGTTAAAACCTTGAAAGACAAAGCCAATTTTTTGGTTTCTGATTTCTGAGAGTTCTTCTTGATTGAGTGAAAATACATCAACACCATCAAGGTGGTAACTTCCGCTTGTTGGTCTGTCTAGCGTTCCTAGAGTATTCATACAGGTTGATTTACCAGAACCTGATGTTCCCATAATTGCGACAAACTCGCCTTTTTCTACAGAAAAAGATACTCCGTTAAGAGCGTTAAAGCAATCATCACCAGTTGTGTAGGTTTTTACGATGTTTTTTATTTCAATCAGTGCCATAAAAGTATTTTACAATAAATATTTAAAAATTTTTGAAAATTTAATAAAACCCTCTCCCGCCTTCGGCACCCTGTCTTGAATTATTCGGGCGAGCATAATATTCCAATGACCTCAAAGCCAAAATGGCTTTTACTGGTCATTTCCATATTATTTGCTCTTACGGGCTTATGCCCTACCGAAAATTCGCTCCCCCTAGGGAGGGCACTGAACTGTACCCTAAAAAGTGGACACACAAAAGTAGCGAGTGTGGTATAAAAAAGAAAGGGTACAGAAAATGGA
>CAKVLN010000002.1 GCA_934757275.1 uncultured Candidatus Melainabacteria bacterium
CTTGTGACGCTGCCATTCCCATAATTGTGCCATTTTCCTTTTTTATTTAGTCCCTTTTACATGATTTACGGCACATTCACACAAAAACTTTAGGTTTTAGAACCTATTTTTCTAAAATTGTTACATTTCGTAATATAATCTTATCCTACTGGACTAAGAAAAAAGTTTTTTAACGTGGTATTCTTATTTTTATGAAGAGAGTTTTAAGTTTATTAGTTCTTATTATTGTATTAGGGATATTTTTAAAGGCTTGTATCAAAAAAGACATGCCAGAAAATATTGAGCTAAAGACAATTTCTGAAAATCAAGAGAGGACTGCATATCCAGCTCCAGAAAAGAATGTAACATTAAATGGGGTGGATTATTTGCAATCTCAAGCCCCAATTGGAAAATTTGGCGGGAAACTAATTGTTTCTACGATTGGTGAAGGTCCTAAAACTTTTAATCCTTGCAATACAAAAGATGCAACATCTTCTTCTATGGCAGGAATGCTTTATGACGGTTTGGTAACTACAAACCCTCGTACAGGGCAGGTGCAGCCACAGTTGGCAAAAGACTTTGAAATAAATGGGCAAGACTATATTATTCACCTAAGACACGGTATCACGTGGTCTGATGGCAAGCCAATTAACGCTGATGATGTAATGTATACGTACCAAGAAGTTGTTTTTAAAGGCTTAGGCAATCCTTCAACAATGGACGCTATGAAGATTGACGGACAGTTGCCAGAATTAGTAAAACTAGATGATTACACTGTTAAGTTTACGACACCACGAGCTTTTGCACCATTTTTAAGACAATTATCATATCCAATAGTGCCAAAACATTATTTTAAACCGTATTCAGATAAAGGCGAATCAGTTTTTAACGCTTTTCTAAACCCTGATACAAAGCCAGATACGATAATTTCAGGCGGAGCTTTTAGGTTAAAAGAATATGTTGCAGCTCAAAGGGTTGTTTTTGAACGCAATCCTAATTACTACAAAATTAATTTAAAGAATGAAAAATTACCATACTTAGATAAAGTAATATACATGATAGTTGGTGATTCAAATAATGAAATATTAAAATTTGAGGCAAAGGAAATTGATGTTTTGGGGCTTAGAGGCTCTAATGTTGCTCAATATAAGTTGAACGAGCCAAACTCTGACTATAAAGTTTATAATCTTGGTCCAGATACAGGTACGTTGTTTCTTGTTATAAATTTGAATAACCGTAAGGACAAAAATGGGAAACCTTATGTTAACCCAATTAAGCAGAAATGGTTTGCTAATCGTGATTTTAGAGCTGCAATTGATTGGGCAGTTGATAGAAAAAACATGGTTCAAAATATCGCCTCTGGCGTTGCAGAACCTTTGTTTACGGCAGAAAGCTTGAACTCTATTTATCTTAATAAATACATAAAAGGTCACCCGTGTGATTTGAAGGTGGCAAAAAAGAGCTTAGAAAAAGCTGGTTTCAAAGAGAAAAATGGTGTTCTTTATGATGCTGAAAATAATCGAGTTGAATTTGACTTGTACACTAATGCTGGCAATCTTGAGCGAGAAGCCTTGGGAGTTATGGTTAAACAAGATTTGGAAGAGTTGGGTATGAAGGTGAATTTTAAACCAGTTGAGTTTAATTCGCTTGTGAACAAGCTAACAAATACCAACGATTGGGAGATGGCGATTATGGGCTTAACAGGTACGCCATTAGAACCGCATGACGGTAAAAATGTTTGGACTTCAAAAGGTAGTTTGCACATGTTTAATCAACGTCCAGCTGATTATACGGTAGACGATAGATTGGACTGGGAAAAAGAATTAGACGAAATCTTTAGAGAAGGTGCGCTAAAACTTACTTATGAAGAGCGAAAACCTCTTTATGACAGATATCAGACTATTATTTATAATCAAAAACCGATAATATACTTGTATTCGCCAATAAGAATTACGGCAATCAGAAAGAAGTTTAAGAACATATTTCCAACTTCTCTAAGCGGTTTGATTTATAATCTGGACGAAATTTACATTGAATAATCTATTGAAAGGCAAAAATGAATTTATTCAAATACATTTTTAAACGAATTTTACAAGTGATACCTCTTTTAATATTGGTATCACTGATAAGCTTTTTCATAATAAGACTTTCGCCTGTCGATCCTCTTGCGGAATTGAGGCTTAACCCTTCGATTTCACAAGAAACCTTGAACAAAGAAATGAAAAGACTTAAACTTGATAAGCCAATTTATATTCAATACATTTCTTGGGCAAAATCTTTTGTTCAAGGCGATTTGGGATACACTTCTGCTGGAGAAAAAGTTTCTACAAAACTAAAAGAGCGCATTCCCAACACGTTGTTGTTAACTAGTATTGTAATCTTCATGACTTGGATTGTCGGTATTCCTCTGGGAGTTTTGTCTGCAATTAAGAAAGAAACTGCGTTTGATAGGATTTTAACTGTAATATCTAGTATAGGAATGGCAATTCCATCATTTTTCTTTGCAATCTTGATGCTTATTTTTGCCGTTAAGACGGGTTGGTTTCCAGTAGGTGGTTTAACTAGTTATGATTTTAATGAAATGAGTATGCTCGGAAAAATAGTAGATTTGTCTAAGCACCTAGTGTTGCCTGTCATTGTCTTGTTTACAATTTCGTTATCTGGGTTGCAACGACAAATGAGAGCTAACATGCTTGAGGTTTTAGATAGCGATTATGTTAAGTTTGCGAGAGCAAAAGGGTTGAGCGAGGGCAAAGTTATCTTTAAACATGCCTTGAGAAACGCAATTAATCCAATGATTACACTTCTTGGGTTTGAGTTTGCAGGCTTGTTGAGTGGTGCTGCACTTACGGAGTACGTTTTTCAATATCCAGGGCTAGGGCGTTTGATTTTGGAAGCTGTTATGAAATCTGACATAAATTTAGTTATGGCTTCGTTGATGATGGGTACAATTATGTTGATATTAGGAAATCTAATTGCTGATATTTTACTTATGATTGCAGACCCTAGAACAAGAGCGAAAGGTTAATTTTTATGGAAATTATCAAAAAAATATTTCAAGATAAATTTGCTAAAGTGGCGTTCATTATACTTGCGATAATGTATTTGTTGATTCTTTTCGCTGATTTTATTGCACCTTATTCAAATATGTATTCTAATCGAGAAATGGCGTATGCTCCGCCATCAAAAATATATACAATTGATGAAAATGGTAAATTTTCACGTCCATATACTTATAATTATGTTAGAGTTTATGAGCCATCTTTGATGCAAACTGTTTTTAAACAAGATAGAACTCACAAATATTACTTAAAATTATTTACACACGGACATTTATTTGGTGTTCAAGAGGGGGGACAAATTTATCTTTTAGGGACTGATATAAATGGAAGAGATGTGTTTTCACGTCTTTTATTTGGTGGTAGGATATCGCTTACTGTCGGCTTTTTGTCCTTGCTCATAGTTTTCCCGATAGGCTTAATTTATGGGGGAATTTCTGGGTATTATGGTGGAATTTTAGATACACTCATGATGAGGTTTGCAGAGGCAATAATGGCAATTCCCAGTTTTTATTTGTTGATAATTTTGGCAGCGATTTTGCCTAGTGGAATGACAAGTGTCCAAAGATTTGCGTTGATTGTTGTAATTTTAGCTTTAATTGGCTGGTCTGGTTTTGCCAGAGTTGTTAGGGGAATGGTTTTGTCAATTAAGAATGAAGATTTTGTGCAGGCTGAAAAAACTCTTGGGGCTTCTGATTTGAGAATAATTTTAAAACATATTTTGCCTCAAACAACAAGCTATGTAATAATAGCAATGACTTTGAGCGTGCCTTCTTATATTTTGGCTGAATCTGGTTTGAGCTTTTTGGGGCTTGGTATTCAGCAACCAGACGCCAGCTGGGGAAATATGCTAAAAGAAGCGCAAGAATTTACAAATATATTTTATCGACCTTGGCTTTTAACCCCTGGGGCTTTGATTTTTGTTGCAGTACTTTGTTTTAATTTATTAGGCGATGCAATTCGTGATATTTTAGACCCAAAATCACAGAAAGTGGTTAGATAGGGACTAAAGTCTTTCTGTTGACGCAGTTTACGCCCTCCCCTGTGAGAGGGTGCCGAAGGCGGGAAAGGGTTTTATTAACTATTTTCAATCAATACCCACCCGCATTCGTAGCTTTCGCAAGGCTCAAGCACGACTGCGACCTCCCTAATTAGTGAGGTAAAGCTCCTTCCCTAGTTAGGGAAGCGGATTCTCGGTAGGGCGTAAGCCCGTAAGGTGGAGGTCGGACGTTACTCCGCCGACACCCCGAGTAATCCAAGACAGGTTGGGAAGGGTATTAGCCCGTTAGCGTTTATAATAAAAAATGTAGGGTGCTGTCGTTTGACGCACCAAAAAATTTTCAATATTGCCACGAAAATCTTACAATTTTCTAGCAATGACGCACAACTGGGCGTTTTTACGTCCAGTCATTACGAGGAGCGAAAGCGACGAAGCAAGCCATTTAAAATTGTAAACATTTATTGCAATATTATGCAAAACAATATCTATATGATATATAATATAGGTATATGTATATCGTCAAAAACTTGAAGGACTATAATTTGTCCCACAAGCAACGCATTTTTGCTGGTTACTTGAAGGACAATGTTGATTCGTATGTTTGTTATGAAAAGATAACAAACCGCTCTGCAATGCGTCGTTATTTTGCGCCTGATAATGAGTTTATTGAGTATTCAACTGCAATAGCTGAACCTGCGGAATTATTAGCAAGAGCCTTTGTTAGCTAATTAATTTTTTGCAATAAAACTTAATGATTTGCCATGCCAGACTTAAATTTGATAGCATAATATTGAAGTATAGTCGATTTTTAAGGGAATCATCATGAAATTTTTTGATATGAGGAAGTGGGGAGTAGCATTTGGGCTATTTTTGTTATCTATAATGCCTTCAAGTGCTGCTATGACATTTCCTAACATAAACATTGGGTTAGGCACTGCAAATACGCCACAAGATTTTACAAATGGGTTGCAAATTCTTATTTGGTTAACCATTTTGACTCTTGCACCAAGTATTTTAATTATGACAACGAGTTTTATCAGACTTGTTGTTGTTCTTTCGCTTACAAGACAGGCTATTGGTGCTGGTAATTTGCCTCCGAACCAAGTTATTACAAGTTTAGCGTTAATTCTAACCTTTTTTATTATGGCTCCAACGTTTAACGAAATTAACGAAAAAGCACTTCAACCTTATATGAATAATCAAATTACGCAACAAGTTGCTTTGGATAGAGGTATTGAGCCTGTTCGTAAATTTATGTTTAAGCAAACACACGAAAAAGAGTTGGCGTTATTTGTTAGAATGGCTAAAATCGAAAAACCTAAAAATAAAGACGATGTTCCGACTTATGTCTTGTTACCATCTTTTATTTTGAGTGAACTCAAGACTGCTTTTACAATAGGTTTCGTTGTATATTTACCATTTTTAGTAATTGATATTGTTGTTTCATCTGTACTTGTATCCATGGGTATGATGTTCTTGCCACCAACAATGATTGCTTTACCTTTCAAATTAATTATGTTTGTTATGGTCGATGGCTGGTATTTAGTTGTAAAATCGCTGGTCGAAAGTTTTGTAACCTAAATGATGCTGACACTTCACTATAACCCTTTCCTTTAAGGCGAGAGAACGAATTAAACAATTTAATCAAAGAAAGTAAATACAATGAATCAAGATATAGTAATAACACTACTTCAAAAAATGTTTATTTTAACATTAGAAATTTCTGTACCGATTTTGTTAGTCGGTGTGGTTTTAGGTTTGCTGGTTAGTATTTTCCAAACAGTAACACAAATACAAGAGTCAACATTAACATTTGTTCCTAAAATTGTTGGTTGTGTACTTCTATTAATTTTTCTACTTCCTTGGATAATGAGCGTTTTTATTACGACCTTTAACGAATTTATGGACATGATACCTCAGCTCATAGGTGTTGCATAATGTTTAATTTGGACGTGCTGTTTTCAGTTAACAATATAATACTTTTCATGGCAATTTTTACAAGATTGTCAGGTCTGTTTGCGTCCGCACCATTATTTTCAACATATCCAATTCCAACTCAAGTTAAAATTTGGTTGTCTGCTTGTATAGCTTTTATTTTATTTCCGATAGTGCAGTATAATACGAGTTTTATTGTGCCTAATTCTGTGCCTGCCTTGACTTTGATTCTATTTAAAGAATTTGTAATCGGGTTTGCAATGGGATACTGTGCAAATATTTTGTTTGTAGGTATAGAATTGGGTGTAAATACGTTTGCCGTTCAAATGGGCTTATCAGCCGATCAGGCTTTGAACCCAACTTCTGGTGGACAATCACCTGTTATTACGCAGGCTTATACTTATCTTGCCTCAATGCTATTTTTAGCATTAGGCGCACATCAATGGCTATTTTCTGCAATTTACAACAGTTTTAAAACCATGCCAGTCGGCTATACGTTTGCTTTCTCTCCAGAATTAGTTGGACAAATCGTACAAATAAGCGGGCAAATTTTTGGAATTGGCTTGAGTATAGCATTACCTATATTTGGTATACTTTTTATAACTGATGTACTTTTGGGTTTTACATCAAAAATGATGCCACAGATGAACATTTTTATGGTATCAATGCCTTTAAAAATTTATTTAGGCTTGTTGTTATCGTTAATGTTTATGCGTCCAATGGCAGAATATATAACCGTATTGATTGAAAAATTCTTGATACAGATTGCTGCTATGTTCTAATTTATTTAATTTTGCCTTTCTAGCATTTCCTTGTTAGAATAAAAGAGATGGGAAACGAAGCAGCAGAAAAAACCGAAGAAGCCACCACCCGACGGAGAACCAAAGAGCGAGAACGTGGTAACGTTGCAAAAAGCAGGGATATGGACGCAGCACTTGTTATGGTTGCTGGTATAGCTTTGCTTGGAGTTTTTGCAAAAAACATGATTAACACTATTCAGAATATGATGCGTGAAACTTTTTCGCACCTAAATCCGAATAGCTTTAGTGTTGATAATATAATGGGACTTTTGCTGCCGTATTTTCACTATACGGCAATAATTGTGCTACCGTTTTTTGTATTGCTCTTAATTGCATCTATTTTAATTATAAGACTTGATGTAGGACATGTTTTCGCTTTAGAGAAAGTTAAATTTAATCTTGAAAATCTTTCTCCTAGAAGAATGTTGCAGAATGCAAAACGAATGTTTAACCCGTTTGAACCACGTTCAATGGTTGAGTTTGCAAAATCAATTCTGAAAATCGTTGTAGTTGCTGCTTGTGGTTATTCAGCGATTAATAGCAGAAAAGGTGATTTGTTGGGTTTGGTGGGGTTAGAATTCCCAATTGCCTTGAATATTATTATTTCTGTTTTAATCAACATGATTATCAATATGTGCCTTGCAATGCTTGTTTTGGGTTATTTGGATAAAAAGTATCAGACTTATGAATATGAAAAATCAATAAAGATGACAAAACAAGAAGTTAAGGACGAACATAAAGATACAGAAGGGGATCCGAAGATTAAGGCAAGGATTAAGTCTATTCAGATGCAAATGGCTCGCCAAAGAATGATGTCATCAGTTCCAGATGCCGATGTTGTTGTAACTAACCCTACTCACTATGCGGTTGCGATTAAGTATGACAAAACAAAAGCTCCAGCTCCAATTGTTGTTGCAAAAGGTGTAGATTATGTTGCGTTTCAAATTCGTGAGATTGCAAAAGAAAATAATGTGCCAATTGTTGAAAACAGACCAGTTGCAAGAAACTTGTATAACAATGTTCCAATAGACGGAGTAATTCCTTCTGATATGTACGTTGCAGTTGCTGAAATTTTGGCTTACGTTTTCAAACAAAAGAACGGTGGCGAGGGAAATTAAGGAGTAAAATCTTGAAAACAAATCAAATATCAATAAATACTCACAAAACTTTAACAAAATTATTGCAAATGTCAGCTATGCCAATAAAGAGAGCTGATGCTCCAATGTTTGTCAAAACGCCCGCTTTGTCAATGTTGCAACCTCCAAACCCTTCTGTTTTATATCCTGTATTAAGTTTTCACAATAAAATAAAAGCAAAATTTTTCTCTAATGAGAGTGCAGAAAATTTAAAAAATCTTTACAAGCTTGTTTAAAATAGCCAAATGATGGTAGAATATTGTAGGAGAGGTATGCCTCTTTTAGAGAAAGAGACGAATGGAACTTGGGAAATTATCAAAATTATTAAGTAATAATGACATCGTCCTAGCGATTGGCTTGGTCGTTATTGTGTGCATGATGGTAATTCCTTTGCCTGCAATTCTTTTAGACTTACTGCTTACTGTTAATATTTCTCTTGCAGTAGTTATTTTATTAGTTTGTTTATACACCCAAGAACCTCTTGATTATTCTTCTTTTCCAACTGTTTTACTTATTGCGACTTTATTTAGACTTGGTTTAAACGTAAGTTCAACTCGTCTAATTCTTCTTAATGGCGAGGCTGGGAATGTAATTAATTCCTTTGGCGAGTTTGTAGTCGGTGGTAATTACGTTGTTGGTGCAGTTATATTTTGTATTTTAGTTTTGATTAACTTTATGGTAATCACAGGTGGTGCAACCCGTGTTGCTGAAGTATCTGCAAGATTTACATTGGATAAAATGCCTGGTAAACAATTGAGTATTGATGCCGATTTGAACTCTGGGTTGATTAATGAAGAACAGGCGAAAGAAAGACGTAAAAAATTAGAGCGTGAAACAGATTTTTATGGTACTATGGACGGTGCTTCTAAGTTCGTAAAAGGTGATGCAACAGCTGGTATCGTAATCACTGTTATCAATATTGTCGGTGGTTTGATTATTGGCATAATTCAGCTTCACATGAATATTCAACAAGCTCTTTCAACATATACAATATTGACGGTTGGTGATGGTCTTGTTTCACAAATTCCTGCATTATTGATATCAACTGCAACCGGTTTGATTGTTTCTCGTGCAACGGGTAAAGACGAATCACTGTCGCAAGATATTAAGAACGAAATGTTTTCTGACCCACGAGTATTGGGTGTCGTTGCTGGGTTGTTAGGCTTTATGGGCATAATTCCTGGCATGCCAACAGTTCCGTTTTTGGCAATTGCTGGTGTTGCTGGTGGTATGGCTTATTTTAAAGCTAAGAACAAAAAAGAAGTTCAACAAACTCAAGAGGCTGAAAAAGTTCAACAAGCACAACAAGAAAAACTCGGCAAGAAAGAAAAACGTGCAAAAGCTACAAGAGAAAGTGTTATGGAACTTCTTAACGTTGACACTATAGAGATTGAAGTTGGATATAGACTTGTTCAATTACTCAATGTTGAGATGGGTGGCGATTTGCTCGAACGTATTGCACAGATTAGACGCCAAACTGCGCTTGACTTAGGTATTGTACTTCCTTCAATTAGAGTGCGTGATAATTTGCAACTTTCTCCAAACTCTTATCAAATTAAACTGAAAGGTGTTGCACTTGAATCAGGCGAGGTTTACCCAGAAAGATATTTGGCAATGTGCGCAGGTGATCCAGTTGGAAATCTTGCAATCAACGGTATTCATGCTATTGAGCCTGCTTTTGGTCTGCCAGCTCTTTGGATAGAACAAAAAGATAAAGATATGGCGGAAATGTCCGGTTATACGGTTGTTTCAGCGTCTGCGGTAATTTCTACCCACATTACAGAGGTTATTAAGAAATGTGCGTCAGAAATTATCTCCAGATATGACGTTCAACAACTTATTGATAATCTTAAAAAAGAGGTTTCAGAGGATTATGTCAATGATATTATGAAAGATATTACTGTTGGTGATGTTCAGATTGTTATGCAAAATCTTTTGAAAGAGGGTGTTGCAGTTCGTGACTTGAAAACTATTCTTGAAACAATTAGTTTGCAAGCGAAAATTAATAAGAATCCTAATTTCTTAACCGAGCATGTTAGACAAGCACTTTCTAGAAATATTTGTAAACAAAATCTTGCAGATACAGGTGAATTGTTCGTAATTACGCTTTCACCAGATGTTGAAAATACGATTGCAAAAGGTGCAAGTCCAGATGGACAAAGTGTTACACTTGATCCAAGTTTTACAAAGAATATGTTTGATAAGATGAATTTAGAGCTAGAAAAAGCTATTACTGCGACTGGAAATCAACCTGTAATCTTGTGTTCCTCACCAATAAGATTGTTGTTTAGAAAACTTGTAGAAAGAACATATCCACAAATTTCAATTATGTCTTATAATGAAATAAGTCCAAACGTAAAAGTTAAATCAGTTGGTATGGTAAGAGTATAACGACAAGAATTTAAGAAAGGTCATATATGAGAGAATTAGTAAAAGAAAATCAATTAGTAACAATTGTTCCTCAAGACTTTAAACTAACAAATAAGGGCAAAGTTTTAGATGTTTCAATGGACGGTTTTAGAATGGAATTGAAATATAAGCCAGATGGACTCATTGTTAATCATATTTGCGATTTTTATTCTTTTACTGATAATGGCTATCTTTATTTTGAATCTTATATTAAAAAACTTGAGAACAATGTGATTACGATTGCGAGTCCTGTTAAACACAGATTCTTACAAAGACGTAAATTTACTCGTATTAAGTTCTTAGAAGATTTAGAACTAGTTTGTGGTGATGTTAGACACAAAGTTAGAACTCTTGACTTATCTGCTGGTGGTATGAAACTTAGAACCTCTGAGAATATTGATATTGAAAAGGTTTATGATGTAGCTATCAAGTTGAGTGATGAACAAGAAATTAAGTGTAAGTATCAACTTATAAGAGTAGAAAAGGGTGACAGCGGACTTTATACTATTTCAGGCAGATTTACTTGCCTAAGCAATATTGACAAAATGACGCTTGTACAATTCTGTATGAAAAAGGATATGGAAAACCTTAACAAGCGTGGCGAATAGGTGGAGAATAGTTAACAATGGGTTATACTGAAAATTTAAGACTATTTTTTGTAATTATGACTATCATAATTTTGGGTACAGTTAGTATCATAAGAGTAGGTGCAATTGATATGCATGCTATTCTAACAACTGCTGTTATTCTTGTTCCTGCGGTTGTAATTATGGGGTATTTAGGTCAAAGAATGGGAGAAATTATTGATAATCCTAAAAATCAAGATGACGCAGATTATAAATTGGCTGTTTTAAATGCATTAAAGAAAATGGATAAGTCTATTAGTTTGCAAGAACTAAATGAGAAATTAACTAAAAAGGTTGCCGAACAAGATTTGCCCGAAGCTCCTGACGATGACATTGATGTGTAACTTGTTGGGCTGAAAGCCCAACCTACATTGCAGTATGCGCCAAACAAACAAGTCTAGGGTCATTCTGAACCCGATTAGGGTGAAGAATCCAGCTTTTAATTAACTATGTCCATTTAATCAAAAGTCAATAAAACCCTCACCCGTTTCCGTAACGTTCGGCGAAGCCTCACGAACGGAAACGACCTATCCACCAGAGAGGTTGGTGTAAAATCTGCAAAAAATTATAACAATAGATTACTTCGTCGCTCACGCTCCTCGTAATGACTGGACGTGAAACTTCCTAACCGTGCGTTTTTGCGAGAAAATCGTAAGATTTTCGTGGCAATCTGATTTTTGTGTCAAATGAACGTCTTTAGTGCCCTCCCCTTGGGGAGGGTGCCGAAGGCGGGAGAGGGTGTTTTAAACTATCTAAGAGTTAATACCCACCCGCATTTGTAACTTTCGCAAAGCTCAAGAACGACTGCGACCTCCCTAACTAGTGAGGTTTTTTAGATTAAAGAAAATTAAACCATAGCCATTTAATCTAAAACCAAAAAGTTGCATATATCCTCTGTTTATTGTAATCTACAAACAGGTAGGTATAGAAAAGAGGATATATAAATGAACACAACTATTGAAAAACAACCTGAGAATGTAGTTAAGGTTGATATTGAAATTCCTGCTAAAGAAGCAGTAAACTACTACAATGATGCAGCTAAGAGATTGGCTCAATATGTTAATATTCCTGGCTTTCGTAAAGGTAAAGCTCCTAGAAATATTGTAGAACAAAACATTGGTGAAGAAAGAATTAAACACGAAGCATTGGAAAATGCTCTTCCTAGAATTTTCTCACAAGTTATTAAAGAAAACGATTTTGACGTAGTTGCTCAACCTTATGTTGAATCTTATGATTACAAAATTGGCGAAGATTTGAAAATCGTTGCTAAGTTGGAATTAAGACCAGAAGTTACTTTGGGTCAATACAAAGGTTTAACAATTGATGTTGACGCTTATAAAGCTGAAGAAGATGCTCTTCAAAAATCAATTGATGGCTTGTTGCAACAACACGCTACAACATTGGTTGTTACTGATAGAAAGACTAAGGATACAGATACAATTGTATTTGATTTTGATGGCTATTCAAATGGCGAAAAAATTGAACACGGTGACGCTAAAAACTATACATTAGATTTGGCTCATTCAAGCTTTATCCCTGGTTTTGCAGAACAATTAGTTGACAGAGCTTTGGGTGAAGAATTTGAAATCAATGTAACTTTCCCAGAAGAATACCACGAAAAGAAATTGGCTGGTCAACCTGCTACTTTCAAATGCAAAATTAACGAAATTAAAGCAAAAGTTCTTCCTGAATTGACAGACGAATTTGCTCAAAAAGTTGGTCCTTTCAAATCAGTTGATGAATTGAAGGCTGATATCCAAAAATATTTAGATACTCAAAAAGCTGATATTGATAGAACTAATTCAGAAAAAGCTATTTTTGAAAAAGTGACTTCTGAAGCAAAAGTTGAAATTCAACAATCTATGATTGATAGAGAAGCAGACCAATTGGTTGCAGAATACAAACAAAAATTAGAAATGCAAGGTTTTACTTGGGATCAAGCAGTTGAGGCTCAAGGTTATGACAATATTATGAAGAGCTTGAAAGAAGATGCTGAAATCAGAGTTAAAAACTCTTTGGTAATTGATAAAATTGCTAAGGAAGAAAATATTACAGTATCTCAAGCAGATTTTGGTGCTAAGTTGTCTGAATTAAGCCAAATGTACCAAATTGATACACCTACAATGATTAAACAATTATCTCAAACTCCAGGTGTGTTCAACGCTCTTTCTCAACAAGCATTGAACGAAAAAGTAACTCAATTCTTGGCTGATAACAATACGGTTAATCTTAAATAATTGATTAAATACAAAAAATGGGCTTTGAAATAAATTTCAAAGCCCATTTTTTATTGTTTAATTTTATTTTGATTTTCTAGGATCAACAACTTTAAGCGCTCCGATTTTATTAGCCTCGATGCCAGTACAGTTAATTACTGTATCGATACTTCCTAGACCACTTAAAGAACAGAACATTTCTCTATAAGTTCCATAAGCTGGACGTGTGTATACAAAACCGTTATTTCTATTTAGTGCGTTATTTCTGCCGACTTTTCCATCATCAATGAAAGCTGGAAGTAAATCACGTCTATTTTGTAAATCAACAGAGCTACCTGCTGTTATAGGAATTAGATAACCACCGTTAAGATTTATATATAATAATCTTACTGTTGCAAAACCGTCAGGATTGTTTCTTGTTTTTCTTTGTGGAACAGTCATAGTGATAGGAATTGCTCTTGTGATTGTGCCATTTGGTGTAACATCGCCAGAGCCACTGCCAGAACTTGAACCAGAACCACTTCCGTCGCCAGAGCCATCACCGGTACCATCGCCGTCACCACCGCCAGTACCATCGCCTGAACCATCATTACCACTACCAGAGCCATTTCCAGTGATATGACCTGACCAATCAGGTCTAGTCGGTGGCACTAGAGTAGTTTTTTCATCATCAATTACATGCTTCAATGGTAAACACTTTGTACCTTGAAGTTTGTAACCACTTGGACAAGAGATATTATTAGCTAATAAAACTGCTTTATAAGATGAAAATGGCATGTCAGTCGCAAATGCAATATTGTTTTCATCTTTTGATAAAAGTTGAGTTACATGTTGCATAATTTCTTGGTTTGATTCAATACCATTAGCTTTAGCGTCAGCAATGGCATTATACAGATTTGTATAACCTGTATAATAATATAGATTATACGCTCTGTCGGTGCTAATCTTTGTAATAGTCATTCCCATTGCCGAAACAACTCCAATAATACCTATACAAAGCAATAGCTCTGACAAGGTAAAGCCTTTGAAATGTTTTTTCATACTTGTTAAATCTCCATTAGTTTGTAGTATAACTCATCGTATGTATTTATTATATCACATGTGTTTAAAAAATTCTCGGGTGTAACATTTAAAATTGTGTGATTTTCTTTAATTGCAAAAATTTTTATTCCTCTTTTAGTTGCCTCTAATACAGGTATACCGCCAATTGAATTGTATGGAACAACTAAAAAATCTAAATCATTAATATTTATACCAGATTTTGTAAGTTTTGGTGCTTGATTTAGACCAATCAAAATACAAGGCAAAAATGTTGGTGTAATATATTCTGCTGAGCATCTTTTATCCACTATTTCTGTTGGAATTGTTATATCATCAAAAGCTGGTGCGTGCGCACAAGGTACTGAAAACTCTTTTGAGATGTAGTGAGAAATAATTGCCTCAACTCCACCAACTGGGTCAACGCCAATACCATTAGCGTAATCTTCGCCTTGTTCATCAGGAAAACGGCAAACAATTGCGATAGCTTCTGCACCTTTATCTAAAAGTTTTTGTGCTGCCTTTTTTAGCGTCAAAAGGTTTTTAACATTTCCCATTGAAACGCCTGATTTATCAATAAAAAATTCAACGCCAACCTCTTCTTCTGTTATTTCATACCCAACAAAATTCAAGCCATAAACCACCTCTGTTGCGTTCATTGTATTGATATGAACATTGAGAACATCTGCTTTAATAGCTTTATCAAAAATAACTCCGATTTTATTATTAAAAGAAGGTTCAAGTGAGGTTTCGCCTCTAAAAAATCTATCAAGTGAATACCCTTCAACATACAACATATTTTCATTTATACCAGAAAAGCAGGCGGCATTAACAACATTCGGGTTAACAATTAGTTTACATTCTTGAGAAATTTTTCTAGCCCAGCGTGAAGCATCACCCGCAAAACCTCCGATTGACGCTCCAATTCCTGTTGGTACTATAAATGCTCCGAGTTTTTTCATAAGATAATTTTACCATAGTTTGTGTAGCTATGCATGATAATTTATTAATTTAACATGTTCATTCGGTCGAAAACGGTGGGAACGCCTTCCATGCTCATTGTGATATATCAACGTTTTTAGTCGCTTTTCACACCCTACGGCTTAACTTCCCTAGTTAGGGAGGTCGCAGTCGTTCTTGAGCCTAGCGAAAGCTACGAATGCGGGTGGGTATTGAAATTTTCTAACACAATTTGCGAAAAACTTCTAAAAATGTTACAATTATCTCAAGAAAAATCTTGCGATTTTTCACAAGAACTATCAACTGGGAGTATTCACGCTCAGTCATTACGAGAAGCGAAAGTGACAAAATAATCTATAAAAATCAGGAGTTATATATGATTGAACGTTATTCTCGAGAAGAAATTAAAAAAATCTGGGAACTTCAAGCAAAATTTGAATATTACTTAAAAGTGGAGCTTGCAGTTTGCGAAGCTTACGCAAAATTAGACAAAATTCCTAAAAAAAACTTAGAGGAAATTAAATCTAAGGCAAGTTTTACGCTTGATAGAATCGATGAGATTGAACGTGAAGTTCGTCATGATGTAATCGCTTTTCTTACTGCTGTAAACGAATCAGTTGGACAAGAAAATGCAAAATACATACACATGGGTTTAACTAGCTCAGATGTTATTGACACTGCGTTTGCTCTTCAAATTTCTGATAGCGCAAAATATATTAATAAAGAATTAGATTGTCTAATCGAAACTATTAAAAAACTTGCATTTAAACATAAAAACACACTTTGCATGGGACGTTCGCATGGCGTTCACGCAGAAGTTATGACTTTCGGTTTTAAATTGTTGAATTGGCTAGATGCCTTAAATAGAGTAAAAGAGAGCTTTAATTATGCCTTAAAAGAAGTTGAGGTTGGACAAATTTCTGGCCCAGTTGGAACTTATAGCAACGTGCCAACAGAAGTTGAAGAAATAACCTGCCAAGAATTAGGTCTAGCTCCTGCAAAAATTTCTACACAAATTATTTCAAGAGATAGGCATGCCAAGTTCTTTTCTGAACTAGCTTTGATTGCCTCTTTAATAGAACAATTTGCGACAGAAATTAGGCATTTACAAAAAACAGAGGTTCGTGAGGTGGAAGAAGGTTTTGGAAAAAATCAAAAAGGTTCTTCCGCTATGCCACATAAGAAAAACCCAGTTTTATGCGAAAATCTTTGTGGCTTGGCGAGAGTTGTCCGCTCAAATATGTTGGCGGCTTTTGAAAACATAAATCTTTGGCATGAACGTGATATTTCGCACAGTTCAGCAGAGCGCATAATTTTTCCAGATTCGTTGATTTTGATTGATTTTATGTTGCATAGATTTAATGGAGTAATGGAAAATCTTGTAGTACATGAAGACAACATGCTAAAAAATACAAAGCTTTATGGTGGAATTGTTTATTCTCAAAAAGTGCTTTTAAAACTAGTAGACAAAGGGCTTACTCGAGAAGAGGCTTACAGAATCGTGCAAAAGCATGCGCTTGATGCCTTGAAGGGCGGAAATTTTAAAGAGGCACTTTTTAAAGATGAAAAAGTTACAGGTTTATTGTCGCATGACGAAATCGAAGCATGCTTTGATGTAAAAGATTATTTGAAAAATATTGATAAAATTTTTGAAAGGTTTAAATAATGAAAAAATTTTTAACCATACTGTTATTATTGTTAATGACTTCAATGTGTGCATTTTCTTTAGAACGCCCAAGATGGGTGGGGCAGCCGATTTATGTTTATATTCCACAGTATGGAAATATGAGCGTACTTATGCGTCAAGCGTTTATGACATGGCAGAATACTTCAAAATCGCTCGTTCGCTTTAAGTTTGTTGAAAAGCCTTCAAACGCCAATATTATTGTAGAGTTTGTAGACTTTGTCGCAAACTGCAATGACGCTAATGCGGTTGGTTGCACCGAGATGTCTACAAGGGCGGGCGAATATTATAAAGCTTATGTAACAATTGGAACAAAGGAATACCAACGCTCTTATGAAGGTGGTTATTCTCGTAAAATTATTACAAGACCTAAAAATCATATTTATGGTGTCATGCTCCATGAGGCTGGGCATGCGATTGGTTTAGGTCATTCTGCTAGCAAAAATAGCATCATGTATCCTTATGATTTGGATTCTATGCAATATTTGACAAAAGAGGACATGAGGCTCTTGTATAATAAGTACCACTAAGAATATCAAAGTAGCAATTTAGAGGTTTTGTAAATTTTTGTAAACAAACCACTTGAAAAATTGTACATTATACCCTTATTAACTTGACGATACTTTTTGATGTAGTACGATTATTTAACATGCGGTATATGGGATAATTATGTCCGAAATAAAAGTAGATAAAAAGTAAATTTTTTATATAGTAATCACTAGAATAGATGAGGTGAATTAATGTCGACAGAATATGCAAAAAGAGTAACGCCAATGGGTATTCCTAATACACGTTTGGACGATTTACCAGATTTAATTGACGTGCAAAAAAAATCATTTGAATGGTTTTTAAAAGAAGGTTTAAAAGAAGAGTTATTAGCTTTTTCTCCTGTAAAAGATTACACAGGAAGATTAGAATTACACTTCTTGCCTAACTATACGTTCGATAATGCAAAATACACAATTGAAGAAGCTCGTATTCATGACGCAACTTATGCAAAACAGCTTCGTGTAATGGTTAGATTAGTTAACCGTGATAGCGGTGAAATTAAAGAACAAGAAGTTTACATCGGTGATATCCCTACAATGACTGACAAAGGTACTTTCATTGTTAACGGTGCAGAACGTGTTATCGTTTCTCAAATCGTTCGTTCTCCAGGTGTTTACTTCAAGAGAGAAATCTCTCCAACTGGTAAAAGACTTTACAATGCAACTATGATTCCTAACAGAGGTGCATGGTTAAAGATTGAAACAGATTCTAACGATATTATCTACGTTAAGATTGATAAAAACAGAAAAATCTTAGCTACTACATTGCTTAAAGCAATGGGTATCACTGTTTCTGAAATGGAATCTTTGTTCACTCACTTTGAATTTTTAAAGAAAACTTTAGACAAAGATACAACAGAAACTACAGATGATGCTTTAATTGATTTGTACAAAAAATTAAGACCTGGTGATCCTGCATCTGCTCAAGGCGGACGTCAAATTCTTGAATCAAGATTCTTTGATGACAAGAAATACGATATTGGTCGTGTAGGTCGTTATAAATTAAATAAAAAATTGAACTTGAACATTCCTAAGAACCAAAGAACTTTGACTGTTCAAGATATTGTTGCATCTATTGAATATTTGATTAACTTAACTTATGACGAAGGTTCTTTAGACGATATCGACCACTTAGGAAACAGAAGAATTCGTTCAGTTGGTGAACTTCTTCAAAACCAATTCAGAGTAGGTTTATCAAGAATTGAAAGAATAGTTAAAGAAAGAATGACTCTTCAAGATTCTGAAACCTTAACTCCATTGAACTTGTTAAATACAAAACCATTAGTTGCTTCTTTGAAGGAATTTTTCGGTTCTTCACAATTGTCACAGTTCATGGACCAAATTAACCCACTTGCTGAATTGACTCACAAAAGACGTATTTCAGCTTTAGGACCTGGTGGTTTGCAAAGAGAAAGAGCTGGTTTCGCAGTTCGTGATATTCACCCTTCTCACTATGGTCGTATTTGTCCGATTGAAACTCCAGAAGGTCCAAACGCTGGTTTGATTGGTTCATTAGCTACTCACGCTAGAGTTAACGACTACGGTTTCGTTGAATCTCCATTCTTTGTAGTTAAAGATGGTAAGGTAACTGATGAAGTTGTTTATATGACAGCTGACGAAGACGAAAACTTTAGATGCGCTCCAGCAGATGTTCAATTAAACCCAGACAACACTTTCAAGGCTGCTCAAATCCCAGTTCGTTACAGATCTGAGTTCATTATGAGCGATTCTTCAAAGGTTGACTACATGGGAGTTTGCCCAATTCAGATTATCTCTGTTGCGACATCAATGATTCCATTCATTGAACACGATGACGCAAACCGTGCATTGATGGGTTCAAACATGCAACGTCAATCAGTTCCTCTTCTAATTACTGAAAGACCAGTTGTTGGTACAGGTATGGAAAGAAGAGTTGCGAAAGACTCTGGTATGGTTGTTTGTGCTAGAGTTAGCGGTGTTGTTTCTAGAGTAACTGGTGAAGAAATTATTATTACTGATCAGGCTGGAAAACAACATTTACATACATTAATGAAATATGTTCGTTCAAACCAAGATACATGTATTAACCAAAAACCTATCGTTAAGGAAGGCGACAAGATTGAAGCTGGTGATGTAATCGCAGATGGTGCTTCAACAAGTTGTGGCGAACTTTCAATCGGTAAAAACATTTTGGTAGCATATATGCCTTGGGAAGGATATAACTTTGAAGATGCTATCTTGTTATCAGAAAGATGCGTACATGATGACATCTTTACATCAGTTCACATTGAAAAATTAGAAATTGATGCAAGACAAACTAAACTAGGACCAGAAGAAATCACAAGAGAAATTCCTAACGTTTCAGAAGAAGCATTAAGACATCTTGATGAACGTGGTATTGTTCGTATTGGTGCTAGAGTTTATGCAGATGATATCCTTGTTGGTAAAGTAACTCCAAAAGGTGAATCTGAACACCCACCTGAAGAAAAATTGTTAAGAGCAATCTTCGCTGAAAAAGCAAGAGATGTAAAAGACAATTCTTTGAGAGTTCCTCATGGTGAAGGCGGTAGAGTTCTTGATGTTAAGGTATTTGATAGAGAAAAAGGTGACGAATTGCCACCAGGAGCAAATACAGTAATCAGAGTTTATATTGCTCAAAAACGTAAGGTATCTGTTGGTGACAAACTTTCAGGTCGTCACGGAAACAAAGGTATCGTATCAAGAATCCTTCCAAAAGAAGATATGCCATTCTTGCCAGACGGTACTCCAGTAGATATCGTATTGAACCCACTAGGTGTTCCTTCTCGTATGAACGTTGGTCAAACTTACGAATGCTTACTTGGTTTGGCAGCATATTTGACAGGTGAACACTATGAAGCTCCTTCTTTCGATGAAAGATATGGTGACAACCAATCTGAAATCGCAACAAAGGCAGAACTTCTAAGAGGTATCAAAGAATCTGGTTGCGATTGGGTTAGAGAAGATGGTAAAGTTTACCTAATTGATGGTAGAACTGGTGAACCATTTGACGAACCAATTGCTGTAGGTTTATCTTACATCTTGAAACTTGTTCACTTGGTTGATGATAAGATTCACGCTCGTTCAACTGGTCCTTACTCATTAGTAACTCAACAGCCTCTAGGTGGTAAGGCTCAATTTGGTGGTCAAAGATTCGGTGAAATGGAAGTTTGGGCACTTGAAGCTTATGGTGCAGCTTACACACTTCAAGAAATGTTGACTATTAAGTCAGATGATGTTAACGGACGTAACAGAGCTTACGAATCAATCGTTAAAGGTGATAACATTCCAAGACCTGGTATTCCAGAATCATTTAAGGTACTTGTAAGAGAATTGCAAAGTATCGGTTTAGATATTACAGTTGCTAAGAAAAATGGCGTTGAAGTTGACTTGATGTCTGACATGGAAGATTTGCGTAAAGCAGCTCCAAAAAGAACATTGTCAGATATTGATTCAGAGTTATTAAATATTAATTTCTTTGATACTTCAGCAACATTGGGCGAAATATAAGGAGATAGGAAATTGTCTACAAGTATTGATTATTTTGATTATATACGCATAAGCATCGCTTCACCTGAAAGAATTTTGAAGTGGTCTTATGGCGAGGTTACAAAACCAGAAACTATAAACTATAGAACCTTAAAACCAGAAAGAGATGGTTTGTTCTGCGAAAGAATTTTTGGACCTACAAAGGACTGGGAATGCTATTGTGGTAAATATAAAAGAGTTCGCCATAAAGGTATCATTTGTGAAAGATGTGGTGTAGAAGTTACAGATTCAAAAGTAAGACGTCACAGAATGGGACACATTAAACTTGCGGCTCCTGTTTCTCACATTTGGTTCTTGAAAGGTATTCCATCATATCTTGGTTTACTTTTAGATATGACATTAAAAGATCTTGAACAAGTTATCTACTTCAATAACTATGTAGTTATTGACCCAGCTGATAGCCCATTTAAGAAATTACAACTTCTTTCTGAAGAAGAATACGAAGATTTCATCATGGAAAATGAAGAATCTAAGTTAGAAGTTGGTATTGGTGCAGAAGCTATCAAGAAACTTTTAGGTGAAATTAATGTTAAAGAATTGGCAGAAGAAATTAGATCAGAATTAGCTGGTCACGTTACTTCCGTTCAAAGAAAAGGCAAGTTGATTAAGAGATTGAGATTGTTAGATTCTCTAATTTCTTCTGAAACTGATCCAACTTGGATGGTTATGGACGTACTTCCTGTAACTCCTCCAGATTTAAGACCAATGGTTCAATTAGACGGTGGCAGATTTGCTACATCTGATTTGAACGACTTATATAGACGTGTAATCAACAGAAACAACCGTTTGCAAAGATTGTTGGAAATGGGTGCTCCTGAAATCATCGTAAGAAACGAAAAACGTATGCTTCAAGAGGCAGTTGATGCACTTATTGATAACGGTAGACGTGGTAGAACTGTTGTTGGTCCTAATAACAGAGCGTTAAAATCTTTATCTAATATTATTGAAGGTAAACAAGGTCGTTTCCGTCAAAACTTGTTAGGTAAACGTGTTGACTATTCAGGTCGTTCAGTTATCGTTGTTGGTCCTACATTAAAACTTAACCAATGCGGTTTGCCAAAAGAAATGGCAATTGAATTATTTAAACCGTTTGTTGTTAATAAACTTATTGAAAGAGGATATGTTCAAAACATTAAATCTGCTAAGAAAATGATAGAACGCTCAGACGCAAGAGTTTGGGATATCTTAGAAGAAATTATTGATGGACACCCTGTAATGTTGAACAGAGCTCCGACCCTTCACAGATTAGGTATTCAAGCATTTGAACCAAAACTAGTAGAAGGTCGTGCTATTCAGTTGCACCCATTGGTATGTACAGCATTCAACGCTGACTTCGATGGTGACCAAATGGCTGTTCACGTTCCTCTATCTATTGAGGCTCAAACTGAAGCTAGAATGCTTATGTTGGCTACAAACAATATCTTGGCTCCTGCAAACGGTAAGCCAATCATCACACCTTCTCAGGATATGGTATTAGGTATGTATTACTTAACTATTATGAAAAATCCTGAACAAGATGTACAAGGTTACTTCTATAGCTTCCAAGATGCAATCTCTGCATTAGAGGCAAAGGTAATTACACTTCATGACAAAATTGTAGTTCGTGATGAAAAAGGTAAGAGAATTGAAACAACTGTTGGTAGAATTATATTCAACGAAGCAGTTAGATCAGCTTTAGTGTAGTTAAAGATTAAAAGGGAAAAATAAAAGATGGAAAATACATACGCACATGCAAAACAAACTCCAGCATTTATTAATAAACAAATGGATAAAGGCGGATTGAAAAAGCTTCTTTCTCAAATGTATCTAGAATACGGCGGAGCTAAGACTGCTGAATTGGCTAATACACTTAAAAATTTAGGTTATAGATACGCTACAAAATCTGGTGTTACTATTTCAATAGCTGACTTATCAGTTCCTGATTCTAAGAAAGAATTATTAAAAGAAGCTGAAGCAGAAATTGAAAAATCAACAAACAGATACCTAAAAGGTGAAATTACAGAAGTTGAAAGATATACAAAGGTTATCGACACTTGGTCTGAAACAACTGCAAAATTAACAGAACAAGTTGTTGAAAACTTCGATAAATTAAACCCAGTATATATGATGGCATTCTCTGGTGCGAGAGGTAACTTATCACAGGTTTCACAGTTGGTTGGTATGAGAGGTCTGATGGCAGACGCACAAGGTCAAATTATCGACTTGCCGATTACTTCAAACTTTAAAGAAGGTCTTTCTTGTACAGAATACATCATTTCTTCATACGGTGCTCGTAAAGGTTTGGTAGATACAGCGTTAAAAACTGCTGACTCTGGTTATTTGACAAGACGTTTGGTTGACGTTGCACAAGACGTAATCATTAGAGATGCTGATTGTGGTACTGATAAGAGCATTAACATGAAGCCTATTACTGATGGTGACAATATTATAGTTCCACTTATTGATAGATTGTTAGGTAGAACAGTTGCTCAAGATATTTTTGATGAAGACGGTACTACATTGCTTGTAGCTAAAAATACAACAATGGATAGAAAAGATATCAAGAAGATTGCTCACTTAAACTTACAAGAACTTAAAGTTCGTTCAGGTTTGACTTGCGGTCTTGAATATGGCGTTTGTCAAAAATGTTATGGTTGGGCAATGACAACTCAAAAATTGGTTGATGTTGGTGAAGCAATCGGTATTATCGCAGCTCAATCAATCGGTGAACCTGGTACACAGCTTACAATGAGAACCTTCCACACAGGTGGTGCGGTTGGCGTTAAAGAAGCTACAAAAGAAATTCACGCAACAGAAGCTGGTACTGTAGTATCTAAGTTAAAAACTAGAGAACTTAGAACTCGTCACGGTGATGTTGTTAGAGTTTCTATCTATGAAGCTGATATTGAAGTTAAAGGTGCTAAAAAATCAACTTCTTACCACATTCCAGCAGGTGCAACAGTATTCTTTGCTGATGGTATGAAGATTGAAAAAGACTTTAAACTTGCTGAATATAAACCAACTGCAAATGACAGTGGTCGTTTGACAGAAAAAGCAACAAAAGATATTAACGCTGATATGTCAGGTGAAATCTTATTTGAAGACTTCGTTGCTGACGAAAAGAAAGATAGACAAGGTAACATTTCAAGAACTGCTAACAAAAACGGTATCGTTTGGATTATCGGTGGTGATGTTTATAACTTACCTGGTGGTTCAAAAGTTCTTGTTTCTGACGAACAAAAAGTTAAAGCTGGTGATAAATTAGCTGAAACCTTAATGATTTCAGAACATGGCGGTGAAGTTCGTTATGCAGAAGACTTAGTTGTTGAAGAAGTTAAGTCTGGTAAAAACAAAATTAATAAGATTGTTCAAGGTAAAGAAATTACAATCGTAATTGCATCTTTGAATCCTGCAAATGCTAAATTTGAACAAACTAAGAAAGAACAATTATGGACAGTTGATAAGACTGGTGAAAAATATATCGTTAAAGCTCCTGTTGATACAACAGTTGAAAACGGTATGATTATCGCAGAACTTGTTGACGACGAATGCTCAGTTTCATCTTCTGGTGAAATCAAGTATGTTGACATTGAAGTTGATGATAACCAAATCGTTACAAACCCTGGTCACATCGTATTCGTTCCAGAAGAAGTTCACCAAGTTAACAAAGATTCTTCATTGAAGATGGTTGACAATGGTACTTTTGTAACTGCTGGTACAGAAGTGGTTAAAGATGTTTATTGCCACATAGATGGTATTGTTGAATTTAAAGAATTTAACGATGTTGTACACGAAGTTACAATTAGACCTGGTGAAGTTCATACTCTTCCAAACATTTCAGAATTGAAGGTTGAAGAAGGTTCTGTAGTTGAAGAAGGTACTGTAATTGCTAAAGGTATTAAGGCAAAAGAAACTTCTATCGTTACTTTGATGGAAATGGATTTTGATGACTTAGATATTGATGATTTAGATGAAGATATTGATACATCAGCTCTTGAAGAAGAATCATTAGAAGATAAACCTGTTCAAATTTTGGTTAGACCTGTTCAACCAATGTATATTGAACCAAAAGAGGTTTCTATTGAATTTAATACAACTGATGAATCAATCAATATTGTTCCAGTAACTCAATTGCAATATAAAGATGGTGCTAGAGTTAGAAACCTTGATGGTGCAACATTAACCAGAACAAGCTTAGTTCTTCAAATGCAAGGCTACTTATCACACTTAAAAGGTATGGTAGAACTTGATGAAAATGGCGAACTAAAAATCGTTGTTCTTGAAACATTGATTGTTCGTCGTGAATTAGAAGGTAACTCTAAACTTAATAACTCACTTCAAACTGAATTGTTAGTAGGTAATGGTGAAGTTATTGATGCTAAGACACCTATTGCAAAGACAGAAGTTCTAGCATTGAACGACGGTGTAGCTTCAATTAAGGGTGATGTTACAGAATCAAGAAGATTACTTCTAAACTGCTCTAACTTTGAAACTACAATTGATACTAAATCAAAACCATCAGTTAAGAAGGGTGACTTCATAAAACTTGATTCACCTCTAGCAGAATCTGGTGAAACTGCTACTGTTTCAGGTAAAATTGTTGATGTTACTGCAAATTCAGTTACTATCAGAAATGGTAGACCATACTTGATTAGCCCAGGTACTATGTTACAGGTTGAAGAAGGTTCTTTGGTACTTCGTGGTGATATGCTTGCAACATTGGTATTTGAAAGAGAAAAAACAGGCGATATCGTTCAAGGTCTTCCAAGAGTAGAAGAACTTCTTGAAGCTAGAAAACCAAAAGACTGTGCTATCTTAGCAGAGGCTGATGGTGTAGCTAGAATAGAAATTGAAGATGATGTTCCAAGATTATTCTTAGAAACTGAAACTGGTACCAGAACAGAAATTAAGTTCGCAATTGATGCTAGTATTGTGGTTCAAAACGGTCAAAAGATTAAGAAAGGTCAACCATTAACAAGTGGTCCTTTGAACCCACACGATGTTATCAGACTTTGCGGACCTGAAGAAGCTCAACAATACTTAGTAGACGAAGTTCAACGTGTATACCGTTCACAAGGTGTAGAAATCGCTGATAAACACATTGAAATCATTGTTCGTCAGATGACTAAGAAGGTAAGAGTTGTTGATTCTGGTGATACTAACTTACTTCCTGGTGAGTTGGTTGAAGTTCAAACATTTGAAAATGAAAACAAAGCAGTTAAGGAACATGATGGTCAAGAAGCAACTTGTGAATACATGTTGTTAGGTATCACAAAAGCTTCCTTGAACACTGAATCATTCATTTCAGCTGCTTCTTTCCAAGAAACAACAAGAATCTTAACAGAAGCTGCAGTTGATGGTAAGAAGGACTTGTTAAGAGGTTTGAAAGAAAACGTTATTATCGGTCGTTTGATACCAGCTGGTACAGGTTTCTATCACTTGTCTTGTGCTAATGAAGAACGAGATAAAGAAGCTCAAAAACGTGCAGCACAAAGAAATCAAGCTCGCAAACCATCTGCAATTTTGGAAGAAATTGAAGGTATGTTTGGTGCTCCAGATTTACTAGTTGGTGATAATAAAAATTCTGATAATGAATAATTTTAGAATTTGAAGATTTTATCAGTGGGTTGAAACATAGTTTCAACCCACTGATTTTTTGTGCTTAATGTGAATTACTTTCGTCGCTCATGCTCCTCGTTATGACTGGGCGTAAAAGCTACTAGATATGCGTCATTGCGAGAAAAGCGTAAGATTTTCTCGCAATCTTAAAGGTCGATAACACCCTTCCCAGTTTCAGTAATATTCAGCGGAGCCTTACGAACGGAAACTATCTCTACCATAGAGAGGTTGATATTAATTCTGTTAAAAAATCATAATAGAATTACTGCTATCTTTAAATTAAATTTTGTTGTATTATTATAAAATATAGAATTGGGGAATAAGAATGAGGATTGAAGCAAAAAATTTAGTTAAGATATATGGTGATAGAAGTGTTGTAAACGACGTTAGCTTTTTTATGGACAAAGGCGAAGTTGTTTGTTTACTTGGTCCAAATGGTGCTGGTAAAACAACTACCTTCTACATGATTGTAGGTTTAGTTAAGCCAAATACAGGTAACGTTTTTATTGATGGAAAAGATATTACTGCATGGCCAATGAATTTGCGTGCGAAAGCTGGTATTGGTTATTTACCACAAGAAAACTCTATATTTAGAAAATTGACAGTAGAAGATAACATTCAGCTGGTCCTTGAAATGAATGACAAGCTAACTGTTAACGAAAAGAAAATGAAATTAGAGGAATTGTTAACAGAATTTGGTGTAATGAAGCTTAGAAAATCTCCAGCAGTTGCACTATCAGGTGGTGAAAGACGACGTGTTGAAATCGCTCGAGCTCTTGCAGCTAGTCCAGATTTCATGCTTTTAGATGAACCATTTGCAGGTATCGATCCGATTGCGATTGGTGAAATTAAAGATAACATTAGAAAAATTTCAGAAGAAAAAGGCTTAGGTGTACTAATCACCGACCACAACCCTAAGGCTACTCTTTCTATTACAGATAGAGCGTATGTAATTTTTGATGGTAAGATTAAAATTCAAGGCAAGAGTACAGATGTTGCAAACGACCCTGTTGCAAAAGAATTTTACCTAGGAAAGGACTTCAAGCTCTAGTATGAAAAAGCTTTTTACTGTATATGATAGATATATTTTCACGCAAGTGTTAATTACAACGATTGTAGCAATTCTCTTGTTTACAATTGTTTGGATTGCGCCAGAAATGTTGCTTAACACTATTAAAAAGGTGTTAGAAGGTCAATTCTCTGCAAAGACAGGTGTCTTAGTATTAGTCTACGAATTGCCGAAAATTCTTGGTAAAGCCTTTCCAGTAGGTCTATTATTGGGTTCTTTGTTTACTTTTGATAAGTTAAGCAAGGATTCCGAATTGACAATATTTCGAGCTGTTGGCATGTCTTTTTCAAGAATTTTACGTCCACTACTTGTATTGAGCTTTATTGTTACATATTTATGTTTTGTAACCTATGATAAGTGGATTCCTTATACCTGTCAAAAACTTACAGAAATTTATGGCGGTCGTACTTTGACCCAATATATTTATACAAAAAAAGATGAAAACAACCACCCAGAGCAAGCAGTAATTGTTTCTAGATTTATGCAAGACAAGATGACAAATGTAATCGTTTTAAATTTTTCTAAACAGGTTTTCAACGATTTGCATGGGCTTGATAATATCTTAGTCGGGCGTGTTGGTTACAAAGGCGTTAATCCAAAAGGTCAGCCGAGTTGGGTACTTAAAGATGTAACTTCTTATGATATTAATGAAGACGGTATCTTTAAAAAAATATCAAAGCATAAAAATGCATATATTCTAAATGGTGATGATGCAAATGATGCTTATACAATCATGATTAATTCAACAAAGAAAGACCGTGATATCAATAACAAAGACTTGAAAGCTTATATAGATTTGCTTAAAAAAGAAAACTTAGATGAAGATTATCGATTGATGGCAAACAAGTATTACCAAAGATTTTTCCACCCATTTGTCTGTGTGCTTTTAGCGGTGATGGGTTGTTTGTTAGGTTTCAGTAAACCTAGAGAACAAAGATTAATAGGTTTTACAATTGCGATAGGTTGTATTTTTGTTTATTATATAACTCTGCCTTTCTTCGACTTGCTGGCAGAAAAAGGTGTATTGCCGCCGCTTGCAACTGCAGCAATTCCTCCATTGGCGTTTTTATTAGCCATAATTATGTTCTACAAATCAAGGGATTTATAAAATGAAAAAAATCTTAGTTTTAGCTTTATTATTGATTTCAACTTTAGCAGTTTTTGCAGCTCCTATTAAAGTTGATTATGATGATGGAATTTACCATATCGTTCTAAGTGGCGACAAGGTAAAAAAACAAATGCAGTTTGTGTCTTCAGCATCATTGATTACTAACAAAGAGGCGCATAACAAAGGAAATTCCTTGTTGACAATTAACACAGGTTTCTTTGATCCTAAAAACCAAAAAACGATTTCTTATATAGTTAATGATTTTCAAACTGTTGAAGACCCTTTGTTCAACGAAGATGTCATGATGAACCCTGTTTTAAGACAAAATCTTCAAAAAATCTTGAATAGAACAGAATTTAGGGTGCTAGATTGTGACAGTAAGTTGAAATACGAAATTGCTCAACACAATTCAAAAATCGATTTCATGTGTTCAGTAAAGACGTCTGCTCAAGGCGGTCCACAACTTTTGCCTAATTTGAGATTAGAAGAAGAGTTTTTTGTTGTGAAAGACAAAGAAGGAAATGTGGTTAGAGAATCAGCATCTGTACTACATAAAACAGCAAGAACTTTGATTGGTATTAAAAATCTTGAGGGTGGCGAGCAAGAGGCGCATATTTTCATTGTAACTAATGAACACCCAATGGATATTTATGAGGCAAGAGATTTGTGTGCAAGTTATGGCTTAGATAGCGCAATGGCGTTTGATGGCGGTAGTTCTACCTCACTTAACTACAAGAATATCAATGTTGTTTCAACTCAAGCCTCAGGCGATACTGGTAGAGCTTTGAAATCATTTATGATTATTAAGCAGAAATAAATTATTGTTAAAACCTTAAATGTAAGATATAATATAAAGTATGGATTTATTTAAAATCGGTCAAAAATTAAGTTTATTTATTGAAGATGGAAACAAGCTTATTGAGATAAGGTCAACTATTTCTGGATTACTAGAAGATAGAATGGTCGTAGAATTGCCCCAATATTTCATGAGATATATTAATTTTTTACAAGTAGGTTGCAAATTGACAGTAAAAGTCTTTTCAAAAATGGGAACGGTTGACTTTAATACAGTTGTAATTGCCTCGCCGCTTGAAGATAATTTCTGTATAGAAATGGACTACAATGCAATGAAATTAACGCCATCAGAAGAAATGCCAGTTGTTGATGCCATGGAACCTATGGTAATTAGGGCTGGTGAAGAGAACGAAACTTCTGTTAAGACTTTTGAACTGGCAACCGAGCATGTAAAATTCTATTCCGATAACAAACTTAATATTGACGATTCATTTAATTGTGAGTTAATTTTACCAAAAGATTATGGTACAATTAAATTTAAGGCAACGGTAACTGATGTCGACCCAGTTTATGACAACGAATATACGGCAGTTTATTCAAATATGACAGAAGACGATAGACAAGCGTTGCTATATTACATGTACTTGTATGCAAATAGCACTGATTAATTAGGATTAAAAATGAAAGACTTAGCAGAAAATAACGTAAAAAAAGAAAATAAAATTAAGAACAAAATGTTTGATCAAATCGAACGTTGCAGATTAGATTTACAAAAAGACCCAACAAATGCTTCTTTGCATGTTCGTCTTGGCGACTTATATGTAAAATGGCATCTAGATATTTTTAATGCTGGTCAATATATTGATGAAGCTATTACAGAGTATCAATTAGCGATGGAATCTTTGATTGATTCGCATGAAATCTACTATAAATTAGGTGTAGCTTTTTATCACAAAGGTGAACTAGATAAAGCTATTAACTATTTTACAATGGCTTTAGAAAAGAAAAAGAACTATTATGACGCTTATTATATGCTTGCAGAAACCTTTGTTAAGAAGGCTCACTTTACAGACGCTATTGATGCTGCAGAAGGTGCAGTAATTTGCTCTAAATTGCGTTCTTCAAGTGCGCATTTCTTGCTTTGCAAATTGTATGAGGCTTCTTCTTTTAAGAATACAAAAATTAAATTGAAAGCATTCAATGAAAAAATGTTGTCAATTTTATTAGCACCTTTTGATAGAAACGCAATCGAGAACATAATCAAAAATGTATCTTATATGCGTTTTCTACCTTTGTTTTTAAAAGGGTTTTATGCTATTCAAGTGAAAGACTTTGCAAAAGCTATTGAATTGTATAAAAACGCAATAGAAACAGCTCCAGGGTTTGCACCTTTGTATTGTGTTTTAGGCGATATTTACTTGTCAACTGGCTATTATGAAGATGCGATTACTGAATACAAAATGGCAATTTGGTTAGATTCCTTTAATATAGCAGCGTATAGACATCTTTGCAGAGCTTATGAAGAACAAGGTGACTATAATCAAGCAATTGAGATTTATAACAAATTAATTGCAATGGCTCCTAATATTCCAGATTTGTATTCAAATCTAGCAAATATTTATTATATTAAAGGTGAATTTGATTTAGCAATTTCAAACTACCAAACTGCTATTACTTTAAACCCAAATAGAACGTGGACAAGTGTTATTGCGCAGACAATGGGTTTTGTTTATCAAGAAAATAAATCCGACCCAGATGCAGCCATTTCTGCATATCAAACAGCTTATGTATTAACACCTGAAGATGTTGATATTTATGTAAATTTGGGTAGTGCTTTTTATGACAAAGAAGACTATGCAAACGCATTAGCAGTATATAGGCAAGCCCTAGAATTGCAACCATACAACGCTAAAATTCATTGTAATTTAGGTTTCTTATATTGGGGCAAGGGTGACACTGATGAGGCCATCAAGTCTTATGAACTTGCAATTAAATATAATGAAAAATACGATATTGCGTATAATAACTTAGGTGTAATTTACCTTGATGACTTAGGTCGTGTAAATAAATCTATTGAACTGTTTAGAAAAGCCGTTGACGCTAATCCCAATTACGCATTGGCACATTTTAACCTTGCAAGAGCAATTTCTATTATTGGTGACAAGGTTGAGGCTGCAAAATTATATCAAATGGCTCAAGATATAAACAAAATTACCCAAGAAATAGACCCTAGAGATATTGCAGATAAAATTAGTGAATTATTTGAGTCTTAATTTTGTCTGTAGTATAATATTGAAATATCATTCAATTTTGGAAGAAAAGTATGACAGAAGATGATAAAACGGGAATTTCCCATTTGATAGAAAAGGAACTCGCTTCCTCTGATAAAATTTTAAAACCTGATTTTAACCAGAAAACAGGTCGAGAACTTCTTGCGTTCTATTTACAATCAAAATTCAAACAAGTATTAGCATACGATAATAAGGCTGCCGAACCGATTTTTATTGAGGTTCGGTATGATTTTATCCAAAAGTTTTCAAGACGTTTAATTCAAAACCCTAATAAAAGGATTATGATTGGGATTACGGGTGAATCAGCCTCTGGTAAATCTACGATTTGTCGTGAAATAGAAAACGTAATTAAACGTTTCAATATGCCTGTTACGATTTTGACAACGGATAATTATTTCAATGATATTTCAGAACTTATCAAGAAATATGGTACCTTCGATAATTTGCGTGACAATGGCTATGACGTAGATTCTCCAAATAGTTTCCAGTTAGATGTTTTGCACGAAGATTTGAATAAAATTTCACAAGGCGAAGACATTTATTCACCAGAATATTTATTAAATGGCACTGGAGTGTCAGTTCCTAAGGCAAAATTTGTACCTTCTAATAAGATTGTTGTTGTAGAAGGTATGGCGTCAATGTTTGGTGATAATAAAGACATTTTTGATATCAAGGTATACGTTGAAACAGATTTAGAACTAAGAAAAGAACGTTTCTTAACAAGAGCATATACCGAACGTAATCAAGACTTAGAAAATGCTAAAAAGCATTGGGAATATATTCTAGGTGCTGGCGAAAAATACGTTAAACCATACAGAAATGAAGCGGATATTATAATTAATGGCGACACTAATTTGGCGTATTTCTCTCAAATTTTAGAGTATATCCATGCGATTACAAATAATTTTGAAGCATAGTAGTGTGTAGGAAATAGATAAGGGAATGAATATGAGTACAGTACAACCAATTAGTTTTCAAGGAAAATCTAGATTTCTTTCTGAAAACGCTTATAACAATATGAAATCAGTTTTAACGAAGATGAACAATGACGCTGGTTATATAAATGGTGGCAGTGTGTTTTCTTCTTCACATTTAACTCGTTTGAAACTATATGACAATAGCGCAATGTTCTGTGATAGCAGATTTTTACTTAAAAAAGTTAATGATAATGAGCAAATGCAAGGTAAAACCTTGATTAGTACAAAAAATGCTCAAGTAGAAATCGATAACAAATCTGGTGAAATAAAGGGGCTTGATAAACCTTTCTTTTCGAGCTGGACAAAGGTTATAGGCAAAGTTGAGGAAGCAATTCAAAGATTTGCAGAAAATTTTGAAAATTCAAAATATGTAAAACGCGGTTATGTTTCACTAATTGGTATGACAAAAGATGGTGAAACCAAGATTAATAACATAATTGAACACATGGAAAAATAGATAGGTAGGGTGCAATTTTTTGCACCATTAACATTCTTTCCATTATCCCCAAAACGTAAGGTGTAAGGTGGGAACCGCTTACGCTTTTCCCACCCTACCTGCTCTCAAATTTTAGAGTATATCCATGCGATTACAAATAATTTTGAAGCATAATGTGTGTAAAAAAATAGATTAGGGAATGAATATGAGTACAGTACAACCAATTAATTTTCAAGGCAAATCAAGATATCTATCTGATAATGCTTACAGTAATATGAAGTCAATTTTAACAAAAATGAATAATGATACTAGTTATATGAGTTATGCCAATATTTGTCCAACTTCACGTTTGACTCGTTTAAAATTACATGATAATAGTGCAATGCTTTGTGATAATAGATTTTTATATCGAAAAGTTGATAACAATAATCAAATGAGAGGTACAACGTTGATTAGCACTAAAAATGCACAAGTTGAAATTGATAATGAATCAGGAAGAGTAAAAGGACTTGATAAACCATTATTTTCGACTTGGTCAAGTGTTATAGATAAAATTGAACAAGCAATACAAATTTTTGAAGAAAATTTTGAAAATTCTAGACTGATAGAACGTGGATATATATCATTTTTTAGTATAACAAAAAACAATAAAACAAATGTTAACTAAATTGCTATTATAATATTTATTATTGAATTTTTTCCAAAATCCCTACAAAATCTTCTAACTTGCAATCCGCAGTAATGTAGGGTGGGAACCGCTTACGCTTTTCCCACCCTACCTGCTAACTTTTAGCTCTATTATAACAATCTTGAATATAATTCCAACAGTTATTAAGTTCCTCTTCATTTGCAAAAATACGTTTAGGTAATAGTATAAATACTCTATCGCCTAAAAATAATAATATTGAGTGCTTTTGGTTTGATATATTAATGATACCACTCCAATTTAAGGTTGATGTACCAGTTGAGTTCGTTTGTTTAATACCTGAATCATCAATAATAGTAGACCTTTTTAAATTTGTACCTTTAAGTAATTTTTTTAAATTAAAATAAGCGGAACAACGTATTATAAATAATAAAAATATTAGATAAAGAATTATACATATTAAAGGAAAAAATATTATATCAAATATTGTTGTAGGCATAAAAATTGATGCAATAGCAATAATTGTAAATATCATTGTTATTATAATAAAATTCCTCTGTATCTTTCGATAATGAGAAACCTTCCAAATATCTTTGCTAACTAATTTTAAATCTTGTTTTGTTATCTCATAATCAAAATTGTAACAACTCATTGAAATCTCCTTCTATTTTAATATTATTATAACATATGCAGACGTAGACGTAGGGTGGGAAAAGCGTGAGCGATTCCCACCTTTTATAATTATCTAACTATTTCCAAAACTCTTGCAAAATCTTCCAACTTACAATCTGCAGTCAAAGAAATTCTTAGTCTTGAAGTGCCTTCTGGAACTGTTGGTGGACGAATTGCTGGGATATAATAACCTTCTGCACGCAATTTCTCGGATATTTTTACAGTATCTTCGTTACTTCCTATTACAATAGGTATAATATGTGTAGTAGAAACAGTTTCTATGCCTTTTGATGCTAATAGAGCGTGTACTTCGTCAGAAAGTTTATTTAACTTATTTTTTTGTTCAATTAAGTACTCTCTTTTTTCTGTCAAAAGCCAATTTGACCAAGCAATGTTCAAAGGCGGAATTGATGTAGAGAAAATAAATGAACGTGCTTTATTTATTAAGTACGAGATAACTGTTTCAGATGACACGCAGAACGCTCCAAAGGAGCCTACAGCTTTTCCAAATGTTGCCGTAATAATATCAACATCTTTTGTCCATGATGCTCCTGCAAGCGTCTTACCATAAGCACAAAATGCGTGAGCTTCATCTATCATTAACAAACAATTATATTTGTTTTTTAATTCAATAAGTCTATCAATGTTAGCAACATCACCGTCCATACTAAAAACTGACTCTGATACAATAATTGCTCTTTTATAATTATTTCTTTTTGATTTCAAAAGATTTTCCAGATTTTCATAATCAAAATGCTTATACCTAAAAAAATCACCTTGTGCAAGCTGCATGCCATCAATGATACTCGCATGATTTAATTTGTCAGAAAAAACGACATCACCACGACCTACAAGAGCAGAAATAACGCCTAGATTACATTGATATCCAGTATTAAAAATCAACGCAGCTTCCTTATTGAAAATACTTGCGACAGTTTTTTCTAAAGCTTTATATTCAGGTGAAGAGCCTGTCAAAAGTCTTGCAGATGCAGTTGAAAGCTGGTAGAAATTATTGTTTAGAAATTCTTTTTCTAATTCAGTTTTTGTGCTTATACCCAGATAGTCATTAGAAGCAAAATTGACGTATTCTTTGCCATCTATTACAATCTTACCATCTGTTTTTGACTCAATATTAGGAATTGTTCTAAGTTGTCCTTTACTTTTTAGAATTTCCAATTCGTTTATCATTATTCAATACTTCCTTAGCTTTTTCTAACTGTTCGTCACGCTGATTCCCGACAAAGAAATCAAATTCGTTGCCGACTTCAATATCAGGTTTAATTCCCAATTTATTAATATCAGTACCATTCGGTGTTAAATAGCGTGCAATTGTAACATTTACACCAGTTTGATTTGGTAGTGGGACTACCTTTTGCACCAAACCTTTGCCGAAGGTTTTTCTGCCAACGAGCGTAGCCTTATGTGTATCTTTTAGTGCGCCTGACAGAATTTCACTAGCACTTGCGCTAGCTCCGTTAACTAGAACCACAACCGGCTTTTGTAGCCCAAAATGTTCATCTTGAGCTTTTATTGATTTTTTGTAGCCGTTTCTGTATATAATGTCAACAATTGTACCGTTATTTATAAACATGTCTGCAATAAATACAGCGTTATCTAATAAACCACCAGTATTCCCACGCAAGTCAAGAATTAGCGAATCTGTGTTTTTTGTGTTTTCTAAAGCTTCTAAAAATTCATTCGGAGTTGTGCCACTCATGAAGCTTAAAATTTGAATGTAGCCTATGTGATTATCAAGCACAGAACTTTTGACGCTTTTAATTTTGATTTCTTTACGCTTAATTTTCTTTGTTAACTTTTTGTTGTTTCTTAATATTGTTAGCTCAACAACGCTATTTTCGGGACCTCTTACGATTGCTGCAACGTCAGAAACGTTCATACCGCTAATATCTTTGCCATTAACTGCTGTAATTATGTCACCTTGTTTAAGTTGAGCAAAATCGGCTGGTGTTGCAGGCATAACGTTGAAAATCTCAATTTTACCAGCATTAGAATAGATATTAACACCTATTCCATAGATTTTTGAGGTAATAGAAGTTGTTAAATCTTCAAAATCTTTTTGTGGCATAAAACGAGTATATGGCTCATTCAAGCTAGCAATCATCGTGTCTATTGCTATTCTGGCGTCTTCGTCTGTTTTAATTTTATTTCTATAGTGTTCCTTCCAACGATACCAATTTTGATGGTTTAAGGTTGGTTCGTAATATTCTCGGCTTATTACCCGCCAAGTCTTATCAAATAACTTTTGAGGTGCAATTTCTTCGTGGTTTATAAGTGCTTGACGAGTGTAAAACGCATTAGTTTTAGTAAAAATTGACATGAAAACTCTGTTAAAAATTACTAAAATTAAAACGGACAATATAAAAATAAGTATTTGTTTTTTCTTCATACCACAATTTAACACCAAGTATAAGGCGTAATCAATATGCTATTTGAAGTTTTGCATGCTAATATTAATTAATTTTAAATAATAATATTTTTTCTGATTAATTACTAAACCCTGGTGAAGTTAGCGGTAGATTTTTATATCCTTCGTTTGCAAATACAGTTTTCTTTATGTATTTATTAGTGTGATTTCCCTTTTCTAACAACTGTTTCAATACATTTTCTCTTGTAACTAAAGCTGATTCTAGATTATTAGATTCTGGATAACGTTTTAAAATCTCTGTCCAAACAATTGCTTCCATAGTCCAAGCGTAAGTTTCTTCATTTAATGAATTATATTCATCTTGATGTAACGCCTCATGCGCTAACAAAGCAGCCAACGCTCCTGGAGGTGCATATTCGTGTTTTGGGTTAATATAGACATACAAACGCCCTTTCTTTTTCCAACCTACTGCATCAAAAGTAGCGTAAGCTTCATTAATTTCAGAAAGGTCTTTAAACATTACTTTTACAGGCATTTGAGTTACATTATATCCTAATAAGGCTTTTCTTGAAAATTCGCCAGATGTATCTTTTAGCATGTCTAAAGCAACATGGAAAATCTGTTCATTTGATACGTTTTTATACTCGTCAGAAATACTGTTAATATACTCCTGCGTGTACTTTGAGGGTAACTTAACATTAGAAGGCACTGGCTCATAAGACTTTGCGATTGTAGGAGCCAGTGAAAGCCCCATGAATATTAAAAAACTAAGTAATTTTTTCATACAACTATCCTCTTTACTTATATTATTATATACTTTTGTAAAGACAAATGTCAAAAATTTAATCATTTTTGCGCTATAATATAGACTATGAGGGATTATGAACCGTATTATACAGAAGATGGCTCAATTGGGCTGTATTCATACGCTGACAAAGACGTTTTTCATTCAAAGTTTGGTGCATTAACCGAGGCGTGGGAAAAGTTTATTATACCATCTGGAATAGATAAAAATTCTAATCAAGAAATAAAAGTTCTTGATGTTTGTTATGGAATTGGTTATAACACAAAAGCGTTGATGAGTTTTTTTATAAATAAAAATAAAATTTATAAAAAAAATATTTTACAAAAAAGTTTCTCTAAAATCACAAGTATCGTATCGAGATATACCAATAAAACAAGGGGTGAAAAGAAGAGAGCATTATCAGTATATAACGAAACGATTGATAACAATAATAATTTCCAGACGTTAAAAGTAGACTGCTTAGAAATTAATAAAGAGATAGTTGAACTTTCTCCTTTGTTTAGAACGATTAAAACTCCAGAAGAAATCTATACAGATTTTGTACCAAAAATTTTAGATTGCTTTGACACATATTATACTCTTAGAAATTTATTTACAGAGTTTATGACAAACTTTTTGCCTAAAAATAGAAAAGAGATAAATGATTTGTTGGATATAAAATTTAAAAATATGCATATAGAACGTGAATATAAAATTAACCCCTTTGTAAACTATATAATTCTAAATGCGATTTCTGAAAAATTTGGAGCTGAATATCCAGATGAAAATCTCGAAGAAATTTTAAAAGATAAGACCAATAAGAAATTTTTTGACAAGTCCTTAGTAAAATATGCCCGATTTAATCAAAAATGGGGGTATAATAAGTCATCTAATAGTATTTTATCGACCTTTTTACATAATATATATTATGACCACTTATCGAACCGTAATAAAAAAATGAATTTTAAGGCAATTGAGAGCCTCATAGAGCTTAATTTTCACATAAATGACGCTCGAAAGACTATTTTGGAATTAGAGGAGCAATATGACTATATATTTTTAGATGCTTTTACTTATACAAAAGCTCCGCAATTATGGTCAATGGAATTTATTGCAGAATTACATAAACGCTTATCACCAAGTGGTGTGCTTATGACATATTCAAATTCTGTACAAGTAAGAAATACGCTTCTTGAAAATAATTTTTATGTTGGCAAGATTTATAACGAGAAGAATAAAAAATTTATTGGCACTATTGCGTCTAAAGATAAAAATAAAATTAAATATCCGTTGAATAACTATGAACTGGGTTTGTGTTTAACAAAAGCGGGTATTCCATATCATGATCCAAATTTATCTTTTGACAGTAAGGATATTTTAGAATTAAGAGAGTACGAATATCGACATAGTACCTTAATGAGTTCATCTAGATATATTAAATTAAGAGGTTCTGAAAATGAATAAGTATGATGTAATTATTGTTGGCGGTGGAACTGCAGGTTGCGCTTGCGCTTATATAGCGGGAAAATTAGGTTTAAAGACTCTTTTAATTGAAAAAAATTCTTTTTTAGGTGGCTCAATAACTTCAGCTTTGGTTATTCCAGCGATGAAAACCTCTGATAATGCAATAAATACAGAGTTTTTTGATACTTTGTATAAAAAGTTGCATTCTATAGGCGGTGCAATTACTTATTCGGATAGCAATAAAGGGTGGTTTAACCCAGAATTAACAAAAATTGTACTAGATGAGATGATGAAAGACGCAAATGTAAAAGTTGTATTTGAAGCAAACATAAATGATATAAAAGAAAATTTATCGTCATATAACGTCACGATAGATAACAATAATTCTTTTCTCATAGAAGAGGAGTTATTGAACCCTATCGAAACGATTTATTTAGTAGATGCGACAGGTGATGCAAAAATTTGTGAAAAATTAAATTGTGAATTTTTAGAAAAAAAATCTCAGCCAATTAATTTGAGATTTATAATGTCAGGCATTGATGTCGAAAAATTTTCTAGTTGGATAATGAATTTTGACCCAAATAGAGATGTAACAACTTCTTTCAAGATTGATGGTAATACATACTTGTCAACGGCTTATACTTGGGACACGAACCAAAATTGGGCGTTAAGACCTCTCTTTAAACAAGCAATAGAGGACGGTGTACTTACAGAGGCTGAAACGAACTATTTTCAGCTGTTTTCGGTAGCGGGGACACCTGATTCAATAGCTTTTAATGCACCAAGGCTTCTTAACCCTCAAAACCCTTATGTAGAGGGTCGTGCAAGCATATACAGGCTATCACAATTCTGCAAAAAATACCTTCCTGGCTTTGAAAAAGCTTATATTTCAGACATCGCAAACTCTTTAGGCATAAGGGTTTCCAACAGAGTAAAAGGTAAATACGTGTATACACAAGAAGATTTAAAGTCTGGCAAAAGGTTTAAAAACCCTGTAGTAGTATCAAATTATCCTATTGATATTCATTCTGACCAAAAAGATGGTTCAAAATTGGAAAAAGTGTATCAAGAGTATCAATTACCAATCGAGTCGCTAATTGTAAAAGATAATTTATTTGTTATTGGACGTTGTATATCGACTGACTTTGAAGCTCAAGGTGCTTTGCGTATAATTCCTTCTTGCTTTTCCATGGGCGAAGGATTAGCAAAATATCTAAAGGCTAAAGCCTTTTAGATATTTTGAATTTTAATAAATTTTATTAAATTATTCTACAACCGCATTTTACGCCGTGAGCGTGTGGCGATTAGCCACGATAGCGAACGTAAAAGTGCAGGCTCTGCCTGCTAGAAATAAACGCTCATAAGAGCGTAGAAAACAATGGCGTGCTTTTTCTTTCTTTTGGTACTTTTGGGGTAAATAAAACCGACTTGCAGTCACAATACCAGTTTAGAAGTGAAGTGAAAAATATTTGTCTCGCAAATAAAGAGAAAGAAAAGTACATCAAAAACAAAGCTTTTATCACAAAAAACTTCTTACTTTTTTCTTTTTTGTTGCGAAATAAAAAGAAAAAAGTAAGCAAAAAAGAAAAACTACGCTACTGTTTTCTACGCTCTTACGAGCGTTGATTAAATGGCTGATTAGCAGGCAGAGCCTGCACTCTTACACTCGCTACTGTGGCTAAACGCCACACGCTCGTGGTGCAATATCGTTTGATATTTGAACATGTATAACTTGCTAACCGCCATAGTTAGTGAGGTCGCAGTTGTACGAACGTGAGTGAGTTACAAATGCGGGTGGGCATTAACTAAAACAACTCTCTTGTTTTACGTCTAATTTCTTCATCGATAGCAAAAATTTCATCAATATTAGGTGACTTTTGAACCTTATGTTGTGCCATCATTTTTTCAACTGAATCAATAATATCAAATAGTTTGATATGCCCTCTTAAAAAGGCAAAAACCGCTTCTTCATTAGATGCGTTTAGGCAAACTGTTGCAGAGCCACCAGTTCTACCTGCATCATAAGCTAATTTTAAAGCTTTGAACTTTTCCCAATTAGGTTCTTCAAAGTCTAAACGAGCAATTTCTGCAAAACTAAAACTCTTTGATTTAATGCCTTCATAGCGTTCTGGATAAGTTATAGCATACTGTATTGGAATATGCATACTTGGTAAACCTAACTGAGCAATGACGCTTCCATCAACATATTCAATTGCTGAATGCACAATACTTTGAGGGTGAACAACCACCTGAATATCATCATACGACATGTTAAACAAATGGTGCGCTTCAATAACCTCTAGCCCTTTGTTCATAAGTGTTGCACTATCTACAGTAATTTTTCGTCCCATGTTCCAACGTGGGTGCGCTAAAGCTTGTTCTACGGTCGCATTCTTCATATCTTCAACAGTTTTCTTTAAAAATGGGCCGCCAGAAGCTGTAATTATCAATTTATCAACTTGTGTAATATCTTTGATGCACTGATGTATAGCGCAATGTTCACTATCTACTGGAATAATTTTTACACCTTTTTCTTTCGCTAGTGGCATTACAATATCACCAGCCATAACAAGTGTTTCTTTGTTTGCTAATGCTATATCAATTCCATTATTTATAGCAGTAATTGTTGGTTTTAAGCCAATTCGTCCAGATACCGCAACCAATATAATATCATTTTCTTGGTTTGAACAAATTTCATCAAGGCTTAACGGTTTAGCACCTTCAATTTCGTTTATATTCTCTGCATAAGCATATTTTGGCTTAAACTTCTTGATTTGTTCATTCAATAGAGAAGTATTAGCTCCAGCCGTCAAAGCAATAATTTCAAATTTGTCTTGTAATTTTTCTATTACTTCTAAGGCTTGTCGACCAATAGAACCGGTTGAACCTAATATACTTATTTTTCTTTTCATTTTATTCCTCTACTCTTAAATCTAAATAATCATGCAAAGCGTCTTTCCAAAATCTACAAATTTTATTGTTCTCCATAACGCTATATTGAGGACGTTTTGCAGGACGTGGAAATTCCGATGTTGTGCAAGGTTGTAAGTTTACATCTAGCTTTAAATAATCAAATATTTCTTTTGCAAAACCATACCAACTTGTGCTACCAGAACCACATGTATGATATGTACCGTAATTATCGGTTTGCAACAGTGATACTATTGCATTAGATAATTCAACTGTCCAAGTTGGACAACCTATCTGATCATCTACAACTTTTAAAACTTCTTTATCTTTTAGTGCTATCATAGTTTCTACAAAATTTTTGCCGTGATGACCGTACAACCAGCTTGTTCTTGTAATAAAATACTTATTGCATAGCTTTTTAACCATTTCTTCGCCCTGATACTTGGTTAATCCATAATTGTTTATAGGATTAGGTGTATCGGTTATTAAATATGGGGTCTGTTTGGTACCATCAAAAATGTAATCAGTTGACACATAAACAATTGGTATATCTAAATTTGCGCAAGCTCTAGCAATATTTTCTGTTCCTTTTACATTTATAAGCGACGCAGTTGCAATATCCTCTTCTGCCTTGTCTACATTTGTGTAAGCCGCACAATGAACAACATAATCAGGTTTTATTGTTTCAAAAACCTCGTTTACAATTATTTTATTAGTAATATCAAGATTTGCACAATCTGTTTCAATAGAATCGAAACCAAAATCTTCTAAAATAGGACATAAGTCTTGACCTAACATTCCATTTGCGCCTGTAACAAGTACTTTCATTATAACTCCTCTTATTTTATAAAAGAATTTTATCATAAATAAAATACGTGCGCAAAACTGATTAAAAAAAGAAAAACTAATATTTAGCAATAAAAAATTGCGCTTGGCGCGATTCGAACGCGCGACCTATCCCTTAAAAGGGGAGTGCTCTACCTGCTGAGCTACAAGCGCAAATTTTATCTTAAAATTTGTAAAACTATTTACTTATCAAAAACCTTTATATTTCGGTCTGTGGGCTAACCACAAGATTTATATTATCAAGAACAAAATTTACTGTCAAGGGTTTTATTTGATATTTCTTTAATAATTTCTCTAATTTCATCTGAAACATCGCTATCATTGGCAATATTGCCTCTTACCATTTTTGCAAATTCTGCCTTCTTAAACTCATGCAACCCCTTAGTCTTGAAAATATTCTCTAAATTTTTAGCTTCTGGTAGCCCCTCTTCAAAATCGTCTTCACTAATAGAGTTAAAATTCTCTAAATGCTTATTAATAGTTTTAATAATAAGCGACTTTGGCAACAAATCTTCAAACTCACCGCATGCTACAAGGTGAATTTTATCAATCTCTCTCAATTTTGGCTTAATTTGCGCAATATTTTCTTCTGCATCTTTATCCAATAGCAAGAATATCGGCAACTTTAGCTCTTCTGAAAGCTTGTAGTACATCTTTACCACCTGACTTTTACCACCTGCTGGAATTACTTGAATTCCTTTTTGGTAAAAATCATGCCCTAAATATTTTGAAAAAGCTGGAAGTAAAGTTTCCTCCGTTAAACCTTCAACTAGCAAAACCTTTTCAATCGGAAATTTTAGATAATGCTCTTCTCTCATTAGCTTTAAATCAGCATTTTCAGCCAAAGATTTTAGCCAACGCAAATTTACTACACAAGTTTCATCAATCAAATTTATTGCAAGTTTGTAATTTATTTCATTATTTAACAAAATTTGCGTTTGTTCATCATTATTAAATACAGAATTTTCATACTCTATTAATTTATTGTTAATAGAAAAATCAGCTTCAACGTTCATATTTGGCACTAATTCGTTCAAAGAATTATTTAAAACTTCAACTGCTAGGTTTGCAATTTCTTGCATATCTAGATTTTCTAATTCTGTTTTTTTGTATTTTGGCTCAACAATATTTCCTAAAATAATATCAAAAAATACCCTCAAATACTTTTCTTTTGTAGGTTTAAAACGTGTTAGCCTATCTAGTGAGATTAAAACTTGTTCTTTTGTTAGAGCCTTGAATTTCAAAAAATTTTCCTTACTTTGCTATAAAAATATTTTATTATTTATATCGCTAAAATTCAATATTTTTAAGTGAAAAATTTTTTAAAGAAATATGTAAAGATTTGTAACAATTTCGCCAAACAAGTGAAATTCTCAATTAATAAAAGACTTTATATATATAAAGATACAAATAAACACGGAGACTAGATACAGACAATGGCATTCTTGATGTTACTACATGAAAAAATGAGGCTTCAACGTAAAGTCAACAAATTGACTTTACAAGAACTTCGTCTATCTAGTCGAAAGGAAAGGATAACGAAGAACATTTCTAGAGTACAAAAAATGTATTCTAGTAATATAAGCAAGCTTGAAAAACAAGCCCAAGTTATGCAGAGTCAATTTAATATTTGGGCACAAAATGCAGCAGGCTTAGGTTCAAATGGTCTTAACCCAATGAATTTTGCTGGAGCTGGTGGTGTTTCTAACTTCATTATGCAAGGTCTATCTGCTTGGGCTGCACAAGGAACAAAAGATAAAGATGGTAACTCAATTGTATCTTCTGATAGAGCTGCAGCAATGCTTCAAGCTTATCAACAAGGTGGTTTCCAAGCAAATTATGAAGAAGGTAGCACAAAACCAAAAGAAGGCGCTGAATGGAAGGATATCAACGGAAATACATATTCCGCTCAAGAATATCAAGCATTCCAAGGTGCATATAATCAAGTAAATCAAATGCAAAGTTATGCACAAATGCAAGTTCAACAGATGTCTTCACAATATCAATCAAATGTTTCAATTTGGTTGGAAGCAGAAAAGACAAGATTGGAAGCAGAACAAGATATGGAACTTGCGCCATTAGAAATGAAAGAAACCGAAATGGATTTGGACAAGGAATCTTGCGAAGCACAACTTGCAGATGCAAAGGCAAGACTAGAAAGTATCAAACAAGCTTGTTCAGAAGGAATAAAAGATTCAGCTCCAACCTTCGGTTTAGGTTAATAAAAAATAAAATAGTAATTATTATAATAATTGACTCCGCCTGCTCTTCTAAAGCAGGCGTTCTTGTTATGTTTAGTTTAATACCCACCCGCATTCGTAACTTTCGCAAAGCTCAAGAACGACTGCGGCCTCCCTAACAAGTGAGGTGGAGGTCCTTCTCTAGTTAGGGAAAGTTGGGAAGGGTATTCGCCCATCAAGGTTGAAATGGATTGCTGTAAAAATCTTACTATTTTTTCGCAATGACATTCCGCTTGTAGCTTTTACGCACAGTCATTACGAGGAGCGTGAGCGACGAAGTAATCCATTTCTGTATTTTTGCGATTTTATTAACCACATTATTTTTATGTTAAAATTAAACAAAAGGGAGAGGTTGTATGTCAAAGATAAAAGATTTTGTATTAAAGCACCAAGAATTATTTACGCTTTTTGGTCTGGGTATTTTGTTTTATTTTATATTTTTCCACAATATTTGGTCTTATGCTTTGATGGACGTTGATGAATCAAGATATGTTTCCATGTCAAAAGACATGTTTAATACAAAAGACTTCTTAACACTTTACTTAAACAACGAGTTTTTCTTTGAAAAACCACCGCTTTACTTCTGGGGTGAATGTTTATCATTTGCTTTGTTTGGTAAAATCACAGAGTTTACCGCTCGCTTTCCAGTTGCTCTATATGGCACGTTTTGCGGTTTTCTTACATATTTTATTGGAAGAAAAATTGTATCAAGAACCTACGGTGTAGTTTCTGCTTTAATTCTTTCAACCTCTCTAGAATTTTTGATACTTTCAAAATTTGCAATTTTGGACATAGTTGTTGCAACCTGCGTTTGGTTTTCACTATGCTTTGGCATGTTAACTACATTCTGTGAAGAAAAGAACAAAAAATATTTTTGGTGGCTCTTCTATATCTTTTCAGGTTTAGCAGTAATGGCAAAAGGTATTCCAGGGTTCGTTGTACCATTTGGCTCAATGTTCTTTATCTATATCTTTAATAGTTTTTTGGCTAAAAAAGGCGACGCTGAACAAAAGCAAGCTACTTTCAAAGAAATATTTAGACCTCAATACCTTCTTGTAGGTTTTATACTATTCTTCTTAATTACATTACCTTGGCACATTGTAATGTTAAAAATTCATGACCCATTATTTTTTCAAGAATATGTAATTAAGCACCATATCGCAAGATTTTTAGGCTCAAATGAAATCGGACGTCAACAACCGTTCTATTTCTACTTTTTAACTATACTTTGGGGTTTTTTCCCATGGATAATTTCTGGTCTAGTGGTATTAATTAGAAAATGCTTTAAGCGTGACTTCAAGTTTATAGGTTTAAATGATACTCAAAGATTTTTGGTATATAACGCAATTATAGCAATCTTTACGCTACTATTCTTCTCTTCTTCTAAAACAAAATTAATCACATATATTTTACCAATTTATCCATCATTAGCTTGTTTAGCTGGCTACATTTGGACAAAATATATTGAAAAAGGCGAGTATCGAAGATTTATCAATAAAACAGTCTATTTCTTAGGTGGAATTTTTATTCTAGCATCAATCGTTGCAATCTTCACACCGCTTTTTTTGCCTGCCCTACTCGTTCAAGATATCGCAATAGCTAAACCTCTTTGTATAACTTTATTGTTCGCATCTGGCTTAGCGTCAATTTTGTTTGCAAAAAGAGAAAGATATTTGGGCGTATTCTTCACTTATGTACTACTAATGCTTGTTTTATCAGCATTTGGAACAGAAAAATTCTTTAAAATAGATTACAAGTTTGGTCAAGATGATTTGCTAAAATACGCACAAATTGCAAAAAATGAAAATAAAACAATTACTTGTTATAAATTTACGCACAAATATTCATTAATCTACTACGGTGGAAAGCCTGTTGTATATGGAATTGACTTAACTTCAGTAGAATTGAAACAAGAATTGGCAAAGCCAAACAATCTTGTAATAATTCCTCATAAAGCGATTGATGAAGAGGTTGAGGCACTTGACTACAACATAATTGAAGACGGTAGAAAATACGTTTTAGTAGAAGGCAAATAATCATGAATATAATTAATCTAACTAGCGAACTAATATTTAGATTAGCTAATCCAGCTTTAAAGCTAATTCACAAAAAAGCTGGCTATTCAGAGGACGCTTATGAAAGAAAGTGCGGCAATTTGCAGGAGCAAATATCTGGCGCAAATCGTGTAATTATGTTCCACGGTGTATCTGTTGGCGAAATTAATGCGATAGAAAAATTAATCAAGACAACTCGCCAGACCTTTCCAGACGCTAAAATTGTTGTAACTACTGGAACAAATACGGGACAAGAAATTGCACACAAAAAACTAGATAATATTGCAGACCTAATTACATATTTTCCGTTTGACACACCTAGTTGTATTAATAAATTTTTAGATAAGGTTAAGCCTACAGAAGTTTTAATGGCTGAAACAGAAATTTGGCCCAATTTTGGTAGCATTTGTAAAAAACGTAGAATTAAGTTGTACATAATTAACGGTAGAATTTCAGACAGAACTTTTAATTCATACAAAAAATTGAAATTCTTCTTTAAGCCTTTGTTACAAAATTACACGGGTATTTTTACGCAATCAACAGAAGATTTGAACAAGTTTTTGGAACTTGGCGCAAACGAAGACACTACAAAACGTATGAACAACTTGAAATTTGATATCACAGCTCCTAATGTTGATTTTGAATTTAATAAAGCCGGACGAGTATTTCTTGCAGCCTCTACTCATTCTGGCGAGGATAAAATTGCGTTTGACACCTTCAAAAAACTAAAATCAAAGCACAGTGATTTGAAATTTATCATTGCACCACGACACTTGACTAGACTTGAGGAAGTAAAAACAATTGTGGAAGATTATTGTTTGCGCTCAGAAAACGGAAGCCTAGCAGAGCATGACGTTATGATATTGGATACAATGGGCGAACTTGGCAAAATGTTTGCGTTTGCTGATGTTGCATTTATTGGCGGAAGCTTTAACAAAACAGGCGGACACAACCCTTTAGAAGCAACAATTTTTGCTAAGCCTGTAATTTCTGGCCCGTCTATAAATAATTTTAAAGATATTTATGCAATTATACAAAATGCTAAAGCTGGTTTTGTAGTAAAAACGGAAGAAGATATGTTTAACATAGCAGATAAACTTTTCAGTGACAAAGAGTTTTATAATTTTACTTCAAACGCAGGGAGAAAGGTGTTTAGCGACCAGCAAGGCGCACTAGATTTCGTTATTAATGTACTTAAAGGTTAGGTAAATTTTTACAAACCTTAATACGTCCTTGTGCTAGATTATAAGTATGGCAAATTTTATACCTTTACATATTCACTCAGAGTACTCATTGTTAGATGGCATGATTAGAGTTGGCGATTTAGTTAAATACGCCAAAGAAAATAATGTGCCAGCAATCGCAATAACTGACCACGGCGTTATGTATTCTGCTGTGGAATTTTATGAGAAGGCAAAGCACGAAGGAATTAATCCGCTAATTGGTTGCGAGTTTTATGTAAATACTGGTGATATTCATGTTCACGATAGCGCAAACAATCCGCTTTACCACTTAATTTTGATAGCAAAAGACAACAAAGGTTATAAAAACCTGATTAAACTTGTTTCTACGGCTTGGTGTGAAGGTTTTTACTACAAACCTCGTATTAACTTTGAGCTTTTGCAACAATATCATGAAGGCTTAATTTGCGCCTCTGCGTGTTTAGGTGGTGAGGTTTTACAACATTTACTTAAAAACGAATATGAGCAGGCTAAAGAGGTTGCAAAGCGTTATCAAGATTTGTTTGGTGACGATTATTATATAGAACTACAAGACCATAACTTGGAAGAGCAAAAGCGCACTAACCCAGAGTTAATGAAGATAGCAAAAGAACTTGGTATTAAGCTTATTATAACGAATGACTCGCACTATCTTACAAAAGCTGATGCGGACGCTCAAGACACGCTTTTATGTTTGCAAACTAACGCTAATAAAGATGACGAAAAGCGTTTTCACTTCCCTAATAATGAATTTTATGTAAAATCAAAAGAAGAAATGCGTCAAGCGTTTTCTTGGCTTGATGATGCGACTTTTGAAGAATGTTGTGCTAATACCGAAGAGGTTGCCAATAAATGTGACGTGGAAATCGAATTACACAACGCACCACTACCTCACTATGATGTACCAGAAGAATTTATTTTTAAATCAGATGATGTTGATTCAAAAATTATTGAAAGATTAAAAAAGAAGAACAAAACAGACTCTACAGCAGATGTTCTAGAAGAGGCTAAGTATATTCAGGGTATTGAAAACTATTTAGAGCACGTTGTATTTGAGGGTTTGAAGAAACGATATGGCGACCCTATACCAGAAAAAATTATAGAACGTACAAAATATGAGTTGGACGTAATTAACCACATGGGTTTCCCTGCGTACTTTATGATTACTTGGGACTTTATTCACTTTGCGAAGACACACGACATTCCAGTAGGCCCGGGGAGAGGTTCTGCAGCCGGTTCTGTAGTAGCTTATGCCTTAGAAATTACGGATATTGACCCGATTTATCACAAACTCTTGTTTGAAAGGTTTTTGAACCCAGAACGTTTCACCATGCCCGATATTGATATCGACTTCTGTATCGATAGACGTAGTGAAGTTATTGACTACGTTACACAAAAATACGGCGAGGATAAAGTTTGTCAGATTATTACTTTTTCAACTTATGCTCCAAAAGCTGCTTTTAAAGGTGTTGGACGTGTTTTGCAAGTTCCTTTTGCTGAAAGTAACAGACTTACAGGGTTAATTGAACCTGCACTTGATGTAGCGAGAGCTTCTAACCCAAAAGCTGAATGGTTAAGAGATATTATTGCAGCAGAAGGCACTTCTGATTTTAAACAATTATATGATGAAGATTACCAAATCATGAACCCGGAAAGCGGCAAAACAATTAGTTTTAAGCGTTGGGTTGATATGGCAATTGCGATTGAAGGCTTGAAATGCGGTACAGGTACACACGCTGCGGGTGTAATTATTTCCCATGCGCCATTAGATACAATTCTTCCTGTACAACCTTCAAAAGATGGTATTGTACAAACCGGTTATCCAAAACACGAAGCTACAGAGGTTTTAGACCTACTTAAAATGGACTTTTTGGGTCTAAGAAACTTAACCATGATTACAAAAACTTGTAAGATGGTTAAGAAATATCGTGGAATTGATGTTGATATTAATAATATCCCACTTGATGATAAACCAACGTATGAAATGTTAGTTCGTGGTGAAACAATAGGTGTGTTCCAGCTTGAATCTCAAGGTATGATGAACCTTGTTAAACGTCTGAAACCAGACGTGTTTGAAGATTTAGGTGCATTAGTTGCATTGTTCCGTCCAGGGCCATTAGGTTCAGGCATGGTTGACGATTTCGTAGCCAGAAAACACGGGAAACAAGAAATCACTTATGCTCACCCACTTCTTGAGCCAGTCTTGAAAGATACTTACGGAACAATTGTATATCAAGAACAAATCATGCAGGTTTTTCAGGTTTTGGCAGACTATTCACTTGGTCAAGCCGATCAGGTTCGTCGTATGATGGGTAAAAAAGACCTTAAAACAATGGAAGAGCAAAGAGGCAAATTCATTGAGGCGTCAGCAAAGCATGACATGAAAAAAGAAGATGCAGAAAAATTGTTTAACCAAATTCTTGCATTTGCGTCTTACTGTTTCAATAGATCTCACTCTGCAGCTTATGCTTTTGTTGCTTATCAAACGGCTTATTTAAAAACACACTATCCAGTAGAATATTTTTCAGCTCTTTTATCTAGCGTTGCTGACAATAAAGACCAAACACAACTTTATATTGAAGAAGCGCAAAGGCTTGGCAGTAAAGTCTTGGCTCCAGATATCAACAAGTCGTATTTAGAATATGCGCCAGATGGGGAAAATATTCGTTTTGGTATGGCTGCAATTAAAGGTGTCGGTGCGCCTGTTGTTGAAGCTATTATTAAAGAACGTGAAGAAAACGGCGATTTCAAAAATATTTTTGATTTCTGTAAACGTGTTGATGCAAAATATGTTAACAAAAAGTCTTTAGAAGGACTTATTAAGGCTGGTGCGTTTTCAAATATTGAAAAAAGCAGAAAACAACTTTTTGAAAATATGGAACATATTCTTGACGTTACTTCTAAAGAAGCTAAAGATAGAGCTATGGGACAAGTTAGCTTGTTTGCGTCTTTAGGTGGCGATAGCGAGTTTGAGAATGTCCAATATCAACTTGTTGGAAATGATGCTGAATATACTGATAAAGAAATTCAGTTGTTTGAAAAAGAGTTCTTGGGATTCTATGTAACCTCGCACCCATTATTTTCTATTCGTGATAAATTACCATTCTTAATGACGCATAGAGTTGCAGAATTGAAAGAGCTTAAAGAGGAAGAGGTTGTTACATTGTGTGGTTTAATTACTGCAACAAGGCAAATTCCTACTAAAAAGGATCCATCTAAATTCTTGCGCTTTATCACTTTAGAAGACTTAACAGGAAAAGTCGACTGCGTTTGTTTCCATAAAAAGCTTATGGAATTTGGCGAAATGCTTATACAAGATAATAAAGTAGTTATTACTGGTAAGGTTCAACACCGAGGCGATGATGCGATTAGCGTGTTGATTGATAACGTTAAATCCGTTGAGAACTCTAATATTGTTACACTAAGCCTAAAACGTGATGTTAAGTACGAAGAATTATGCGGAATAAAAAATATTTTGGCAAAACACCACGGTGACGACCCTGTTATGTTTAAAATGCCACCAGTAGACGGTTATAGTGCCAAAATATTAACTGCGCCAATTTTTTGGGTAAGTTCAACTAATGATTTGGTAAATCACATGCAACAAGTATTTCCAAACACACTAGATGTTTCAATTCGTTCTTTAGACCAACCATTAGAGGTGTAATGATGGCTAATCTACCACATTTGCAATAGCACAAATATTCCTTTAAATATTCAAAAACTTTCTTGCGCAATCGAACATGGAAGTTACAAGTCCTGAATTTGAATAAATATTCATTCCTGCTGATTCTAGAACCTGTTTCATTCTAGTTTCCCACATAGAATAAATTTCCTCTTCAGGCATGTTAAGAGTTTTACCAATCATTTTGAGTTCCTTATAATCAATTGGTAATGGCAAAGCACCTCGCAAAATATCAACAATATCAATACGTTTCTTTCGTGGAAAAGATTTTAAGAAAGAAACAATTGAAAGTTTGTTTTCTTTTATATAGCTTTTTAAAGTTTCAACCGTTTCATCAATCAAAATCGGCTCTTGCGGGATTCTATATTCAGAAAACTCTTCAGGCTCAACATTCATAACAGTTGCAATTCGTTCAATTGTAGTTCCTCTTGTAGAAAACGGCACAGTTTCATCAATCAAATTGTAAACATAAGACAAGGTTACGCCAATCATCTCCGCAAAATCACGTTTATGAAGTGCATTCTTTTTCAAAAATTTTGCGACCTTTTCAGAACTTTTTTCAGGAATTATTTGTTTCATAATTAATATCCTTTCGTTTATTTTCCTTTACTTTAGACCTATTATTTTGTTAACTATAAGATACGACATTGTAAAATTTTTCTTAACCTACTTTTGGCAATCAACGAGAGTAATTAAATTAAAATTAAAATGTTAAAACTATACAGAAATGCGGTTATTTGGTATAATAAATAATTATGAAACGATACAAACATAAAAAAGAATCCTTTTTTTCAAAAATAATAAACTGCGTTCTTACTTTACTTATTGCTTGCGCAATAGGTTCCCAAGTCTGCACAGCAGCAAATAATAATTTAAGAGTTGCTCAAGTTAGTGATGCGCATTTTTCTTCATTTGAAGAAAATACTTCGTACAAATTTTTAAAAAAATCTGGTGAACTTTTAGACGATGTAATTTTTCAAATTAACACCTCAGGACCTTACGATTTTGTAATGTTTACGGGCGATTTAATTAACAAACCAAAGGTTAGCGAGCTAGAAAAGTTTATCTCACATGCTAACAATCTCATTTATCCGTGGTATGCAATTGATGGAAACCACGATATAAGCATAGACGGACCGCTTACAAAAAGAAAATTTTTAGCTACACTTGCGGAAGCAAATGACAACATGCAACAAGAAAATATTTATTATGCATTTACACCTAAAAAAGGTTTTAGAGTAATTTGTCTTGATTCAATAATTGATTACAAACTAACCTCAAATGGTGAAATTTCTAACGAAGAGTATTTGTGGCTTACGCAAGAATTAGAAAAACACGCAAAAGACACTGTAATAGTTTGTTCGCATGTGCCGATTGTTGAACCGTTTTCCAGCCCAAACCACAAGATGCAAAATGAGTATGAAGTAAGAAAGCTTATAAAATCTCACAAAAACCCTGTAATAGTCTTACAAGGTCATTATCACACAACCAAAATCATCAAAGAGGACAACATGCTAGTAGTTGCATGTCCATCATTAGTGACTTATCCAAACGCTTTTAGAGTAATCAATATAAACTCTAATAAACAACGCACACTGGTTGATGTTTATTTAAAAGAAACAAATTTAAAAGATATACAATCACGCTCAAAGTTAAGACTTATGGGTACTGAAAGATTGTACGGAGAAGAGAGCGACAGAAACGCAAGTTTTGAATTAAAAAATAATGGAGAATAAAATGGCTAATAAGAAAAAGAGCGAATTTAATATAAAATTTAGAGGTGTTAGAGGTAGTTATCCAGTACCTGATAAGAACTTTTTAAAATATGGTGGCAACACATCATGCGTTGAAGTTAGAGTTGGCGGACATTTAATAATTTTAGATGCTGGAACAGGTTTGATAAGCCTAGGTAACGAACTTATGCAAAAATATATTGAATCAGGCACAACAATTACTGATAGAACACCTGTAAAATGTACAATATTACTAAGCCATATTCACTTAGACCATATACAAGGGTTTCCATTTTTTAGACCATGTCATTTAGCTTCAACTAGAATGTGCCTTATGGGTGGCGTGAATTACAACGAAACCTTAGAAAGCGAACTTGCAAAACTTCTGTTCACAAAATCTTTTCCACTTGATTTAGGTGATATTGCTGCAGATTTAAAAATTGTTGATTTGAATGAAACCAATTACATTATCTTCAAATCTGGCGAAATGCCAAAAGTTATTAGGGTAAACGACCTGAAAGAAGGCGATTATACAGACGAAGACGTTGTTATAACCTGTTATAAATCTTATGCGCACCCGCAAAATGGCGTATTTATTTACAAAATCGCTTATAAAGGTAAAACATTAGTTTACGCTACAGATAAAGAAAGTTACCCTGGAGGTGACAAAAAACTTGTAAAATTTGCTAAAGGTTGCGATTTATTAATACATGATGCTCAATATTCAACAGAAGATTACTTGAGTATTTACGTTCCAAAACAAGGCTATGGTCACTCGACCTTTGAAATGGCATTAGATTGTAAAGAACAAGTTGGAGCTAAAAAGCTTGTATACTTCCACTACGAGCCTGGATATAATGATGAAAAATTAGATTTATTGTCAGAAGAATACGCATCAGAAGACGCCATCATGGCTTACGAAGGATTAGAAATAGATTTATAATGAAAAAAATTTTTTCTATATTTTTATTGTTAGTTGTCATATTTTGTTCTGGTTATCGAAAACCTTACAAATATACTATTGATGCTGGTAAGGACGCTTTTTACCACAACAATATTGGCATAAATTACTTAAAAGATAGAATCTATTATGCTGCTATTCAAGAGTTTAAAATTGCAATTCAATTAAGCCCAAACACACAAGCTACTGCAATTTTTAAGAATAATCTTGGCGAAACTTACACCTTTATTGGCTATCCAGAGATGGCAAGGGTTTGTTTTGAGGACGCAATAAAACTATATGGGCTGAATTTTAAATACTATCAAAATTTGGCAGAATGCTACAAAACGCTAGGAGTAACAAATTCCAAAATGCGAGAACTCTCTAGCTCTAAAAGTCCATACGACAAAATAATGCTAGGACTATTGCAAATTCAAGCTGGACAAACTAGAAAAGGCGTTATAACACTTGACGATTTTTGCACTCAAGAACCTGATTTGATTATCACTCCTGCAATTAGACAGTACTTAAAAGAAGCAACCGCAAAACTTTAATTAAAAATAATTTTTGAGCGCCTTACTAATTGCTGAATTGATTATCGACAAAGTTTTGGGCGGTTTAACGTTATAAATAGAGGCTTGTATTATCTTATACGCAGAACTTGTATCACCATCACACAAATTCGTTAACATTCTAAGCGATTGCAAAGTAACTTTTTGAAAACCATTATCACGTACACTTGGTGTTTCTTCACTGATAATTCTCTTTGATAAATCTGCAAGTTGAGTATAAGCCTTCATATAACCAGCTTCAATTGGTTCAAACTCGTCTGCTGGCATTTTTTCAGCGATTTCCTCTAACTCCTCGCCATTAAGCAACAAGTCGTTGTTCAAATACATTGACGCTCCATTTGGATTTTCTGAATACAAGCACATCAAAGTATCGTCAATATCAGCCCTTGTAAAATTACGATTATATTGAGCTAATTTTTTGTAATTATCTAAATCTTTAGTGCCATTATTGTCAAGCTGGACTGAAAACAAAGCAAGTCTATTCCCTTTTGCTTCATTTGTATAACTAATTAAGTTTTTATACCCTCTAAATGCTGGCATATTGTAATTATTTGTAATCTTCATATCTATATTAAAACTCCAAAAAAAAATTTTTGCTATTCAATTAAAACTATTTTATAATAATTTTATGAATAAGAAATCATCATTTGCAGGTAGTTTTTATCCTGAAAAAGCAGAAGAATTAAATAATTTATTGGACTCTTTTAAAGAAGAGCAGACCTTTGACTATAAATCTAAAGCTATTATAGTACCACATGCAGGGTATGCTTTTTCTGGGCATGCAATGATGTCAGCGTATCAACATTTAGAAGCAAATGAGAATATTTTTATCATAGCCCCTAGCCATCACGAAAATTTTAATAACATTGCACTACCAGAATACAGTTTCTTTGAAACTCCTCTTGGCAATTTAGAAGTTAACAACAAATTGATTGCTGAAATTGCAGAAAAGTTCCCAAGTATTATAGCTGATGAAGTTTTTGAGAACGAACATTCTATTGAAGTTCAACTACCGTTTATTCAAAACATATTTTTCCCACAAAAACAAAGTGCTGTTGAATTTGTTAAAAATTTAAAAAAGATTGGTAAAAAAATACGCATTGTACCAATATTAGTCGGAAATTGCGATTACAGACTTATTTCTGATTTAATTTCTACATATTGGGAAAACGCATCTTTTATAATTTCTTCAGATTTAAGCCATTATTACACTCAGCAACAATGTAGACAAATTGATACATACACTGCAACAGTCATAGAAACTGGTAGAATTGAGTTTTTAGAACCACAACAGGCATGCGGAATGACTGGTATAAAAGGGGTGGTAGATTTTGCAAACAACAACGAATGTGCAATGATTAGAACTGAAATGTACAATTCAGGCGACATAAGTTCTGATAAAAATAAGGTTGTTGGATATGGCGCATGGTTTTTATACACAGATTCAAGAAACGATTTTATTGAAAGATATTACTCAAAATACGTAACAAAAGTTGCAAGAGCAAGCATAATGGCGTCAATTAATCAAGAAGAATTTGTACCACACAAAATTCCAGCCGTGCTGACTCAATTTGGCGCATCTTTTGTAACATTAAAACTAAATGGTGAGCTTAGAGGTTGCATAGGTTCAATTTATCCAACAAAACCTTTAATATTGGATATAATCGACAATGCTAAAAATGCAAGTTTTCAAGATCCGAGATTTGAGCCTTTAACTCCAGAAGAATTTGAAAATATTGAGATTTCGGTTTCAATTCTTTCTGCAATCGAAAAAATCAATTTTAAAGATGAAAGAGATTTGTTGTCAAAAATTCAACCGCACGGCATAATTCTTGTTGAAAGAGATAAAAGAGCAGTGTATTTGCCTGTTGTTTGGGAGCAATTACCTGATAGAGAGATTTTCTTAAACTCTTTAAAAGAAAAAGCTGGGCTTCCTCCTGAATATTTTTCCAGAACAATCGAGGCTTATAAATTCGATGCAATAAGCATTGAGGAAGAATAACTAAAAAGCCGAGAAATTAATCTCGACTTTATTATTTAATAAAATTTATTCGGTTCTTTCACCTAGTTCTTTATCCATTAAGAATAGAGAAGTTTTATCATCACCAAACAACTCTAAACGTTTAATAATGTCTTTAACAGTCTGCTCTTCGTGAATTTGTTCTGTTATAAACCAATCAATAAACGCTAATGTTGTTCTATCGCACTCTTCTTCTGCTGTTTTTGCAATTTTCATTACAGAAGATGTTATACATTTTTCATGCTCATAAATGTGATTAAAAATAGAAACAATACCATTAAATTCAAATTCTGGAGTTTTGATTTGCTTTAAAGTAACAAAACTATTTCTTTCAATCAAATAATCGAACAATTTCAAACCGTGTTCAACTTCTTCTTTTGCTTGATGTTTTGTCCAAGAGGCAAAACCAAAAAGCCCTAATTCTCTTAAATATGCCGACATTGAAAGGTATAAATAACCAGAATAAAACTCTTTGTTAATTTGTTCATTAATTATATTATTAATTGCATCACTAATCATTTTTATCTTCTCCCCATAAACCGTGAATATTACAAAACTCTATAGCCTCAATATTTTCACCTGTATAACTTACATCAATTTCTGGTGTTTCCTCTGGGTGAAGATATTTTAAATGAACTTCTTTATTATCTTTATCAAGCACCTCAATAAATTGGATATAATGTTCTGGTAACATTGGGTGACTAATCACTTGAACAAATTTTTTATTGTCACGATATTCAAGCTTTGGTGCATGTTTTTCACCAACTTCGGTTTTATCATGTTGAGGAACTTGTAATTTCATAGGCTCGCCACAACAAACTAACTCACCAGCACCATTTAAAATAACTTGTACAAGGTTTCCACAAACCTCACATTTATATAGTTGTAATTTTTCAGTAGACATAAATTCTTTCCTTTCTAACTTACAATTTTATATATTTAAAAAGCTTTAACATTGCCCAAGTCGACAATTTGTGCTACTATCCTTAGTATGGATAATTTTTTTGCAACAAATAAACAAACTCAAAATAATGCACAAGATAACTCTCTAAATTCTCAATATGACAACCTTAAAGATAATTATGAGCAAATTTTTGTAGAGGCTGCAGAAAGTATTAGACTAGAAGTAAACAAATTTAAGCCAGAAAATCCTTGCGAGAAATGCGCTATTAAAGATTGCAAAATAGAAAAGAAAGATGTATTCACACCTTACCCAATGAATTGCGAATACAGAGATTGGCAGCTTAAAATATTGACTTTTTTATCAGGTGATTATAAACAAAAACTCAAAATCGTTTACAAGAATATGATGGAGAAGAAAAACAATTATTCTTGCAACATGTGCGCTGCTTGTTGCAAACTTGCTACAAGTGAATACTCTTATGCGCAACTTAGACAAAGAGCTATGCGTGGCGATAAGTTTTCGCAAGATTTTGTTTCTGTTTTTGTACCTTATGAATCAGAAGAAGACGCAAAAAAAGCTAATCCAGAATATTTTGAACTATTAAACAAAGTCGTTGAAGAGGACAAAATTTATTACTACTACTGTCCAAAGCTTTCTGGGAATCTTTGTTCTGACTATGAAAATCGACCAGACATTTGCAAAGATTTTCCACACAATCCACTTAAACTTTTGCCATCTGCTTGCTCATACAATGCTTGGAAAAACGAAATTGCGCATGAAGCGATGTTATTGAAAGCAAAAGTCGATATTATAGAATTTTATAAGGAAAAATTACAATAATGATATTAGCTGGCATGAAATTAGAAGAACTCGAAAACTTGATGGCTGAAATGAAGGCTACGAAATTTCGAGCAAAACAAATACACAACTGGATATACTCAAAATCTGTATCTACAATAGATGAAATGACAAATTTGTCTAAAGATTTTAGAGAAGAACTCAAAAAAGTTGCAACCGTTACAGATACAAAAATCAAAGTCAAACAAGTTAGCAAAGACGGCACAATTAAATATCTAGTTGAGTATCCTGACGGCGAATGTGTTGAAACTGTGCTTATGAGATTTGACAATCGAGCAAATCTTACGGCTTGCGTAAGTTCTCAAGTTGGTTGTGCGGTTAATTGTTCTTTCTGCGCAACAGGTAAAGGTGGTTTCAAGCGCAATCTTACTTACAAAGAAATTATTGAACAAGTCCTTACAATTCAACGTGATACTGGTTTAAAAGTCACAAACATTGTGTTTATGGGACAAGGCGAACCGCTTTTGAACCTTGATAATGTATTAAAAGCCTTAGAAATTTTTAATGACGATTTTCAAATTGGAGCTAGAAGAATAACAATTTCAACAAGCGGAATTATTTCTGGAATAAATAAATTGGCTGATTTAAGCTTGCAATCAACGTTGGCAATCTCGCTGCACGCTCCAACACACGATTTAAGAAGAGAATTGATGCCGATTGAAAACAGATATCCCTTGCCTGAATTAAAGAAAGCACTTTTAAATTATATCGAAAAAACTGGACGTAGAATTACGATTGAGTACATTTTAATTCATAAATTCAATGATACGCAAATTGTTGCTAAAGAATTAGCGCATTTACTAAAAGATTTGAAATGCAATGTAAACTTAATTCCATACAATTCTGTTATTGAAAATGATTACAAAAAACCTTCTAATGGCGATATCATGAAGTTTAAATATTTGCTCGAACATTCTGGCAAAAAAGTTACTGTTCGCCTTGAACGTGGAGCCGATATTGACGCAGCTTGCGGTCAATTGAGAGGAAAACAAAAGCAATAAAATTTTTAGAAATTAGAGGGAAGAGAAGGTATGAATAACATTTTTCAAAAAAATATAGACGCAATTGCTAAAAAAAATGAGAATCTAGCAAAACAACTCTTAACCTACCTTCCAACAGATGTTCCACAATTAAAGCAAGAAAATGGAGCGTACAATCTTTTTTACAAAAACAAATATTTGCACAATCAAATAAACCCACTTGGAGAAGCAAAAGAGATTTTTTCAATGGCAGAAAATTCACCTGTTACAATTCATTTGATTTATGGTTTAGGACTAGGTTATTTGTTTCAAGTTGCCTCTTTGTCTTCACTAGGCACGGTTATTCTTTATGAGCCAGATTTGAATATATTGAGAATTTCGCTTAATTTAGTAGATTTTTCGGGCGATATACTCAAAAAAAATGTCTATATTACAAATAATTTAGAGCAAGTAAGTGAATATATTTATCAGAAATCTAACACTAAAAACACACCGCTTTTGCTTTCTACTACTAGTTATCAAGAATTAAATCGAGAAAATTTCGTTTCACTAGTCAATGAATTACAGAAAATGGTTGGCACATTTGGCTTAGATTTAAAGTACACTAAAGAAAGATTTTATGGACTTACAAAAAATTTGATTAAAAATTTACCATACTTAATTAATGAAACGCCAGTTGCAGAGTTTAAGGAGAGATTTAAGGGTAAAACAGCAGTTGTTGTATCTGCTGGACCTAGCCTAGATAAAAATATTGAAACAATAAAAAAATATCGCAAAAATATCATTCTTTTCGTTGTCGGCACTGCGATTAAAACTCTTTATAAACACAATATCAAGCCAGATTTTTTATGCTTAATTGAGGCTTATGATTCTTCAAAACAAATACAAGGGCTTGATTTATCAGACGTTAATTTTATTACAGAACCGACTGCTAACAATAGTTTGCGTCAATTTAAGTTCAAAAATACTTATTCACATATTGCAAATAATCTGCCAATAAACAATTGGTGGAGCAAGCTGGCTAATATTGACACAAGCGAATACTCTTCAAAAGGCACAGTTTCTTATACTGCGCTAAATTGTGCAAGACTACTAGGGTGTTCAAAAATAATAATTGTTGGGCAAGATTTGGCGTATGTAGATGGACAATGTTATAGCAAAGATTCTGCATACAAAGATTTGGAATGCAGGTTTAATAAAGAAACACAAAAATGGGAAATTGTCGCCAAAGATTTTGAGAGTTTTTGTAATTCTTTGAGCAATTCTGCAAATGAAGAAACTCGAATTAAAACCGCAAAAAAACGACTTGAAGATTTGAATGCCTCTTTATACTATGTTAGAGGAATCAATGGCGATATGATACCGACAGAATCGGTTTATGCAACTTTTATAAAACCATTAACTGAATTTACAAAATTATATAATGATAGAAAATACATAAACGCATCAATGATTGGCGCACAAATTGATGGCTTTGAAAATATGCCGTTAGAAGAAGCTCTGAAAGATACAGAGGTTGTTGACAATAGAGATTTGTCTTCTGAATTTAAGTATGATATTGAAACTATTGTTGAGCGATTAAAAAAGGTTAAAGACTCACTAAAATCTGCAACGAGTTATTTACAAGAAGGCGAACACTTGACGAAATCTTTGCATAACAATTTAACAAGAACCAAAACTGTCAACGCTGAAATACTAAAACTTTTGAAAAAAGTTTCAATGAATTATTTGGAATTGAGTAGCAATTTGGCTAAAAGTAATCAATTGTTTGATTTTATAACTATGAGCGAAAAAATTGATTTGGACTATGAAATGAAAATGATGCGTGAGTTTACTTATGAAAGCGTCAATAATATTAATGAAAAACTTAATAAGTATTATGTAAACGCACAAAAAAGAGTTCTAGTGATATTTGATATGCTTGAAAAAGCTTTAGGAGAAATTGAATGAAGGTTTTAATACAAAGAGTAAAACAAGCGTCTGTAACTATTGATAACAAGCTTTATTCCTCAATTAATAAGGGCATTTTAGCTTTGGTAGGAATTGAAAAAAGTGATACTTTTGAAAATGTACAAAAAATGGCAAAAAAACTCGTTAATTTAAGAATTTTTACAGACGAAAATGATAAAATGAATTTATCACTTTTGGATATTAATGGTGAAATGCTTATTGTATCTCAATTTACACTTTGTGGAAATTGTAAAAAAGGCACACGACCAAGTTTTGATAACTCTGCTTCCCCAGAAATTGCGAATAAACTTTATGAAGATTTCATCAAAGAAATCGCCTCTTATGGAGTAAAATACGGAACTGGTCAATTTGGCGCAATGATGGACGTTGCACTAATAAACGACGGCCCCGTGACATTTATGTTGGAATTCTAAACTAGATTAATAATAACAGAAAGAGGCTAAACGTATTAGCCTCTTTTTGTTTGTTTGTAAAATATTAGTTGTTATTAGTCAAATTAAGTCTTAAACTTCTTTGTTTTTTGGAGCAATTGCATAGCCTAGAGCACCTAGGATTGCAGCACCACCAGCGATATAGCCAGCTAATTTTTTGTTAGGGATTTTCTTTTCTAACAAAGCTTTTACATCTTCACCGAAAGCTTTCTTCATTGCATCAGCTTTTTCACCGTTCTTTTCAACAAATTCTTTCAAGATTTGCTCTTCTGTTTTTGCTTCAGCTTTTGGTAAAGCGTTTCTAGCATCAGTGATTTTTGTTTCTACTTCTGCTAATTTTGCCTTAGCATCATTCAAAGCTTTTGTATCAACACCAGAGGCCTTTGTTTCATAACTTACTTCTTTTGGAAGAACTTTTGATGCTTCGCTATCCAATTTTGGTAATGCTGGTGCAGCTGGAGCTTTTTCTACAGGTTTACCTTTAACACAGATTTCGCCTTTTTCGTTGAAGTAAGCGCCTTTACCATATTTACGTTTTGCATTATTTAATTCATTGTTAGTAATTTTAGTATAAGCTACGTTATCAGCTTGTGCCTTAATTGCTTTACCAGCAGCTTCATTTAATTTATTCAATCTGCCTTCTGAATCCTTGATAAGTTGTTCTAAGTTTTCTTTAGTAACATTTTTACCGTTTAACACTTTCTTTTCAGCATCAGTTAGATTCTTGATAAATTCTTGAATTTCTTTATCTTTACTCTTAGGTTCAACTGTACCACCTGAAAGTACTTTTAAAGCATTTTCTAATCTTTCTAAGAAAGTACCGCCACCTGTCGTTGTGTCAGCAATCTTAGAATAATTGTCTAATACCTTTTTCAATGTATCATTTTTTCTAATTTCAATATTCTTCAAAGTTTGAACTTCTTTTGCGAATTTAGCACTATCTTTGGCTGGTGATGTTTTTACTTTATAACCAGTAGCTTCTTTGATATCAGCTAAAGCTTTATCAATTACTTGATTGTTATCAGCAATTTTAGTCTTTGCGTCAATATAGTTTCTATTTGGTTTGATTGAAGCGTATTTATCATAGTTTGCCATATATTCTTGTGTATAGCCTTCTAATTTTGCCTTCAAATCTTTTTGAGCTGCCTTAATTTCAGCCTCAGTACCTTTGAAACCAGCACCTTCTAAGATTGAATTATAAATACCTTCTTGTCTTGTTTCTAAAGCTTTAATTCTATTATTAACGCCTTCCATTGCTTCTTTAGTTGCACCTTCAGCTTTTAATGTTCTAAGTTCATCAGCGGCTTTGTTCAAATCTTTAACGTTTTGACGAAGAGCTGCTAGAGGTTCTTTAGTAACTGTTTTTGTAGTAGCTTTTGCTGATTCAATAGTTTTGATTTCGTCTTGAATAGCAGCTTTTTGTTTCATTAGTTCATGGTCAGCAGCTAATTCAGGTGTTGCACCTTCTTTGTTTGCTTCTTTGAATGCATTTAACTCATCTTCCCATTTAGCACCTGCATCAATAGCAGCTTGTCTTGCATTGATTGCTTTTGTTTGGTTTGCTTCTTCTGAAATAGCGTCTTTTGCATTCTTTTCAAAGTTATCTTTTGTATCTGCAATGATGTCTTCAAAAGAGGCATATTTTGGTTTGGTTGTGTAATTTGCAACCGCTGCACCAGTAAGACCACCTACAACAGCACCGCCTAGAGCATAAGGCACTGGAGATGTTTGTTTAACTTGTGGTTGGTTTACCGCTTGAATTGATAATTCGTCTGACATAACTAATTACTCCTATATTTTACAACTAATATTTAATTTCCTATTTGTTTTTACTTACTTTAATCCCATTAAAATTTTACAATCTTTTGGTCTTATATATCTAAACACATAAACAGATTAAAAATTGCTATTTTAACGGCATGAAATTTTTATCAAAAATACAAATTAGTCCTAAAACCATTATACTGACTGAATTATAGCGTGCAAACTTGTCTTTACAAAAGTTAACAATTTGTGGAGTGTTGGAATTAAAGTAACAAGAGGAGCGTTTTGAAGTGAATAGGTGAATAAGGCAATAAGTGAATAAGTTCGCATTAATTATATTCAATGTTTAACTTTGTTAAATCTTGATAATAACTAAAATGAACTTATTCACCTATTCACACATTCACTTATTCACTTTAAAATCTTTGTTGGGCTAAGTCCCAACAAAAAATTTTAACCCGCCGTCAAAGAGAAAATATCGTAAATTTCTTGGTCTGAAAGTTCTGTAATAATCTTTTCGCCTTCGTAAACCGCCAAATCAGCAAGTTCTTTTTTAGATTTAAGCATTTCATCAATTTTCTCTTCAAATGTACCTAATGTAATTAGTCTGTGTACCATTACATTCTTTTCTTGACCGATACGGTAGGTTCTATCGGTTGCTTGATCTTCAACTGCTGGATTCCACCACAAGTCATAGTGAATTACATTTGTTGCACTAGTTAAGTTCAAACCTGTACCACCAGCTTTAAGCGAAAGAATCATGATTTTTCTATCAGGATTAGTTTGAAAATCTTCAATTAATTTTTCACGTTGTGGAACTGTTAACGAACCATGGAAGAAAGAAGGCTCTGAACCACATTCCTCTAGTAAAATCTTAGTAAGTAAATCGCCCATTTCTTTATATTGCGTGAAAATCAAGGTCTTTTCATTATTATCCAAAATATTTTGAACCAAAGAAACGCACTTTTCAGCCTTTCCAGAAAGTTCTTTAGAAGTTTCCCCGCTCTTTAAGAACTGGTATGGGTGGTTACAAATCTGTTTAAGAGCAGTAATAAGTTTAAAGATATTACCACGTCTGTTTACGCCAGTAAAACCACTGATTTTTTCCATCATTTCATTAAGCGTTTTTTCATACAAAATAGCTTGTGATTTTGCCAAATAGCAATAATCGTTCATAACCATCTTGTCTGGCAAATCGGAAATAACGTGCTTATCTGTTTTTAAACGTCTCAAAACGAATGGTGAAACGGAAAGTTTTAATTTTGAGGCTCTTGTTTTTTCTTTAAACCTTTCAATAGGTACTGCATAACTCTTTTGAAATTCCTTCAATGAACCTAAATAACCTTTATTAATGAAATCGAAAATACTCCACAATTCAGTCAATCTGTTTTCAACTGGAGTACCAGTCATTGCAATCTTAATATCAGATTTTAATGATTTAATTGCTAAAGTTTGCGCTGTATCTGGGTTTTTGATGTTTTGAGCTTCATCAACTACAATCATGCCCCAGCTATTTTTCTTCATTTCTTCAACGTCTATTCTCATAATAGCGTAAGTTGTAAGAATTACATCGCATTTCAAATCTAATTTTCTGTCCATACCATGATATGTTGCAGTTTTTAGTGATGGAGCAAATAGTTGCAATTCCTTCATCCAGTTACCCATTAGAGTTGTTGGACAAATTACAAGAACAGGGTTTTTAATCTTCTTTTCTTCTTTTAGTTTAAGAATCAAGCTAATAACTTGAATAGTTTTACCTAACCCCATATCATCTGCCATACAACAACCAAAGCCTTTAGATACGTTTGTCCAAAGCCATTTTAAACCAGTCATCTGATAAGCTCTCAAATCACCCTTCAAACCTTCTGGTTGGGTTACTTCTACAGGTTTTGCAAAATCTTTAATTACATTTGCATAAGCTTCATCATAATTGAAATCATAGTTTTGAAGTTGACCTGACATAGAAGCGTGAATAAGTTCTAATCTCGTCATTTTCTTATGATTAGCATTTTGAATTTGTTCAACAAGCTTCAAGCCTTCAGCTTTATCTACAAGAATATATTTGCCATTGTATTGAATCAAGCCATTGCTTTCCTTAACAAGTTTATTAAATTCTTCTAGTGAAATCTTCTCATCACCCAACGAGATTTCGTAAGTGAAATCAAGAATATCATCAAGCGAAATTGCACTGCTTGAAACAGTGTTGAAAATATTCATCAAATCATCTGAACGAGAAGCTTTAACTCTTGCATTGATAGACGCTCTCGGAATGATAATATTAGTCAATTCTTCTGGCAGAATTACATCAATCTGTGCTTTTTGTAAATAGTAAGCCGTTTGAGCAATGATTTTATAAACTTCATTTAGGTTAAGCGTCAAAGCAAGCTTGTCTTCATCTTCAAATAGAGTTTCAAGTTCTGGCATATAACGAACTGCATAATTAAGTTGTTTTTCAATTATTTTAGAAATATCAGCAGTATCCAAACCCCAAATTTCATCTTCATGATAAAGTTCATCAAGCAATATCGTTTCATTAGTTTTTCTATTCTTAATATGAATTTTTAATTCAAACATATCATCACTAATTTTATTAACCTTGAAAAACGGAATTAAATCGTATTTACCCAAATACAACTCATCAAACCATTGAGCAAAGTTTTCAGCAAGGTCTTTACCTTTCATCAAGCATCTTTGCTCTAGGTCTTTAATCATATAATGACCAGATTTAATATCCTTAAATCTGTAAGCCTTGATACCTAAGAACTTATATACAAGGTAGTTTAAATACTCTCTTACAAATCTTTCCACAAAATCTTTTGGTTTGTCACCTTTGATAAACAAGTTTTCAGGAAGATTAGTTTCAAGTTCGTTTATAATTCTCGCAGATTCTTTGTTTGATATAATTGGTTCATAAACTATGCGGAAAGAACCGCCAGACGCTCCATCTTTTCTATGAACTGTTGGTATAAAATACAATTTTTCAATAAGCTTCATTACAAAATGTGTAAGCTTATTAAAATATGCAAAAGTTTGGGTAAGCGCTGAAAAATCAACTACCTCACCAAAACCGCCAAAATAGTCTAAAACTAAGTCTAATGGCATTATATACCCAATTTGTCCATTAACCTCTTTTGAAGTAAATCTGAACATTGAACCTTTAGATTTTAAATAAAATTGAAAGTTGTTTGTTGGAGTTACAAAGAACGACAACTTAGGGTTGTTTGCCGTACCATCATTAATAAGCAAAAAATCAGTATTTCTTACAGGAGAATTTGGTGAAAGGAATATCCCTTCAAATTCGTCTTCTACTAGCTGATAAATCAAACTCAACGTATAACGAAAATCTTTGTTCTTAAAACCATTTGGGTTTTCACTCAAATTATAAAAGAACTCGTCTACATTGTTTTTCTTTAGTGATAAATCTATATTTAAGGGTTTAACGTTATTTTCTTCTGTCATTGTTTTCTCGCATATTAATTATTATATCTTTAAGTCTTTTGTGCTTTTAGTCTTTTGTGGTTTGCTTCGTCACTCACGTTACTCGCAATGACTTGGCGTGATTTACCAATAATATGTCATTGCGAGAAAATCTTTGATTTTCGTGGCAATCTATAATAAGAAGTAGGGTGCGCAGATTTGCGCACCACAACTTTTACTATTTAATCAAACTATCGCAATCCATTTCTGCAGGTTTTTCAATACCCATCAATTGTAAAATTGTTGGAGCTACATTACATAAAGCACCATCATTTTTCAATTCTAAGCCTTCTGGACCATTGATTACAACAAATGGAACTTCATTAGTTGTATGTGCAGTATGTGGTTTTCCAGTTTTTTCATTGAACATTACTTCTGCGTTACCGTGGTCTGCAGTAAGCAACATTACAACACCGTTTTCTTTACATTTTTGAGCAATTTTGCCAACGCATTCGTCAACAACTTTACAAGCCTTTTCAGCAGCTTCTAAAACACCTGTGTGACCAACCATATCCGGGTTAGCAAAGTTTACAAGTACAAAGCCGTATTCTGGATTAGCAACTGCTTCTAACACGTTTTCACAAACTTCTGGAGCACTCATTTCTGGTTGTAAATCGTAAGTTGCAACCTTTGGAGATGCTACTAATTTTCGTGTTTCGTGAGGTTGAGGTTCATCAATACCACCATTAAAGAAGAAAGTAACATGTGCGTATTTTTCTGTTTCAGCAGTTCTGAATTGGTGAACACCATTAGCCTCTAATACATCACCTAAAATATTTACTAGCTTAGTTTTTGGGAAAGCAACTGGGAACGTGAAAGTTGCTTCGTAGCTAGTCATTGTACAATAATAGATATTATTAAGAACTTTTTTTCTATCAAAACCATCAAAATCTTTGAAATTAATAGCTTTTGTAATTTCTCTTGCTCTATCTGGACGATAATTAAAGAAAATAATCGCATCGTTATCGTGGATTCTGCTTTCATTTACCACTTCTTCACTACCAATTGCAGTTGGAAGAACAAATTCATCTGTAACACCTTCTTCATAAGATTTTTGAACAGCTTCACAAGCAGTAGCAGCGTTATTACCTTCACCGAATAACAAGCAGTTATAACCCTTTTCTACTCTGTCCCAACGATTATCCCTGTCCATTATGTAGTATCTACCAATTACAGTAGCAACAGGTGGCAAGTTAAATTTCTTCAACTCGTCTTCAACTGTTTGCAAATATGTGCAAGCACTACTTGGTGGGGTGTCACGACCATCTAAGAAGGCGTGTAAATAAACTTTTGTAAGTCCTTCATCAGCAGCAAGTTTAATTAAAGCCAAAACGTGGTCTAAAGAGGAGTGAACACCGCCAGTTGAAACCAAACCGTAAATATGAAGTGCTGAATTGTTTTTCTTAGCATGTTCAATTGCTTCTAAGAATTTTTCATTCTTAAAGAAAGAACCATCTTTAATAGCTCTATTAATTTTTGACAAATCTTGGTAAACAACTCTACCAGCACCTAGGTTTAAGTGACCAACTTCACTATTACCCATTTGACCTTCTGGAAGTCCTACATATTCGCCATCAGCATGAATTTTTGTTGATGGATAATCTTTAATAAGTTCAGGAACGTTTACCGGGTGAGAAAGCTTTGTTGCGTCATATTTTTCAGCTCCGGTAGAAATTCCCCAACCGTCCATTATACATAATAAAACTCTATTTTTCATTTTAATATTTCTCCTCTATAAAGCCTTTTTAACCTTATAAGTTTATGACAAAAGGGGCAAAAAGTAAAGAGGGAAATAATTGAGAGGGATTAAGCATTACTCCGCTTACATTCCCCATCTTACCTAATAAAAAATAATTATCAAAAAGTTTCAATATGCATAATTTGTCTACGACTTTTTGCTCGTTTTTCAAGAAATTTTTTCTAATTGCCAGTTGAATAGATAAGCTTTAAATCACACCTTATAGTGGTATCAAGGTGGTGCTACTATGAGAAAATTATTCGCTACACTATTGATTTTTATTTATATATTTGGGTTTAACGTGCTTGACATTCAAGCAGCAACAGTTAAACCAGATAGCATAATTACAAAAATTGAAAACGATATTTATGGCTTTGATTATTCAAATGATAGCGCACAAAGCCGTGTCGCCAGACTTGAAAAAACTGTTTACGGTAAAAGCTCTAGCGGTGATGTTAATAAGAGAATAAAAAAACTCTCTGATGATATATCTGCTGACGTAATAGGCTTAGAAATTGAACCGACCGAAGATACTTTTAGAGAAGAAGAAACTGTAGCAGATAGTTCTGTTAACTATCCTATTGTTGATGAAATCGAACAAAAAATCTTTAATCAAACATACAAAAAACGTGATTTACACTCAAGAATTGTTGCTATCGAACGTAAAATTTTCGGCAAAATTTATGACGTAGATGATTATTCTACCCGTATGGAAAGAATAAAATCAAAAGTTATGCCAGAAACAATTGCAACAAAAAATTATGATGATAGTTTTTCTAATCAAAGCTATTACGATGATAACGCTTTAACTTCAAGCGATTTATCAGGTATCGGCAGAAATAGATTTAAAATGCCATTTGGACAAAAGAATTATTCAAGACCTTACGCAAATTATGGCGACATGACTGGCGGTTCTGCAATGCTGCCAAACAATCCAAATTTGAATGACGAACTTTCACAACTTGAGTATGAAACGTTTGGTACAGAATTTTCTAATGAAAATACCGCCACCAGAATTAAACGCCTTAATAGTGTAAGCAAAGCAAAGAAATCGACTTCTAAATACGACTCAAATAAATTTTCACAACGCATGTCAACTGCAATGGAAATTGGCGCAATGATTTTGATGATTCTTGCAATGGTATTGTAATGACGACAGTTAGTCCATTTCATCAACATCTATGAGGTTATTAATAACTGCAAATATCGCAGCTTGAACTTTATTATGCACGCCAAATTTTCTATATATGCTTTCAACATGAGCTTTTACAGTGTGTATAGATATCGAAAGCAATTTTGCCATAGTTGTATTGCTATGCCCTTTAAGAAGTAAATTAAGCACCTCTTCTTCTCTTTGTGTTAAATTAAAATTTTTTGATTTCTTCATATTTTAATAATAATACTTTTTGAAAAAAACGCTCTAATATATTTTCCAAACAGTAAAATCTTAACAATTCTTAATACTAAGTATTGAAAATTCTATCCCCTGCATCGCCCATACCAGGAACGATATAGCCACGTTCATTTAAACCATCATCTACTGCTGCAACAATCAAGGTTATATTAGGAAAATTCTTGAATACAGCCTCTATACCCACTGGCGAAGATATCATACACACACAACATATATTTTCCTGCGGAATACCTTTGTCTACATAAAGTCTAATGGCCTCAATCAATGAATTACCTGTTGCAAGCATAGGGTCTGTAATATAAACGTAATAATTATCTGGATTGTCAACCGGCATAGGAACTTTGTTATAGTACCAAACGGGCTTCAAAGTCTTTTCATCACGGTACATGCCAATATGACGAATAGTTGCTTGCGGCAAAATATCTACCGCCTCATCTGTAAAAATTAGTCCAGCTCTTAAAATTGGTGAAATAATTATTGTAATATCAGGATTAATTGTTTTTGTCACAAATTTTGTGAGCGGAGTTTCGATTTCTACATCTTTTTGTGGCAAATTTTTTGTAGCTTCGTACAACAAAATTCTTGTAAGTTTTCTTGCCGCTAGTCTTACACCTTGCGTATCAGTGCTTTTGTCACGCATTGTACATAAACTTTGGTTTACAATTGGATTTGATATTATTTTTAAATTATTTTTTTCCATCATTTTTTGCTCCACTCAATTTATTTTCTAAGTCAACAGCTCTTTTATTCGCATCATCAAGCATTTTATCAGCATAATTTACAAAAGCATTCGCATCTTGATTTTCAGTAGTAGGTAAATCTATGTTTTTTACCTTTTGTCCAAACGAAGAAGAGGTGTAAATTATTGCATTAATTTTATCAAACATTTCATTCAGCAAGCCCATTGCATCATGCAATCTTTTTGGTGGATTAACTGCCAAAATTGGAACATCTTTATTAATAAAGGTTTGTTTGTCAGGCAAATACAATTCCAAAGATTTAGAGCCTGCCATACCGCTAAATTCTACAGTTGCGACAGTTCCTTGAGGTATAACAATAGACTTATCCGGAATTATAAATTTGACAAACACTTCTTCATTTGTTGGCTTAATTTTTGTAATATGCCCAACTTCAATACCCATCATTCTTACAGGAGAACCTACAATCAAACCATCTACATCAGGTAAATAAATATTGTAGTTGTTATCTGTCTTAATTCTGCTCATATAATGAAAAGTAGAAAACGCAGTTATAATTAGAATTACAACTAACCAAAACAACAATTCCCCACTATGAGTAATATAAACAGTATTTTTTTCGTTCTTATCTTTGGACATATCAGATTAATTATATTAAAAATTTTAGTTTTGTACAAGTAATTTGAGAAAATTGATAAATCACAACAAATATTGAAAGCGTTTTCAACATTTTAGACCAAATGCGCTAGATAAACGGTTTTCGGGGCATTTTTCGTGCTAATCGCACTCAGAATGCCCTAAGATTTATTCAATTGACGCCGCTAACACCCTCCCCTTTTATCAATTTAACATGGGGGGAGGGGGTTATTAACCATTTTTATCAATACCCACCCGCATTCGTAGCTTTCGCAAGGCTCAAGCACGACTGCGACCTCCCTAATGAGTGAGGTTTAGAGAAATGTAGGGTGCTGTCGTTGGACGCACCAATAACTTTTAGAGATTGCCACGAAAATCTTACGATTTTCTCGCAATGACGCACAATTAGACGTTTTGACGCCCGGTCATTACGAGGAGCGTGAGCGACGAAGTAATCTATTGCAGAGAATTGTTAAGAAATCGTAATAATATTTTTTAATATATTCTCAATTGTTAAGAAATCAGAAAAATTGTTACAATTGGCGCAAACGTAGTAGTAGTAGTAGTAGTAGTAGTAGTACGCTCAACTTTTGCAAAACACCCTAAAGTTTACAAAAAATATGCCGATAACAATGAGGTAAGTAAGATGAAAATTTTTTACAAGTAGAACTAAATAACTCACAAGTTAGAAAGGAAATTCCTCATGGGTAACAACACAATTTCACAAAAAATCGATGCTTATGCACAAGCCAATTTGAAAGCATTGAAGCAAGAAGAAGCAAAGACAGGTAAACACCTTACCAAATACGATATTGCTGAAAGAATGGTAAAAAGTAAGAAATTAACTTCAGGCGAATTAAATAGTTGGCTGAAGACTTCAGAGGGAAACAAAGAATGTTCACTGTCTGCTGCTCAGAAAAATGCTTTAAAAAACACTAGTGCTTGGTTAGTTGCAGGTTTTGGTGGAATTAATAATGATGAAAATGCTCACTACACCGCAAGATTAGAAAATGCTAGCAAAAAAGCTCCAAAAAATCCTGTTGAAAAGCAAAATGCGATTTCTGGATATCATATAAAATTGAATGAAACCGTTGCTGAACGTAGGAAAAGAAATGCTGAATTAAACGAACAAATTAAAAACGAAAGATTAATGAATCCTAAAAAGACACAAGCAGAACAAAAAACAGATACTAAAAAACAAACAGAATACAATCAAGAGTTAAAAAGATATAAAGAAATACTAGGAAATTCAACAACAATGAGAAAAATAGAAGTGTTATTTCGAAAACTTAATAATAATTAATTATCACAAGAAGACAAAAAAGCTTTGCACGAAAGGATATGTGATATAGCTGACAAATATGTAGATTTTTACAAGGGTCATAAAACACACATTGATGTTACAGGTAAGATATTCATAACAATAGATAATAATTATCGTGACAATCCTATGCATGAAGACCATCTTCGTGAATTAGATGCAGCCTTAGATAATCTTGAAAAATCAATAAATACTGCATATTGAGCTTGTAGCCAGTTGGTCGTGTTCAACGTTTTTCATTGAACACGACTTTTCTATTTTAAGTTTTCGGTTCTGTCGGTTGGGCATACCTGCCCAACAATAACATTAAATAATATGATGAGGCATTGCAACACTACCTTTTTCCAAACGTTTTTGAAGTTCGCCAGTCGGTTCATAGAATGGTGACACAGTCATGATTTTAGCAGCTATATCTGGGTAGTGATAAATAAACTTCAATTCACTCTCGGTCAAAGGTTTTTGGGTATGAACGTTTGCATAACGAGCCAATTCAAGAATGTTTCTAGCTTCGTTTTCATCTTTAAACTCAATTTCTAGCTTATCATAAACATTTCTAAACCCCTTAATTCCACCATATTCACCAGTTGTAATCATACGTCCTGTTTCAATGATTTCAGGTTCTCCTCTTCCAAGTTCTTCAAAATCATATAGTTCATAATTTCTTCTATCTTTTAAGGCACCATCAGCATGAATACCGGATTCGTGCGCAAAAGCATTATCACCAACTGCTGGCTGGTTTATTGGAATTGGTAGACCAAAAGCATAAGCCGTGTATTTAGCAAGTTTCCAAGCCTTACTTAAATCTATATTTTCATCTACAGAAAAGACTCCTTTTGCGTTTCTAAAACCTGCTGATTTCAACACTGCAAGCAAGCATGAAACTAAATCGGCATTTCCTGCACGTTCCCCCATTCCATTGATAGCAGTATTAATATACGCATCAACACCTGCATCAACTGCAGCCCTAGCTCCTTCTACAGAACAAGCAACAGCCATACCTAAATCATTATGGAAGTGCATTTCAATTGGCATTTGAGTTTCTTTCGCAAGTCTATAAATTCTTGTATAAGTTGTATGCGGATCTTCATAACCTAAAGTATCACAGTATCTAAAACGATATGCACCACGTTTCTTAACTTCTTTTGCTAATTTTATCAAGTAATCTAAATCACTTCTTGAAGCGTCTTCAGCATTCACACCAATGATTTTTGCACCTTTAGAAACTGCGCACTCTACCGCCTCACAAGTCATTTTAATAATATCATCTGGAGTTTTCTTGCCCAAATATTTACCATAAATCATTTGTTCTGAAGTCGATTGTGAAAGGTTGCAATTTTCTAAGAGCGGACAATTAGAGAAAGATTTTTCAACATCAGAAGCAATCGCTCTCATCCACCCAGAAAGCTTAGTTTTTCTAATAACACCACGTTTTACAAGCTCTAAGTTGGCGTTTAAATAATTTATCTCGTGCATTGTAGTCGGGAAACCAAACTCTGATTGAGTTATCCCCATATCATCTAACATAAGATTTATAATAGTCTTTTGTAATTTTGCAAGTCCAAGTCTAGAAGTTTGAACCCCATCTCTGTTAGTTACGTCTACGAAATAAATTTTTGGCATACTACCTCCCTAACTGTATGGAGCTATTGTACAATATCTGAGAGAATTGAGCAAGTAAAGATTATATAAACAAACTACTTTAAATATTTAGCAACACCGCCAACATTGTAGCGTTCACAATAACGTTTAAGTTCCTTAATTACTACTCCTGATAAAGCAAATACAGCGATTAAATTTGGTACTGCGAGGAACAAAGTCACAGCATCTGACAGATTAATGATACTTTGAAAATTCATTGCAGAACCTGCAATAATACATAAGCAGTAAATTGTTTGAAATACTCTTGTTTTATTTTTAGAATCGCCAAACAAGAAACCCCAAGCCTTCAAACCATAATAAGAACCGCAAAGCATTGTAGAAAGGACAAAGCAGCTTGCCATAATTGTTAATAAAATTGGATACGCTGGACAAATAGTTGCAAAAGCTTTTGATGTAAGTTCAATACCTGCAATGCCGTCCACTGTTAAATAAGCCTTTGATACAACTATAACAAATGCAGTTGCAACACCTACAATAACAGTGTCTACAAATGGTTGCAACATTGATATAAAGGCTTGCGCAACAGGTTTATTAGTATTCACGGCAGAAAATGCAATTGGCGCAGTGCCTAAACCTGATTCATTCGCAAACATCGCTCTTCTAAAACCCCAAAGCAAACAAGCAAACGCACCGCCTGTTATAGCTCTAGGGGAAAAAGCTTCTTTTATAATTAGAACCAAGGTTTCTGGCAAATGATGAAGGTTAACTAAACATACTAAAAACGCACTTGCAACATATAAAGAGCACATAATTGGTGTAACTTTTGAAGTAAATTTGCCAATAGCTTTAATTCCACCAATAATCGTGAACCAAGTTATAACTGCTACGATTGTACCTAATATCCAACCATTGTTTGCAAAAAAGCTATTATCACCACCTGTTACCTCTGTAAATTGTGCAGTCATAGCATTGATTTGGAACAAATTCCAACCACCAATCATAGCGAAGATGCAGCAAACGGCATAAGTTTTAGCTAATATTGGTGCAAATTTTTGAGAATATTTTCCTCTTAGCCCAACTAAAATATAGTACATCGGACCTCCAGAAACTGAACCATCTGGGTTTGTGTTTCTGAATTTTACACCTAAAAGTACTTCTGAAAACTTTAGAGCCATTGAGAAAAAGCCTGCAATTACCATCCAGAAAATAACCCCTGGGCCACCAATAGAAACCGCAGCGGCTGAACCTGCAACATTTCCTATTCCAGCTGATGCTGAAATTGTTGCACTCAACGCTTGAAAAGAAGACAATTCGCCTTTCTTTTTTCGTTGATATCCACTAGGATTGTTGTGTTTGTAATTGTTTGTGATGAGTTTTATTGCGTGCTTAAAGCCCCAAACGCCGATAAAACCAGTTCTTATTGTGAAATATATTGCAGCAAAAATTAGGAGTGCGATTAAAAATTCAACTTTTACTCCATTAATTGTTATATATGAAAATATTATCCCTGATACTTTGTCAGCTATTGGTGATAGCAAGCTATCTATTACGGCATCTAAACTCATAATTTAATTATAGTACAAACAAAAATATGAGTTTGTAATGGATTATTTTCCTTTAAATACAATGAACTTGAAGTGCGTTCCCACCGTTTTTGACTGAATGGTTATAGCATTAAATTATTGCATTCAAACTGGAGCTAGTGTATCGGAAAGCGCAACGAAATTCAAAGTAGATGCAAATGAACTTTCAAAAATGTTATCAAAATCGTTAAACTCAAATGGTGGCGGAAAGCCAGAAGATGGTTTTTCGAGGAATTATGATATCAATTTCTCGCAAAAAGGCGGTGGTAAAGTAAAAGTCGCAAGACTTGCAACACAAAAACTACCTTCTGGACGAAGTGTAGAGGCATTTGTTGATAAAAATGGGAAACAATATTTCCAATATAGAGCAGCTGATGGCAAAATCATAACAGAAGAACATTTTAGAAAAGTTGAGAACTTCAAGGGTGAATACTACGTCAATAATGGCAAATTTAAAGTTGCAATAAAAATAGATACGCCATCACAAGCAGAGCTGGATAAAAAACGTGCAGATTACAAAAATAGCATGAAAGAAAATATTAAAAACAAAACGCAGGAATAGTTGGCAGGACTCCACTACAATCCGAAATTTAATTCATATAAGGTGCACCAATTGGCGCACCTTTTTATCCATTTGTAAACTTTTGTTAAGAATTTATTTAAAAATGTCAATTTTAAACAAGAGAAAAACTTTATTAATATGTAAGGTAAAAGGTTAATTAAATAAAGATTTATAGTAGGAGGTCATTATGTCACTTGGTTATGGCATAACAGGAATTGGAAACGGATTAGGTACATTAGGGCTTGGCGGTGCAAGTTCTTATTACGATCCGACAATGATGGGTATGGCTGGCGCATATTCACCTTATAACTCTATGGGAATGATGGGAGCTTACGCTTCACCATATTCTGGCATGGGTATGATGGGAATGTACAATCCAACATTTATGGGGCAGATGAATCAAGCTTACCAGCAAATGGAGGTTGACCAACTTAATCATGCTGGTGCTATGCACAACTTGTTATTGCAAAATCAAACTCAAGCTTTTACCGATCAAGATAGAGCAATCTTTGAAAAAGCAATGGTTGATGCTGGAGTTAACAAAGGCGTAACAAACCTTGCTGAAATGGTTAGAAAAGGTGACGCAGATGGCATTTGTCAAACTTATGATGAATTAAAGCAAACTCTTTATACAAAGTATAGTGACTATTTTAAGGCAAACGCAAATAAACTTGACCCAGCAGATAGCATGGCAAACTTTATTGAACTTTTATATAGCAAAATCGTATCAGCTCAACAAGGTGAACAAGTTGATTTGAGAAGTGATGTCAAAAGATTTGGTGAAACTGCATTTGAGCATGGTTTCTGGAAGAATTTCCACGGAAGTGACTACCATGACAAAACTTCAGAAGAGGCTTTAAGCTACATGTTCGGTACACCAATTGATAACAAAGCTGGACATGAAAGAATGGAAAAATATGGTGCAACGGCTGAAAAGGTTGCAGAAGTTGGTACCGCAGCGGCAGTTGGTGCAGTAGCAGTTCCTACAATGGCTAAAGCTGGTAAAAGTGTTTTAAGTTCTATAGTTTCAATAGGTTCTAAAAATGCAGGTGAATCAATCGCTAAATTGGGAACTTTCAATAAAAAATGGGCTTGGGCAGGTGCAATCGGTTTAGCAATTGGTGACTGGTTATGGCAGCAAAGCAGAGCATAATTAACCAAACAAATAATCTTTCTTTTCTTAACCTAGAGGGTGTTTAAAAACACCCTCTTTAATTTTTTGAAAAATTATTCTTGACTTTAAATCTTGATATTGTAATATAGTAATTGCGATGGGACGTCGCCAAGTGGTAAGGCAGCTGGTTTTGGTCCAGCCATCTCGGAGGTTCGAATCCTTCCGTCCCAGCCAATTAAAAAAGGTTTAGCGAATGCTAAACCTTTTTTATTATGTATTCAACTTGTATCAATGGGGTTTAATGTCCATGTTGAGTAGGAATTTTCATGGCATTGCGAGGGCGAAAAGCCCGACGCAATCCAGGTTTTCAAGGTCGGAAGTGGGTTGATTATAGCAAACACAACATGGACATACATGGATTTTATTTACGCCTAAACGGACTACAAAATTTTCGTAAATAGTAAATTTTCAAAAGCTGTCTAAATCACAGTAAAGAACATAATGTCCAATTGTGTCAATATTAAATAATTAAGTTTAAAAAGTTTATTATTTTTATATCTTAAATTTAAAATATAAATAAACTATCAAAGATATAATCATAAAAAATATTAAAAATAAAAATAAATCATTAGATTTGCGTTCATTGAATACATTTTGCGTTTTTTGATCAATTTCTTTCATTAAATTCAAAAAATCTATTCCATTATTAATATTATTCAATTTATAAAATTCTGCTTTTTTATATTTTTTATGTAATTCTTGATTGATGGTAGAAGTATGTATAAATATGGTTGGAATTCCTGAACTTATAATTAAACTTAAATCATAGCCAGAATCAGAACATTCGTTATTGGTATACGCATCATAATCTATGATAATTCTGTATTCATAATGAGCATCGGAGTTAACAATATTATCAATGTAGTTATCTGCCAAATCATCAAGTGTGTTACATATAGCAATTATTGAGAATTCAGGTGTATTTCCAATAAGTTGTTTATAAAAATTTTCTTTATCTTTATTTCCAAAAATCAAGATATTCATTATATTTTCCTTTTCATTTACTAACATTTTAGGTTAAGCAACTTTGAGATTATATCCCAATGTTTTTAATATTTTTGCCAATGTATCAACTCGAGGAATTCGTTTACCAACAAAAATATCATAAAGCATTGCTCTGTCTATCCCTGCTTTTTCACAAAAACCTGAAATGCTGTCACGAGATTTTATAACCATTTCCAAAGAGCGGAAAAACGCATTAAAATTGCCGTCATTCACATATTGTTCAAGTGAATCGTTCATATATTCTTTTTGGAATTCTTCATTTTTTAATTGTTCTAAAACAAAATCATTAAAATCAGTCATTTTTATTATCCTTTATATTGTTTAAGTACGTTTTTGCAAGCTCAATATCTTTTGATTGTTTTGATTTATCACCTGCATTTAGTAATAAAACTATTACATCATTTTGAATTGTATAATAAATTCTGTATCCTTTGCCGAGTGTAAATCTTAGTTCATACAAATCTGAATAAAGTTTTTTATAATCGCCAAAATTGTCATCATATATTCGTTCAATTCGTCTGATAATTTTTACCCTTAAAGATTTGTCTAAATCTAACAACCAATCTTTTACAGGTTCTTTGCCATTTGGCAATTTATAAAACTTTATTCCTTTCATATTTGTATTGTAGTGTTTTTACTACAAATTGTCAAGTGTAAATTATCAAATTATCTGTTATAAAAACACAAACCGACTGCTCTTTTACAATCAATAACAAAAAACGCCTTATTTATTAATAAGGCGTTTTAATTGTATTAAATCTTTATTATATTAGTTAGTGCAATTCATTCTTCTGCACGGTTTGAACTTGAATTATTGTAGTTGGTTTCAAGTCATTTTTTGTCTTTGGAATAATAAACAATAAACCATTAAACTCAAACCAATCAAAGTCGAAAGCCTTGCCGATATATGGCTCTACACCCAAATTTTCATTAAAAGTTGCAAGAGTAATATTACCTTTTACATCAAAGCAATCTTTTATCGGTGCAACAATTAGTGAGCAAATGTTATCTTTGTTATAATAAAAAGTTGAGTGCGGATATTTTGAATACTTTACGCTATCACCTTCTCTATTACCAGTTCCCAACGATTGTGAAACTGTATCATAAGATTTGCCCAAATATTGAGTAGCTTTATTTCTATAAAAAGCATGGTTTACTGTAAACATTTTTGGCACTGCTTCCTTCATTTCCACAGTTTCAGCAAACACAGAAGTAGTAGCCAACAATATACCTGCCATTATTAACAACAAACATTTTTTCATAATTTAACCCTCTTATTAAGAATTTTTTAAGTGTTTTACGTGCTTATAAACATACAAGCAGCCTAAAATACCAAATATAACAACGATTGCTACATCAAATTTATGCCAAATATGTTTAAATGCTTCCATATTTTCACCCATTTTTACACCAACATAAACTAATAAATAGCTCCAAACCAAAGAGCCTAGGAAGGTTAAAGTGAAAAAGATTCTCTTTCTAGCTCTTAAAATACCTGCTGGCAATGAAATGAAGGTTCTGACAACTGGTAACATTCGACAGAAGAAAAATGCCCAATCACCATATTTATCTACCCATGCGTCAGCTTCCTCTAAATCTTTGTGTGAAATTAAAAAGTATTTGCCGTATTTTTCAACAAATTTTCTTCCACCAAAATAACCTAAATAATATGATGGAATAGAGCCTATAACGCAACCGAAGGCACCAGCAAATGCTGCAACATGAAGATTCATTTCACCTTTGCTTACTATATAGCCTGCAAACGGTAAAATCGCTTCGCTTGGTAAAGGGATATTGCAAGATTCAATTGCCATCAACAAGCTTATTCCCCAAGGTCCCATAATAGTAATAATGTGCTCTATAAAACTTACTAAATGAGTTATAATTAAATTTATAAATTCCATACTCCCCCTTTATATGTACAGAGTTATTATATCCTAAAAATTTTTAAATATCTATCGAGTTTCACGTTTTCTGATAATAATTAATATTACTCCAGCAATAACGGTCAATATTCCAATCATAATTTTAGGTGTAAGTTGTTCATGAAAAATTACAACTCCAAAAAACAATGCCGTTAGAGGTTCTAAAGAGCCTAAAATTGCAGTTGTAGTTGAACCAACAAGTTTAATAGCTACATTAATTGTTTCTATAGATATTATTGTAGGAAATAGCGCTAAACCAATTGTATACAACCACAAGATTGGCGAAGTCAAAATTTGCAACTCAGTACAGAAATTCAAATTTGTAATGTAAACAATCAAACCGAATAACATTACATAGAAAGTCATCTTTGCGCTATTCATGTGACGAATTGGCTTTATATTCTTAACTCCTACAATATATAGAGAATATAAAAGAGCCGATAGTAATACTATAAGCACGCCATGCAAATTTAATGTTGCGCCTTTTTTCCCGTGATAAAGCAACGTAATTCCGACCGTTATGAGAGAAATTGAACCAACAACAGTTTTTGTAATTTTTTCTTTAAAGAAAACTGCCATGATTATTGCTACAAGTACTGGATAGATAAACAAAATTGTGCATGCGATACCTGCTTCAATATATTTGAATGCATCGAATAAGGTATATGAAGAAAGTGAAAAAAATAGACCTAAAATCATTAAAATTCCACCTTCTTTTATAGAGATTTTGAAAGAAATTTTTTTAAATAGTTTCAACCAAATGCCATAAAGAATTACAGCAATGGCGTATCTATAAAAAAGAACAGAATTAACGCCAATTCCTGCTGCATAAAGTGGTAGAGCAAACAAAGGATTTGTGCCATAACTTGCCGATGCAAAAGCACCATAAGTTAAGCCTATTCTTCTTTTCTTCTCAGCGGATATCAAAAATTCCTCCACATTCTTATGACAAATTAACTTAAATATACAAATTTTTCAAGCAAATATCATACTAAGCTATTGAGAAACGGAAAAAAACGAGTTATACTGAATTGTGCATAAAATAGGGGTATCAGAATGTTAAAAAAATTACTGTCACTTATGATATTATCATCAGTTATTGGTATTAACACTGTTCCAGCATTTGCAGAATGTTGTGAAACGACAAAAAGCATAGAGCATTTAGATGTACACAAAAACGCACCTTGCAATGTTGTAACAATTACAAATGTTAGCAAAACAGTGGAAAAAGGAAATGTTTTGCAATTTGTTTTTGATGAAAAATATTTTTCAAAGTGTTCGCAAGCTGGAACAATAGTTCATTTCACTGTCCCGCAAGCTCTTTATACAAGAGAAGGAACTCTGTTATTACCTTGCAATACAAAAATAGTTGCAGAGGTAACAAATGTTGAGAAACCAAAATGGTTTAATAAAAACGCAAGAGTTAGTTTAGTATTTAGAAAAATTGTTTTACCTGACAATACTTGTATTGATATAAAAGCAATTCCGTTCACTAAAGACAACAAGCTAAAAGAAGGTCCATGGACGACAGCTGGTAAACTTACGCTTTCTACACTTACTCTAGGTATTGCTGGCGCAGGTGCCGGTGTTGGTTTCGCATTTATTCCAACTCCTGCTAAAATTGGTACTGGTTTAGCAATCGGGATTCCTGTTGGTTGCGGTGTTGGTTTAGCACTAGGTTTAATCACCCCTGGCTGCCACTATAAGGCTAAAAAAGGTGAAGCAGTTTACGCAATCTTGATTGACGAATTTAGTATTTGTGAATAAATAAAATTTTAATAAAAAACACGCTCAACGATTTGCCGAGCGTGTTTTTTATTTTGAAAAATTTTTAACTATGATTTGACTTAACTTCGTCTTTTACAACCTCTTTTTGGTCTTCTTTAAGCTTTAGTTCAGCCTCTCTAGCTTTTATCATTGCTTGAAGTATTGTATCATCTTGAGCTTGCTTTTTAATATCAGCAAAAACTGCTTTCAATTCTTCATCGCTCAAACCTTGTGGAGCTTTCATACAAACAACGAGTTTTTGTTTTCTAAATGTAAAATATGCAGCCACCATAATTCCCCAAAGCAACAGACCTTGAAATAGTCCGATTGATGGAAGATTTTCTGCAAACGAGGCACATAAATTCCACAAATGCATGCATACTAAACCAGGAAAAACTGCAAAACCGGCAACCAGACAAGTTACAATAAAACCTGCCATTATCAAGCCTCTTATTCCATTTATTTGTATTACATTCAAATTTTTTTTCATTAATTTTCACCTATCATATTTAGAAATTCTTCTTCATTTAATATTATAACACCTAATTTTTCAGCTTTGTCTAATTTTGATCCAGCATTATCGCCAGCAACCACAAAAGAGGTCTTTTTAGATACTGATGAAGAGGTTTTACCACCTTTAGATTTTATTTTATCACTAGCTTCATCTCTTGTCATGCTATTTAGAGTTCCTGTTAAAACAAAAATCTTACCTGCTAACTCATTAGTTCTATTAAGTGTTACGTTCTCAAAACTAAAACCAAGTGCTAGAAATTCGTTTATCTTTTCGAGATTTTCAGAATTGTGAAAATACTCGTAAACGCTTTTTGCGATTTTTTCACCAATACCTTCAATATTTGCCAAATCTTCAACAGATGCTTTCATTAAAGCGTTCAAATCAGCAAATTCAGAAGTCAAAATATCTGCAGTTTCTTTTCCTACGTGTCTTATTGAAAGAGCGGTCACGAACCTTGAAAGCGGTTGCTTTCGACTAGCTTGAATAGAATTGTACATATTTGTTGCTGATTTTTCTTTTACTAAATCGAGCTTTAGAAAATCTTCAACACTGAGTTTATAAAAATCTACAGGAAATTTAACTAGACCTAAACTAAATAACTGCGCAATCACTGAAGGCCCAATAAAATCAATGTCCATAGCCTCTTTTGAAACCCAATACTCTAATTTTGCTTTCAATACAGACGGACAATTTTCATTAGGACAATAAAGATTAACCTCGCCCTCTCTTGTTTCAAGCTTTGTTTCACATTCTGGACAAGTTTCTGGTGCAACATAAACAGGCAGCTCCTTGTGTTCATCAGAATCAACAACTTTAATTACCTTTGGAATAATTTCGGCTGCTTTTTTAATAAGCACTCTATCGCCGATTCTAACGTCCAACCTTTTAATCTCATCAAAGTTATGTAAACTAGCTCTTGAAACGGTACTTCCAGCTAGCAATACTGGTTCTAGAACTGCAACAGGAGTAATTGCGCCAGTTTTACCCACACCAATTTCAATATTTAAAAGTTTTGTAGAGATTTCTTCTGGTGGAAATTTAAACGCAGTCGCCCATTTTGGGGCACGAGAAGTAAAACCGAGTTCTCGCTGGCATGCTAAATCGTTAACCTTGATTACAACTCCATCTGTAGCATAATCTAGGTCAAAACGCTTTGTTTCCCAGTCTTGACAAAACTCTATTGCACCTTCGATATCTTTTACAAGACGAATGTTTGGATTTGTCTTAAAGCCTAATTTTTTAATATATTGAAGACTCTCCCAGTGCGTTTTAGGCTCTTCTTTTGCTCGTTCAATAATTGCGGTATAAGTAAACATTGATAAATCACGTTTTGCCGTTATTGAGCTATCTAGTTGTCTTAAAGAGCCAGCCGCTGCGTTTCTAGGGTTGGCAAAAGGCTTTTCTGATACTTCATTAAGTTTTTCAAATGAAGTTATTGGCATATAAATTTCACCACGCACCTCAACATCAGCATTTTCAAAGAGTTTTAGCGGAATAGCTTTGATTGTTTTCAGATTTTGAGTAATCTCTTCGCCTACAATACCATTTCCACGAGTTGCACCTTTAACAAACAAGCCATTATGATAAGTTAGCGCAATCGCTAAACCATCAATTTTAAGTTCACACACAAGCTCTAAATCTTTACCGCATTCTTTTGTAACCCTTTCATACCATTTTCTAAGCTCTTCATAGTTGTAAGTATTATCAAGACTATACAAACGGTATTTATGTTTAACTTCTTCAAAACTAGAACTTATGCCACCAACACGTTGAGTTGGACTATCTGGTGTCTTATATTCTGGATTATTTTCTTCAAGAGTTTTTAATTCATTAAACAACTCATCATACTCAAAGTCACTAATCAAAGGATTATCGAGTACATAGTAGTTGTACGAATATTTATTTAATGCTTCTTTTAAAAAATTAATTCTCTCTTGTATCATAATATCCTCTAATTGTTGCAACCATTATCCAGAAGGTAAATTGAATTTGTGGGCGGAAGAATACTGTGTCAACAAAGCCATGCAATAAAATTCCGACAATAGAAACAAGTGCTGTTAGAACATAAATATTTTTTAGATTTTTAATAGCATATTTAATTATCAAAATTATAAAGCCTAAAAATGCCAACAGAGCAAATATGCCACTTTCTACTGCGGTTTCTAAATAAATATTATATGCGCTAAGTGCGTCAAAACCTGTTTTCATATACAAACCATAGATTTCTCTAAAGTTTTGGTTTCCAACACCAATTCCCAGCAACCAATTGTCTTTAAACATATCTATACAAGAGTTGTATACATTGAATCTAAAGGAATTTGAGCTATCAGAACGCATTGCAAAAATAGAAAATATTCTTGCTCTAAGAGCGGATATTGACATCATAAAACAGAAAATCAAAGCACCAGCACTCGCAACAAAAGTTGCAAACATTTTTTTAAATTTTGGCTCTAAAAACTTATACAATACCGCAACTAGCAATAAAATTTGGAAGAAATAACCAATATATGAACCTCTACAACCTGTTAAAACTAACGCAACAGAGGCAAGCAAAGCAAGTGGTATCCCATATTTTTTAGGAAGGGTAATAAGAGAAGGTATGCAAGCAAGCATATATCCGCCAAAAAGGTTTGGATTATATGGTTTAAGTGTTCCGTAAACCCTTGTCATAACTTCTTCTGGGTTTAGTCTTGAAGTATCTTGCCAACCAGAAATTTCATCGACAGACGCAAAGTTCTGCAAAAATGCAACCACTGTTTCAAAGACTACACACAAAGCATACGCCCAAAAGATATATTTAATTTTATCTTTATTGTCTTTAAAATAATGCACCAAAGAAACATAAAAACCAAGATAAGTAAAAGTTTTAAAGAAACCTTTTAAGCTCAAGTACAACAAAGAAGAGCCTGCAACGCTAATTACTACAAACAAAAAGTAAATTAGTAAAAGCTTATCCGCCCAACTGAGTTCAAATTTTTCACCAGTCTTTGTCAGCAATTTAATGGCAGTCAAAATTATTGCAAAAATTGCAAAATAACCGATATAATCTGATGGTGCAATAGTTGAAGATAAAATTACAAGTAATATATTTGCACCAATTAACCAATCAATATTTTGCAAGAAAAAGCTCTTATTATAAATCGGACTTAATTTATTTTGAAAAAAAGATAAAATGTTATTTAAAAACATTTTTTAACCCCTTGTCACTCTATTCCCTACTGGAAATCACCTCACCTTAGCCCTCTTCTGTAAGGAGAGGGCATGAGTCAACATTATTTATCCAACTTGATTATTAGCGCCATCGTCTTCAACTTTTACATCAGTTGTTACTCTAACATCAGAGATTGTGCCATTAAACTTGTAGTTTCCGCCTTCTAAAGTTACAGGCAAGCCCATTTTAATCTTGTTACCACCTACAACTGCACCATCTTTTGTAATCTTTGCAGTATCTGTAATCGTTACAATCGCATCAAAAATTGCAGGTTGTGAAGGGTCTTTTACTAAAATGTATTGCTCAACAGCTTTAGAAGAGGCTACTGCAGTTTTTCTAGCTTCAGAAGACACGTCAAGAACATTTAATTCAGTATAAGGAACGTTTCTTATTGTAATAAAAGTTTTGTCATTCGCTTTAATAGGAAATTCTTCGCCAGTAACAGTCACACCTCTCAAAAATACTTGGAAAGTAATTGGAGAAGTTGCCTCGATTTGCTTGTCAGCAGTTTGTCTAAAATGTTTTGTAGTCATTACACCAACAATTAGAGCAATAATAACGCCTAAAACTATTAAAATATCTACTAAGTGAAAATTCTTCATATTTAACCTTTCTATATTTCTAATACAATTCTTTCTGGTACTGAATCTAAGATTTCGTCAATACTTGTTGTTGCACAACCAAATTGTTTTACAACAATTCCTGCTGCAATATTACCAATAATCGCTGCATAAACAGGTTCTGCACCAGCTGCTAACGCTAATGTATAAACTGCGGTTACAGTATCACCCGCACCAGTGACATCGAAAACTTCAGCCTTATTAAATACAGGAATATGCGTATATTTGTTATTTGGCTCAACTACCACCATACCGTCAGCACCACAAGTAATAAGAATTGCCTCTGCATTTGTTTCAGCTAACAATTGATTGCCAGCCTTTAAGAAATCTTCTTTACTTTTTAAATAGAAACCAACACTCTTTTGTGTGTCAGGTAAATTTGGCGTCATAGAGGTGATACCTTTGTATCTTCCCAAATCTCTTTGAGCATCAACAATAACTTTTTTGTCATATTTTTTAGCAGTATCAACAACCGCTTTAATAACATTGTCAGTCAAAGTTCCAATATGATAGTCTGACAAAATAACTGCATCATGAACAGGAACAAGTTTTTTAATTTCTTCAATCATTTTTGCTTCTGTTTCTTCTGAAATTGGAGCATTCGTTTGTCTATCAATTCTAACAATTTGTTGAGTAATTGAATGCGAGCAAGAACCAGAAATTCTTGTTTTTGTAATAGTTTTTCTACATTTATCAACAATTAAAGAAGAGCAATCAATGTTTGCCTCTTTAAACGCATTTCTCAAATCATTTGCTTGATAATCGTCACCAATAATACCAATAACGCTAACTTTACCGCCATTGATTTCTGAAACGTTATGAGCTGCGTTTGATGCACCACCAAGAATAAATTTGGTGTGCGTATGTTGAAGAATTAAAACAGGAGCTTCTCTTGAAATACGTTCTGTGTCGCCATAAACCATTTCATCTAATGCTAAATCTCCAACAACTAAAATCTTTGAATCACCGATTTTTTTGATTAAATCTACTAATTTTTCTTTATCCATATCAATCTCTCATTGCCTTAACACAAAATATCATATATAATGTATTTATATCTTACTACAAAAAAGAAAAGAGAGTTAGACATGGCAGGAAAGAATATTTACAGTGATAAAGATACTATGGATATTAATGAATTAGCATCACTTAATGACGACATTTCTCCTGAGTTGATTGAACAATTGCAACAAAAGCTAACTCAAGATGCACAAAGTTTAAGTGGCGAAGAAGAAAAAGCCGAGTTTGACGAAAATGACGATGCCACTTTATTTGAAGAACCTGCTCAAAAAAATAAAAATAAACCAGAAGAGGCACAAACTCCTTCTAATGAAACAGTTGAAAACAAAGAAACAGAAGTAAAAAAAGAAGAACCACAACCTCAAAAAAAAGATATTAATATTGATAAAAATATTGACGACAACTTTATCAAAAAATACAAAGCGAAATTAAATAAACAAAAAAAACAAGGTGCAGCTGACGAAAAGTCAGAAGTAATTGCGGACGAAAATACAATCAGCAACGCTGCTTTTGTCGATTTACCTCAACAACCAGATATTGAGGAACTTTCGCAAGGTAAAATTACAGAAAAACCGTTGACGCCAGAAATCAAAAGCTACAATGATAGCCTAGACTTGCTTGACGGAAATGTTAAATATTCAAAATACGTTATGTATATTGACCCGCAAAACGTTGATTTTATTGAGAGTTTAACAGTTAAAGAACGTAAAAACCTTATAAATAAAATCCTAAAAGAGCAAAACGACATTGCGATTACGAAACAACGTTTCAGAATGGTGCAGGAAATAATTAAACACGCAATTGTTGCAATTTTGACAATTGCCATTTCTGTGCCAATAATTTATCTAACAATTAATGCTTCATTAGAAGCCTCAATAAACAATTATAGACGTTCTCAAACAATGTTCCAAACTTTATACAAACAAGGTGGAAAAATTAAGGCTATTAATTAAGCTTTTTTGCCTAAAATCATGTCAGAGGCTGAAAGTCCTGCTTGATAACCAGCAATTGATGCACAAACAAAAGCTAAACCTTTTGTTGCTCCAGGTGCAACCTTCATTAATTTTCTATATGCGCTTGAAGTATTTTTGCAATCACTCAAAGCTTCAGCTTGTTTTTCTTTGAACATTTTTGTCATTTTATCTAAGAAAGGAACTTTTTTATAAAGTCCTTCTCGTTCGATAACAAGTTGATTTCCATTTAACTTATATTCACCAGTTTTAGCTAACAATTTTTCTTCACCATTAACTGTTTGATAAATACCATCTAATTTAATGCTCATTGTATTAGAATCGTATTTCATAGATTTTGGAATACCAATTACACGTTTTGCAGTCGCTTCTGATGCGAACATTACACCTAGTGCAGTTCCTTCTTCAACCGCAGTTTCTGTACGTTTTCCATCTTCTGCACATGCTACCTTAACTGCACCTGTTGCACAAATAATTGGGTTAATATGGTCTGCTGTAAAATTAAGAACTTTGCTGATACCACCTACTATTTTATCAGTTTTTGCTAAATTTTTAATAGATTCTTCAGCACTTATAATATTAGAAGATAAGGAATGCTCAGAATACTTAGCAATATTTGAAACGCCTTTCGCCATATTTAAAGCTTGACCACCAGCGATATCTAAATTCATTGCACCAACAAAAGGATTATTAGCAGTAGTCGCTGATGATGCTCTTCTTGTTGAAAAGATGCCACTTGATGTTACTGATGGTAGAAATGCTGAAATTGCTAAACCTGACATACTTTAAATTTACCTTCACTAATATATAAACACACTACATTTATATAAAGTAAATTTGTAAATAAAAATTTCAAAAATAAGAAAAATGTTTACAATTGTTTACAATTAAATATTGCAAATCAAATAAATAGCTATGCCTCTTCTGAGTCTTCGGTCTCAACAACATGTTCTTTATAAATTTGAAGTTTGGTAATTCTAGCACCATCAACTTCTTTTACAGTAAAAGTTAAACCATTAAACGATACTGTATCGCCAACTTGTGCAATTCTACCTAGAAGTTTTACAACAAGCCCAGCGATTGTATCAACGTCATCTTCTTCAAACAAAGCCTCTTTTAAATCGAAGAATTTAACAAGTTCATCAATTCTCATCATGGCATTGGCAATATAAGTGTCTTCACCAATTTCTTTTATATCAGCCTCAACCTCTTCATCAAATTCGTCTTGAACTTCGCCAATAATTTCTTCTAAAACATCTTCTAGAGTAATTAAACCAGAAGTTCCACCAAATTCATCAATAACAACCGCAATTTGACAGTGAAGTTTTCTAAATTCAATAATCAAATTGTCTAAAGTCATTGTTTCTGGGACTAACATTAAAGGTCTAATCAACTTTTGTACAGAAAATTCGCCTTTATTCATAGCTAAAGAATACAAATCTTTAACATGGATAAAGCCCAAAATCTTATCAATATTTTCTTCATATACTGGATATCTAGTATATTGGTTTTCTAACGCAACTTTATTAAGTTCTTCGTAAGTAATATCATCTGGAATACAAACCATGTCTGTTCTAGGAATCATAACTTGTTTTGCCATCAAATCTGAGAACTTGAACATGTTATGTAGCATTTCTGCCTCAGTTTCGTTCAAAACACCTTCGTTATAACTTGCATCAACCAACATGTCTAATTCTTCTGTTGAATGCACCAAAGACGCATCTTCTGAATTAGCATGACAAGCTGCAAGAATTTTGTTTCCAGAAACTTCAAGCAACCAAACAAAAGGCTTGAAGATAGTTATAAACATATCCATTGGAGTTGAAACTAAAAGTGCAATAGTTTCTGGGTGTCTTAGAGAAATACATTTTGGCAATTGTTCTCCAAGCAAAACATGGAAATATGTAACAAGTACAAAGGATATTGGAACTGCAACTACATGTGAAGAAATATGTGCAACTGAACCAGCAAAAAGTCTTATAATAGGTTCTATAAGTTGTACAATTGTAGATTCTGCAACCCAACCTAGAGCGATACTGGCAATCGTAACACCGAGTTGTGCAGCTGCAAGCATTTTGTTAACATCATCAACTAATTTCATAGCTTTTTTGGCATTAGAATTTCCTTCATTGCAAAGTTGTTCAAGTCTTGTTTTTCTAACTTTAACAAGCGAAAACTCGGCTGCTACGAAAAAACCGTTAACAAATAGTAAAAATAAAATTATAAAAATATTTATAAATATGTCTGTCAGGTCCATATACTCTCATATACCTTTATAGTTATAATTCTTATAATACACTATACAAGAAAATTTTGCAATGTTGAGATGTTTAACGTAAAGAACGGCGATTTAATAAGATTAAATCGCCGTTCAGAATAATTAATAAGCACTAACTATTTCTTCAAAGATTTCCAGTAGTTAGCTTCTGATTTGATAGCATTCTTAGTTGCTTCGTGTTTTGCTTTAGCATCTTTTCTTTGTTGTTCAATTTTTGCTCTTTGGGCTTCTTGTTGTTTTTTTAGTTCTGCTTGTTTTTGAGCATTTGCTTTTTGTTGAGCTTCTGCTTTAGCATTCAATTCTTTTTCTTTCGTTGTAATTGGAGAAAGTTTTTTGTCTACATAATTTTGTAATCTTGATTCAGCTGCTGAAGCTGCTAATGTTGAAGTTAAAGCAATTAATGTTAAAACTGTAAGTAATTTTTTCATTTTTAAAACTCCTTTCTTTTCTTTAAAAAGAATTTTAAAATACTTTTTTTTATTTTTCAAGTATAATATGTATATGAGTGTAGAATTACTAGGTTATAATGTAGACGATTATTCGTTTGAAGAAGCTATTATCAAGGCAAAGAGCTTAATTGATGGTGATAAAGTTTCACAAGTTGTTACAATTAATCCTGAAATGTTTCAGGAGGCAGAAAAAAATGCAAATTTTTCTAACATAATTAAAGAAGCTGAAATGGTTATACCAGACGGAGTAGGCGTTAAAATTGCCTTGCAGATTACTGGCAAAAAAGCTAATCGCATTCCGGGAATTGATTTTGCTAAAAAACTACTTCAAGAAGCTGCAACTAGTGGTATCCCTGTTGCAATTATTGGTTCAAAAGAAGAAGTTATTGTTAAGGCAGTAGAAAATTTACAAAAAGAAATAAGTGGTTTAAATATTGTATACTTCCATAATGGCTATTTTAAAGAAGATGAACCTATTTATGAAGAACTTAAATCAAAATCACCAAAGCTGATTTTAGTTGCATTAGGTTCACCTAGACAAGAAGAGTTTATTTACAATGCAAAAAAACTACTAAACCCAGCTTTAATGATTGGTATTGGCGGAAGTCTGGACGTTTGGTCAGGTTCTGTAAAAAGAGCACCAAAAATTTTCCAAACCTTAGGCTTAGAATGGTTATATAGAACAGTTTCTCAACCTTCTAGATTTAAAAGAATTTTCCCGACTTTGCCATTATTTTTGTTAAAAGTTATTAATTATAAGGATAAAATTTAGATGTTAACAGAATTAGAGATTAATGAATTAAAAAAATTCGCTTGCGAAACAAGAAAAAATATCGTTAAGATGGTGCATAATGCAAAATCTGGACACCCAGGAGGTTCACTTTCTGCAGCAGACATCATGGCAGTTTTGTATAACAAATCTCTAAACATTCCAAAAGAATGGGACAAATCAGCAGATTTTGAAAACCGTGACAGATTTATTTTATCAAAAGGTCATGCCTCTCCATTGTTGTATTCTGTATTATCACAACATGGCATGTTCCCAAAAGAAGATTTAATGGGCTTTAGAAAATTTGGAACAAAACTTCAAGGCCACCCAGCAAAAGGATATGTTGCCGGTGTTGAAACTTCTACTGGTTCATTAGGTCAAGGACTTTCAATCGGTTGCGGTATGGCATTAGGTTTAAAATTAAACAACAATCCGGCGCATGTTGTTGTCTATACTGGTGATGGAGAGTTGCAAGAAGGTTCTTGCTGGGAAGCTTTTATGCAAGCAGCACACAGAAAACTTGATAACTTGATTGTTATTATTGATAGAAATAGACTTCAAATTGATGGTTGTACTGAAAACGTTATGGCGCTAGACAATTTGCATGACAAGTTAAAAGCTTTTAATTGGAATGTTTTAGAAATTGACGGTCATGATTATGAAGAAATCTATGAAGGCATTGAAAATGCTAAACAATCAGACAGACCTTGCGCAATTATTGCACATACAACAAAAGGTAAGGGGTGTTCATTTATGGAAAACCAAGCTGGCTGGCATGGTAAAGCTCCTAATGATGAACAATTAGATGAGGCAATTAAAGAATTTGAAGGAGTGTTGTAATGAGTGAAAACATTATTAAAACTTGCCCTTTTTCTGAAAATAAAGTTTGTAATGAAACATGCCCATTGTATATTTCTCCAGAGGAATTAAATGAGTTTGTAGTTGCGAGATTGTCTTCAATTGGTGTATTAGATAGAGCTTCTGGAGAATGCTCACTAAAAATGCTAGCTCTAAGCCAAGGAAGAGCTATTTTTGAAAACACTAATACAAGAGGTTAAGCTAACCTTCAAGCAACTTGTACATAATAACACCCGCTGAAATGCTCAAATTTAGTGATTCAACTTTGTCTGACATTTCTATGGTAATGTTTTTTGTTGCAAAATTCTTTAATTTATCACTCAAACCAGAAGCTTCTGTACCGAACATAACAAGCACTTTGTCTTGTGGCGCATAATCTTTCAACCAAACAGTATTGTCAGCTTTTGGTAAAGTTGCAATACGTTCATAATCTTTAAAAAGACTTAAATCACTCATTTCAAAAACAGGAATTTTCCACAAATTGCCGACAGAAGAGCGAACGCATTTTGGATTATACAAGTCTACTGTGTCACCATACAAAACAATTGCATCTATATTAAAAGCACAAGCCGTCCTCAAAATTGTACCAAGGTTGCCAGCATCTTTTATATCTTCAAGTAAAACAACTTTTTTATACTTATTTGACCAATCACGCTTGATTTTTTTTGCTATCGCTACCGCTTTTGGAGCAGATTCCGTTGAAGAAATCTTAGATAAAACGGCTTCTGTTGTTTCAATTCTATTCGCAAAATCAGAAAACTCGTTAGAACCATTTAATACAAAGATATGTTTAATCTCTAAGCCAGATTCTATTGCCTCTTCAATGCATTTTGAACCTTCTAATAAAAACTCCTCTTTGCGGTATTTTCTTTGCAGTAATTTAGCAGTTTCTTTTACTAGTTCGTTGTTAACACTTGTTATAATCATAAGATTTTAAAATCCTTCAACCATTCTTTTTCTGTATCATTAAGTAAATCATAGTTAATTAGTTTACCTTCATACCCCATTTTAACAAAAGAATGAATTTTTCCACACTCCATGTAACATGAATTTTCTAATCTAACGCCAAAATATTCTGGATTATACAAGCCAGGTTCAATTGTAAAAGTCATGCCGTCTTGAATTTCAACTTTTGCAATTTCGTTTTGCGAAAGATTTGGAGGAGCTTCGTGAACATTTATACCTATTCCATGACCTAAGCCGTGACCAAATGTAAAACCATCTATTTTATTGTCTAAAATTGAATGAGCCAAGGTATCAATCTCATATCCAGTAGGCAGTTTTTTATTATAATTAAACGCATTCAAAAATGCTTTTAAAACCTGCGTATAAACTCTTTTTTGCAATTCATTTGGCTGACCTTTTACAAAGACTCTGGTTATATCTGTTGCCAAACCGCTTTCATAATAAGCTCCACAATCGATTAAAACTAAAGCACCATCTTCTAAAATAACATCTTTTGCATTTTTTGCGTAATGAGCCAATGCTGAATTTTGGTTAATTGCAACAATTGAATTAAAGCTCAAAGATTTTGCACCATATTTGATAAATTCTTCTCGCAAACGCTTTGCAATATCAAATTCAGAAAGTTTGTCATTATTTTCAATATACTCTCTAATAGCCATAACAGCTTTATCAGTACACTTAAATGCTTTTTTATAAGCTTCTAATTCTTCTTTTGATTTAACTGATTTCATCAATTTAATTTTAGAAGTTTCATTTATTGGAGTTTTAATAAGTGCGTAATCGTAAGCATTAATTGAATTTTTGTCAATAACTAAAGGAGTTTCACAATTTTTTAGAAACTCATCAGAGTTCTCTGTTAAAATCACTTGTTTTTCACTATCAACATACAATTTTGCCCAAATTTTTGAAGAACAATCTTTTGAAAAATCTCGTTTTCCAGTGATATAAGAAACCTCTTCTAGATTTGTAATTAAAGTAGGTTTTTCTGGTATAAATGCTTTAGCTGGAAAGGCTTGAGCATAATCTGCACTATGTGGTTCTGTGAAATTATTAATAGGATCAACGTCTAATAATTTTATATTGTAGCCATTAAATTTTTCCAAACGAGCTTGTGAAACCTTTTTAGCAACAATCCCTAGTACTTTAGACTTATCAACGATTTTCTTTATTTCATCATCTTGATTTTGTCCAAGCTTTAATTTAATAACTGTAACACCTTTTTTTACTTCATTGTCAGCTTGTGTATGATATCTTCCATCAACAAATAGGTAAATACCCTCTCTTGTTAATAGAGCATCACCAGTCGAGCCAGAAAAACCAGTTAAAGTGTATCTAGCGTTTTCACTAAGTGCTGGATATTCTACTAAAAATTCGTTTGTACAACAAACAAGTAAATAGTCTAAATTTAATTTATCTAATAGTTCATTTGGCATAATTCCACCTGTTAACATCTCACCCAAACTCTGCTTTGTATTATTCGGGGTGTTGGCGGAGTAACGTCCGACCTCCACCTTACGGGCATACACCTTAGCGAAAACCCGCTCTCTACGAAGAGAGCGGATTAGCAAAATTTAATAATTATTCATCGATATCAGTCAATTTAATCAAATGCCAACCAAATTGAGTTTCAACTGGTTGAGAAATTTCACCTTTTTTAAGAGCAAAAGCTGCATCTTCAAAAGGTTTAACCATCATACCTTTACCGAACCATCTCAAGTCACCGCCGTCACGACCAGATGGGCATTTTGAATACTGTTTTGCTAAGTCTTCAAAAGAAACACCTTTTTCGATATCTAATAAAAGATTTTCAGCCTGTTCTTTTGTATCTACTAAAATGTGACTTGCTCTAATTTTCATAAATTTATCTCCTTATTTTCTGTCTATATATTCTAACATAAAATAAACTTTTCATAAACAAAAACAAGCTCTTTAAATTAGAGCTTGCTTTTAGTTTATGAAGTAATAAAAAAAAGGCTAACCTTTCGGCTAGCCGTAAATATCAACCAACAATTTCTTTTACTTCTGCTTGAAGGTTCTTTGCATCAATCTTGATGCTTGGTCCCATTGTTGTAGTCAAGTAAATTGACTTAACGTAAGTACCTTTAGCTGCAGAAGGTTTTGCTCTAAGAACTGCATCAACCAATGTACCGTAGTTCTTAACCAAATCTTCGTTTGCGAATTGAACCTTACCGATAGGGCAGTGAATCATACCCTGTTTATCTGCTCTAAATTCAACTTTACCAGCTTTTGCATCTTTAACAGCCTTAGCTATATCAAGAGTTACAGTACCAGTTTTAGGGTTTGGCATTAAGCCTTTAGGACCTAAAACTCTACCTAACTTACCTAACATACCCATACAGTCTGGAGTTGCAATTAAGGTATCAAATTCAAACCAGCCGCCTGCGATTTTGTCGATAATTTCTTCTGTACCGTAGAAATCAGCACCTGCGTCTTTTGCTTCAGTAACTTTTGGTCCTTTAGCAATAACACATACACGAACTTCTTTACCCAAACCAGCAGGTAATACAACTGTTGATCTGATTTGTTGTTCAGCGTGCTTAACTTCGATACCTAATCTCATGTGGCATTCAACTGTTTCATTGAATTTAGCTACTTCTTTAGATACTTCTTGTAATTTAGTAAGAGCATCACGACCGCTAGCTGGTTGTTGGAAATCAGCTAACAATTCTTGAAGCTTCTTTTGTTTTTTAGTTATTTTTGACATTTTTTAATCCTTTCATGGTGTTAACGGATTTTTCAATCCTTCCATATTATCTCTAACTCCTTATCCAAAGATAAGGCTGAGGCAAGATATCAAATTGATTTTCTACACCTCTTGAATGGGGCAACTAGTCTTCTTTTACAGTAACACCCATAGCTCTGCAAGAGCCTTTAATCATATTAACAGCAGCGTCCATAGAAGTTGCGTTCAAATCGTTCATTTTAATTTTAGCGATTTCTTCTAATTGAGCTCTTGTGATTTCACCAACTTTTGTTTTGTTAGGAACTGCTGACCCCTTAGGGATATTCAATGCCTTCTTAATCAAAACAGGAGCTGGAGGTGATTTGATTACAAAAGTGAAGCTTCTGTCTTCGTATACATCGATAATAACAGGGATAATATAGCCTGCTTGTGATTCAGTTCTAGCGTTGAACTGTTTGCAGAAATCCATGATATTAACACCGTGTTGACCTAAAGCTGGACCAACTGGAGGTGATGGATTTGCTTTACCTGCTTGAATTTGTAGTTTAATTTTTCCTACTACTTTTTTTGCCATTTTGTTCTCCTTTCGTGGTACTAACGGGGGGCACCCCCTTCCACGTTATTTGTATTGTGTTTCCAAAGTTAATTATAACTTTTGAATTTGTTTGTATTCTAATTCAACTGGAGTCTCACGACCGAATATAGAAACCATTGCTCTAAGTTTAGCCTTATCAGGGTAAACTTCTGTGATATCACCGACAAACTCAGCGAATGGTCCAGAGGTGATTCTAACTTTTTCACCAACCTTAACGTCCATTTCAATTTTTTGTGTTTGAGCAGTTGAACGGTGAATAATCTTTTTAATTTCACTATCTTTAGCTGGAATAGGTTTCTTAGCAGAACCAACGAATTTCGTAACACCAGCAGTGTGTCTAACAACATACCAGCTATCTTCGTCCATAATCATTTCTACTAAAACATAACCTGGGAAGATTTTCTCTTCTTTTTCTTGTTTTCTTCCGCCTTTGATTTGGGTAATAGTCTTTTGAGGAACTTCTACTCTAAAGATTTTATCAGCCATATTCATATATTCAATACGTTTTTCTAGGTTACTTTTAACCTTGTTTTCGTATCCTGAATAAGTATGAACTATATACCAACGTTTTTGATTTTTTCTTTCAGAAGAGGCATGGTTTTCAACTTCTTGGTTTTCTTCCATAACTTCTTCATTCATGATATTTTCGTCTTTTTCACTCATTACTTTACCCTTTATAAATTTTTATTAAAACTTAGATAATAACATATTGAAAATAATATCCACAAAATAAATAAAAATAGTGAATATAAACACAATAGCTACAACAAAGAATGTTTCTACCACAACCTGATGTTTTTCTGGCCAAGTAATTTTGCCCCACTCAGTCTTAACGCCTTTAAAATAAGTAGTTACATTTTTCTTTATTGTTTCAAAAGTATCATTCATTTTAACAACCTTTTTTCTATAAAAATCGCGCCCTGAAGGACTCGAACCCTCGACATCCGGTTTTGGAGACCGACGTTCTACCAACTGAACTAAGGACGCATATAAAAGGGAATAAGACTTTCGGTAATAAGGGAATAAGAGATTTATATGCCCTTATTACCAGTGCTTATTTCCTTATTACTTAGTTTCCTTGTGAGTTGTGTGTTTTTTGCAAGTTGGGCAGTATTTGCTCAATTCTAATCTGTCTTTAACATTTTTTTTGTTTTTAACAGTTGTGTAATTTCTTTCCTTGCAATCTTCACAAGCTAGAACTACCATTCTATCGTTTTTACCTTTGATACCCATTTTTAAGTTCCTTTATATTTACCTTTATTGCTATTTTTATAAAATTAACCTTTTTAAAAAGAATGTGCTTAACACATTCTTTCTTTAAATCGGCGTATAAGTTAATACTAAAATAAACATAAATAAATTGCAAATTATTGTAAAGATTTTTTAAAATTTTTAAAAACATACAGAGTTTTAAAGCAATGTTTTTATGCTAAAATAAGGCAAAAGAGGAGTATAAAAATGATTAAATCAATTATTTTAGCAGCAGGAAAAGGCACAAGAATGAAGTCAGATATGCCAAAGGTTTTACATACAATTTTTGATAAAACACTTGTTGGATACGTTATTGATGCAGTTAACAATACAGGTTTAGCTGATGAAAATTTTGTTATTGTAGGTCATCAAGCTGAACGAGTAGAAGAATTTGTTAACAAAAACTATGATAATGCAAAATGCGTTTTGCAATCACCTCAACTAGGTACTGGTCATGCGGTTAGCATGGCACTTCCATATCTTAAAGATTTTGATGGCGAAGTTATAATTCTTTGTGGTGATACGCCATTAATCACTTCTGAAACAATCAAAGAATTTGTCGAATATCATCGAGAAAAGAAATCTGACCTAACAGTTATGAGTGCAATTTTTGACAATCCTACTAATTATGGCAGAATAATAAGAAATCAAGATGGCTCGCTTAATTCTATAGTAGAAGAAAAGGACGCCAATCCAGAACAGAAAATGGTAAAAGAAATTAATGCTGGAATTTATTGCATTAATTGGCAAAAAATTAAACCAGCTTTCAATGAACTTACAAGCAACAACGCACAAGGCGAATACTATTTAACTGACATTATCAAATGGGGTAATGAAAAGCACTTGTCAGTTAATGCTTATACCTTGAAAAACAACGAAGAAATTTTTGGTATAAATTCTAAGGCTCATTTGGCGGAAGCGACAAGAATGTTAAATAATAGAGTTATAAAAAAACACCTTGAAAATGGTGTACAAATTATTGACCCAGCTTCAACATGGATATCACCGGAAACTGAAATTGATGCTGACACAATAATTTATCCTTCTTGCTATATAAATGGTAAAAACAAAATTGGCAAACACTGTAAAATAGGACCATTTGCACACCTTAGAGGCGATGTTGTATTAGAAGACTATGTAAAAATCGGCAACTTTGTCGAAGTTAAAAAGACTACAATAAAATCACATACAAATGCCTGTCATTTAACTTACCTAGGTGATAGCGAAATCGGCTCAAACGTAAATATCGGAGCTGGCACAATTACCGCAAATTACAATCCTTTAACAAAAGTTAAAAGTAAGACGGTAATCGAAGATAATGTAAAAATCGGTTCAAACTCAGTACTAGTTGCACCAGTCACTATAGAAGAAGGTGCTAACGTTGGAGCAGTGGGCGTTATAACCAAAAACATACCAGCATGGTCACTTGCAATAACTCGTTCACCGCTTAAAGTTTTAGAAAACTGGGTAAAAAAACATTTATAAAATTATTTAAAACGATATTTTAAAAGAGTAAAAATAGCTTGGACACCATCTTTCCAAGTTATTTTTTTCCCTTCACTTTCTTGACGAGCATTATAAGAAATCGGAACTTCAACAAAACGAGCCTTTTTCTTCAATATTTTTGCAGTGATTTCTGGTTCAAAATCAAATCGATTTGATTCAATGTCTATACCTTTTACGAAATCGGCACGAAATGCTTTGTAGCAGGTTTCCATATCGGTTAAAAAAGTGCCGTACAAAATTCTTGTCATAAAAGAAAGTGTTACGTTAGCTAAATAACTCAAAAGCAAAAATTTGCCGCTATTGCGATTATCAGCTAAGCGAGAGCCGTATACCACGTCAGCTTTATCCTCTTTAATCAACTCAACAAGCGGCTTATAGTCAATTGGATTGTACTCTAAATCTGCATCTTGAATGATAATAATATCGCCAGTAGCATTATTAAAACCAGTTCTAAGAGCAGCACCTTTACCCATATTTTTTTCATGATACAAAATTTTATAAGGCAAATCTTTATAGAGCTCTTTTGTTCCATCAGTAGAATAATCATCAATTAGAATAATTTCTTTTTCTAATCCGAAATCGACACTTTCAACTTGTTTAAGAATTTCTAATAACGTATTTTTTTCATTATAAACAGGGATTAGAATTGAAATTTTCTTCATGGCTCTCCTTTTAATTTTACAAAAGCTTTGCAACTCTTGTTTTTATATAGCATTTTATAGTATTATAGAATAAACAAGAGAGGGTTGGAATGACTTTAGAAAATTTTATTTATGAGTCAGTGTCTGAAATACTAAATAACAAATACGACGAAGTCAAAGAAAGAATAGAAAAGCATAAAGACATTTATCATGATGATACGGCAATATGCTTTAGTCTGTTAGCGTTAGGAGCTTTTCTAAAAAAAGATTATAATAGCTTTTATCAATTCATGAACGATACTACATTTTTGGTGGAGCAGTCTAATGAACCTATTACAAAAATCTTACACGAGATGGTTTTGGGCTATATTAACTTTTCAGAAAAAAGCACTGCTTTGTATGCAATAAATTACAATAAAGCTCGTAAGCTTTCTATTAAAAATCAAAAAACAGACTTTTTTGAAAAACTAAATTCTCTTTTAAAGTGCCCCGCTGTAAGTCATTATACAAACCACAACCAAACAAAAGACCCTCTAATAGCTTTGGTTAACATTGGTCAAGCGGTTGCTGCCGAAAAAAATATAGATTTATTAATTAAAACAATTGCAGAAGAAACTAAAACCGCAATGAATGCTGACAGATGTACGGTTTTTCTATATGACAAAGAGCATGACGAATTGTATTCAAAAGTAGCGACTGGACTTAATACAAAAGAATTAAGAATACCTGCTGATAAAGGTATTGCTGGACATGTTGTAAAAACTGGTGAAACTATTAATATAAAAGATGCTTATAACGACAAGCGTTTTAACCCAGATGTTGACAAAAAAACTGGCTATAGAACAAAAACTATACTTTGTATTCCTATAAAGAACTTTAACCAAGAAATCATAGGTGTTTTTCAAGTTATTAATAAATTTGATGAATATTTTACGCCTGATGATGAAGATTTGTTGGTTGCAATTGCTTCAAGTGCAGGTATTTCATTAGAGAATGCTCAACTTTTTGAAAAACAAAGAAAGTTATTAGAAGAGCAAAAAGTCATCTTAGATAGCTTTATTGAAACGCTCGCAGCTTCTATTGATGCTCGTGATAAAATCACTTCTGGTCATTCTTCTAGGGTAAAAATGTTTTCTTCTCTAATTGCTCAAGAATTTGGCATGGAGAAAAATGACTTGTATATTTTAGAGAAAGCTGCTGCTTTGCACGATATCGGTAAAATCGGTATTAGAGATTCTGTTTTGCAAAAAGAAGGAAAACTAACACCAGAAGAATACAAACATATTCAAGAACACGTTGAAATCACGCATCACATTTTGGAAAAAATTCATATGTCAAAAGATTTTCAACAAATAACTGAAATTGCTTGTTCTCACCACGAAAAATTCGATGGAACTGGCTATTATAGACATTTAAAAGGTGAAGAAATTCCATTTGGCGGAAGAATATTAGCTGTTTCCGACGTTTTTGATGCGATAACCTCTAAAAGACATTATCGTGACAAAATGCCGATTGAAAAAGTTATAGACATTATCAAAAATGGTGCTGGAACGCATTTTGACCCACTTGTAGTTGAGAAATTTTTGGCAATAAAATTGAGTAAAATAGTAAAAGTATTTTGTACAGAAAATAATCTTACAATTTCTGACGAAGATATGGAAACGCTAGAAAAGTATAACCTACTTGATTTATATTACTCAATAGTAAATAATTGTAGTAACAAATTGTTAGAAGTATTTAATAAATACTATGTAGGTATAGATTTAGAACATGAATAAGATATTGAAAGAGTTTTTAATAACAACATTAATATTATCAACACCATTGGTTGTACAGGCTGAAACAGTTAAACCGCTAAAGATTAAGGCTGAAACTACTGTTGCAAATATGGACATGGTTATCAAGGATAATTTTGTTAAGGCAAAATTTGCATCTGCAGAAAATAGATTTGCACAAAGTAATGTTAAAGCCTCTTACGATGATTTTAATGATTTAATTCAAAAAGCCTCACATGACGATTATGTTTTCCTAGTTTATGGAATGAAGATGGCTGAATATGGTTTTTTTGATTTGTCAGATGCCTTGATTGCAAAGCTAGATGACAATGGCTTTACCTCATCTTATGTAAACGATATTAAAAAATATTATTATCCGTCAGCAATGGTAAACCCAAGAGATGTGGTATATTTAGCCGACGCATATTCAAATATTATGTATAATAATATGGCAATTGAAACTACTTCAGAATTACTTAATTCTAATCAAGCCTCTGAAAGTGATTATAAAAACTACCTAATTGCTCTTGGTTACTATAAATCTAACAACTTACCGCTAGCTTTAAAGTATATAAATAATGCGTTGGTGGAAAATGATGTAAATATTAATTACTTGTCATTAAAAGCAAAGATACTAGCAGATTCAGGGAAGTCCTCACAAGCGTTAAAAGTTCTTTCAAAAATTAACAAAACAGATTTTAAAACTGTCGATTTCCAAAGGAAAATAAAAGCAGTTGAAGAATATGTTCTTTATAGAACTGCCAAGGCTGAAACTTTGAAAGATTATCACTTAGCATATTATTATCACTTGCAAGATAAAAGTTTGCTAGCAACAAAAGTTTTACAATCTGCGATTTTACATGCAAAACAGTATAGCCCTCTTGTGTACTCACTTTTAGGCAGAATCTATTATGAGAATGAAGAACCTTTAAAAGCGCAAGAATTTGCATCTAGAGCTTATAGAGAAGATAAAAACAACTATTTAGCAGTATTAACGTTGGCTGATGTTAGTTATGATAATAGAAAATATGAAGATTCTTTAAAATTCTATAAACACGCTAAAAAACTTACAAAAAATATTGACCCTTCTGTTGGCATAGCAAAAACTTATATGGCGATGGATAAGGACAAAAAGTCAAAGAAAATTTACGAAAAATTATTGAAGAAAAATCAATACGACGAAGATTTATTGGTTAATTCCTTGCAAGTTTTTCCACAAAAATCTGATTATTATATGCCAAGAGTTGCCTCAATTGATATTTCAAACAACGAAATTTGGCTTGGTTTAGCAAATTTGGCAATCAGAGATAAGAATTTCAATATGGCTACAACATATCTAAACAATTCTTATTATATTGACGCAAATAATTTTAAATATTATTATTATCTTAGTCTTGTTCTAAGAGCAAAAGGTGACAACGAACTTGCTCAACAATCTTTAATTAGATGCTCAAGATTAAACTCAGATTACGCAGCAGACATAAATCCAGGACATAGTGTTTATGAAGAGTAATATTTTAATCGTAGAAGATCATGAATTAACCAGATTCGGTTTAAAAACAGCTTTTGAAAGTTGTGATTTTATCGAGAAGATTTTTGAGGCTGAATCAGCTGAAACAAGTATTGAAATTGCTTCAGATAATGAAATCAACCTTATCATAATGGATTTAGGGCTACCAGGAATTGATGGAATTGAAGCAACTAGAAAAATTAAAGCTTTGAATAAAGATATAAAAATTGTGATTTTGACTTCTCACAATGACGAACAAGAGGTACTGAACAGTTTGAAGGCTGGTGCTAATGCTTATTGTTCAAAAGAAATTAACCCAAAACGTCTTATACAAGTTGTTCAATCTGTTTTAGATGGAGCTGCATGGTTTGACCCATCAATTTCACATATAGTTTTAGAAGCGGCAACTAAAGTTCCTGAAACAGAAACTCAGAAACCAGAAAAAAGCTATGGCTTAACTAGTCGTGAAACACAGATTTTGAAGTTGATTACGGAAGGTTATAGCAACATCGAAATAGCAAAAGAATTGTTTGTTAGTATTAATACTACAAAAGCGCATGTTGCGAGCATTTTGCAGAAACTTGAAGTAGATGACAGACTACAAGCTGCATTAAAAGCATTGAAGGAGAAGTTGGTATAATGGACGGTGTTGCATCAATTTTAGTAGTAGATGATAATCCTAAGTTCTTATCAGACGCATTGCCAATGTATGGTTATGACGTTACGGTTGCAAAGGACGGTTTGGAAGCTCTTAAAATTCTGATGAATAAAACGTTTGATATTATACTTTTGGACGTAATGATGCCGAATATGAATGGCTGGGATACATTAAAAGCTATTCGTAGTAATAAAAAAACGCAGTATATTCCTGTTATAATGATTACTGCAGTAAGTGAAGATCAAAAGGTTGTTTCAGGACTTAAAATAGGTGCTGATGATTATATTGTTAAGCCATTTATTCTGCCTAACTTGTTAGCAAGAATTGAAGCAGTGTTAAGACGTTCAAAATGGCAACAAGAAGCAAAACCAAAAACTGAAAAGACTTTGAACCATGATGTTAATATTGATGCTTTGACACCAAAAGAAAAAGAAGTTTTGGCACTAGTTGCAAAAGGTGCGAGCAACCAAGAAATTGCTGACAAACTATTTGTTCGTGACGTAACTGTAAAAACACACTTAAACAGCATTTTTAAAAAACTAAAAGTAACAAACAGAACGCAGGCAGTTTTGCTTGCAATGCAAATGAATTTAATTAGCTAGAAATATATTGAAAGGGTAAGATATGTTATCAAAAGAAGAATTGATTAACTTAATTTCAACAGACGTAAACGCATTTAATAATGAGATTAGTAACTCTAAAAGTGGTGCAGATTTGAGTGAAACAGATTTCTCAAATATAGAATTAGAAGGTGCAGAATTTTTTAATGTTGATTTAACATCATCTTCTTTTGCTGATTCTCATTTAACAGAAGTTAAATTTGATGCTTGCGATTTAACCTCAGTTGATTTTACTAGAGCAAATATTGTTGAATGCTCTTTTACTGAATCAGTGTTAAACGGAACTGATTTTAGCTATTCAAAAGTTGATTATTGTAATTTTTCTGATGCTGATTTAGCTGGAGCTATCTTCCAAGGCGCAGATTTAACTAATTCAGATTTATCTATGGCTGAAAATTTGAGTGCCTGCAGATTTGATGAAGAAACCATTTGGCCAGACAATGAATATTTGCCAGAAGATTTTGATTCTAAATATTCATCTGATTTATCATCTTTGCAAGATGATGATGAATATCAACAATCTGACTACTAGTATTTATTGTAACAATACTTTACAATAGATACTTGTAAAATAAATCTTTTTAATGTAGACTAGAATTACACTGGTAGAAAGAAGGAAAATAGAACTATGTCAAAACAATGTGAAGTATGCGGTAAAAAACCAATTAAGGCAGCAAAATTAACATTCTCTCATAAACAAATTACAAAAGTTCAAACTCCTAATTTGCAAGAAATTAGAGTTAACGTAAACGGTCAAACTAAGAGAATGACAGTTTGTACTTCTTGCTTAAAGGCAGGCAAAGTTCAAAAAGCTGTATAGTTTTTTAGCAAAGTTTTAAAAATAACGCTTGGGTTCATCTTGAGCGTTATTTTTTTGTTCTAAATGTTAAGTTTTGTAACAAATAAAAGCCTTTGTGAAATTGACCTTTTTTTAAATACTTTATATATATGTAAGATTTAAAAAAGGTATAAGAAGATGGCAAACACTGGAGCATTATTAGGAAATTTATTAAATACTAACGCAGATATCAACTACTATACTCAACAATCTATTTTCTGGAATGCTAAGTATGAAGCTAATAGCGCAAAACTTGAAAAGCAAACTCAATATGAAGCTAAATGGGAAAGTGCTTTCGATTCAGCTATTGACAATACAAGAGAACTTAAAGCAGGCGGTGTTACAATTTGTGAAGGTAACAAAAATGAAATGCTTGCAGATAAATATGCACACGCAAAAGTTAAACAATATGATGAAGAATTATCACTTGAATTAGCGGATTTAGACATTGAATATGATACAATGAAAACTATGTATGACACAATGTTAGAAGAATTAAGAGCACAAAAAGAAACAGAAAAATCTGCAACTTCTACAGCTGCTCAAGATACTGGTTTATTACAATCATAAGATTAGGGCAAGGGCTTCGCCCTCCTTAATCAATAAACCTTTGAAGCATTGTACATTAAAGACGCTATAGTCATCGGTCCAACTCCCCCTGGAACTGGAGAAATAAAACCACAAGTTGGTGATACGAAATCAAAATCAACATCACCTGTCAATTTGCCGTTGGCATCTCTAAATATTCCAACGTCAACTACACAAGAATTTTTCTTAACCATCTTACATCTTACAATCTTTTTACCAACCGCAGATATTACAATATCAGCGGTTTTTATTTTATCTTGAATATTATTAGTGTAAGAATGGCACATAGTAACAGTTGCGTTACGTCTTAAAAGCATTTGTGCCATAGGTCGACCTACGATATTAGAACGTCCTACAACAACAGCCTCTTTTCCTTCTATAGGAATTTTATACTCGTCTAAAAGCATCATAATTCCTTGAGGAGTCGCAGGATAAAAATAAGGTTCTAAACCGATTACTAACTTACCAACATTTTCTGGAGTAAAGCCATCGACATCTTTTTTAGGTGATATTGCTAAGATAACCTTGTTTTTATCAATATGTTTTGGTAGCGGTAACTGAACCAAAATTCCTGTTACTTCACTATCCTCATTAAGTTTTTTAATTGTTGATAACAATTCTTCTTCAGTTGTATCAACCCCCATATTTATAACAGTAGATTTAATACCAACCTTCTCTGCCGCCTTCTTTTTATTATTAACATAAATTTGGCTTGCTGAATTATCACCTACTAAAATTACAACAAGATGTGGCTGCTTTTCTAATGTTGCAACCTTTGCATTTACTTGTTCTAATATTTTTAAAGATACTTTTTTGCCATCTAATATTATCATCTGTTCTCCTGTGGCAAATTTAATCTAAAATAGAATTGATTTAGCGCCTCTACAACGATTTCTGATTTTCTATCCACTGTGCCACTTGCTAAGTTTTCATCAAACGGAATACTACCTAAAACTTCTACGTCAGCCGTTTTAAGTTGTTCAGAAATTGCATTCAAATCTTCGTTTTTAACCTTGTTGATTACAACGCCCATTTGTCCGCCAACAGCGTATTTAGCCGAAAATTCGCTTATACGTTTTGCCAAATGGATTGAATCAACCGTTGGGTTTGCAACCACAAGAGTTAAATCAATATCAGTATCCACCAATTGGTTCAAGTATTTTAAATCAAATTCGCAATCAAAAAGCACGAAATCATATCGTTCAATTAATTTTTGGCAAGCATCATTAATTTGACCTGTAATTGGACATCTACAATCTTTTGCGCCAACAAACCACGAAACAATAATGTCAACATTCTCGTTCAAAGGTTCAATGATATCTTCCATTGCCCACTCTACGTATTCATGCTTTGACATACCTTCCGGAATACCTGTTTTATACTCGTGTTTTCCACTTCTAATACCATAAATAGTATTTCTTATATCAAGTCCAAAAGAATGTCCTAACTCGCCAGTCAAATCATTATCGAACAACAAAATAGACTTTTCTGGAAAGTTTTTTTGTAAAACTTCTAAAAAAGCTTTTGTTAATGTTGTTTTTCCGCTTCCGCTCTTGCCTGTAATTGCTATTTTAATTGCCAAAATATTAACCTCTTTTAGTCCATTCTACCATGAACATAAGGCAGGTTGAACAAAATCACGTTTTACGATTTTTTCTTGTTCTTTGTTTTAGTTTTAGCGTTTTTGTTAAGCTCAACTTCACCATTAGCAAGATTTTTACCAATAACTTTTTCTAACGTTGCACGAGCAGTATTGTATTCATACATTGTTTGGTAGTAAGTTAATTGAGCGTTTTGGTACTGAACTTGAGCCTCTTTCAATTCAATTGGATTACCAACACCAACTTTATATCTACCATAAGAAAGTTCATAGTTTTCTTTAGCCTGTTTCATACCTAAGAAAGCTACAGGAATTTTGTTCTTCTTCTCTTTCAAAGAGAAATACGATTCTTGAACCTCATAGTAAATATTATTCTTTGTATTAATAGCATTCGCTTGTTCTTTTGAATGAAGAGCTTTTGCTTCTTTAATTTCGTTTTTAATCAACATTCCGTTAATTGTAGGGAAATTTAAGTATCCACCAAAATTATAACCGTAGTTAGAAGCTGGAGTTCTACCACCAACTTGGAATTGACCTTCAACGCTCAACTGTGGGAAATATGATTTTTTAACCAGTTTAACATTTTGTCTAGCTTCTTCTACCTTAACTTCTGCCAATTGGAACTCCGGACGTGATTCTTGAGCAATTTTTATTGCCGCTTCCAAACTAACATCACAAGGCTCATATCTTAGATTTTCACTAATTTTATATTTATTAAAATAAGGTAAACCCATTGTATTATTAAGTTTTGCCATTGCAATATCAACTGCATTTTCGGCCTGAATCAATGTTAATTTAGCATTAGACAAATTAACTTCTGCTATTGTTACATCAACCTTTGGCTTTGTACCAACTGTATAGAAAGCTTTTGCCTGATCATAAAACGCTGCATATTTTGCGACCATATCTTCAGCAACCTTCTTAGCTTCAATTGCATATTGAAGATTGTAGTAAGCTTGTTTTACTTGACAAATTACATCGTTAACAGTTCCTGTTAATGTTATTTTATAACCTTGATTATCCAATTTTCTTATTGTTACTTGGTTTTGGGTTACACCGAAATCATAAAGCATTTGTGATGCACTAATTTGACCTAATACGAAGTAGTTAAACACCAAGTTTTGTCTGAATACATCTGACAATTGAAGTTGTCTGATTCTAGTGTATCCTGTTTGCCAACCAAATTGTGGGAAATAAGACGCCCATGCCTGTCTAATTCTATAATCAGAAGCAAACACATCTTGCATTGCAGCCTGTATTCTAGGGTTGTTACCTAATGCGAATTTCAAACATTCTTCAAGCGAAATATCAATTGTATTCTCTACCCCGCCTTTTATAACTGCTACATCGTCAGCCTTTGGTTCAACATCTTTGCTATCTGGGTACTCTTCTTGTTTTAGTTGATTGCCCAAATCGTCTTTATGCCAGAAAGCTGCATAAGAAGGTATTTGTGTAAGGAATTGAAGTATTAAGAACGTAGCTAATAGTTTTTTCATTATACTCTACCTTCCTTCTTATTTTTCATATATGTCGCAAATTTTTCTTTCATTACATGAATCATAACAAAAAATGCAGGAACTAAGATACTACCCAAGAAGGCAACTGCTATCATACCACCGAACACAGAAACACCGATTGAGTGACGGCTACCGGCACCCGCACCCTTTGCAAATACAAGTGGTAACAAACCTAAAATAAACGCAATGTTTGTCATCATAACCGCTCTGAAACGAAGTTTGGCGGCTTGCATCGCAGCATCAATAAAGTTCAAGCCCTCTTTTTCCATTGCATCTTTAGCAAATTCTACAATCAAGATGGCTTGCTTAGTACTTAAACCAATCAACATTACCAAACCAACCTGCGCATAAATATCAAGTGACAAGCCAGAAACGTATTGGAAGAACAATGCACCTAAAAGAGCAACCGGCGAAATCAAAAGTACAGCAATTGGTAATGTCCAACTTTCGTATAACGCTACAAGGAACAAATAAACGAAAGTCAACGCCATTGCCAAAATTGGTCCAATTTGACCTGCAGATTTTTGTTCCTGTAAAGATGTACCTGACCAAGCATAGTCCATATCGTTAGGTAAAACTTTATCAGAGATTTCTGACATTGCCTTCATCGCATCACCTGAACTTACACCGCTTGCAGGGTTGCCGTTTATGGTAATAGCAGAATACATGTTAAAACGAGAGAGCATATAAGGTCCAACTATGTTTTCTGTTGTAATAACAGAAGATATCGGCAACATTTTCCCAGTATTATTTCTAACGTAAATCTTACTTAAATCACCTAGAGTTTCACGATAAGGAGCATCAGCCTGCATATACACACGATAAACTCTACCAAACTTGTTAAAGTCGTTTACATAAGTTGCACCAAACTGAGCAGCTAATGTGCTATAAATTTCTGTTATAGGAACACCTTGAGCCAAAGCTTTTTCTTCATTAATTTTAACAACAACTTGTGGAAGTGAAGAGGTGTATGAAGTGTACAAACTTGAAAATGCAGAATCTTGTCTAGCAACTTGTAATAAAGACTGAACTTGTGCAAACAATTCGTCCGCAGTTCTATCACCCTTATCAAGAAGTTGATATTCAAAACCGCCATACATACCCATGCCAGAAATAGCAGGTGGCTGAGATACAAACGAAGTAGCCTCAGGATATTTTGATGCAATTGCATTTGCTTGAGCAGTAATATTGCGTATAGACAATTTTGAAGATTTTCTTTTTGACCAAGGTTCTAATTTTAGAATCATAAATGCTGAGTTTTCACCCTTCATACCGTTAATTTGCATAATAGATTCAACCCCTTGAATATCAGCAAACTCTCTTGCCATTTTATGCACAACATTAGAAGTTCTAGTAAGAGTTGCACCGTCCTGTAATTGAACCATTACAAATAATGCACCTCTATCTTCATCAGGCAAAAAGCCTGTCGGAGTTAATTTAAACATAATAAATATTGCAAAAATAACGCCAATAAGAACTCTTAAAGTCTTTTTGGGTGAAGCAACAAAATAATGTACGGTTTCTAAATATTTTGCCCTTACGCCATTAAACCAATCTTCAAATTTCTGAATAAATTCAAAATCAGTTTTCTCTTCACCTGATTTTAAAATAATAGAACAAAGAGCAGGGGATAAGGTTAAAGCTACTACCGTTGATAAACCGATAGAAGTTGCAATACATACTGCAAATTGTCTGTACATTTGTCCTGTAATACCACTCATAAAGGAAACTGGTACAAATACTGCCATCAATACTAGTGAAGTCGCTACAACTGCACCAAATACTTCCTTCATGGTAATTTCTGTTGCATCTTTTGGAGTTTTACCCTCTTGAATGTGTCGCTGGGTATTTTCAAGCACTACAATAGCATCGTCAACAACCAGACCTACTGCCAAAACCAAACCAAATAAGATTAAAAGGTTTATAGAAAATCCCATAAGTGCCATAAAGATAAATACACCAATCAAAGAAACTGGAATCGCACAGAAAGGAATAAACGCAGCTCTAGCAGTACCTAAGAACAAATACGTTACCGCACTAACAAGAGCAATCGCTAAAACAATCGCACTTACAACCTCGTGAATAGATTCTCTTACAAACTCAGTTGTATCATAGTGCGTTGAATAATCCATATCAGTAGGGAATTTCTTACTCAAAGTTTTCATTTTCTTTTGAATTTGATTAACCAAATCAATTGTATTTGCTTCTGGTAATTGAGAAATCGAAATAATTGCAACATCACTATCACCAACCGAAACTGTAGAAGAATAGTTTTCAGCTCCCAACTCAACACGAGCAACATCTTTAAGTTTTACATTAGAACCATCTCTATTTGATTTAATAACAATGTTCTCGAACTCTTCAACGTTCTTTAAACGTCCTTTTGTTCTCAAAGTAAACTTCATTACCTGTGGGTTTTCCATCGGTTCTACACCAATGTTACCTGCTGGTGATTGCGTGTTTTGAGAAGTAATTGCGCTATTAATATCACTCGTAGAAATTCCCAAACTTGCCATTTTATCAGGCTTTAACCAAACTCTCATAGAATAGTCGCCTGCACCAAAGATTTGAACTTGACCACAACCTTTTGTACGAGCAAGTTCATCTTTTAGATACAACGTCGCATAGTTTGCTAAGAATAACGAATTATAAGTTTTATTAGGTGAAGAAAGTGCCAAATACAAGCAACCAGCACCACCCGTTGATTTCTTTACAGTCAAACCATAACGCTTAACCTCTTCTGGCAATCTGGGCTGCACGAGTTGCAGCTGGTTCTGAACGTTTACCAGTGCCATATCCGGATCAGCACCAACATCAAAATACAAAGTCAACTGATATGAACCATTCTTTGATTCTGATGACATATATAACATGTCTTCAATGCCGTTTAATTGAAGTTCAACTGGAGCTGCAATTGTTGATGCTATTACATCAGAACTCGCCCCGCTATATGTTGCGTTTACAATAACTTGCGGTGGTGTAATTGACGGATATTCTTCCAAAGGAAGTGTCGTCAGTGATATAAGACCTGCCAATATAATTCCTAATGAAATTACTATTGCTAATTTTGGTCGTTTAATAAATAAATTGCCTGCCATTATTTCCCTTTAACTAGTCTTTTAACTTTATTAATCACTCTTGTAAAAACATTTGGTTTCTTTTGTGAAGCTTGTTCAGAAACGTCAACAACTTTGTCTACTATTCTAACAGGTTTGCCTGTAACAACCTTTTGAATACCGCCTGTAATAATTCTATCTCCTACCTTTACGCCAGAAGATACAAGCCATTTGCCATTTTCTTCACCCATTGTTTTAATATAAGTCATTCTAGGAAGATTGTCTTTATCTAATACATAAACATATCTACCTTCTTGGTTTTCCATAGTTGCTTCTTGTGGAACCGTTGGTACTTTATCCTTGTTTTTAGTATATAGAATTACTCTACCAAAATCGCCTTGAATTAAAGAGTCATCAGGATTTGGGAAAGTTGCTCTCATCGTAATAGTACCCGTTGAATCATCGATTTTGTTATCGTGGAAATCTTGAATACCTTTGAACTTATACTTTTCACCAGAGCTAAAAATGAACTCAACATCACGATTTACATTAGCAGTTTTATCAATTCTTACAAGCTCTGCATAATCTTTTGATTCCAATGGGAAGGTTATATACATTGGCTCTGAACTGTTAATAGTAGTTAAAGCTCCACTATTCATTGATACATAGTTACCAACCGTTACAGAAATTATACCTACACGTCCGTTAACTGGTGATTTAACCTTTGTATAACCTAAATTTCTTTGAGTATCACGATATGCACTCTCTGCATTTGCGACCTGTGCTCTAAAAGCATCTCTTTGAGATAAAATACTATCATAATCTGAACGAGCAACATAATCTTGTTGCACAAGCTCTTTATAACGTTTAAGCTGCTTGTCATAATAAGCATATTGAGATTTAGCGTTATCTAAATTTGCTTTAGCCTTACTAGCTGCAAATTGATATTCTTGAGGTTCTATCTCAAACAATAATTGACCTGCTTTTACATAATCACCTTCTTTAAAGTAGCTTTTTGTAAGATATCCGCTTATACGAGCCAAAACATCAACTCTATATTTAGCTGCAACTCTCGCAGTGGCAGTAAATTGGCGTTGCACTTCTTCCGCTCCGACTTCAGCAATAGTAACCGCTGGAGTTCCCATCATCGCACGTTGTTTTGCAGTTTTAATCTTGTCTAGATTTGACAATAACATTCTACCTAAAATTAGTACAAGCACCACAAAAATAATGATTATAATATTTTTTCTCATTCTCTCTCCATTAAAATTGTCTGGTTTACATATCCTCTTATTATTCTACTATAAAAAAGCAATAAAATTCTATGTTTAAGTTTAAACACAATTTTAACAAAAAGATTATTGTAAATCAAGAAGTCAGTTGGGGGAAGATTTTTTGCGCAAATTGCGTTAGCAACCTCCATGATTAGGGAGGTCGCAGACGTTGACGAGCGTAAGCGAGTCTTACGAATGCGGGTGGGTAGCAGTCAATAGAAAATTAGAGGGCGAGTTACTTATGAACTCTTAAATGTCTGTTTTCACCTTCGCCAATAGAAGTACTTTTTAAGTTATATTGGTCAACAAGCTCATGTTGCAATTTTCTTATCTGAGAAGGTTGTGGAGCTAGTTCTACCACCTCTGCACCATCAGACACTTGCTTAATCGCAACTCTAGCCTCGTCTAAAGCCTTTTCGGTATTATCGCTATAACCTTGCAAAGGTTCAACATCACCAGGTTGGATATCCAAAGCATCTTTAAGCACTTTCTGAATTTGCGCCATAGAGTTTGTTTTTACATAAAAAATCTGAACTCTATACTCTTTTGCAGTGTTAAGAATTTTTGCACCACCTTTTGCAAAGTTCTTGTGCGCAATAACGATATCAGCGTCTTCAACATTACGAGTTAATTCAACGTTCAAATTAAGTCGCTCAATAGTTTTTTCAACAATAGTCCTTGACACTGCGTACAAATACAACTTTTTAAGAGGTTTAGCTTGCTCTACATACTTCTGGCGAGAGAAAGAGAAATTCAAGCTATTATCTTGCGGAGTTTCAGGAACCTCTTGTTTAACAGGAGTTGGTGCAGAAATAGTTTCTATATGCTGCTCTTCAACCTTTCTAATTTCTGGTCGAATTGGCCAGCCACGCAAGATATAATCCACCGCTTCAGAAGTGTTTTTATAAACTGCAAGCGTATTTCTATCTAGAATTTCTATAACAATATCAAAAGTAGGTTGCTTTTCTCTTTCAAGTACAGTTTTTTGAGAGGCTCTTCTTTTTGCCTCATCATCACCTAAAGTAACTGATTGAATGCCACCAACCAAATCAGAAAGAGTTGGGTTTTTAATCAAGCTCTCTAGGCAATTACCGTGGGCAGTAGCAATAAGCATTACACCACGTTCAGCAATAGTTCTAGCAGCTTGCGCCTCTGGTTCCGTACCGATTTCATCAACTACAATAACTTCTGGTGTGTGGTTTTCAACCGCCTCAATCATGATGTCCTTTTGAAATTCTGGTTGAGCCACCTGCATTCGTCTGGCAGAACCAACAGCGGGGTGCGGAACATCACCATCACCAGCAATTTCATTTGATGTATCAACAATAACTACACGTTTTCCAAGTTCATCTGCAACCAATCTTGAAATTTCTCTAAGTTTAGTTGTCTTACCAACCCCTGGAGGGCCTAAAAACAAAATGCTTTTACCTTGCGTACAAATATCTTTAATACAAGCAATTGTACCAGTAACAACACGACCAATACGGCAAGTTAAACCAACAACTTTACCTTGTCTATTTCTTATCGCACTAATACGGTGCAAAGTCCCTGGGATACCAGAACGGTTATCGTGCGTAAATTCTTGTAAGTGTGACGTAATAAAACTGATATCTTCATCATTTACTAAATCACATTGTAACTTTTCTATTTTTCCACCAGCATGTCGAACCTCTGGTACTCGACCAATATCGAGAACTATTTCGATAACATCATCTAATTTTTCACACGACAAATTAGACACGACTTTTGGGGGCATAATGGCGATTAGCCTTTCGAGGTCATTTTGAAATTGTAAATTGCTCATCATTCTTATATATTAATGCCTTTCTGCTCTCGCATTTGGCTGCAACGGTTCAATTTTGATCTCCTACCAACATTATAACATATCTTTTAAAAATTTCATAGATTAAATAGATGAAACTCGCAATTTTAATATTTATCAATAAAAAAACGGAGCCAAAACTCCGCTTTTTTGTTTCTCTATTTCTTTATTTTTCAAATCTCTTTAGGCTTTGCTTTCGCCTTTGTCCTGTACCTTAGCCGCCTCTTCTTTTTCTTTCTCTGAATTTACTTCATTCTCTTTATCTTTTTCTTCAACATACATTGTAGCAAACTGTTCGTACAAATCTTTGTCATCTAGAATTTCATCTAAATCAAGATAAGCATTTTCATCAGTATTTGCTTCTGTATATTTATCTGCATCTATATCGTATTTTTGAGCTTGAGATTGTGTTAATTTTTCAGCTCCAATTGTTTTTACTATGAAATTTTTAAGAACATTTGCATTAATATTAGTTGACATAATTTTTGTCTCCTTATTATTTATTCATCTTACATATATATAAAGTATTTAAAAACTATTCAATTTCAGGAAAGGAAGTTTTTGTTACAAAAGTTTACAATTTGAGTAAGGGAATGAGGGAATAGGGTAATAAGGGGATAAGAGGTTTTAAATATTTTTTATGTCTAATGCGCTAAAAAATCTTTGATTTTGGTGGAGGGGGATTTTTTATTAGTCCATAAAAATAGCGTCGTTGAATGTTTCAACGACGCTATTACTTTTTCATATTTCAGCTTAGTTATTGCTCAAAACAAGTCTGAAGGTTGCTAAATTTTTGATAGATAACATTTTGTGTTTGTTTGCTTGTTTTTCGTTGATTGCGAAAATTCTGCAAATTCTTTGAATTTCTTCAACATCTTGTCTTGTTTCTAATTTATAAACATTTTTAATTGGGTCTGCTATAACTGACATTGTTGCGTTTAATTCTTGTTCTTTCATTTTTTATTTCTTCCTTATAAAATCTTCTTATGTATATATAAAGTATTTCAGTTTATAAAAATTGCCTTTTTGATAGTTAATTATTAAGAAATGTAACGTTGAATTTTTATTTTTAAAGAAAACAATGCAAAAACTTAACTTATACAGACCAATTTCACTAGGTTAGATTGATAATATAATATGTTTGTTGTATCTTACACTTGTGGATAATAGAGTATTGGATTTTAGTGTAATAATGGAGCGTTGTGGAGTAGATAAAGATACCCCACAGAATGTCATTACCAATATTGCAAACCTAGAAGAGTTTTATGATGACAATGAGTTGGTAGAAATATATAATTATATTCTTACGAACGTTAAAAACCCTGAAATTCTTACAGGCGTAATAAAACTTGCAGATGCACACAAAGCCACTTCAACCTTATCAATACTATTGGACTTATTAGTCTTGAAGAATTTTGAAGGTGAAGATACAGATAGCATGATTAACACTCGTGTTATGTGCGCGAAAGCGATTTCAAATTATAAAGACACTTCAACCGTGGGTGCTCTTTTGTACTGTTTAAACAACAAAGGCGAAAACTACAAGATACGTCTGGCATGCGCAGACGCTCTTGGACGAATTGGTGACAAGTTCGCAGTAGAACCGCTTATTGACGTGGTTCAAGATGAAGAAGAAAAATCTGTTTACGTCAAAGAATCTGCAACCTTCGCCTTAGGCTTATTAGGTGATACAAGTGCAATTGACCCGCTAGTTGCGATTATGGAATCTAAACAAGGGCTTTGGGACAAATTTTCTTTTCTTAAAGAAAAAATTATTGAAGCATTAGGCAAACTAAATATTAATAGTAATAAGGTTCTTAGAGTTCTAAAAAGCTCAATGCTAGACCCTTCACCGATGGTTAGAATTAACACAATTGAAGCTCTTATGAATAGTGAATACGACGAAGCAGAAGAACTTATAAGAACGGCTCTTAAAGATGAGGACGAAGAAGTTCAGCGAAACTCACTTGTTGCTATGTACAATTTAATTGGACGAGATATTTTGGACGAAGTTATTTCACTTCCTGGTTACTCAAAATTTCTAAAAGAAGAAGCGCAAAATATGATTGATGAATACGAAAATGGCGAAGAGGAAGACGAAAATGAGTAAAGCAGTGATATTACTTTCTGGTGGGTTAGATTCTCTGGTTGCACTAGGTTATACAAAAGACAAATATGGAATAGAACTAGCTTTAACATTTGATTATGGACAAAAATCTGCAAAACAAGAAATTGAAACCTCAAAAAGAATTGCCGAATATTATAATATCAAACATAAAATTATTAAACTCGATTGGTTAAAAGATATTACACACACTTCGCTAGTGTCAGAGGAAGAGATTCCTACAGAGAATTTAGGCACAAAAGAAAGCGCCTCAAGTGTTTGGGTTCCAAATAGAAACGGTTTGTTTTTAAATATTGCAGCCTCTTTTGCAGATTCTTTTGGCTACGACTACATACTTTTTGGCGCAAACAAAGACGAAGGACAAACATTTCCTGATAATACAGAACAATTTAGAGAACAAATTTCTAAAGTTTTTGAAAGTTCTACGCTTAAAAAGCCAAAGGTTGTAGCCCCCTTGATTAATTATAGCAAGAATGATATAGTTAGGATTGCGATGGAAAATTCAATTCCATTAGAGCTTGTAAGGAGTTGTTACAGTTCAAAGCCAAAGCATTGCGGGGTTTGTGAATCTTGCAGACATTTAAAAAAGGCTTTAGCAGAGAACAAGGGAGAGAAATACATAGGTATTTTATTTGAGGAATGATGCACACTAAATTAATTGATAAAGAAATTAAGTATATTGGTTCGCAACTTGCACCACATTGGATTTACAAGAATTTTAAATTGCAGGGTGATGCAATCGTTGCCTTTATTGGTGAATGTGAAGTAGCTTTGACAGAAATGGTTGACATTGAAGATGTAATCAACAATGAGCCAATATATAGCAAATCTATGCTAAGCTTCATTACTGAACAATTTAATGTCAATTTAGTAGAAGGAGTTTTAAGACAAAGACTTTTAATCTGTATAATTAAGGAATTACTTGAAGAAAGAGGTGTTTTTGTTGTTAGAAAAGGTGATGATTTGATGATTGACGGCAGAAAATTATCTGTTTCTATCGCTACTAAATCTACAACCTCAATTCTAATTCATACTGGCTTAAATATTTTATCAGAAGGCGCACCTGTAAAAGCGTCAGGACTAACTAGTGAGCTAGGAATTACTGATATCAAAGAATTTGCACTTGAAGTAATGAAAAGATATTCAGAAGAAATTGAAGACATTAATTTAGCAAGCACAAAAGTTCGTGGAGTATAAATCAGATGGGAAATCAATTTGGTTACAAAAAATACATGAAAAAAGAAGCTCAAAAGGACAATTCGCTTTTGAAAATTTTCGTACTTTCTTTTTTCGGTATGCTTATTGTTTTTACATTTTTAATTAAATCTTTCTCACCAACAGTTGACACTTCAATAGGTGATTATCAAGATAATACAGAAAATCAACAGGAAGAAACTGCAAAGAATGTTGATGATAGATTATCAATGATACAAAGTGAAGACCAAGGACGTAGTTTTTCAGATTTAATGGCTAAGCCTGATGACGTAGTTAAAACTGATACACAAACCGATGTCGTTGTTGAGCAGTCAAAAGCAGTAAAAGAAAATAACGTTACTGAAACTGTTACTACACAACCAGTTCAGCCAGACCCTGTTTACAAAGTTTTTGTTGGCTCATACACTTCTGCAGAACAAGCAAAAGTTGCAAAAGACATTATCCAAGAATCTGGTAATGGCTTAAACCCAATCGTTAAGTGTATAGGTTCTAACAATTATACCTTACAGGTTGGTATTTTTAAAAATAAACAAAGCGCAGAAGCTTTGTTAGGCACAGTTCAACAAAATCATCTTCCGGGAAGAATTGTTCAAGATTATTAATTTTATCATATAAAGTGCGCCAATAGGCGCACTTTACTTAATTATTAATATTAATTTTTGTAAAGTTTTCGCATTAAAAAGTCAATTATAATTATTCAAGTAACTTAATGGCAATATAAAATATGTGTGTAATGAAAGGAAGTGTGTGTATATGGAAGTAAGTGGAACAATGTTAAAAAGTGCTGCAGTTGGAATTTTAACTGGAGGTTCAGTTCTTGCAACAGTTATCCAAAACAAATGTTGCCCAGAAAATAGTAATACGGTAAAAAATGAATTTGTAACTAGCCCCAAAACTGATGTAGTAGAAGTTTCTAAAATTTCTAATAATAGCATTATTAATAAAAAAGTATACAAAGATTTCAACATTGGAATGCAAAAAGCAGAACAACCAAAGGCGTTTAAAAACCTTTTGCATTATATAAAAAAATAAAAAGTTGTCATCTTCCTTAGTCCAATTATTAAGCTTTGATAAGAAATCTTTACATCGTGAAACATTTTGTTAAATTTTAAATGTTTTATGGTACATTATAGTAAGTAAATCCGTTATGGGGAATTAAGTTAGACTATCACAGGTTATTATAGGAGAAGTTTGATGCCTAATTATTTGACTAAGGAAGAGATAAGACAATGGAGAGGTTCTTTGGAAAAAATTACGCTGGAAGAATTTGCAGCACGATTAGGAAAAGAAGTAGAAGAAAGCAAGCCAACTAATGACGTTGTTGATATTGTAATGTCTAAAGGAACTTCAACAAATAATGCAAACAATGCAACACACGAAAGCTTTTCAAAGATTGCAGAACGTGCCTTTGAAAGAGAACGTCAGTTGTCACATACTCCGTTTTCAGTAAGAAAAAAAGAGATGAAGGTTCAGCCAAAAGAAGAGGTTGTTGCAAAACCTGAACCTAAGAAAAAAGAAGTTAAACCAATTGCCAAAAAGCAAGAAACTGTTTTAGATAAAGTTGAAGAAGTAGCTTCAACTAAGAAAGATGTTCAAATCGTTCTAAAAAAATCATTAACAGACAGAGAACAAATGGTTTTTGAATACCTTTTGAACAATGTAGGAAAAACTGTGTTTGCAAAAGATTTGGCAACTCTTTTAGACTTACCTAGAGATTATGTTTACAAATACATTAAAAACCTTAGAGCAAAAATTGAAGGTGACAAACTTAAAAATGTTCCTTCAGGCGGTTTTGTATTAACAGAGTAGAGAATGAAAGTTGTAAATTTACTTGAATTTTTAAATAATGCCCAAAATTTATTCACTTTGAATTATGCAAAGTGTTCTGATGAACTTGTTAATTTTTTGGACTTAATGACAGAAGATGAACAGTTTACACAGAGAATAGATTTGGGCATTATTTATGTTGATCAAAAAAGCTTTGACCAATACACAATTGTTGACGGTCTTAACAGAATACTTTCACTTTCTTTGCTTTTGCACGCAGTTTGTGAATGTTATAAGAAAACAACTGCACAAAACGATAAAGCTATTAGAACAATTAGAAAAAAATATTTATTAAGTGGTGGGAAATCAAAGCTTAGATTACAAGAAAAAGACAACGAATTATTCAACAAAATTATAAATGGTGACAGATTATCAGGACATGAAAAAGCAAAACCAATGTTTAAACTGTTGCATAATTTTTGGTCACAGATAAAAAATGAAAAACTTCAAGCTTCAAAAATTTTCACAATGCTCAAAAAAATTGAAGTAACGATTGTTGACACTGATGAGGTATCGAAGAGAAATCTTTATTACAAACTTAATAGTGGACGAAAACTCGACCAAATCGCTTTTATTGAAGATTTTTTGAAAGAAAATGGCGTTGAAAATATATGGCAGGAAATTAGGAAGAAATATTTTCATAAAAATGAAGATATTGAACTCTTCTTGAAAGATTTCTTTGTTACTAAATTTAATTACAAAAAATTCAATTCTGAAAGGCTTTATGAATCTTTTGTTAATTATTTTGAAACAATGATGCAATATATGCCTGAAGATGTGTTGATGAACAAAATGAAACGCTCTGCTGGCTTGTATTACAACATTTTGAATGTAAATATTTCTAATGAACAAATAAAACAAGCATTAATCAAAATTAAGATGCACGCAGGAGAAGACACATACGCATATATCCTTGATGTTTACGAAGATTATGTTGAGAACACTCTTTCAGAAGCTACATTTGTAGAAATTCTTAATACGATTGATGAATACTTGAAAAACCGACAAGATTCTGGAAAGAACATCGAATTTAACGAACTTATTCAATATTTGAATGCATTTATCACTTGTAAGTAAGTATTTTTAAATGTAACAATTTGTAAAAATAGGCATAAATATGCTAAAGTTTTACAAAAATTTGCCGATATACAACTTGTAATCATGCTTAATTATGATGAAAGGAGTAAAAATGGCAATATCAGGAGTAGGAGCTACGCCAGAACCACAGAAACCAAAAAGCGAAATTCAGGCAAATGATGAAGAGGTTGTAAATAATTCATCTATTTGGGCAGAATTTAATGATTCAGATAACAAAGTGGATATATCTGATGTCAAATATAATCAAAATAAAAAATCATCTGCTATAAAAAATTTCTTAGAAAAGCACAATGGCGAATCATGGACTAGCGCACTAAAAAGTGAAGCCAAACAATTAATTAATAGATTTAATTTAGAATGCGAAGGCGATGACTTTGGTAATAATACGAATGATTTTAGAGCCTCATTTGATAATTTTAGAAATAGTGTCAAAAATGAATTTGAGAATTTTAAAGCTGGAAACAAAAAAGATGCGACACCTAAAACAGGAGCTACAATCGCTGCTTTAAACGATGATGGCACAACTTTTGAAATCAATATGCAAAGTAATAGTATTACAAAATATGCAGAAGATGGAACAATTCTTGAAAAAAGAGCAATTACGACTGATGAACAAGCTCTTTCTGCAAATGATTTAATTAGTAAATTACAAAGTGAAAAAACTGAAGCTGTTAAAACAACGTCAACGGTTGCTAATCAACCTAAAATTAGCGCAGATAATGATGTTGCAAAAAGAGAAATTAGAGGCGAAGGCATTGTAGGAACATATCAATTTGAAGATAAAGATGACGGTGGGTATAATATAAAAACGAATTTTCTTATTAATTCATATAAAGATCAGGCCTCAATGGCCTATAAAAAAGGTTTAGAAAACAAATTTGGTTTATTGAATGTAAGACCTGATAAAGATGGAAATTTAAGATTCAGAGGCATCACAGCTAAAACTTATAATATATTGCAAGCATCAATACGTATAAAAGCGCAAGAAATAAGTGGGTTTACTGCGATTTATAATGATTTGAATACTAAACAAAAGAATGGCGAAGAACTTAGCACAGGTGAACAAAAATTTATGCAGGATTTTAATAATACGCTAAATAAAAGTGGACTTAAAATAAATGATTATGGAGAACTTGAAGATTTATAAAATTTTATATCATTAAAAAATAGTTAATATTATTAAGTTTTGTAATTTTTTGTATTAAGATTTAGATATAGAGTAAAAAGGACTAAATATGAAATACAAAGATTACTATGAAATATTGGGCGTTAGTCGTGATGCTGACGCTGCAGCAATAAAATCTGCATATAGAAAACTTGCTAGAAAATATCACCCTGATGTTAACAAAACAAAAGAAGCAGAAGAAAAATTTAAGGATATCAATGAAGCCTACGAGGTTCTGTCTGATAAAGCTAAACGTCAAAGATATGATAGCTTAGGTTCTAACTGGCAAGGCGGAGCTGATTACACACCACCTCCAGGATTTGAAAACTTTAATTTTAACTTCAATCAAGGTGGAGCACAAAGTTTTGACTTTGGTGGAAGTGGCTTTTCAGACTTTTTCGGTTCATTATTCGGAGATATGATGGGCGGAATGGCTGGCGGTCAAGGTGCAAACTTTGGTGGTTTTGATTTTTCACAAGCTGGAGGTCGTGGAACTTCACAAACACATGCCAGAAGAGCTTCGCAACAAACGAAATCAGAAGATTTAGATATAACAAAAAATCTGAATGTTACTGCTAAAGAAATATTTGATGGCAAACCAATCTCTGTTACTTTTACAGACATGGAAAAATGTCCATATTGTCATGGCGGTTATTGTTCTCATTGCGGTGGAACAGGTATTATTTCTACGCCTAGAACAGTAAAAGTTAAATTACCAAAAGGCGTTAGCGAAGGCAAAAAAGTTCGTCTTAAAGGCGAAGGAAAAGCCGATGAATACGGTCGAAAGGGCGATTTATATTTGGTGGTTCATTTTAAAGATACAGAGTATGAATTTGATGGTGACAATTTAGTTAAAGAAGTTGAAATTACGCCACCAGAAGCAGTACTTGGTTGTTCAAAGGAAATAGAAACTTTACATGGAAAAATCAATATTAAAATTCCATCAGGTGTTTCTAGTGGACAATCATTAAGACTTAAACAAATGGGCTTGCCAAAGACCAGCGGTTATAGTGATTTGAATGTAAAAATAAAAATTGTTGTTCCTAAAAATATGTCAAAAGAAATTATCGATTTGTATAAAAAAATTCAACAATTGAGTGTTTAATAAATAAAAAAATATGCAGTAAAATTTACTGCATATTTTTTACTTGACATATCTCTCTAAAATTAAGACAATAGATAAAGAGATGGGGGATATATGACAAAACAAACTTTTTTACATGATAAACACGTTGCTTTAGGAGCAAGAATGGTAGATTTTGCAGGTTGGGACATGCCTGTACAATATTCTTCTATCATAGAAGAGCACAAAACTGTAAGAGAAGCAGTTGGACTCTTTGACGTTTCGCACATGGGAGAAGTTATTGTTTATGGAGAAGACGCTCTTCCTTTTTTAAATAAATTAGTTCCACAAGATATAACGCAACTTGTAGATTTAAAAGCAGTTTATTGCCAACTAACTAACAAGCAAGGCGGAATTATTGATGACTTAATTATTTATAAACTTGAAGATAAAAAATATTTAATAATTGCAAACGCTTCTAGGATAGATGAAGATTTGAATTGGTTAGTTCGTAATAAATGTGGCTTTGATGTTACAATTGTTAATGAATCACATAATTATTCGTTACTTGCTGTTCAAGGACCTAAAGCTTGCGAATTAATCAAAAAGCTTGGCGTTAATGATTTACCGCCTTTCTTTTCAATCAAGCGTGGAGAATTGTTTAACATAAATCTATGGATATCAAGAACAGGTTATACTGGCGAAGATGGCGTAGAAATTATGGTTAGAAATGAGTTTTCTGAATATTTGTGGGAAAAACTTCTAGAGGCTGGCAAAGAATTTGGCATAAAGCCTATCGGTTTAGGCGCAAGAGATACTCTAAGATTAGAAGCAGCATTACATTTGTATGGAAATGACTTAGATGAAAATACAACACCAATTGAGGCTGGTTTGGCATGGTCAGTAGCAAAAAATAAGGCTGAAGACTATAACGGCAAGGCTAAAATTGAAGAACAATTAAAAAATGGTGTTGCAAAAAGACTAATCGGGCTAAAAATGCTAGATAAATCAATTGCAAGACACGGATATGAAGTTTTTTACAATAATGAAAAAATCGGTGTTATTACAAGCGGAGGAATTTCGCCAATCAGAGGTGACAACATCGCATTAGCTTATATAAAAAATCTTGACAATTTAACTGTAGGCTCTACAATTCAAGTATCTATAAGAGAAAAAATGCACAATGCAGAAATTGTCAAACGTCCATTTGTAGAAAAGAAAAATAAGACAAATAAATAGGAGAATAATTTAGATGAAAGAAAGCATGTTATGCACAAAAACTCATGAATACGTCCTTGAACAAGGCGAAAATTACGAAGTTGGTATTACTGATTATGCAATTGAACAATTAGGAGATATTGTTTTTATAGAATTACCAGAAGTTGGTTCTAAATTTTCTAAAAACGAAGCTTTTGCAACCATAGAATCTGTTAAAGCTGCCTCTGAAATTTATATGCCAATTTCAGGCGAAGTTGTTGAAATTAATGAAGAAATCGTAAATAGCCCAGAATTATTAAACGATGAAACTTATGAAAACAAATGGTTTGTAAAAATCAAATCAGATGCAGATCAAGTAGAATTTGCGGATTTAATGGATTACTCAGATTATAAAGAAGAAATTGAATAATGAAGAATTTTATAGCACATACAGATGAAATCAGACAACAAATGCTTGATGAAATTTCACTAGCATCAGTTGACGATTTGTTCAAACAAATACCTGTGAAGTTTAAGAACTTTAACTTGTATAATCCTAAAAGTGAAATGGAAACTCAAAAGGAAATTAAACAACTTGCGAGAAAAAACAAAACTGATTATGCAAACTTTTTAGGTGGCGGAGTTTACAACAAATTTATTCCAGCCTGCGTAAATTATGTTGCTCAAAGGTTTGAATTTTTAACCGCATATACTCCTTACCAGCCAGAGATTTCACAAGGAACTTTGCAAATTATATATGAATACCAGACAATGATTTCTAGATTAACTGGCATGGACATAGCAAATGCGTCTATGTATGATGGCGGTTCAGCTTGTGCAGAAGCAATCTTAATGTCACATAGAATTGCAAAAGGTAAAAAGAACAAAGCTTTGGTGTCAAATTTGCTTAACCCAGAGTATAAAGAGGTTGTAAAAACTTATGCTTGGGCGCAAGGAATAGAAATTGAATGGTTTGATACAATTCCTAAAAATACTTCTGATTATTGTTGCGTTTTGGTTCAATACCCAGATTATTATGGTGAAGTTAATGAACTTACAAAACCAGATACATTGTTTGTAGTATGTGCAAATCTTGCCGCTCTTGCGGTAATTAAACCACCTGTCGAAGCAGATATCGTTGTTGGTGATATCCAGCCATTGGGCGTTCCAATGAGTTTTGGTGGTCCACATGCTGGTTATATGGCTTGCAAAGAAACTTATATGCGTCAACTTCCCGGACGTTTGGTGGGAAGAACGGTTGATGCTGATGGCAAACAAGCCTTCACATTGACTATTCAAACAAGAGAACAACACATTAAGCGTGAAAAAGCAACAAGTAATATTTGTTCAAATCAATCACTAATAGCACTTTCTGCTACCTTGTATCTAAGCCTATTAGGCGAAAAAGGCTTTAGAGAAGCAAGCGTACTTTCTGCAAATATGGCGCACGCATTATCTAAAATGCTTAATGGAAAAGGTATTAGAACAATGAACAAAAATTTCTTCAACGAATTTGTTGTAGAAGTAAATAATGCAGACCAATATTTGGCTAAACTAAAAGCAGCGAATATTCTTGGTGGTATAAAGCTTGATGATAGAAGAGTTTTAGTTTGTGCGACAGAAATGAACACAGAGGAAGAAATCTTAGATTACATTGAAGCTTTATAAGTAGTATTTTGTGCTTTGAATTATTCTGTAATAAGACATAAGGAGGAAATCGAGAAGACGATTTCCTCCTTATTATTAACATTTATTAATATTATGAAGTTTTGTTAAGCTAAAAGAATAGCCTTAAAACCCAAATACAGCACGAGTAGTAGTAGTAATAGTAGTAGTCACGCAATTTTTCTAACTAAAAATACTTTATAAATATGTAGTGTTAATGGTTAATTATAGAAGGTTATCATTATTATGAAGTATTATGATAGATTTACAACAAACTTGATGAAATAATATAGGAGGTTAAAATGACATTAGGTGTAAACAATTCGGTAGCATTTTGTGGTAAAAACAATGGAATACACAAAGCATTAAAAAAACTGGAACCAGAAAAGGTTGTAGACAAATTAGGAGTTGAGGTTCCTAGAGAAATGGAACTTGCCAAACGTCCAAAAGCTGAACAAATGGAAACATTAATAAGAAAAGCTGCATTTGACACCAGTTTTCAAGAAAAAATTGCGAAAATTTTAGGCAAGGTTTAATAAAGATAACTAGAAGTTAATGGTGCAAATTTTTGCACCATTAATTTATTTATGCTAAAATTGTTTCCATAGAAAATTCAAGGAGTGTAAATGGAAAGATTTATTGGACTAATCGGGATTGTAGTTATATTTTTAATAGTATTTTTGATGTCAAATAACAGAAAAGCTATCAACTACAAGACGGTCGGCACAGGTTTTTTGCTACAAGTTTTGTTAGCTGTATTCATTTTCAAAGTTCCAATCGGTCAAAAATTGTTCCTAATGATAGGTCTTTTCATACAAAAAATTCTTGAATTTGCCACAGAAGGCGGCTTGTTCGTTTTTGGCGCACTTCTACAAAATGACAAATTAATAGAATTATTCGGCAAAAGCGGTACAATTTTTGCCGTTCAGTTAATTTGTACAAACATCTTTATGATGGTTTTAGTAAATATTCTTTACTATTACGGTATTATGCAAAGAATTGTTGCTATTTTAGGCAAAGCAATGAATAAAATAATGCATATTTCAGGTGCTGAAGCATTATCAAACGTAGCGAGTTCTTTTGTTGGTCAAATTACCGCACAAATTATGATTAAGCCATACTTAGAAAAACTTACTCGTTCTGAATTGTTAGCCTCTATGGCTGGTAGTATGGCATGTATCTCTGGCGCAATAATGCCAATTTATATTGGAATGGGAATTCCTGCTCACTACATTTTAGCCTCATCAGTTATGGCAGCTCCAGGAGCAATGATTTTAACAAAAATTGTTTACCCAGAAACTAGTGAGCCAGAAACAAGAGATAACATAAGAATTTCAAAAAGAAGAACTTTTGCAAACGTATTTGAAGCTATTTCAAACGGAGCATCTGATGGTATGAAAGTTGCAATCAACGTTACTGCAATGATTTTAGCGTTAGTAGCACTTGTAGCGTTTATTGATTGGATTTTAGGTTTAGGCGGTATGTTCTGCTACAAGTATATTCCTGGTTGCTCGCACTTGGCATTTTTATCACATTTATCATTAAAACTGATTTTAGGTAAGATATTTGCGATATTTGCGATTATTTTAGGCGTTCCTCTCCATGACGCATCAACAGTTGGTGCTTTAATGGGTACAAAACTTGTACTTAATGAAATGGTTGCATACGTTGGCTTAACTCACGTTGCGCAATCTCTTGATCCTAAGAGCTTTATGATTGCAAGCTTTGCCTTGTGCAGCTTTGGTAACTTCGGCTCAATCGCTATACAAATTGGTGGTATTGGTGAATTAGCACCAAACCAAAAGAAAAATCTAGCAAGACTCGGTTTGCGAGCTCTTATATGCGGTACTTTGAGTTGTTATCTGTCAGCTGCAATCGTGGGTGTTCTATTGTAGACAGAATCTCGTCCTCCATAAGAATACCTAGATTAATAATATTAGAAATTTTGTCAGAAACAATTTCTAGCATGTTAATGAGATTGTTACGCTCTGCGCTCAATAGAGAGATTTTCTCTTTTGGAATACCATAATATTGTCCGCTAAATTCTATGCACTCGAAATTTTTTCTTGTAATTTGAACGAGAGTGTCAATTTTGTATAACTCATTAAAAGATTCTTGATGATATGATAATAATTTGTTACAACATTTTTTGCTCATAACATACCCCTATACTACTTATAAAATAGACTTAATTCCTTATATTATAAGTATATGACGACCAGAAAATTTGTCGCTAATGTATTTTCCAAATAGAAAAACTTTACAATTGTAAAGAATTTATATAAGTATGCTTTTGTGATAAAATACGAATAAAGGAAGTATAAGTTTATGGATATAAAAAAAATATTATTTAGAACAAATTCAATTGATGTTGAAAAAGCATTGCCTGATGCATTAATTTTATGTGGCAAAGATGGTAAAATTCAGTGGGTTAACGATGTTGCTGCAGAAATTTTTGAAACCTCTAAAATGCATCTTTTAACCTCAAATATTAGCGATTTTATAGAAAATCCAATGAACTTAATTTCTAGTTCTGTTATTATGCATAAGCCTGTAATCACAAAATTTGTAAATAAAGAGATTTATTTTGACATGACAGTAAAAGAGATTGCAGAAGGTTATGTACTTGATTTTCGTGACGCAGTGCAAAACGCAGCTATTGCGCAAGAAGAAAATACAGAAGAAATTAATAGAGAAAAAAATAATTTCTTGTTAAAGCTTTCTAACGATTTAAAATCACCAATTCAGTCAATTGTTGGTTTTTCTCAAGCCATGGCTGACGGTTTAGGTGGAGAAATGACGGAGCAACAAGAAAAGTATATAAGAATTATTAATAAAAATTCCTCAGAGTTAATGTATTTTATAGGTAAACTCTTAGAACTTTCTCAAACAGAAGCACAATTAAAAGAAGCGGACAAAAAAACTTTAGATATAGTAGCGTTGGTTAATTCAGTTGTAAGATTTAACGAACAATTATACAAAGGAAAAGATGTTAAAATTTCAATTAAATCAGAAGATGAATTTAAGAAAACGATTTCTACTGATGAAGAGATTTTAAAGAATATTTTGCAAGATATTTTAGAAATAATTTTAAAATCAGTAGATATGGGCGAAGTTTCAATTACACTCTCAAACCCTAATGACGAGTTTTTATCATCAAAAAACTTGGCTCCTGCTCAATATACAATGATATCACTTTCTACAAGTGCTTTATTGCTTTCTGAAAATGATTTAGAATGTATGTTTGACCCATACAAAATTTTAGATTCAACTAATAGAAAAAATGTCCTAAGAGCTATCGTTTTAGCAAGCGTTAGGAATTTGGTACAATCATTAAATGGTATTGTTTGGGTTGAATCTCAGATATTGAAGAACACAAGTTTTAATATTATAATTCCATCTAATTAGATAGTTCTTGGGGAGTGAGATGAGTAGCGTTGTTTTAAAAAATCTTGTAAAAAGTTATGATGGCAAGAAAAATATAATCGATAATATTAATCTTAAAATTAAAGACAAAGAATTTATTGTACTTGTCGGCTCTTCTGGTTGCGGTAAATCTACAATTTTGCGTCTAATTTCTGGACTGGAAGATATAACTTCTGGTGAAATACTTATTGATGACAAAGTTGTAAACAATGTGCACCCAAAAGACCGTGACATTGCTTTTGTTTTCCAAAGCTACGCACTTTATCCACACATGAGCGTGTATGATAACATTGCTTTTGGTTTAAAGATGCGTAAGTACGACAAAAAAACAATTGACGCAAAGGTTAGAGAAGTAGCCGAGTCTTTGAACCTAACGGAGCTATTGAACCGCAAACCAAAACAACTTTCTGGCGGACAAAGACAACGTGTTGCACTAGGTCGTGCCATAGTTAGAAATCCTAAAGTATTTTTGATGGACGAACCGTTATCAAACCTTGACGCAAATTTAAGAGTACACATGCGCTCAGAAATTAAGCGTCTGCACCAAAAATTACAAACAACATTTATTTATGTAACTCACGACCAAACAGAGGCTTTAACGATGGGCGATAGAATTGTTGTTTTAGATAAAGGTAAAATTCAGCAGGCAGATACACCAGAAGTTATTTATAACAAACCTAAAAATAAGTTCGTTGCAGGCTTTATCGGGCAAATGAATTTTATAGATGCAAATATTCAAAATGGTTGTTTTGATATTGAAGGTCATACTTTCAAAACAAATAAGAATATTCAAGGCGAGACAACAGTAGCAATTCGTGCTGAAAAGATGATATCAGGCGAAATTTCTATTAAAGTTAAACCTGAAATAGTTGAAATGACTGGTGGTGAGCGAATTGTTTATTTCAGTTTGAATGGAAATAAATGTTCTGCAAGAGTTCCATTGGATTACAAAATTGGGGAAATGATTGAATTAAAGATATCAGTAGAAGATATGTATTTCTTTGATAAAGAAAGCGGAGACGTAATATAAGATGAAAAAGTATAGAAACTATATAATTATTGCACTAGCAATAATAGCATTTTGTGTATCAATATGTTTTGTGCCAATTGATGCAACTAGATTTGTACCAGCGATTGAAGCACAAGTAACAAAAGACCTTGGCATTAAAATTCATATAGAAAAGCTAATTTTAAGACTTGGTCCATCACTAAAAGTAAAAGCACCTATGATGCACATGATGTACGAAGATGGACAAAAATTTGGACAATTTGATAATGTTAAATTCTTCATACCTTGGTCATCTTTATTTAGAAATGATGTGATAGTTAAACGTCTTTATGCTGACAAACTTATAGTTAAAGTTAAGTCTAATGACAAATATTTGCCAGCACTTGTCGAACGCATGAACGCAAAAGATTTCAATGAAACACCTAATGTAACTTTAAGAACTTATAGCGTTTGTTATTATGATAAAGATTTAGAAAAACATTTTAAGGTTAATGGTACAAATTTAAACCTAACAAAATTAATTAACTACAAGAATTTAAGCTTTAAAGCTATTGGTGATTTTACCATCAACGACAAAAAATATATTTCTTATGATATTTCAGTAGTACCAAATATTGAGATGGGCGAAAAGAAAGAGTTTAACTTCAAAGAATTTATTGAACAGTTGGAAGCTCTTGATTTTCACTCTGATGTTATTGCAGACTTGAAATTGTATAACAATTTAAACGGCGAAACTCAAATTTCTGGTTTAGTTAATATTGATAATATATCTGTTTTAGACCCTAAAAAGAAAACCCCTAAGAGTTTTATTTATCTAACGTTCTTAGGCGACAAGATTGGAGTTTTATCTAATATTTACGCCTCCGTTGATAAAAAGGTTTATGTAGATGGCGTTATAAATAATTCTAAAAAACCATCGGTTGATTTGAAGGTTAAAACTGATGAAATCAAATTAGCAGACTTGTATCAAAAAGTTAAATTGCTTGCAGATTTCTCTAAATTAAAAGAGATAAATTCTCTTGATGGAACGCTTAAAGCCGACTTCAACGTTAAAGGCGATTTGAGCAAAATTAAATCTGCTGGTTTCTTAAAAATTGCAAACGCCTCTGTAAAAGCTAATGGCTTAGATATTAATAAAATTGATGCTGATATTGACTTTTCTAATAACGTTATAAATATTGTAAACGCAATTGGCTATGTAAATAATGCACCAATTATGGCTAAAGGTAAGATTGATAAAAACCTTGATATAGAACTTTTAATGAACAAGGTTGAACTTAAACACCTTTGTCCTGCTGAATTTGGAGTTAAAAATGGTGTAGCGTCCTTAGTTGCAAATCTTTCTGGTACATTAGAAAATCCTATCCACAAAGAAAATTTACAGGTAGAAAATTTCAGAGCTTTAAACAAAGATGGCAACTTGTCTTTTGCAACTTTAAAGATTGATACAAATAAAAATAATATTGCTTATATCAACAATTTGACTTTAAAACCTAAAAAGACTGAAGCAATAAAAATGCCTTTGCTGAAATTATATATAGAAAGAGATTCGATAAAAGTTCCTGATACTAATATCTTTATGCCTAATTCAAAAATGACTGCAAAGGCTGAAATAACAAACTATAACACAAATGATTTGACGTTTAGCGTTAGCTTGAAGGGTTTTATTAATTCTCGAGATTTGATGGCACCAATTCAGTATGCAAGCGTTTATCCTGTTAAATTCGCAATTAATGGTAATAAGGAGGCTCAAAACATTTTAGCACAGGTTTTGATGGACAAAGCTCTTGTTCTTGATGAACCTTCTTTAATCAACCTTGTATCAAAATTAGAAAATAATACTTTAAAGATAGAAGATTTGTCTATTTCTTCATTTAACGGCAAATTGTCAAACGACTTTAAAGCAAATTTAAAAGGACAAAAGAAAGTTATAATTTCTGGTAACATCGAGAATTTGCAAAATGCCGTATTGAAAAACATTAGGGTGTTTATCCCTCAACAACTTAATATAACATTTATGGACAATGTTGCACAGGTTAAAGGCGATGTGTTTGTAAACGGAAAATTTAACAAACCAGAAATTGTTGGTCAAATAACTGTTCAAAATTTTATAAATCAGTTCTTACAACTCGGTGCAACAAATATGACAGTTGATTTCAACAAAAATATTGCAGTTGTAAATGCTCCAATGGTAAAAATTGGCGATTCGTCAATGGGAGTAAATTCAACAATTTCAACAGATATCTCAAAAGAATTGTACGTTAAAAATATAAGTGTTAAATCAAAATACTTGAATACTGATACATTATTAATGTACAAAGATAGCCCTATTATGAAAGCATTGCCACTAAACGTTAATGAAGGTAAATTCTATTCAGAAAAGGCTTTAGCGACAATTTATAATTCACCGCTTTATCTATCTGCTTTGACGGCTGATTTTAAACTTAAAAATGACAAGTTGGAATTAAAAAATGTTTCATCAGAAATCTTTAATGGCAAACTAGCTGGTAACATTGATTTCAACTTGAAAGATGAGAACTTCAACTCTAAAATTCAAGCAAGAGGCGTAAGCGCAGCTCCGATATTTGATATTGTATCAACTAGAAAAGATACAATTAGCGGTGTTATGGACTTTGACACAAATATGACAGGCAACTTGAGTTCAAAACAATCCTTAAATGGTGATTTGAAATTCATTATCCATAATGGCAGAATGGGAACGTTGGGCAAATTGGAACACTTGTTGTATGCGCAAAACGTTATTGCTGATAGTATGCTTAGAACCTCTTTGAGCGTGGTAACAAAAGCTGTTACTTTGAAAGATACTGGCTTGTTTAAATACCTAAGAGGTGATATTGCAATGAAAAACGGCATCGCAAACGTTAAGATGTTGCAATCACAAGGTCCTTTAATGACATTATTCATAAAAGGTCAATATAATCCTATAACTGATTATGCAAAATTAGTTGTGCTTGGTAGGTTATCAGATGAAATTGTTTCTGGCTTAGGTGCTTTTGGAGATTTTTCTTTCAATAAATTGATGGTAATGTTAACAGGCGAAGATACCAAATACAACTTGTTGCCAGAAGATTTTGAGAAATTGCCACCATTACCTACTAAAAATACGAAAGAATTTAGAAGTGTAATAAATGGCATTGTAGATAAACCTAGTTCTGTATTGTTGTTCAACTGGATATCTTATACACAAAAATCATATAGACAAAAAGATGTTCCAATGACAGACATCAAAGTTCCAGATTTTATTGAAAGTCTGCCATACTAAAATTATTTTATGAGGTTGGGCAAAAATGCTCAACCTCATTTATTATTTTTTATACCTTTTAAAGAAATAGAACAATAACAAAAAGCCAACAAAAGCAAAGCAAGCTCCAGGAATTGCAGTATATTTATACCCCAAACCGTGTTCGATAGGAATACCGCCTACAAATGCGCCTAAGGCATTTCCTAGATTGAATGAGATTTGAGAAAACGATGCGCCAAGCATTTCGCCACCTTTTGCACTATTAATCAACAAAACTTGCTGTGGAGCAGACACCGCAAACAAGCAACCTGTACATATCATCATACAAATAATAGATACTATTGGGTTTTGGCTAAAGAAAAATATACAAATTAGCGAAACACAGGCTAGCAATTGAGTTAAACTTGCAACAATTGATGGGTAAAATTTGTCTGACAATTTCCCGCCCAAGAAGTTGCCAACACACATTCCAGCACCTGCCAAAATCATAATCAAAGAAACATATTGCGGTAATATACCAGAAACATTCACCAACAGTGGGTTAATATAGCTATACCAGCAGAAAATTCCGCCATTACCCATTACAACGGCAAAAATTAAAAGCCAAGGTGCTAAATGCTTCATAAACTTGAATTGACCTCTAAAGCCTGTATCAGGCAGTGGTTTTAGGTTCGGAATAAGTTTTTTTATTGAATATAGAATTAGTAACCCAAACAAACCTATAAACACAAATATCAAACGCCATGATATCGAATGGCTAATCATTGTACCAATAGGAATACCAAGCAAATTTGCAAAAGTCATGCCTGCACACATTGTTGCAACAGCTTGATTTTCCTTACCCTTCTCACATAATTTGCCCGCAGAAATCGCTCCCACGCTAAAAAAGCAACCGTGAGGAAGTCCTGCAATAAATCTTATTAGACAAAAGACATGATAGTTAGTAACAAAAGCCGTTAAAAAGTTTGACACAGTAAAAATCATCATTAACCAGAATAATATTGTTTTTAGAGGTTTTGTTCTTGCAACAATTACCAGCAGAATTGCACCAAACACAACTCCAAGAGCATAAAATGATATAAAATTACCCGCCTCTGGAATAGAGCAGCTCATTGATTTTGCAGTATCTGGCAAAATGCCCATCATTACATACTCAGTTAACCCTAAACCTAAAGTCCCAAGAGCCAACGGTAACAAACAAAGACTCTTTCTCATATATTTATCCTTTTGCTATTTATACATTTTCAAAAAAAGTATAACATAAAGAAAGTTTACATTTCGACATAAAAGGTTCAGAAAAGGCAATTTTTTTAAACAAAAATACTTTATTAATATATAAGGTTAGAAAAAGGTTGTAGAAATTTAAAAGCTGGCAATGAGCCAGCTCTTTCTTTATTTATTCAATTCTTCAATTATAGAATTTGCAACCTCTTCGGCAGAATATTTATCAGACAATTTGTCTTTAACCTTAGCAAGTTCTTTTATCATATTCTCTCTATGTTCTTTATTATAAAGATTTTTTTCTGTTTCGTAGCAAATATTTTCAACACTAAACTTGTGTTGAATAAGTTCTGGCACAATTTCCTCGTCCATTATAATATTTGGCAAAGACACACGCTTGATACATCTTACTAAAAGATAAATCAAATAAATCAACCAAGGTCCACGGTATGCGATAATCATTGGTATTTGATACAAAGCAGCCTCCAAAGCAACTGTACCAGATGCCAAAATTAAAGAATCAGACACACTCAACAAAGCTTGATTTTCGCCCTTAATAACCTTAAAATCAGTGTTTTTAATGTATTTATCAAAAACATCATCTTTCAAATTTGGAGCATGCGAAATACAGAATTGAACTTCTGGGTGTTTTTTTTGCAAAACCTTTGCAGCCTCTAAAAAACGTTCGCCAAAAAACTTTAATTCTAGTGGTCTAGACCCTGGAAAAACTGATACCAACGGTCTATTAGTTTCCAAGTCATGCTTAGCAAAAAATTCCTCTTTATTAGCTTTTGGCGGCAATTGTTTCACCAAAGGGTGTCCGCAGTAATGCACATCTATACCTTCTGCCTTATAGATTTCAGGCTCAAAAGGAAATATGCACAAAACCTTATCTACATACTTTTTAATACCTTTGATGCGCCATTTTCTGCTTGCCCAAATTTGTGGTGGAATATAATGAAAAACCTTTATACCACTACCTTTTAATCTTTTCGCAACTCTTAAATTGAAAGTCCCATAATCAATTAACAACACCAAATCTGGTTTATAATCATTTAAGATATAGTCCGCAACACGTTTTTCTAAAGACAAATGGTCAACAATCATTTTGAAATTTAGTCCAAAACCAGACATTTTTGAATGGTCACAGAAAATTTTCGCACCAGCAGACTTCAAATTTTCGCCACCAATACCTTCTGCAACAAGTTCTGGCATATTACGTTTCAAAATTTCTAAAACTTTTCCTGCATGAATATCACCAGAATATTCCCCAGTAATTATAAAAATTTTCTTCATAAATTATACTGCCATCACAACAATATTGTGTTTATTTGCGTACTTAATAACTTCTTCTCTATCAACAATAATAGTTTCACCAGCTTCAACTGCAATCAAATCTGCTTTGTACTTGTGCATAGTTTTAAGAGTTTTTAAACCAATAGCAGGAATATCAAATCTCTTATCTTGAGAAGGTTTTGCAACTTTGATAACTCTTGAATTTCGTTTTGCAATCTTACAGCCACGTTTGATACATTTATCTGTACCTTCAATTGCCTCAACCGCCATAACCATTTTATCTTTAATGATTACAGACTGACCAACATCTAGTTTGCCAGTTTCTTTTGCAAGCCAATATCCATAATTTACGTCATCAACTTGTTCTTGAGTTGGCTGAACCTTACCCAAAACGCCTGATGGAATCATTAGATTTTTGATAAATAATGTCTGATCTAGAATAGTTACACCAATTTTTTCCAATTCTTCAATAATCATTAACATAACTTTATCATCGTTTAATCTGATAGCCTTCTTGATAAAATCTAAGGCTCTAGCATCAAATTTTGGTCGTTTTATCAAGATAGTCTTGCTAACTTTGCCTAGAAAAGTTATTTGCTTGATACCTTCTGCTTTTAAAGTGTCTTCTATCTTTTGCACCTCTCCTGGGCAAAAAGAATAAACTTTTGAACAATATTTCTTTAATTGAGCATAATTATCATTTGATAATGAAATTGCTACAACATCAAATCCGTTTTCCTTAGCATATTGAGCCATTTTTACAGGTAAAAGACCATCACCTGCGATTAAACCTTGTTTTTGTTCTAATGCTACTGACATTATTAAATTATTCCTCCAACTTTTTCCTTATAATACTATAAACATGCCAAAGTTTGAAGAAAAGTGTTAAGTTTGTTTAAATTAAAAAAGAGCACCCATTTGAGGTGCTCTTCTAAAACTACATTTCCAAATTCATTTGAGAGAATTGAATAATCTTATTTTTGCCTCTATGCTTAGCATTATACAAAGCGTGTTCAGCATATCGAATAACAGTGTTTGCGTCCTCTTCAACATCTGGCATGCAAGGGTAAGTTGAAATACCACCAGAAATTGTTACCTTGTGAGGTTCTTCTTCACCTGCTGGAATAAATTCCATTTTTTCGACTTCTCTTCTGAATCTTTCACCAAACAAGAAAGCGTTTTCTTCAGATGTATTTGGAAGTACTAACAAAAATTCTTCGTCGCCATAACGTGTTAGAATATCTTCTTTTCTAATCATTGCATTTAATTTATTTGCAATCTTAGTTAATAAGATATCACCCCATTCATAGCCATACATATCATTTACAACCTTGAAGAAATCTAGGTCAAACAAAATGCAAGACAACTTAGTGCCATATCTTCTTGAACGAGAAATTTCTTCTTCTAAACGTTCTTGTAAGTATTTTCTATTATGTAAACCAGTTAAATCATCAGTTGTAGAAACTCTTTCCAACTTGTCTTTAATCGCTTTAATCTTCAATAGCGCATTAACACGAACTATCAACTCGTCAGTATTTGCAGGGTCTTTAATAAAGTCAAAACCTTCTGCTCTTACAGTAACATCTCTTCTTGTTGGGCCAAAGAATAAAATTGGACAAGGGAATTTATTTGTCATCAAAGCATCTTTAGCCAAATCAATATTTTCAACAATCATTAAAGAAGGATTGATTACTGCATAATCCTTCATATTATCAATAGATAAAACTTTAACCTCAACTTCATCAATATCCATCAACTTAGCTTGCAATTCTGGCATAGGTTTTGTTGAATAAATTACAATATTGCTCATATATTTTCCTCTCATTTATTTAACTTATTAATATACTTATAATACACTATTTGTAACATATTGTAAAGATTATTTTTAATTAAAAAAAAAGACGTACTTCTTGTGTAGTACGTCTTTTACAATTTTATCCTAAAACCTAAGCTAATGCTTTTGATTTTTCTATGCAACTTATCAATGTTGATGCAACAGTTTTTTGTTCTTCTAATGTTAGTTCTGGGAACATTGGAAGAGAAATAACCATTTCTGTATCTTTTTCAGTGTTTGGAAGCATTCCCTTAGTCCAGCCAAGATGAGCATGAACTTTCTGTAGATGTAATGGAACAGGATAGTAAAGCATTGCGCCAATACCAGCTTCTTGCAACATTTTATGAATGTTATCTCTGTTAGGAATTTTAACTGTGTATTGGTGGTATACGCAATAAGTATCAGCCAATTCAGTTGGAGTTTGAATATCAGGACAACCAGCTAACAATTCATTATAAGTTTTAGCATGTGCTCTTCTTTCCTTGTTCCACTCATCAATGTAGTTCAATTTAATTCTCAAAATTGCTGCTTGAATTTCGTCTAAACGAGAGTTTACGCCGATTTCGTCGTGGTAATATCTAACTGCGCCACCGTGGTTACGAAGAGCTATAATTCTATTCTTCAAGTTTTCGCTATTAACAGTAATTAAACCGCCATCACCCATACCACCTAAGTTTTTTGTTGGGTAGAAGCTATAACAACCAATATCACCAAATGTACCTACTTTTTGTCCTTTATATTCCGCACCAATAGCTTGACAACAGTCTTCAATTACATACAAGTTGTGACGTTTAGCGATATCCATAATAGCGTCCATATCACAAGGTTGACCATATAAATGAACTGGAATAATTGCCTTAGTCTTTGGTGTAATTCTTTCTTCGATTTTCTTAGGGTCAATATTGAAAGTATCAGCATCAATATCAGCAAATACAGGAGTTGCGCCAACGATACCAATAGCTTCTGTAGTAGCTACAAATGTGAAGGCAGTTGTAATAACTTCATCACCTACACCTATATCTAATGCTCTTAATGCTAAGTGTAGCGCATCTGTACCTGAGTTTAATGCAACAGTATAGTTGCAACCGATATATTTTGCTAACTCAACTTCTAATGCTTTACAGTTTGGTCCTAAAATATATGAACCTGAACGTAAAACTTCACATACTGCTTTTTCAACTTCTGCCCCTATTTTAGCATATTGTCTTTTTGAATCTAAAATTGGTATCATAATATCCTCCTATTCTTTCTCTCTATATATTAATAGTAACACACACAATCTAAGCCTTTATATAATCTTAACTCCGAACTAGTTATATGACAAAACTAGACCAATTACAAGCAACAAGGTGTAATAAATCGTAAGATTTCTTGCTTGATACATTCTTATCATAAAACTAGGTGCGCCACGCATTTCCTCCATTGGGAAGTGGTACCACTTATGCTTTGGAATTGAGTCCGAGTTTACCGAATAATCTACCATAGATTTATACAAGTCTAAAGCTAGTGGAATTGTTAACCAAGACAACAAAACTTGCCAATCCGCAATATCCAAAATGCATAAAATCAGAGGTGAAATATAAGCAAGAATAATCAACCACTTTAAAACGATTAACGAATCTAACGGTGAATCAAACATATTTGCAATTGTATTGTGACCTTCATTTATATCATATTCAAAGTCCATTACAGTATGGATATAGAGTAAAATCACAGTTATTATCATTGTAGGAATTGATAAGACAAAAACCTCCCAAGAATAAGTTTTTGTCATCACATAATAAACACCACCAAACAAAGCTGGTCCATAAGCAATTGCAATTACAACTTCTGATAATCTTATTTTTGATAAAAACGAATATGAAATAGCAATTATTCCACCTATCAGAGCATAATACAAAACTCCAATTCCACATTTAAAGTAGAAAAATATTCCGATTAAAGCAGCAATAAACAAATATGAACCTGCCCAATAAAGGATTTCTCTTTCCTTAATTAAACCAGAGATTAAATATCTGCATTTTGTTTTTTGCGAGTTTTTCAAATACTCTTTTTTATCAAAATTCACTTGCTTGATTAAAGTTTTGTAATCAAAATAATCGTCAAGAACATTGGTTGCTAAATGCACTAAACATACACCTATCAAGGCTAATACGCCATAAGCGACATTACCTGCCACTGTTAAAGAATACACAAAAATCACAAGCCAAGACATAATTGTCATCGGAAGCGAAAAAATTCTAGAACACTCAAACATAATCGGTAATTTATTTAACATAAAACAATGTTAGCACAAATATGTTTGTTAATTAATCACTCTTTTAGGGAATAAAAAAAAAGAGCTATAAAAGCTCTTAAAAATCCATACTATAAGCATCAAAAAGATTTAATACAATTATTAAAGCTTATAAGTCATAAATTGTCGATTACCCAACTCGGCTATATATAAAAATCTAAAGGGCGGAGCAAAGCTCCGCCCTTTAGATTAAATCAATTTAATTAACAAACTAATTAATTATATCTCCATATTCTTCCGGATTATTCAACAAATCATAATTAATTTCATTTTCATTATCTGCGATTGCTGCCGCTACGACTGCATCAGAAGTTACATTTAACAGGGTTCTCATCATATCTGTAATTCTTTCAATAGTGAACAAGAAAGCAAAACCTGCAACCAATTGTTCTGGGCTTAACCCCATACCATTAAGCACAAGAGCTATTGTAATCAAGCCTGCTCCAGGGATACCAGCACAAGTTGAAGACGCAACAATCGCTAGCAAGGCAATTTGTACCACCAAGAATGGAGTCAATGCTACACCATAAGCTTGTGTCAAAAAGATTACCGCAATAGTCTGTAACATTGCAGTACCGTCCATATTTAATGTTGCTCCCAAAGGAAGAACAAAACTTGCAATTTTATGAGAAATACCTCTTTTTTCACAACATGCAATTGTTAGTGGAAGAGTTGCAGAAGAGCTTGCGGTACCAAATGCTACCATCATAGCTTCTGCCATTGCTGCATAAAGCATTGTAACAGGGACTTTAGAAAATATCTTTAAGAAGATTGGATAAACAATAAAGAACTGAATACCAAAACCAAGAGCTAAAACTCCCAGATATTTTGAAATACTCATAAATATATCTATACCAAATGATGACACAGCTACGGCAGTTAAAGCAAATACACCAGGAGCTGCAAAGCACATAATCCAATCTGTAATCTTCATTGTTGCAGCAAAGATTGATTCAAAAAAGCCTACAAATGGTCTATTAATATCACCAACTTTTGCTAAAGCAATAGAAAACATCAATGCAAATACAATAATAGGAACCATATCACCGCTCGCAATTGAAGCAAGTGGATTTTTAGGAATAAAACCTAAAATTATATTCAATAAATTACCTTTTTGAGTTTCTATTGTTGCTGCAACTTGAGCCTGAATATCGGCGGCAGTATCAAGATTAATATAATGTGCTGCGCCTAACCCAGGTTTTAGCAACAACGCTAAAGCTGCACCAATAGTAACTGCAACTACGGTTATAATGCCATAATAGAAAATCATTTTTGTACCGAGTTTACCGATTTGCTTGCTATCACCAACACTTGTAATACCAATTACAATCGCAGAAATAACAAGTGGTATTACAACCATTTGAATTAATCTGATAAACACTTGTCCAATGAAGGTCAAAGTAGTCATAAGAATTGGGCTAGGTTCTTTGTGTAACCAGATACCAACAATAACACCAAGCACAAGACCTGCAAAGATATGCCAGTTACGTTTAAGTCCAAGTCCAAGTGCAATCAACACCTGCATGTGAAATTTCATTTATAATCCTCTCATATACTTATATATAACTCAATTATTTTACTATTTTTTGAGGGAATTGTAAAGTATTACCACTCAATTAAAAATTCTTTACAAAAAAACTAATATTTTTTATTAATCAAAGCATCGTGAGCTAGATTTTCTATCGTATCGTCCAATGGTTCTGGCTTACTACCTAACGCCAACTCTATTAAATAATCGGCAAAGCGTGGGTTTTTAGGCAAAAACGAACCATGCAAATAAGTTCCGAAAACATTTTTATATCTTGCACCCTCAGTTTTATCCTTGCCATTATTTCCGTGACCAACTATCACTTGTCCGATAGCCTCCGTCGTTCCATTTAGGTAAGTCAAGCCACTATGATTTTCAAACCCAACCAACGTATTTGGTTCAACCAAATCTGTATGAACAGTAACGTTTCCGATAAATCTTTGATTTCCTGCAACCGTATACGCATCTAGCAAGCTTATGCCCAACAATTTTTCACCATTAAGTGGTTTATAATAATGTCCCATAAGTTGATAACCACCGCAAATTCCTAAGAAAACAGACATTCTATCTCTTTCTTTAGTTAAAAATTCTTTGTGCTTTTGTAACTCTTTTGAAACCTCAATTTGTTGCAAATCTTGACCGCCACCTATAAAATACATGTCGTGTTCAGAAATTTCATCTCCAATATTTATTTCATCTATTTCAAGCTCAATTCCTCGCCATTCGCAACGCTTTTTTATAGCAAGAATATTTCCGCCATCTCCATAAATATTTAACAATTTAGGATATAAATGAGCTAATTTCATTTTCTTTTTAGGCACGCTAAACACCTGCCATTTCTTTTATTAATTTTACTGATTTTTGACGTTTATTAGTATGAGTTTTAATATATTCATCTAATAAATCAAAACAAACCTGACAAACCTTTTCAGTTGCTTTTTTATCGTATTCGCTCTCAAAGTCAAAATCAAACTGTAACATCGCCTGCAAAAAATCTCTAATTTTATTATGCATTTTAAGTTTTACACCTAAATGCTCGTTGCATTCCTTGCAAATAATTCCACCCATAGATGATGAAAAATACATTTCCTCATCTAAAACTTGCTCTCTGCAACACAAGCAGGTATCAAGCTCTACACAAAAGCCCATTATTAAAAGCATTTTTAGCTGAAATTTAATCGCTGCTATTAACATATCTTTCTTTTCTACAGAATTTGCAATTCTATTTAAAGCCTTATAAAGAAGTTCGTAAATTTCTTCTGACGCAGATTCAGAGCCTTCACCAAAATTCATAACCACCTCTGAAATATAAGAAGACAACATTAATTTGTCCATATCTTCTCTTGTTTTCCTAAAGTGATTCACGGTTTGAGCTTGAATAATAGTATCCATAGAACGCCCTTTTAGTAGCTGCAAAGTATTTGCTACAAGCAAGTCCATTCTTGCACCTAGTTTACTTTTAGGCTTTTTAATTCCCTTTGCAACGCCTTTAATAAGTCCATTCTCTTTTGAATACATGACGATTATTTTATCTGCATCGTTCAAATTGTAAGATTTTAAATTAATAGCTTCCGTAACGTAATTATTCATAATATGCCTTAGTACCTTGATATACGCCTCTAAATATTTTTTCTAATTCTGATTCGTCATTAGAATTGCTCAAGGCTTCTTCTTGAGAAATACAACCTTTTTCAGAAAGAATAGCCAATGATGTATTCATTGAAACCATATTGTCAACTGTATTATCACGCAACAATTCATAAATTTCGTCAGTGTTATCTTTGTTTATATAATCTTTAATCGTAGAAGTTACAACCATGATTTCGCACGCAGGAAATCTCTTTTTAGCCTGCTCTGAATACACAAGTTTTTGTGCAATTGTAGCTCTCAAAGTTTCAGATAGTTGTTTTCTGATTAAATATCTGTTAGATTCTTCAAACATATTAACAATACGGTTAATAGTTTGCACAGCATCATTCGTGTGAAGTGTTGAAAACACTAAGTGTCCTGTTTCCGAAGCCTTCAATGCCGCCTCCATCGTTTCCTTATCACGGATTTCACCAATAAAGATAACATCAGGGTCTTGTCTTAATGCATATTTTATACCATCAGAAAAGCTTTTTGTATCAACCCCAACCTGTCTTTGAGAAACAATACTCTTTTTGCAGCCAAAAACGTATTCAATAGGGTCTTCTACAGTAATAATATGTCTAGAACTCATCATGTTAATTTGGTTAATCAAAGAAGCTATTGTCGTTGATTTACCACTACCTGTTGGACCTGTAACCAAAACTATACCGTTTTGAAATTCAACAATTGAGCTTAAAATTTCTGGCAGTTCCAAATCTTTTAGTTGAGGAATATTGTATGTAATATTTCTTATAACAAGCCCTGGAAGTCCCAATTGGCGGTTATAGTTAATTCTGAAACGAGAGCAGCCTTTTATTTCATACATAAAGTCCACATCACAAAGTGTTAAAATTTCATCTCTCACCGCAGTTGGAGCAATCTCTAATATCGCATTGTCTAATTCTTCTTTCGATAAAGGTGGTAAATTAGTCTTTTTGATAAACCCATTTTTTCTAATAAATGGTGGGTGTCCGACTTTCAAATGTTCATCAGAGGCGCCTGTTGCAACTGCGCTTCGTAAGAATTGAATGATATTAAAATTCTCTCCCATGCATATTCTCCTCATTTTTATCCTAACATTATCAATAATTTTTGACAAGAATTGTTACATAAATACAAATTATAAAAAAAAAGAGCCGTAAAGGCTCTCTGGAATTAAGAATAGCTGGAAGTATGAAAAAGATTTAATAATTATATTTAAGCCGAATTATTCAAGAAAAGATATTAGGTAGTTGGGGAATATTTTCTACACAAATTTTAACAATACGCTTGTAATATAAATATAGTCATGGTAATATCAAAAAGTCGGACTACTAAAGAACGCTTTTTATGAGCAAAAATTAATTTAGCAAGCGACGAGTACAAGGGGCGGAACAAGCCATCAAAGTTAAGATTGACTAAGGACATTGGTCTTTTGGAAAATTGATTAGACTTTGAAAACAAAATTCCAAACCACAGGAAAAAGGATAGTAAAATGAACACAGATCCAATAGCAGATATGCTAACAAGAATTAGAAACGCTAATTTAGTTTCTCACCCATCAGTAGAAATGCCATCTTCTAAATTAAAAGTTGCTTTGGCTAAACTATTAAAATCAGAAGGTTTCATTACTGATTACACAGAAAGAGCAGAAGGCCACTTCAAGTATTTAACAATTGAATTAAAGTACGATGAAGCTAACAAACCTGTTATTTCTAACTTACAAAGAGTTTCTAAACCAGGTCTTAGAAATTACTGCAAAGCTAAAAACCTTCCACAAGTATTGGGTGGTATGGGTATCGCAGTTGTTTCTACTAGCAAAGGTCTTTTGACAGACAGAAAAGCTAGAAAAGAAAACCTAGGTGGCGAAGTACTTTGCTACGTATACTAGTGCTACGCACGTAGACATTTGGTCGGTTAACAATCATAAAATTACAAGTTGATTTGAAAACTACCAGTCAACCTAAATAATAAAACTACCAGACCAAAGAAAATGTAGGTCAGGCATTGCCTGACAAATACTAAAAACAGGTTCAATTGACAGAAAAGCCTGTAAAAAAATAAAGGAGAAAATAATATGTCAAGAATTGGTAAAAAGCCTATTGAAATTCCATCAGGCGTAGAAATTAAAATTGATGGAAATGTTATAACAGCAAAAGGTCCTAAGGGAACTGAATCAGTTACTTTCAGAGATGAAGTAAAGGTTTCTGTTGCTGATAACCACGTTATCGTTGAACCAAACTCAGAAGATAGAAAGACAAACGCTCTTCACGGTTTATTCAGAACTTTGATTGCAAACGCTATTCACGGTGTTTCTCAAGGTTTTGAAAAGAAATTAGAAATCGTTGGTGTAGGTTACCGTGCAGCTATGGAAGGTACAAAACTTAACATGGCGCTTGGCTACTCTCACCCTGTAATCGTTGAACCACCTGCTGGTATCACAATTGCAGTTGAAGCTAACACTAAAATCTCTGTAAAAGGTTCTAACAAACAAACAGTTGGTGATGTTGCAGCCTTCATCAGAAGCAAACGTCCACCTGAAGTTTACAAAGGAAAAGGTGTTAAATACGAAGGCGAATACATCAGACGTAAAGCTGGTAAAGCTGGTAAAAAATAGTGCTAAGCACATAGACATTTGGTCTGTTGACATTAGTAAAACTACAAGTTGGTTAAAAAACTATTGGTCAACCTCAAAGTTGGCACTACAAATATTTATAACGAGATTAAGCCTTAATGACTTAAAGACCTCAAACACAACGCCCGCATAAATCCTTGAGTGGTATCAAGCAGATTTGGGCAAAGAAAGGAAAATCAAAAATGATTAAACAAGAAATTAGAAAACCAAAAGTACAAAAAAGACACCAAGCTCTAAGAGTTAAGTTGGCTGGTACAACTGAATTTCCTAGATTGGCAGTTTATAGAAGTACAAAACACATCTATGCTCAATTAATTGATGATGAAAAACATGTAACAGTATGTTCAGCATCTTCAGTTGACAAAGACCTTAAAGAAAAATTAGCTCACGGTGGTAACATCGAAGCTGCTAAGGTTGTTGGCGAAGCTATCGCTAAGAAAGCATTGGCAAAAGGCGTAGAATGCGTTGTATTCGATAGAGGTGGTTTCTTATATCACGGAAGAGTTGCTGCTTTGGCAGATGCTGCTAGAGAAGCTGGTTTGATGTTCTAATAAGAAATCAAGCTTGATATTTTTATAGCGTCGGGTTTGACAAAGTCAAACCCGACGCTTTTTATATTCAAAAAATTTTTACTGAACCTTACTTTTAATAATACCATTATAATCACCTTTTATTTTAACTACACATATTTATAAAAGTATTTTGGCAATCAGAAATTGCCTGACTACTACACAGACTGCGTCTATATTTGAGCCTAAGAAAGTCGCATTTATAAAACTTAACAATTTACAATCCTAATCTAGAAATTGCTCGTCTATACTCTTTTTGTTTACTACCATTATACGAATTTAATTCTCGATTTAATTTTGTTGATAAATCTTTTATCGCACTAATTCTATTATCTCTTACAAACAACTTTAATCTTTCGAGTTGCAACTCAATAAGACATTCTTTTGCAGAATTTGGTGTTTCTGGATTATAAAATAAAAGTTCTAACATTCCTAAAAGATTTTCAATTTCTTTTCTTGATTTTGGCATATCACCATTATGTCTTAAAACCTTTATATAAGTTGTTTTAAACTTAACGACAGATTCTACAACTTTGGGAGTGTTTGGAAATCTACTCATCAGTTTGTCTGCAGTATTTAGAGCCAAAGTAATATTATTCCAATCTTTTTGTGTAAAATTGTTAGAATATCGCAATTCTTTTGTCATCAATTCTACAATTGCAATAGAATAATCGGGATTATCTGGATATTTATTTGCTAAACTATTTAGAATTTTTATTGGTTTTTCGCCATTAAATTTTCTTGGATTAGTCGCAATAATCATAGCATATTGATAAAGATATTCAGGGTTTTGTCTATCTTGTTCCAAAAGCGATTTTATTAATTCATAGGCTTTTTGTTGATTTGCACCATCATCTGATAATGAGGTAAGAGCGCACACTACAGCATACTTATCTTCCATCTTAACTGAATTTGAATATTTCTTTATTATTTCTTTTCTGATTTTTTCAGCTTCTGATTTATTCCCCTGTTTATCATAAGCATCTGCCAAACTTTTTAGAGAATTTGCCCCATCGCCCAATTTTGTTAATTGCTTATAAGATTTTTCTGCTAATTCATAATTTCCTGAACGCAACGCATAAAGTCCTACAATTTTGTTTGCCTGAATTAGTCTAGATTTTGGCAAACCTTTTTGTACAGAGATTTCTTGATAATAAGGCATAAGCGTACCCAATAATACACTACCACTAGAAGATGGTGCTTGATTTTCTATATAATCAAAAATCTTTGCAAGAGTAGCGTCTGCCATATTTGCATTTTTTTTAGCCAATTTCAATGCGGATTGCGTTTGTATAAAACCAATTGCTAAAGCTAAAACAAATGCTATTACACTAACTATTGCGCATAAGCAGAAAAAAGCACTAGCTGGTTGTCTTTTATTCCAAAGTTTATATCTTTCAATTAGAGTATATTTTTTTGCACTAACAGGCTCATTGTTTAAAAATCGTTGCAAATCCTCTGCAACCTCTTCCATATTTTTATATCTATTTGAAGGTAAATAATTTAAACACTTATTTACAATTGCATCAAAGTCTTTTTTAGCGGTTTTTAGTTTTGGAACATTTCCTCTTGAAATATTTTGTGACATTTCACTTAAATCTGTATTTGAAAGAAATGGCTGATGAGTTGCAAGTTCATATAATGTAACGCCAAAAGAATATTCATCAGTTAAAATTGAATTATCACCTCTCAAAATTTTCTCTGGAGCCATGTATCTCAAAGTGCCACTCTTATTATCTATGTTATTAGAGTTATTATTAAATGATGCCAAACCAAAGTCACTAACATGTACTTCTCCAATATTATCAATTAAAATATTAGAAGGCTTAATATCTCTATGCAAAACCTTGCAACTATGCGCATAAGCTAATGCCCTTGATATTTTTAAAGCAATTTCAGCGATTTTCCTAACATCATTAATCATATATTGACTTAAACTCTTACCTTCTATTAATTCCATCGCATAATAACAACTATTTGCACTACATTTTGCATTTAGAATTTTTACAATATTTGGGTGATGAAGCATAGCAATAATTTTAGCTTCATTTTCAAATTGCTCACGTTGTTTTTTATCTTTAAGAAGTTCATTAGAAAGGAGTTTTATTGCTACTTTACGGTTTAAAGAAATTTGCAATGCCTTATACACAATACCCATTCCACCGACACCAATTTTTTCTATTATCTGATAATCGGTACAAGCTAAATCTGGAATTATGTTCAAAGTAGATTTTTTATAACCTAATTCCTCTAAATCTTGCAAAAGTGGTAATATTTCTAACAATTCTGAAGAGCAACTAGGATATTTATTTGCAAATTCTTTGATATTAGGATTATTTCCATCTCTACATAATTCTAAATACTCTTCTACAATATCTTCTAATGTTACATTTGTCATAAATTAAACTCCGAATATTTAGATAAAGCGAGTTTTAAATGTTGTAATGCTCTTACATACCTGATACTGGCATTTTTTTGCGTAATTTTCAAAACCTCTGCACATTCATTATTTGACATTCCATCAAAATGGCGAAGTTCTATAATTTGCCTATCGTTTTCTGAAATAGAATTGAGAACATTTGCCAACATGTGTTGACGTTCTGCCTTAGTGATTTTTAGTGAAGGACTAGTTATAGAATTTGCAAACATGTTCCAATTTAATTGAGCAACAGAACAATTTGCCTCATCTTCTATATACATTTCTTTATACGCATCACGTTTTTCGGCTTTTAAATGCTTACGTTCCAAATTTGTTATAGTTTGAAACAATAATTTACGAAGTTTAAAGTAAACTGGCACTTCTAAATTCGTTTCAAAATAATTTATTTTTTCACAAGCACTCATTAAGGTTTCTTGCACGACATCTTCTGCTGTAACTCTTTTGGCTAGCACTGGATTAAGGTTATTTTGAGCTAGCTTTAAAAGTTGTGAGCGATACTCAGAAAAAGATAATTCAATTGTATTTTGCATAAGCCCTCTTTTATTTTGTAGCCCTCCGACTTTGAAGGGCTACACTACTACTTAGTTTAACACAAATTAACGACCTCTTCTTGCACCACCAGCATGTCCACCTCTTGCAATACTTCTAGCTCCACTATGTGCTGCATTTGCTCTTGGGTTTTGTTTTCCGTTCTTCAAACCACTTTGCATTCCATTTTTCATTTTTACACCATTTTTCAAACCTTCTTTTGCATGTGCATTTTGAGCTTTATAATTCGTATTTTGCGAAGGACTATAATTAGTTTTTTGTCCTCTTAATTGACCATTTTTAAGTCCTTCCTTTAATTTGGGATTGCGATTTACATTTGTTGTAGTTGCAGAAGTTCTCGTATTTTGTGTTGCTGTATAAGTTCTAGCTTGGCTATTTGCCTTATAAGAACTTGTACCACCTTGTCCTTTAATATCACCATTTACCAAACCATTTTTTAAACCATATTTTAAGCCGTCCTTTAAACCATACTTCAAACCTTCTGGTGTACTTGCTAATGCTGGTGCTAAACCATAACCTAGCATAAAGATTCCTAAAACTAAAACTGTCAAAACTTTTTTCATAAACTGCTCCTTATTTTTGTACGAACCATTTTTCTGTTCTGCTTACAAGAACGTATTTTTTTCTAAAATTCTACAACTTATTTTTTTAATCTTTACATTTCTTAACATACAATTTACAAATTGTAATAATATATACACCTTTACGAAAATATGTGCTAAGATTATACAAAAGGAGTTTTGAAGTATGAAAAAATCATTTTTGTTATTTATTGCATTAGCATTTGTATTACCAGCGTTTGCGATTGTTGACAATACAGAGGTCCAAAAGGCACAAATTAAATATCAAAAGAAATTAGATAAAATAAAAAGAAAGCAAGAAATTCAGTGCATTAAACACCCAGAAAGATGCACCGCAAGCCCAATGGTAGAAACAAAGTTAACATTGGGTGCTGCTCAAAAAAGTGTAAAAATTGGCACTTCACAAACCGACGTTGCGTTAGCTTTAGGTTCACCAAATATTGTTACAACTGATTCTGATGGCAAAGAAACATGGATATACGACAAGGTTGCATCAGTTCAATCATATAGCACAAACGGCTTTGAAATAGGTGCAAAATTAGGTGGAGGCGGATATGGTTCTCACGGTGCAGGTGGTGGTATTATTGGCACAAGTTATGGAGTTTCAGGTGGTAATGCTCAATCTAATCAAAGAACGCTAACTATCGTCATAAAATTTAACAAACAAAAAGTTGAATCATTTAAGTATCACATGAGCAATTTCTAGGAGTTTAAATGAAGAAATTTTTAAGTATATTTTTTGCATTAATTGCGTTAGTTTTATTTTCAATGCCTAGTTTTGCTAAAAGTGAAGTTCTAACACCTCAAACTCAACTCCAAAAACGCCAATATCAAACTAGACAATATGACAATATTGACAAAGCAACCTTGATGAAAGCAATGCTGAATGTATTACAGGACGAAGGTTTTATAGTTAACAATGCAAGCTCTATATTAGGTTTTATTTCAGGCGCAAAAGAATTTAGCACAAGAGATAAAACTATAAATTTTGAACAAGAATTTGGCGCAAAAAAAGAAGCTGGAGCCGTAGTTGCAGTAATTGAAACAACTGCAAACATATCAGAATACGGAAAATCCTTCAAAGTAAGAGTAAACTTCAAGCGCAAATTATTGAATATTTATGGTAACGCACAAAAAATTGAAGATGTTACTGATGAAAAATATTACCAAAACTTTTTTAGCAAAGTTGACAAAGCAATCTTTATTCAAAAGCAAAGAATATGATGAAAAAAATTGTAAGCATAATTTTATCAATAGTATTTTGTTTTTTGCAAGCACCCGCAACTTTTTCAGCAGCAGAGATTGTTGAAAGGCCTTCTGCGCTTGAATTGCGAGAAATGCAAACACGTTATTTTAATACATCTGATACCTTGATGATTATGAAAGCTATTATTAACACCTTGCAAGATAATGGTTTCGTTATTCAAAATGCTGAATTTGATTTAGGTTATATAAGGGCAAAAAAAGATATAAAATTAAAACGCACACGAAAAGGACGTGTAGCTCTTTATTCAACATATCTTGCAATAAATGCCGCCGCTTTAGCCTTGAGCTTTGGAGCTAACCCGACCGCAGTAATTGGTATGTATCAAGATTCTGTGATGATAAAAAACGAAATAGCTCCGCACACAGTAATTTATGATTCAAACGTAACAGTACAAAGAGTTGGCAAGAGAACAAAAGTAAGATTTGTAGTTATAGAGAAGGTTTTAGAAAACGCAGATGGCTACACAACGGTTAAATCTTCGCCGAGAGATGTGTTTAGGAATTTTCCACCAGAAGTTTATCAAGAGTTCTTTGTTCAATTGGATAAAAACATTTTTCTCGATAAAAATTTGTAATGAATTTTAATATATCTTAACTTTGTACCTATTATGCTCTTTTTTTGGTAAAATAATCATATCAGAGGGGATAGAGCAGTATGAATAAAAAATTATATGTATCGTTATTTGCAGTATTAGTTTCATTATCATCATTGGGTGTAAACGCAAAGATGACAAAAGAAGCGCATGCACTTTATCAACAAGCTTGTAACTATGAATACAGAAGTGATTATGCTACAGCGATAAGTATAATTCAAAAAGCAATTGCAATAAACGGTGATGATGCAATGCTTTATACTAAAATTGCAGGGCTTTATTCTGACACAGGAAATTATGAAGAAGCTCTAGGTGCTTACAAAAAAGCAGTTAAGCTACGTCCAAATGATGCTTTTATTTACATAAGTATTGGTAACATTCTTCAAACACTCGGTGACTATGAAAACGCATACAACTCTTTCATGCAGGCTCAACAAATTTATCCAGAATATAAATACAACTATTTGAACCTTGCAAACGTTGAATATTACAGAAAAAATTACGCAAGTGCAATCGAGAATTACAACACCTTTTTAAGTGCGTATCCAGAACATCAAGAAGCGACTGAAAACTTGGCAAATGTTTATTATGCATCAAATCAGCCTGAAAAAGCTTGTGACATTTATTCAACTGTTTACAAAAAATACCCGACTGCATTCAAAGATTTTGCAAATTATGGTATGGCATTATATGACACAAAACAATTCCAAGCCTCTGCTGAAATGCTAGAAAAAGCACTTGATGACAATCCAGAAGATGAGGCTATCATGGCAAAATTAGCGTTGTCTTATCAAAATATTGGTGAAAATGAAAAAGCGTTAGCAATGTTCAAAAAGACCTTTGAATTAAACCCAGAATTAACGGCTTTGAAGTTTGATTATGCAAATTTGCTTGGCAATATGGAAAAAAACGAAGAAGCAATTGAACAATACAAAGCGTATTTAGTAGCTTATCCTGATGACGCTGATGCATATAGAAACTTGGGGTTGGTTTACAAAAAACTTAATAACAACGAATTAGCATTGTTTAATTTTGAAAAATCATACTCAAAAGATTCTTCTAACAATGAAACAAAAAAAGAACTTGCGCTATGCTATCATAAAAAATCAGATTTTGTAAATGCTCTAAAATTCTATGATTTGGCATTAAAAGCTGAACCTGATAATTATGAATTATTGGCAAACAAGGCTCTAACTCTTCATGCGATGGACAATTATGTTACAGCGATAGAGATTTATAAGAACTTGCTGGAAAAACAACCGAATGAAAGATTAAAACAAAATCTGATGTCAGCATCTATTGCATACGGTTACAAGCTTTTAGACAAGCAAGATTACGGTCAAGCAATCTTGTATTTTGAAGATGCTATTGATTTGAACGACAAAGAAGCGTCTGCCTACTTTGGTCTAGCACAAGCAAATGAAAAAATGGGTTGCACAGAAATTGCTCTAACAAATTATGAAAAGGCAGTTTCTTTAGCTCCTGGAAATAGAGAATACAACATTGCTCTAAAAGATTTTAAAACTGCTAACAAAGCAAAATTAGAGGTTAAGAAACCTCAGGTAAATGAACAAGCTCTTGGTTATGATGAATTAATCAAAAAAGGCGATGAAGCTTATAAAGCAAGAAAATACAACGATGCAATAGATTATTATACAAAAGCTGTTGTATTTACACCAGAAGATAAAGTAACAATGTTAAAAATAGCTAATTTATACAAACTTGCAGGAAATAACAATAAAGCAATCAGCTTTTATGATAAAATTCTAATTTTAGATACTAAAAATACCGATGCATATTTTAATAAAGGGCTAATTTTGGCAAGTCAAAAAAATTATGACGAATGTATAAAATGCTTTGAAAAGGTTATAGAATTATCACCTGATTATCCTTATGCCTACTACTCTTTAGGTTTAGCATATGAACAAAAAGAAGATACGGAAAAGGCTTTAGAGTATTATTATCTATATTCTGGAATTGAAAAAGATGACAAAATGCTCAATGTAGTTAATCAAAAAATTAAACAGTTAGAAAAATGATAAAATTCTGGAAGTTATTAATTGTTTTTATTTTGTGTATGGTTGGCTTAACCGCATGCACCTACGAACGTGGTTTGATATTGTTTAATGTTCAGCCAATAACTCGTGAGAATGCTCTACAAGACCAAAAAGTTTTCAACGAAGGACAAAAAGTTTACTATTTATTTATTGCGCCTAAAAAAATGAAGAACGAATTTATTAGAGTTCAAATCTTTAAGATGACCGATAAAGCACCTTGGGGCGGAAATGAAGTCGTTAGAACAAAGGATTACCGCCTGATGAAAGATGAAAGATACTATCAAACAAATTATTTTACTCTTTATGAAAAGGGGCGTTATGTAATGCAAGTATTCTCTCATGAAGACTTCCAGCACCCATTAGCGTTGAATGATTTTTATGTACAATAAATACCCATATATACAAAAAAGTCTGCGATATCAAATAATCGCAGGCTTTTTGTTTTAATATTTTACATTATTAATTAACGGAAATGTTTTTAATAATTTCCAAAAGTTTGTTTACCATTGCATCTTCATATTTTTGAGCATTTTCTTTTGAATCAGCCTCAAAGCGCAAAGTAAACACTGGTTCTGTATTACTTTGACGAATTAGCGCAAAACCTTTATCAAAAACAATTCTCATACCATCAAGAGTAATAATATCTTTTATTGGAGTTCCAAAGAAATCTGGAGTTTCTGCAATAACTTTTTTAAATTCTTCTAAGGTTTGTGTCTTCAAAGAATTTGGACAAGGTAAGCGAACTTCTGAAGAGCAATACAAAGCGTCAAATGGTGCTAAAAGTTCACGAATTTTGAAATTAGGGTTTTCTTTCTTTTTCTTCGCAACGATTTCAATAATTCTGCAACCAGCATAAATAGCGTCATCAAAGCCATAATACTTATCCTTAAAGAAAGTATGGCCGCTCATTTCACCAGCTAGAACTGCGCCTGTTTCACGCATTTTTGATTTGATATATCCGTGACCGGTCTTACACATAACAGCAACACCGCCTGTTGCATTGATGGTATCGTACAAAGCTTGTGAGCATTTAACTTCTGATACGATAACAGGTTTAATACCTTTTTCGTTATATTCTTTGATAACTTCTTCTGCATAAATTAAAAGCAACTTGTCGCCAGTCATAGAATTACCGTCAGAATCAATTACACCAATTCTATCGCTATCACCGTCAAAAGCAATACCAATATCGGCTTTATTAGCTACTACCGCTTTTTTAATATCGTTTAAAGTTTTTTCATCACTTGGGTTTGGGTGGTGGTGTGGAAATCTTCCATCTGGCATTGAATAAAGTTCAACAACCTCGCAACCCAACGCTCTATAAAGTTTTGGAGCAACAACGCCGCCAGTAGCGTTTGCGCTATCTACAACAACTTTAATACCTTCACCGATTCGACCGAATTTCTTGGTCATTTCTTCGATATAGTCTGGAATCAAGTCATATTCGTTCAAAATACCGAATGGTACTGGCGGAATACTTAGCTTGTATTCTTCCATTGTCAATTCTTTAACCACTTTAATTTGTTCTTCATTCAAAGATTGTTTTGCATAAGTCATTTTCATACCATTGTATTGGCTAGGGTTATGACTTGCTGTGATAATCATTGCACCAGTAACTGGCATGTATTTAGTTATATATGGAGGAAGTCCGACAACCTCTGAATAATAGCCCAATGGAGTTGGAGCAAGTCCCATATCTACAACATTTGCGCCACAAGAGCGAATACCTTCAATCAACGCTTTTGAAAGAGATGGAGAATGAAGTCTAGCATCTCTACAAACACTAATCCAAACTTCAGATGATTGTTTTTTCGTTTCTTTTATAAGAAACTGTACAAAACCTCTACCAGTGTAGTAAAAAAGTTCTTCGGTTATATCATCACCGTAAATTCCTCTTATATCATTCTTCCCAAACGCTGATTCTTTTAACATTTTATCCCTCCTAATGCTTTAATGATAGCATAAATACAAAATAAAATTAAATTTTTATTGTTGGGGTAAACCCCAACTGTCATATTGGGAATAAAGTCGTTCATCAATAAACACATCTTTGCCACAAGCGTGTGGCGACTAGCTGCGATAGCGAGTGAAGAGTGCAGGCTCTGCCTGCTAATCAGCCATTCAAACAAACGCTCGTAAGAGCGTAGAAAACAGTGGCGTAGTTTTTCTTTTTTGCTTACTTTTTTCTTTTTATTTCGCAACAAAAAAGAAAAAAGTAAGAACTATTTTGTAATAAAAGATTTTTTAATGTACTTTTCTTTCTCTTATGTTGCGAGGCAAAGATTTTTTACTTCACTTCCAAACTGGTATTGGGACTACAAGTCGGTTTTATTTACCCCAAAAGTACAGAAAAAAACAAATAATTTTAAATAATATTTTTAGGGCAAGTTATTACTTGTAATAACTTGCCCTAAAAATATTATTTATTATAATTTATACTATGGAAAAGAAGGGTTTGTTATTTGTTCTTCCTGCTTTCGTAGGAACATTGTTATTCATAATAATTCCGATTTTTGGCTCATTTGCCCTTAGTTTCACTCAGTGGAATTTATTAAATGAAATAAGTTTTGTTGGGCTTGAAAATTATAAATCAATAATAACAGAGCCTGAATTTTTGCAAATACTTATAAACACACTTGTTTATGCAATCTCTACAACAATTTTTGCTGTAATTATTCCACTCATAATTGCAGCAATCATAAATAGCAAAATTAAAGGTAGCGAAATTTTTAAAACAGTCTACTTCCTTCCTTTTATCACACCAGCAGTCGTTATTGCTATAGTTTGGGCGTGGATATTTGACCCGAATATCGGCTTAATCAACACAGTTCTAAAAACTCATTACACTTGGCTTTTTAGCACCCATCTTGCCATGCCAGTCCTAATCTTTGTTTCAGTTTGGAAACTCATAGGGTACAACGTAGTATTATTTTTAACTGGCTTTTCTACAATTGATAGCAGTGTTTACGAGGCGTCTAAAATTGATGGAGCAACCTCAAGACAAACCTTCTTCAATATAACAATTCCACTACTTAAACCTACCATATATTTTGTAACAACAGTGACTGCAATCTCCTCTTTCCAAATTTTCGACCTAATCTATGTTATGACACAAGGCGGTCCAAACGACTCTACCAACGTCATTGTATACTCAATTTATAAATACGCATTTGAATATTTTGACATAGGTAAATCTTGCGCATTAGCATATATTCTGTTCGCAATAATTCTTATTCTGGCAATTTTTCAAAAAAAAGTTGCAAAATAAACATTTTAAGAATTTAATAATTCAACCAACTCTTCAAACTCTGGAAACGAGATTTTTGTCCATTCAAAACCATTGATAGCGATTTCGTTTTGACAAATCAAACCTGCAACATAATAGCTCATTGCAAGTCTATGGTCGTGGTAGCTTTCGAGTTCCGCTCCACCAATCAAGTTAGTTTTACCAGAAACAACAAAACCATCTTGGCGTTCTTCTATCACTACGCCAATCTTTGATAACTCTTCAACTAAACATTTAATTCTATCAGATTCTTTATTTCTTAAATCTTCGGCATTCTCTACAACAGTACTACCTTCTGCTTGAGAAGCCAAAACGGCAATCACTGGCAATTCATCGATAAGCCTTGGAATATCTTCACCTCTTATAACGCAAGGTTTAAGCTTTTCTGTATATTGAACTCTTATATCGCCAACCTCTTCGCCTGACACAGTCCTTTTGTTCAAGATTTCAATATTGCCGCCCATTCTCTCAACTACGTCAATTATTCCAGAGCGTGTATAATTTAGTCCAACATTCTTGATAACAAAATCAGAATTTTGCACAATCAAACCTGCAACAATAAAAAACGCCGCAGAAGAAATATCACCAACAATATCAATATCTTTTGCAATAAGTTTTGATGGTCTTACTTTTACACTATTTTTACAAATAGAAATATCAGCTCCCAAATATTTGAAAAGGTTTTCTGTATGATTTCTAGAAACATAAGGCTCTGTAAATGTCGTTTCCCCACTTGCGCTTAAGCCCGCAAGCAAAATACAAGATTTAACTTGAGCACTAGCAAGTTTAGACTTATAATCAATTCCCACTAAACTTCTACCAATAATTTTAAGAGGAGCATGATTTTCTGTAGCCTCTATTTGCGCCCCCATTAGTGCTAATGGTTCTATAACACGTTTCATTGGTCTTTTTGACAAACTTACATCACCAATCAGAGTTGAATTAAATTTCTGGCCTGCAAGTATTCCAGAAACCAAACGCATTGTTGTTCCAGAATTACCACAATCGTAAATCGAGTTTTCATTTGGAGTAAGAACACCTGTCGATTTTACTTGTAAAGTTTTTTCATCTAAAAACTTGATATCAACTCCGAGATTTTTAAACAGATTTAGTGTTGAATGGCAATCTGCACCACTTGAAAAATTCGTTATAACATTTTCACCTTCTGCAATAGAAGAGAACATAACGGCTCTATGCGAGATTGACTTATCAGAAGGTATTGTTATATAACCTTTTAATGATTTTTTACGTGAAACTTTTTTTAACATATTACCCCACCACGAAACCAAAGATTTCGGCACTCTCTCAAAAAAGAAAGTAAAACAAATGTTATTCTCTAACTAATTCAAAAATAGCTTTGCACTTTTCAAAAACTTTTTTAGCATCTTTAAGTGCAAGCATGTTTGCGCCATCGCAAAGTGCTTTATCTGGTTCTGGGTGAATTTCAAAGAACAACACATCTGCTCCAGCTGCCATTGCTGCATTTGCTAAAGTTGGAACAAATCTTCTATCACCGCCAGTTGAATCACCGTTAGAACCTGGCATTTGAACACTGTGAGTTGCATCAAATACAACAGGGTAGCCAAATTCTTTCATTATCGGAATTGCTCTATAATCCACAACCAAATTGTTATACCCAAATGAAACGCCTCTATCTGTAAGCATTATATTATGATTACCGCTATCTTCAACTTTTTTTACTAGCGATTTCATCTGTTGAGGAGCTAAGAATTGCCCCTTTTTGATATTAACAATTTTTCCAGTCTTAGCAGCTGCTACAAGCAAATCTGTCTGTCTACATAAAAACGCAGGTATTTGCAAAATATCAGCAACCTCTGCAACAGGAGCAGCTTGTTCTGGAAGGTGGATATCTGTGACAATCGGAACTTCAAATTCTTTCTTAATTTGAGCGAGCATTTCAAGTCCCTTTTCCATTCCAACTCCACGATAAGAATTGATTGAAGAGCGGTTTGCCTTATCAAAGGAAGATTTAAAAACATAATTAATACCCAATTCTGCACAAACAGTTTTTAGAGTTTCTGCAGTTTGTTTAAGTATCTCCATTGATTCTATTGCGCATGGCCCAGCCAAAATTGTTAATTTATCTGCGCCAATTTCAAAATTGTTTAGTTTAATCATCTTTGCTCACTTCTCATTAATTAAAAAGAATTGTCCCTCCCAAATAAGGGAGGGATTAAATATTTACTAAAAATTAAGCGATATCCCATCTTCCGCAAGTACCGCCCCAACGAGCGATAATATTGCCTTTAATGTCGCCAATTTTTTCTACGTGGTGCATTGGTTCAGCACCTTCCAAAATTGTAATAACTTCACAATTGTTTGAGCAACCTGTGCATTGACAAGTTACTGATTGGAAGTTCATATTACCAACTTCCCAGCCTTTGAATTTTGTATCAACTTCTGTGTATTGGTGGTTTTCCATAGCTAGAAGAGCTGCACCAATTGCACCCATTGTTTGGTGGTTTTCAGGTACAACAATTTTTGTATTAAGAGCTTCTTCAAAAGCCTTAACCATGCCTGAGTTTGTAGCAACACCACCTTGGAAAGAAATTGTAGGTAACAATTCTTTACCTAATGCAAGGTTAGACAAATAGTTTCTAACAAGAGCTTGGCACAAGCCATACAACAAATCTTCTACTGGATATCCCAATTGTTGTTTGTGAATCAAGTCACTTTCAGCGAAAACACCGCAACGTCCTGCAATACGAGCGGGGTTTTCTGATTTAAGAGCAGTTTCACCAAACTTCTCAATAGGAACATTTAATCTTTGAGCTTGGTGGTCTAAGAAGCTACCAGTACCAGCTGCGCAAACTGTATTCATCGCAAAATCTGTTACAATACCATCTCTTAGAATGATGATTTTACTGTCTTGTCCACCGATTTCAAGAATTGTTTGAACTCCTGGAATATTAGTACTTGCAGCAACGGCGTGTGCAGTAATTTCGTTTTTAACTACGTCCGCACCAACCAATGCGCCAGCCAAATTTCTACCAGAACCAGTTGTACCAACACCTTTTACTGCATATTCGCAAAGTGCTTGTGAATAAATTTGTTTTAAACCGTTTTGAACTGCATCAACTGGTTTACCTGCTGTTTTTAGCATATATGAATCGATATATTTACCTTTTTCGTCTACTAATGCTAATTTTGTTGTAACAGAACCAACGTCGATACCTAAATATACATCTAAACTCATCTTTTACCTTCTTCCCTTTGATAAACTCATTATATCATAAACTAATTTAATTTTTGTAAATAACTGTTAAACTAATAACATTTTTCTGAAAAATCATGTATAATTAAGGTATAAACATTTAAGGAGAAGGTATATATGGCTATAATAGAAGGTCTTTTAACAGTAGGCAATGAAAAATTTTGTATCGTTGTTTCTAGATTTAACGAATTTATTTGTTCAAAGTTGTTATCAGGAGCGATTGATGAATTAAAGCGTCATGGTGTTGATGCTAATAATATTGATGTAGTATGGTGTCCAGGGGCATTTGAAATTCCGCTTGTTGCAAAGAAATGCGCTAAAACCTCAAAATACAGTGCAATTATAACACTAGGCGCAGTAATAAAAGGCTCAACATCTCACTACGATTATGTATGCGCAGAGGTTTCAAAAGGTGTTGCAGCAGTTGGCTTAGAAACAGAAGTTCCTGTGATATTTGGAGTATTAACAACGGATAATATTGAACAAGCAATTGAACGAGCTGGCACAAAAGCTGGTAACAAAGGTTCAGATGCTGCTAAAGCTGCAATTGAGATGGTTAGTTTGTTGAATAATTTTTAATAAAAGGGAATAAGGTAATAGGGTAATAAGGGAATAAGTGGTATTAAATATTTTTGTAAGCAAAATTTATTTATAGAGAATTTTATAAACTCTTATTCCCTTATTACCCTATTACCTTATTCCCCTCAAAGAAAGGTGTGTGATTTATGAGCGAAATTATTACAGAGTACAGAAACGAAAACACAAAAAACATTGATTTGCTTTCTACAATTGACATTGTTAGAAAAATCAACGAAGAGGACAAATTAGTAGCTCTAGCAATAGAAGATGAAGCTCCTAATATCGCACAAGCAATCGACATGATTGCTAAACAGTTCTTAGTTAGCGGAAAGCTTTACTATTTTGGAGCTGGTACCTCTGGTAGAATTGGTATCCTAGACGCATCAGAATGTCCACCAACCTTCGGCGTTCCAGCTGATATGGTTACAGGAATTATTGCAGGTGGTGACACTGCGATTAGAACCGCAGTTGAAGGCGCAGAAGACAATTTTGAACTTGGCGAAAAAGATGCGCAAGTTTTGACTGACAAAGATGTTTGCGTTGCAATCTCTGCAAGCGGAAATCCAAAATATCTATTGGGTGTACTATCTCAAGCAGAAAAAAATGGCTGCAAAACAATCGCTTTAACTTGCAACCATAACGCACTAATTCTAGAAGAAGCTAGACTTGGCATTTGCGTAGAAGTTGGTCCAGAAGTTATTGCGGGTTCTAGCAGAATGAAAGCTGGTACTGTTCAAAAAATGGTACTCAACATGCTTTCAACTGGCGCAATGATTAAAATAGGTAAGACTTATGAAAACTTTATGATTGATTTGATGCCAACAAACGAGAAGCTAAAAGATAGAGCAATCAGAATTGTAGCAGAAATCGCAGAAACGAAAGCATCAACAGCTCTTACGACCTTGCTTGAATGTAATTGGAAGGTAAAAGTCGCAATAATGATGATTAAGTGCAAGCTAACTCAAGAGCAAGCACAAGAGGCATTGAGAAAAAATTGTGGCGTATTAAGAAGAGCCTTGAATAGTTTTTCTAAATTGTAATTCATTAATAAAAGGGGCGAAATAAAAATTTCATTTTGCCCCTTTTTATTAGTCATTATTAGTTAAAATATTCAATAACTGATTGTGTCATAACTTCTGCATAATTTTTCATAATAGCTGGGTCTTTCATTCTTGCTCGACCTTTTGCTGATGACATAAAGGCAACTTCCCAAATAACTCCTGGAATACCTTGTTTGTTCATTGGAGCTTCCAATACATTTGTTCTTTCATCGTTCAAAGAAACTTGAGCATAATCTTGTTTTTTAGAAGTTGAGTTTATGAAAGCTTCACTTGAGCTAATTTTTTCATGCTTTGGAATCCAGTTATCAAGGTTCTTTTCCATAATGCCAGCTAGTCTAAAGCATTTCTTTTGCATAGCTTCTGAAATATTTTGCTTTCTAGGATAAATCTGTGTTCTATCTTTTACGTTATCGCAACCAGAGTTTACATGGACAGAAATGAACATATCCGCTTTATTTTTAGCAACATTTGCAACTTCTTCTTTTATCAAACGCTTTTTACCTTGCAAGAAGATTACTTTCGCACCTTGAGCGCATAGTTGGTCTTTTAGTTTCATAGCGTTATCATAGTTCAAAAGCCATTCACTATCAGTATTATCACGTCCTGTAACACCGCAGTCTATACCAGCTTGAGAATATCCGTGACCAGCGTTAACAATGATTGTCTTGCCAGAAAGTTTACCACTCTTTGTAGGTTTAAACACTTGTCTTGTTGCTTGAACTTGACCATTTACAATTACTTTCTTTTGCAAAAGTGGTCTATTTTTCAAGCTCTTTTCTAAGCTCATATCAATTGTTTCAGTTGTCGTATTTGTCTTTTTATCGACTGTAACCGTTTTTTGCTTAGAAGAAACACCGAAGTCAGCGTTATTATAAACAATTACAAGCTTTTGACCTTTTTTAATAGTATTACTATTTAGTTTATTGATTTGTTTAAGAACATTAACATCAACGTCAACGCTCTTTGCAATATCTTCCAACTTGTCGCCTTGTTTAACTTCGTACAAGTAGCCAGGAAGTTCAATTGTTTCATCTGCTTTAATTTGGTTAGCGTCATCAATGTTGTTAACGTCCTTTAACATTTCAATACTCAAGCCAAATTTCTTTGATATTTGGTACAAATTATCGCCCTTTTGTACTTTATAACCGAGTTTTTGGATATTAATATGTGCATCAATATTGATTTTGTTTTCGTCTTCAATCTTGTTGTCATTCTTCAAAATTTCAATGCTTGTGCCGTAGTTTTTAGATAAGTTCCATAGATTGTCACCTTTTTTAATCGTGTAATCATAACTTATCACTTGAACGTCGCCAATTTGAGAATATTTACCATGCTTTAACACTTTTTGGAACGGTGTTAAGCAAGATTCGTCTTCCACCTCTTCTTTTTTAGAACCAAAGAATTTGTTCCAAACTTTCTTAATTCCGCTACCAATTGATTTGAAGAAGTTTTTAACTTTACCCCAGAAACCGACTTTTTCCTCTTTTGGAGCTTCCGTTTTTGCAACATTTGCTTTTTTAACAGCAGCAGGTTTGCTTTCAGCCTTCGCAAGTTTTGAAATTCCTTTCATCACAGGAACTTTTAACTCTTGTCCGACCTCAACAGAATCTGGCTCGTTATTTAAAACTTGTATCTTTTTATAAAAATCTTTGAACTCAATCTCGTTATTGTCAAGTTCTTTATACAAAGATTGTGCAATAGAGAATAGTCCTTTGCCTCTAAATTTTTCATCAACTTTAAATTTGTATGATTCAGCACTTATTGATGCAGAACTTATGTTGCCAGTTTTGTATTGTTCATACATTTTATCAAGTGCAATTGTTGATTGACCACGCTTTGCGTAACAAGCTTTTGCACGCTTATAAACGTTTTCAATCTCAGTTTTTGCCTCTTCTAATTCTTTTCCCTTTAAATCTTTTGCGCCCAAAATCATTCTATTGAAACTTCTTAAATACAATCCAGGTTCTTCAACTTTTTCAGCACCAGATTTTCCTGAATATAAGTAAACAGAATTTTTGATAATTCCTGAATAGTCTTTATCCTTAATTGATTGCATCAAACTTGAATTTTGAGAAATTTTTGGCAAGCCTTTGTTATAACATAAATCAATAAGTGCCTCTTTAATTGAATTAGGCAAGGCTTCATAAGTTCCTTCGCCAATTCTCTTATTCAATACAGTTTTAACCTCTTTAGAAGCTTGCTCCAATTTTTTGCACATATCAACATAAGCTTGTTTTTGGCTAACTTTATTTTTACCTAGAACGCCAAAGCCATGTGTCCATGAACCAAACTTATCTTGATATGGAGTTGTAAAAGCTTCGTAGTAATAGTTTTTATCACCTTCAAAATATTTAAGCATGTCAATCAAATGTGATTGTGCTTTTTTAATCGCAACATTATCATTCTTTAGCATTGATGGAGAATAATTGCTAATTCCCATTTTCTTCATAGATGCCATCAAAATAGCTTTTGTATCTTCGTCCCAAAGAGTTTTTGTTGAATAGTTGTCTTTAGGTGCATCAACTTTAAAATCAAAAGTTGATTTGTACTCATAATCTTCAAACTTAAATTTTGGAACTTTAACTTCAGAAGACTTCGTCCTCTGTATGTATTGTGTATTAATAGTCATTCTTTTTATATCCTCTTTATATATAAAGTTGATTACCTAAAAAAAATTGCCTCTTTGTTACAATCATTTACAAAAACTTGTAGTATAATATTGCTTGTGGAGTTATAAATTCAATAAGAGGGAAACGTTAGAATATGAAATTAACTGTACTTGGTCCTGGGTGTTGGGGTTTAACACTTGCTTGGTTATTAAATGATAATTTTGAAGATATAGTAGTTTGGGGTAGAGAAAGCGACTTAAACGAAGATTTAGTCGTTAATAAGCATTGCTCAAAGCCATTAGAAGTGCAGTTAGACAAAAAAGTTGAATTTACTTCTGACTTAAAGAAAGCAATTAATGGCGCTGATATAATTTTGTCAGTTGTTGCAACCTCTGGTGTAAGAAGCGTATGCGAGCAGTTAAAACAAGCTGGTATCAAGCCAGAACAACCACTTGTAAACGCATCTAAAGGGTTAGAACTTAATACACTTATGAGAATGTCAGAGGTTATTAAAGATGTTTTACCTAACCAAAAGGTTGTAATTCTTTCCGGCCCAACTTTGGCAAAAGAAGTTTTGCAAGGAAAGCCAACTGCAGCCTCTGTTGCTTGTGAAGATATGGAAGTTGCTGAATTTGTTCAAAAAGCTTGCAACGTTCCAAATCGTTTCAGATTGTACACAAATTCGGACGTTATCGGCGTTGAGCTTGGCGGAAGCTTAAAGAACGTTATCGCAATTGCGTCTGGTTTCGCTCACTCAATGGAATTGGGTGACAACTGTATGGGCACACTTTTAACCAGAGGCATGGCAGAAATCGTTAGACTTTCTGTAAAATTGGGCGCAAACCCATCAACTTTGTATGGACTTTCTGGCATGGGTGATTTGATTGCAACTTGTTCTAGCCCAATGTCAAGAAATTACACAGTTGGCTCTATGATTGGTAAAGGCAAAAAAATTGACGACATTTTAAGAGAATTAGGCTCTGTAGCAGAAGGTGTTAAAACCTCTAAAGCAGTTTGTGATTTGGCAGAAAAAATGGGTATTGAAGTTCCTGTATCAAGTGCTATCTACGAAGCAGTTTACACAGATATTACTCCTAAAGAAGTTTTGTCAAAACTTATGAACAGAAAGCTTAAAAAGGAAGAAAGTTATGATTAAATATGCGGTTAAATACTTAAAGAATACTTTTGTACCTTTAAACTGTCCTGATAACGTGAATTTAGACGACGGTGCTCTTATTCTTGCCCGTACAGAAAAAGGCGAGGAAGCACTAAAAGCTTTCTTAGTAAATAAGGAAGTTGCAAAAAAGTTTGAAAATTCTAAAAAAACACCAGCACCTTTCGAGTTCATAAGAGTTATGACACAAGAAGATTTGATGGTTTTAGAGGATTTAAAAAAAGAAGAAGTAACCTCATATTTTAAGTGTAAAGAGTTAGTAAAAAAGCATAGATTGAACATGAACCTTGTTCAATGCAGAATCACTTTTGACAGACGAAAAATTTCTTTTTATTATACTGCTCCAGAAAGAGTTGATTTTAGAGAACTGTTAAAAGACTTAACACAAGTTTTCAAAAGAATGAGAATAGATTTGCGTCACATTGGTGTGCGTGATGAATCTTCAATTATGGACGGAACTGGAATTTGCGGAAAACCGTTCTGCTGCTCTTCTTATTTAAGAAAATTTGAATCAATAAATGTAAAGCTTGCAAAAGATCAAGGTATGCCAATTGCTCCGTCTAAGATTTCTGGAACTTGTGGCAGATTGTTGTGCTGTCTAACTTACGAGTACTCAAACTATATTGATGCTGCAAAAGGCATGCCACCAGTTGGTTCAACTGTAATGACTCCAAACGGACTTGGAAAAATTTGTTTTATACAATTTCTTAACAATATGGTTGCAGTTAAATTTGAAGATGGTAAAATAAAAGAGTACTCAAAGACTGATATCGAAATGGTAGATGCTGATGTTAATGTCGATATTGAAGTATCAACCATTACAACTTCTTATTCAACTGATGAAAAAGTTGACGCAAGACAATTAAGACAGTTGGAAGACGATAGAAACAGCTCAACAGGAAATGTGTAAAGGCGAAAAAAATGAATATCCAACCAATCAATCAACAAACCAATAACAACATTGGTTTTCAAAGACTAATAGTAAAAAAAGGTAGTTTTGAAGCACTTAAAAAATCACAGTATTTTCCAAGTCCATCTTATCCAAATTATCATGAACATTTAAAAAATTTTTATAAAAAACTTATGGTAATAAGAAAAAGTATGGAACACAATGACGTGTATAACGTTGTCATTCGTCCAAATAGCAAGGAAATGAAAGGCGGAATTTACATAGAAAATCAAGAAGGTCGTCCACAAACTGGCTTTTTCAAGTCCTTTGACGAACTTTTGAGAGTTGAAGCAAAAGAACCAGCTAAACTTTTGACAGAAAAACAAGCCCCAAACTTTTTTGACAGATTTTTCAAGAATTGGAAACGAAAAAAATATAATAAAGCCGTTGAAAGAAAACAAGTAAATATGCCAGAATTTCTTAACCTTGTGCTTGAACACATACAAGGAATGACAAGAAATGCTGACTACTTGACAGAATTACATAATCTTAAAAATAAATAAGGAGCTTTTATGTTTGAAAAAATTGAAAAGTTGCAAATCTTCTATTTGGGCGCACTTTTAGCATTGGGATTAGTAATCTCAACAAGAATTGTAACTAAAAACTTTAACAATAACGTAATTTCTGTTACAGGTTCTGCGTACGAAATTGTAAAATCAGATTCTGGCACATTGAATTTTGATATCAATGTAAAAAGTCAAAACAAACAAGAAGCTTATAATATAGCTCAAAATCAAATCGAAATCGTAAAAAAATATTTGAGCGAAAAACAAATTAAGAATATTGAACTAAAGACCGTAAATGGCTATTATTCTTACAAAAGAAACCCTAAAACTGGCGAATATACAGACGTTCCAGATGTTTACAATTTAACTCAACCAGTTACTATTAGTTCAGACAATGTTGAACTAATTAAAGAAATTTCAAACAATATAACAGGTTTAATCGATAAAGGCGTTGATATTAATGCTTATGCGCCATCTTATGATTATTCAAAGCTACCTGATTTAAAAGTTAGTTTGCTAGAAAAAGCCTCAAAAGATGCAAAAGCAAGAGCAACTTCTATGCTAAAACCTACGCATAACTCTGTTGGCAAAATTCAATCAGTAAGAATGGGCGTTTATCAAATTACTCCTGTGGATTCTACAAACGTATCTGATATGGGAATTAACGACACCTCTTCTATCGACAAAAAGGTTACTGCGGTTGCAAATGTTTCCTTCAAAATAAAATAAGTATTGAATTTATATATACAAAGTGTTACAATACTAATATCACAATCAATATGAGGTTAATGTATGGATATTAGTTCTATCGGTGGAAGTGCAATGACACCTGATATTCAAACACAGTATGCAGCTAAGTGTTTAAAAATGTCACAACAATCAACACTTATTGCAGGAGCTTTAATCCAAGATACTGCAGAAATTTCAGCCGAAGCATTGGCAAAATGTACTGCGGAATTGAATGCAAGTATTGAAGGAATGCTTTAATTATTTGGATATCAAAATACAAAATTTTGTATTTTAAGGTGCGCCATCAGGCGCACCTTATTTAATATTTAATTTCATTTTTGCAAATACTTTATCCTCAAGTTATAATAAACATAATTTGAGAGGTAAAAATGAATTTATACGAACTATCCGAAATAGCAGATAAAAGATTTTCACACGGAGAAGAAATTCCAGAAAACATAATTAATGGGGTGAAAGAAATAGTTTCTAACAATGGTTATATTGGCATGGCACAAATCAACCCAATTGCTGGAAACATTGAATATAACGCTAAAAAAATTGCGAAATACATCAAATATGCCTGCAAAATCGGATTAGATTTAGTCGTTTTTCCAGAACTTGCGCTAATGGGTTACCCAATCGAAGATACAATCGACAGACACCCAATTATAGTTGAACAAAACATAAAATGGCTCAAAGGTTTAGCTAAAATTACAGTCGGTACAACCGCTTTGGTTGGATTTGTAGAACCTAGAAAACAAGACGCAGAAGGCAAAAAATACTTTAATTCAGTTGCAATTTTAAAAAATGGTAAAATTGCAGGAATAATAAGAAAATCACTACTTCCTAATTATTCAGAATTTAACGATTACAGATACATTGAACCTTCTCCTGTTGTTGGAGTTCAGCCAGCAGAAACACTAGGAAAATTTGACAAAGACTGCATAATAAATACCAGCAAAATTTTTGACAAATACGGAATTTCTATTTGCGAGGATTGCTGGAACAACAAGGAATTTTTTGAAAAAAATTTATATGACAAAGACCCGATTGACGAGCTTGCACAAGAAAATCCGAAAATCTTTATTAACTGTTCAGCATCACCTACTAGAGCAAAAAAGGAACAATTGAAACACAACATGCTCTCCTTTATCGCAAAAAAATATAAAACACCTATTGTATATGTCAATCAAGTTGGTGCAATTGATAATAGCTCGTTTGACGGCTCTAGCAGAGTGTTTGACGTAGAAGGTAAACTTATCGCAAGAGCTAAGTCGTTTGAAGAACAATTTCTAATAGTTAATCCATTAAAGAAAATTGGCAAAATTTATCCGCTTACAAAAGGGTTAGACAAATCTTTAAACGAACAAAAAGTTTTCACATTAGAATATGAATCTGATTTAGAAAGAACCTACAAAACAATTGTCCAAGGAATAAGAGATTATTTCAAAAAATGCGGTTTTAAGCGTGCAGTGTTAGGGCTTTCTGGCGGACTTGATTCAACAGTCTGTGCCGTACTTTTAGCTGACGCTATTGGGCGTGAAAACGTTTTTGGCGTATCAATGCCATCACATATTACAAGCAAAGAAAGCAAATCTGACGCAAAAGAATTAGCACAAAACCTTGGCATAAATTTCACCGAAGCCACAATTCGTCCAATGATTGACACTACAACAGAATGTCTTAATCAATTATTTAAAACTGTCGAAACAAAGTGGGACGGACGTTACAAAACCTCCTTCACGCCAGATAATATTCAAGCCCGCTCTAGAGCAATGTTTTTGTGGGGAATTAGCAACGAATTTGGCTCTTGTATACCTATTGCAACTTCTGACAAATCAGAATTGTATATGGGTTATGCAACAATAAACGGCGATATGTCAGGTGGTTTTGCACCAATTGCAGATGTTCCAAAAACAAAATTATTTGCTTTCGCTCGTTGGCTTAACGCAAATAGAGAAGAAAAGAATGCAATTCCAGAAGCTATTATTTTGAAAAAACCAGGGGCTGAACTTGCAATCGACCCTAAAACCGGTAAACCTCTAATTGCAGAAGATGCCTTAATGCCTTACGAGTTTTTAGATGAAATTATTTGGAGAGTTGAAAACAAAAACGAAGGATATCAAGACCTTTTAGAAACAGAATTTGTTTACGAAAAGCATAATAAGGTTTCAAAGGCTCAAAAAACAGAATGGTTAGACAAGTTCTTTAGACGCATGTCTACTGCACTTTACAAGTGGTCAATCTTACCACCATCTGTTATCGTAGAATCTCGTTCTATCAATAAATACGATTACAGACAACCAATCACTTCTTCTAAAATAAATTATAAAGGCGTAGAAGATAGCTACATTGAAGAGGTTTTAGACTAACTAAGCACTAAATTTGAATTAAGATGTTTTAATTGCTTACGCATCTCATCAGCTTTGTCGTTCAAATTCTCTCTGCGATAAATTTCCATTGCTTTTTTATAATTTTCAATGGCATCATTTTTGTATTCGGGATTATCATATCCAGACATCAATTGTAAGGTTTGTGCAAGTAGAACATAGGCTTCTGGCTTATTTGGATTAACCTCTATCGCTTTTTCAAAGCATTCTTTAGAATCAATAATATGCCCTTCAATATGGTTTTTATAGCCTTCTAGCAGTAACATCGGATAAGCAAACAAATTTTGTTTGTCAAAAATTTTCAACTCTAAAAGAAAACTTATCTCCATCAAGTCTTTTTCTTTGTACATATCAGAAAATTTGAAGTGAGAAATAAAATATTTAGGAAAAGCTGATTCAATTTTCTTCAAAAGTTCGTTTTGTTTCTCTACTTGATTTGCAGTTCCGTAAATTGTTGCTTCTTTTAGTAGCATAATTGGATTATCTTTATCAATTAAATCTATAAGTTCTAGCAATTTTAACCCTTTTGACAATTCGTCACTTGCCAAAACCTTTGCAACTTCGTTAAACAAAAATTGGATAGTTTTGTATTTATGAAAATTAAATAGGCTAAGAAGAAAGTCTTTTGCAAACTCAGTTTCATTAGAATAAACAAGAGAAAGGAACTTGATTCGTTTAACTTCAAAATTCTCTTCGTCCCAAGTCAAAATCTTATCAGCATCTTTAATTGCCTCATAAAAATTTGCGATTTCAAAGTTTAGCGTTAAACGTTCATAATATGCTTTTTCTTTTTTTGCGCAATGAGTGATTATATAGGTAAAATCAGAATAAGCGTCATCAAGCATCAAAAGTTTATGACATAGTTTACCACGTTTCAAAAAAGTTTCTGAGAGGTTATACTCCTGTTTTATTAAATAATTTAACTTGTCTAAAGCTAAATCATATTTTTTTTCTGCTATAAGTTTATCAATTGTTTTTATACACACAAGATATTTTATATTATCAAGCATAATCGCTCCGTTAAAAATTCCCTTAACTTCTAACAATCTTTTATCACAAAACCCAAAGAAAAACGAGTGCTAAGTTGGCTAAATAACTTTTAATGCTTGTTTTATCTCCCTTATGGCAGTTGCAATTTCTCTATTACTTTCTTTATCTTTTTTAACTTTTTCATATGCATACATTATCGTTGTATGCTTTTTATTATAATATTCTGCAATATTTTCAAAACTTTGATTAGTAATTTCACGACACATAAAAATTGACAAATGTCTTGCCATAGCGACTTTTTGACCTCTGGCAGTTCCTTTTATATCATCTATATTCACATCAAAGTAGCTTGAAGTAACTCTGGCTATTTTATCAAAACTTATTTCATTTTCATTTGAATTACATTTCAACACGTCTTTTGCCAAATTTAAAGTTAAAGGCTGTTCTGTAATTTCTGCAAAAGCACATACTTTTGTAAACGCACCTTCTAACTCACGCACATTCTTTGAAAAATTCTGCGCAATATATAGCAAAGCTTTTTCCTCAAAATCTAAGTCATTGTCTTTTGCTAATTTTTTAATAATTTCAAATCTTGTTTCTAAATCTGGTGGAGTAAGTTCCAGCATCAAACCCATTTCAAATCTTGAGCATAAGGCTGCAGTTAGCTTTGGAATATCTTTTGGCACTCTATCAGAAGTGATTACGATTTGTTTTCCTTTATTATACAAACTATCAAACGTGTATTGTAAATTTTCCATTGATTTCATTTTTGACTCAATAAATTGAATATCATCTATCAAAATAATATCAATGTTTGTATATTTTCGATTAAATTTTGACATGTTTTCTATATTACTATTAGTTTTTCTGCTATTTGAAATATAGTCATTAACATAGTCTTCGGTTTTTGTATATTTTACTCTTAGCTTGGAATTGTTAAAAATAGTATAATGCCCAATTGCTTGCATCAAATGAGTTTTACCTAAGCCCGAGTTGCCATAAATAAATAGTGGATTGTATTTTGTTGCAGGGTTTTCAGCAACAGCTTTTGCAACCTTATAAGCAAATTCATTATTTTCACCTACAACAAAATTTTCAAATTTGTACTTCAAATTCAGATTAGAAGAAGATTGCATGTTGCTTAAATTTTCCATTGCCATCTCTTTTAAATTCTTTTCACTAATTTTCTTCTGAATTTTTTCTGTTTCTTTTTTTAGAGTCTTTGCAGCATTCTCATCATAAATAATCACAAATCTTGCATTTTTCACCCCTGAAACTTTCTGCAAAGCTTGATTCATCTGCTCATAGTGATTACGTCTTAATAAATCACGCCCCATCATTTGACCGGTTACAACCGTCAAAGTTCCTTTGTCATATCCTGAAACTTCAAGCGGATATAACCAAGGGTGAACATTCTCAGGTAACGTACTTAGTAATTCTTCCTTAACTTGTTCCCAAAAACGTTTTAACTCTATATTTTCCATACAACTCTATTGATTTGCTAAATAAAAAAGGCGACACCCAGATTCGAACTGGGGATAAAAGCTTTGCAGGCTTCTGCCTTACCACTTGGCCATGTCGCCGTAAGAATATAATATTATAAACATTGATGTTTTGCAAGAGGAAGTTTTTAGAAAAATTTATCTAGCAAATAGTAAATACTTTTCTGTAATAAAGTCCGACACCAATGATTGACAAAATGATATTTGGCATAAATGCTGCCAAAATTGGAGCAAGTGAACCAGCTTCGCCAAACGAAATAGACAACGCTCTTATTAAATAGTAAGCGAATATAATCAAAATACTAAATAAGAACCCTCTATTATAGCGCACTCTAGGTGGAGTAATCGCAAGAGGAACACCAATTAAAACCAACACAATCGTTGTTAACGGCAAAGCTATCTTATCAAACAAGCTTATCTTCAAAATGTGTTTGTTTTCTATATCAGACTTAGTCAAGAATTTACACAACTGGATAAAGTTATGTTCATTAGCTAAGTTTCTATTCATTTCCTTTGATAAGTCCATACCAAACTTAATCACAGAATCATCAAACAAAGTTGTGTCAAGAGTTTTACCACTATTAGTTACAGTATAAATAGCACCTTTTTGGAAACTCCAGCCTTCTGCTGTTGTTGAACCTTCTCTAGCTTGAAGAATCTGAATTGTACCATCTTTTGAAGCGTCTAAAACAGTAATATTATGCAACTGTTTGTTAGTACAATCACCAACATAGAACAGACGTTTTAAAAGACCGCCTTCTTTAACCTCTTTAAACGTAAAATTGTGTTTTCCTTCTGGAATATTCTTTTTACTAAAAGCATAAAGAGCCAAATCCGTAGACTGTTTTGTCATAATTGGCACAACCGTTTCGTTCAAAATAAAACTTACACATGCCATAACAATAGCAAATATAAAAATTGGTTTTGCTATACGATTTAAGCCAATACCGCAAGCTCTCATAACAGTGATTTCAGAACTTAAACTTAAACCATTCAAAGTCATAACAGTTGCAAGCAATACACCCATTGGAATTGTCATTACAAAAACGGCTGGCAAATGCAAGATAATAATTAAAAACGCTATTCTAAAAGGAATACCGTACATTGAAATTTGTTTAATCAAAGTAATAAAAGTATCAGATGCAAATATAATAGAAGTAAATACCAACACCCCCATTATAAACATCTCAATAACTTGCTTTAAGATATACTTATCTAGCAATTTCATATTTCGTAATTGATAAATTATATTTATAAAAAAATCTTTCATAAGCTCCTCTAAATTGTAGCAGAAAAAGATATCACTGTCCATGATAATTTTAATACCAACCAGCATTTGTAATTCATTAAAAAAGCAGTCAACACAATGGCTTAATAACTGTTTTCATTTAATCAATACCCCAGCATTCGTAACTCGCTCACGCTCGAACGACTGTGACCTCCCTAATCAGTGAGGTTTGAGATTGCCACGAAAATCGTAAGATTTTCGTGGCAATGACGCCATGCTAGTAAGTTTCACGCCCAGTCATTACGAGGAGCGTGAGAGCGACAAAGTTATCCATTTTAATTTGTTTAGCGTCTTGAAAAGATCTCTGGGTACCCCCATCTTGCTAGAGAAAAAAAAAGAGGCGACTTTTTCAAAGAAAAAGTCGCCTCGAAATAATACCCTAACCAACGAACTAGCATGAATAATAAGTCTTGTCCATGTATCACACCTCAACTTAAATTAAGTTCAATGCAATACTTGGTGTTTGGTTAGCAGTTGCTAGCAAGGTAGCTGATGCTTGTTGCAAGATTTGAGCTTGAATGTAATTTGATGATTCAGAAGCTACATCAGTATCTCTTAATGTTGACAATGAAGATGTCAAGTTTTGAGATTGAACATCAATTGCACTTACTGCAGATTCTACTCTGTTTTGAGCCGCACCGATTGCAGTTGTTCTTCTTGCAATTTCATCAATAGCGTTATCAATAAAGCCTAACATAACTGATGCTCCAAATTCATCTTCTGAATCAGATAACAATGAATAAGTACCCTTTGCGCTATCATATTTTAGACCACTACAAACTGCAGCAAATGCTCTTAGACCATCTTGAGTATCTAAACTAGCAATAGAACCGCCACCAGCTTTAAGAGCTTGGTCTAATGTTACTGTATGTTCTACTTTGTCACCTTTATCATCAAATGTGTAAGATTTTGTAGATGCCATTTTAGTATTGAATAGGCCGCTAATCTTTGCACTTGAAAATAGTGATGAATCTAAGTTAATAACACTGTTGTTGTCAGCATATAGACCAACTTGAAGATTGATACCATTTTTTGTCATACCAGTACCTGGAGTTTCATCTTCACTTACAAATGACATCAACTTAATGCCATTAAATTCAGAGTTTGCAGCGATACGGTCGATTTCTTGTAATCTTGCATAAACTTCTGATTGAATAGCTTTTAATGATGATGAACCATAAGTTCCGTTTGCAGCTTGTTCGGTCAAATCTCTAATACGTTGTAAGTGGTCAGTTAACAAACCATAGCTTTGTTCTGCAGTTGTTAACAAGTCTGCACCAGTCGCTGCGTTGTCAGCGGCTACATCTAATGTACCAATTTGTGTTTCCCACATATTGGAAATAGAATATCCTGCTGCATTGTCTTTTGCTTGGTTAATCTTATAGCCCGTAGTCATACGTTCTATTGATTTGTTCAAGCTATTCGTCGCATTGTTCAAATTTCTTTGAGTGATAATTGACGAAATGTTTGTGTTGATTGTGAGTGTCATAGTTGGATCTCCTTTCTCTTCTCTCGATACGTACTCAATTACTGCGCTCTCCTTGCGCAGCCTTCTATGTTACTCATTTTTCTTTTATTTATTTCTGTACTCCTTAAAAAAGCACAGTTTCTCCTGTGACTGCGTTGAGTTACAATTCAACCCAGCCTTACTAAGCCTGTGAAACAATCACGGCTTTTTGTTTATACTCTCTTTCTTGATATGTACCTTTAAGTGAAGGTGCCAATAAATGAATAGGTGAATAAGTTCGTATTAAAAATTTTTTGAACTAGGTTTGATGAACGAATCCATCTTTATGAATAAATCCGAACTTATTCACTCTTTCACCTATTCACTTATTGACTTTCTTCCATATACATCTTCAAATAATAAGTTTTACCCTTTGACTAACTTAAAACGATTTGTACACATTTTTCATAAGCTTGCTTGCGTCCATTGCCTGCTCCACTTATTCCAAATACCTTCCTTGTATTTACTTATTAAATTTGTGATATATACTTCTTACACTAACATTATTGCAACACTATATAAAAAAAGTAAACTCTTTCTTCTCATTTTTTTACAAATCTTTATAGAAGTTAAAAAAACTTCATAAAATATACATTAATTTACAAAGTAAATTTTCATTAACATTCTATTGTCCTTAAAATAGATTTTTACTAGAATATTTTCAAAGGGTAAACTATCACATTTTTAGGAGAAGGAATGAGCGAACAATCAAGACGAAACCCTTATATGGATTACAGAAATGTAGTTCCATTTATGGATTTATCAGGTTTTATTGTAAAACAACCCCACGCATTAGAAGAAAAGCCTGCATTGTCATTGCAGGAAGAATTAATGAAAAAGAAATTTTCAAACATGATTAATCTTAGGAGATTAAAATACTGTAAATTATGTGAGGCATACAGAAATGGAAGAAAATAATTTTCTAGAAATAGCTAAGAAAGCAAAAAGTGCATCAAAAAAAGTTGCAACCTTATCAACGGAAATAAAAAATCGTGCACTTTTAAACATTGCTGAAAACATCAAAAACAACAAAGACAAGATTTTTGAAGCCAACAAATTAGATTTAGAATTAGCAAAACCTCTTGTTGAAAAAGAAGAACTTTCGCAATCGGTATTTAATCGCCTAAAATTGGACGAAAACAAAATGCGTGATATGGTGCAAGGAATTATTGATATTTCTAACCTAGAAGACCCTATTGGCAAGACGCTTTTGAAACGTCAACTTGATGACGGTCTTATTTTAACGAAGATTTCTTGCCCAATCGGAGTTTTAGGAATTATTTTTGAAGCCAGACCAGATGTAATTTCACAGATTTCTGCGCTTGCAATAAAATCTTCTAACGCAGTAATTCTTAAAGGCGGAAAAGAATCAATAAATACTAACAAAGCTATTATGAGCGTGATACAAGAAGCCTTAGCAAAAACAGAAGGTTTTCCAGAAAACGTTCTAACACAAGTATTTACGAGAGATGACGTTAAAAACATGTTATCAATGGAAAAGTACATTGATTTAATAATACCTCGTGGCGGAAATAGTTTAGTTAAGTTCATTAAAGAAAACACAAAAATTCCTGTTTTAGGACATGCTGATGGAATTTGTCACATTTTTGTTGACGCCTCAGCTGATTTAGAAAAGGCAAAAAGAGTTATTATAGACGCAAAAACTCAATACCCTAGTGCTTGCAACTCTGTTGAAACTATCTTAATTCATACAGATTTTAAATACGAAACAGAATTATTAAAAGCACTGGAAGATGCTGACATTGAGCTTATTGCAACACCAGAAAGCTGGCATAAAGAATATTCTGACAAAATTTTATCTTACAAATTTGTTTCAAGCCTTGAAGAAGCGATTGAACATATTAATGAGTATTCTTCCGGCCACACAGAAGCAATACTTACAGAAGATGAAAAAAATGCAAAAATCTTTATGAACGCAGTTGATTCTGCCGGCGTTTATCACAATGTTTCTACAAGATTTGCGGACGGTTTCAGATACGGTTTTGGTGCAGAAGTTGGAATTTCTACAAACAAAACGCATGCCAGAGGCCCTGTTGGTTTAGAAGGTTTAACAATATACAAATATAATTTGGAAGGCAATGGCGACATTGTAAAAGACTACGTTGAAGGTGTGAAGAAGTTTAATCATAAGGATATTTAGTAAATGAAAATTGGAGTTATTGGTTTAGGTTTAATTGGCGGGTCTATATTTAAACGTGGAAAAGAAAAACACGAAATGGTGGGTATTTCACGTTCAGTAAACGAAGAAGGCGTAAGCAAAGATTATTCAACTTTAAAAGATTGCGATTTAGTTTTTGTTTGTACACCAATGAACAAAACGCTTGAGATTTTAGACAAACTGGAAGAATTTTTGGACACAAACACTATCGTTACAGATGTTTGCAGTCTTAAAGAATTTGTATCAAAGAAAAGCTACAAGTATAAATTCATTCCTTCACACCCAATGGCTGGAACTGAACACAATGGCTGGGAACACTCTTTTCCAGAACTTTTTGACGGTGCAAATTGGGCAGTAACCCTAAAAGATGACACTTCATTAGAAGATTTTGAGGTATTAAAATCTGTTATCAATGATTTTGGCGCAAACACTGTAATGACAACACCACAAGAGCATGACAAAGCCGTTGCATTAATTTCTCACGCACCAATGCTAGTAGCTCAAGCACTTTGCAAAAACATTGAAAGCAATGATTTAGCGCAACAACTTGCCTCTAGTGGTTTTCGTGATACAACAAGACTTGCACTTTCTAACACAGAAATGGCAAATGACATGATACTAATGAATGGTGACAATATTAAAGACGTTGTTACACTTTTAGATAAAAACATAAATGCAATTCTTGAAAGTGATTACAAAAAGCAAGCTGAGCATATAAAAGAATTTAGAAAAAATCTATACGCTAGCAAAGTTTAAAAAGAACAATTTACGCTTGCAAGCTTTCAAAGAAATTTTTGTTAGCGTCTAAAGTATCTTGACTTGCAACTACAGAGTAGGTTGGTGAATTTTTGAAGATTTTTTCTGCGAACTTCAAAACGTCATCTTTTGTAAGTCCATCAATCAAAGCATAAAGTTGGTTTTTGTAAGTAATTCCAAATTTTGAGTTTAAGCCTGTATTAAGACTGCTTAGCTTTGCGCTAGTTCCTTCATCTGCAAGAAGCTTAGCCTTCAAAGCTAGTTTAGCGTTTGCCAAATCTTCGTCTGTAAATTCGCCATTCTTTAACTCATCTATTTGATGCGTAAAACCTTCAATAGATTTTTGAACATTGTCATAAGAAATTTCACCAATTTCTTTATTGTCAGTCGTTGTTAAAATATTACAAGAAACTTCGCCCAAATTGCCTTCTCTTTCTATATTTGAGAAAACTGAATAAGCTAAGTGTTGTTTTTCTCTAAGGTTGTCAAACAAACCGATGCTTGAACTTGAAAGAATAGTGTTTGTAATTTCACCCAACACCGCTTCTTCTAAAGTATTATCACATTTGAATTTGTAAACCTGCATTATATCTGCTTGAGAGTTATTATTTGCCTTGACTAAAACTTGAGGATTAGTATTCTCTGTATACATCTCAAGAATTTTCACATCATTAGGTTTTACAGGAGTTAGCTCCATGCCAGCGTTTACAATATCTTGCTTACAAGCGTCTGTATCATTTTCAGGAAGATTTGCAGTAATTACGCCTCTTGCGTTCTTTAATATGTATTGCTGGCACTCCTTCAAATCGTCCAAAGTTATTGTGTCTAGTGACTTTAGAATTTCTTCTTTTGAGAAACAATAAGAATTGTTCTTTGCTTCGCTATCATAATACAAGTTTTGAGCTGTGTCTTGACGTCTAACTAACGCATCACGAACATTGTTTTTCGCCTTTTCCAAATTTTCTTGTGTCAAATTTGGCTCGTACAAAAGTTCTTTTGCCTTATCTAAAGTTAATTTTCTATCATTTTGCGAACTTTGTGCTGAAACAAAAATACTATATCCACAGAAACCTGCGTTTAATTTTAGATTGTTTTCGTCTTTAAATTTATTCCAACTATCTTCACTAGTTTTTGCAGTACCCATTGAATAAATTTCATTCAAAACTTGCACTACACCAGCTTTTTTGTTGTATGGAATATCTGAAACCAAAGATAAATTATAATTAAAATTGTTATTCTTTGTCCTATAAAAACCTATGTCAAAGTTGTTTGGAAGTTTTTGCTCTTCTATATTTTTTGTATTTATAGGCTGTCTGGCTTTACCTTTAAACGATACTTCCTTTTGAGGGTGAACAAGAGTTACTGCGGTTTTGTTTAAATCAAAATATTTTTTTACGGCACTATCAACATCTTTTTTAGTCAAACCAGACAAAATATTTTCATAATCTTGAAGGTATTCCATGTTATTGTCTAAAACCGCTCTTCCAATATTGTCATTAACGTTTGCAGAGATTTCAAAAGCTTCGTTTCTATCTTTTAGCAATCTTTGTTTAAGTCTTTCTAAGTCTTTGTCTGAAATATTTTTCACGCCAGAAATCGAATCAAACAAAGTCTTTAATATTTGTTCGCTTTTTTTGTCGTCAGAATTAACCGCCAAATAAGTCATTCTTGGACAATTTGGGTTTGTTCCGATTTTTTCGTTGTCAAAATAAGGCGACACGTTGAATTTGCGTAAATTTTGTTTTATTCCTGAGGCATAAGACTGTAAATAAGTTTGCGCCAAATCATACGCAACACGTTCTTTTACGTCATTATTCTTTGGACCTGCAAAGCCTAAAATAATTTCTGTTGAAGTTGCTTTGTCACTTATAAAATCTTTTCTAATTGTCTTATTTATTGGCGTCAAATTCTCTTCAAATTTTCTTCCTTTAGAAACTTTGTTTGAATTAAAATTCTTTGCAACAAGCTTTATTACTTCATCTGGGTTAACATCACCTGTTACAACAAGGTTCATATTATCAGGAGTGTAATACTTGTCATAATAGTCTTTTACATCTTGTCGAGTTAAATTTTTGATACTTTTAACACTTCCGCCAACCATTTCATCAGTTGGGTTTTTGATGTTATATAAACTCCTAACTGTTTGGTCTAAAGCAATAGTTTGCGGGTCGTCCAAAATCATGTTAATTTCAGAACAAACTGGATTTTTTTCTTTTGCAATCATAGCATCAGAAAGTTGTAAATCTTCTGCCATAGAACCTATAACTTGAATTTGTTTTTCTAAATCATTGTCATTCAATAATGGTGTAGAATTTACATAATCTGTAATCGCATAATTTGTACTAGCGTTTGCCCAACCACCCATTGCATCAATCTTTTTGAAGGAGTCACCAACATCAAGTTTTAAGTGACCATTTTCGCCGTTCGTGCCATTGAAAGCCATGTGCTCTAAAAAATGACTTATGCCTTTTATATTAGCGGTTTCATTCATTGCACCTACATTGACATAATTTTTTACAACAGCTGGCGAGCCTTCCATCGGCACAACACTAACTTTGTAACCATTCGCTAATTTATAGGAATGAAGAGTTAGACCGTTACTTAATTGTGTAACACCCGTTTTCTTATATGGTGTTGGCAAATTTACCTTAAAATCAGGCGTTACGTTTGATAGCTCTCTAATTTGAGTTTGATTTTTGGCAATAGCATTCTTACGAGGTGTTTCTACCTCCTTCGATTTAAAATAAATATTATTTACATTGCCAACTTTCATAACCATATTATATATAAAACAACAAATTAAAAAAAATTGCATGATTGTAAAGAAATCTTAAAAAAAAGTGGGAATTGCTTATAGCAATTCCCGTGTATTCGCTAAAAAAGTCGTGTTCAATGAAAAATATTGAACACAACATACAAGTTATTTATGACTTTGGCTTTTCCCAACGACCAGTTTTATGATTACGAACTAGTCCAACATTACCATTTTTATCACCAGTTTTGGCATATTTAGTTTTAATCGGCTTACCATTTTCATCGTAGTATGTCGTTCTATTAAAGTTACCAGCACCATTATAACCATCAGATACACAATACATTTTGCCATTAAGATATATTATTAGTTTTGTATTCATATCATTATTGTCAAAATATAATTTATGTTGAATACCATTTTTTGTTTTATTAGATATAGAAATATAAGAACCATCTTTATTAATTTTTATGATTTTATAAGATGTTATTCCCAATTTTTTATCGTATTCATTCGGAAAACCTCCAATTTCTTCATACTTTCCATCATTCGATTTTCTATAATACCTGTCACCTTTTTTGAAAATCGTAGGACAAGCAGTTTTTTGATAAGTATTAGAAGTCTTGTTTTTCGTACTAGATTTTTTAGCACCTCCTGCTTTTTTAGCACCACTAGTTTTACCAGAAGCAGAAACCGATGTTGACGACGCTTCTGGATTCTCGGCAGAAGTTTTTCCTTCGGAAGAAACTTCTGCATTTTCTCCTACATACTTAGCGTCCTTCAAACCTGTTTTTTCTCGAGCTTGAGTCTTCGCAGTTTCAAAATCTTCTTTATACTGTTCTCGAAGCTTTTTTAATTCTTCAAAGTCTTTACCTGTTGTATCAATTGAATATTTATCTTTTAGAATTTTACTAAAAATATTATTAACTTCATTTGTATACCTAATATCAGATGCAAGCTGTTTTAAAATTTCATTATTCATCGACCCTAAAATTGAAGGTTTTTGGTTTGCATCATTTTTTTCTTTTGATTTATCCGAAATTATAGATTTAGGTATAATTTTCATGCCTGTATCAAAAGTATTTTTACTTAATCCAAGTTTTTTTCGAGCTTCCGCATCAGCTTCTTTCTCTGCAATTTGGTATTCTTTAGAATCACAATCCCAAATATTATCGTCACCATGTTTCCAAGGATAAATTCCTTGTTCTGCCATTTTTTGTTCAATTATTTTGTTTTTTAGTTCGTTGAATTTGATATATGAATCTGATGAATGCATGTTAAACATGGTTCTAAGCCCTTGCCATAAAGCAGACTTATTATCATTATTATCTACATGTTCTACTTTATCACCCTCAATAAAGCCGTCCCAAACAGTCCAGCCATCAGCTCTAGCCTTTTTAGCTTCATCACCTGTTAATTTTTTATCACCAGCTTTATCGCCTTTTTGGGTACCACCAACATCATATTTTGAAAAATCAAAACCGTTAATACTTGCCATATTTACCTCATTATTTCTTATTAATATTCAAAAATATTTTGCATATTTTCAAATTTTTTATTTATAACATCATCTATTGCATTTAATTCTTCTTGACTAGGAGGAGCTTTTTGCAAAATAGTAGGGATAGTAAAATCTTCATCATCTTCTGATGGCACTGTAGAAGGCGCTCTTAATAAAGGTTCAAAAGTCATTTGATTATTCTCCTCTAAAGGTTTTTGAACAGAATCATCATCTTTTTTTACAGTTTCATCTGTTTTTTTAGATAAATACTCATCAATTATTTTAATTAAATCTTTTTGCATAATTGATAAACCGGCTTCTTTATCAAAAGTATTTGCGGAAGTTGTAATGACATTACTATCTTCGTAATAATTTAGCAATTTGACTGTTATAGTCCATAAATCTGTAGCATTTAACTTGTCACCGTAAGATGAAACTGTTGTCAAAATCTGTTCAATTTTATAATCAGTCATGTTATTAAAACTTCTGAGAACTTCTTCAGCATCTTTTCTTGCTTTCTTTGCGTCCGTCTCATCTGTAACACCAAATAATACGCCTTCATTGTGAGAACCATTAGCTAAACTTTCAGCTTTTTCACCAAAATATTTAACAATTGCTTCTAAATCATAAGTTCCATCAGTATTTTTTAAATTTTCTAGAACACTGTCTTGTGATATTTCATTTTTTAGATTATTTAAAATAGCTGAAATTTCTTCATCACTTAAAGTTTGATATTTTGATTTTAAATATAATTCTACATGATTAGAATACATTTCAACAACTTTATCTACAGTTTGCTTTGTTCTTGTATAAGTATTGCCAAATGGAATACTATCATCAATTGTAAGCCCTACCAATACTGTTTTTAAAATTTTATCTTCTTCAGAAAGATATTTATCGGCAGTTTCCATCAATGGGCTATAATATAAACCTCTTGATTGATTTGCTTCTGTAAACGCATTTGGCGCATCATGTGCGAAACTTTTTGTACCAAAATCTGTATACTTAGAATCAATACCTAATTCAGCATCAACTTTTGATAATAATGAATTAACCACAGAACTCATTTTTAAATCACATGTTTTATTTCCAGTTGGAACATTACATTCTCCCCAGTTATTTACATCTTGTTCTAATGGTAAATTTGCATGAATAAGACCACTTGTTACTGCTTCAGAGATAAACGTATTTAATATTTTATCAACTGTACCATAATTATAATTTAAGTTCTTGCTATCCATTTGAGCCTTAATATACTCATGCAACTGCGGTTTAAGTTTTTCTAATGCTTCCAATGCTTTATCCCAATAACCTTCATCGATAACATTTTTGCTGGTTGCACTACCCAAGTTTTCAATTGAAGGTTGAGTATAAAAACTCGAAAAGTCATTATCATACCCATCAATGACTGAAAAATCAAATTCACCCAATGCAGCTTTAGTTTGAGCAGGTTCTTCCGGAGTTTCTTCAACGCTTGGAGTTTGTTCCGGAGTTTCTTCAACTTTAGGAGTATTCGGAAGCTCTTCTACCTCTGGAGCTGGAGTTGGAGCTGGAGTTGGGGCTGGAGTTGGCGTTGAATCTGATGCAGGAGCATCTGTCACTACAGGTTTAGAATCTGTTTCCGGTAGTGTTTCTGCTGAATTAACAGAACCGGTTTTATTATAATTATCTATCATATCTTTTACCTGATGTCTATCTGAGCTTACATAATAAACATCTGGTAACTCAACCATTTTTTGATTTGTTTTATCCCAATAATAATGACGTTGCTTTGTATAATTACCAGCTGGCATATTTGGATTGTGTAACTCGCAATAAATATCTTGAGCACTTGTCTTTCTCAAGCCCATATCTTTCATAGCTTTTGCTAATGCGTCTTCGTCAGAAACTGCATTCTTATCACCAGTAGCAATTAAAACAATGTTTAATTGAGCATTAGAATTTAAGAAATCTTGCAAAACTTTTGGTTCAATATTTACACTTTTTGAATCATTTTGAGTTGCAGGAGCTTTTGCTTTAGGTTCTTGTTCTTGTTCTTGTTCTTCTTCTACTTTTTTAGCCTCATTAAATTTAGTAAATTTTAATGATGAAAAAGTTCTTGACAATCTTAACATGAGTAATTCCTTTCTATTTGGTTTTCTTCTTTTGTTTATGTTTACTCTTTTTATATCGGCATATTTCGCAAAAACTTTAATCTTCATTGAAGACTTTTGACATAAACAATAGCTACCACTGTTATTACTACTACTTTTGCACCGATTGTAACAATTTTCCAATTCTCTTAACAATTGAGAATATATTAAAAATATTATTACGATTTCTTAACATTTCTCTGCAATAGATTACTTCGTCGCTCACGCTCCTCGTAATGACTGGACGTCAAAACGTCTAATTGAGCGTCATTGCTAGAAAATCGCAAGATTTTCGTGGCAATCTGGAAAAGTTGATAACACCCTCTCCCGCCTTCGGCACCCTGTCTTGAATTATTCGGGCGAGCATAATATTGCAATGACCTCAAAGCCAAAATGGCTTTTACTGGTCATTTCCATATTATTTGCTCTTACGGGCTTTCGCCCTACCGAAAATTCGCTCCCCATGTTGAATTGCTGAAAGGGGAGGGTACTAAAGTCGCTCAAATAACGCATAGGGTCATTCTGAGTGCGATTAGCACGAAGAATCCAGCCTTTTATTAACCATGTCCATTTGGTCAAGAAGTTATTGGTGCGTCAAACGACAGCACTCTACATTTTTCTATTATGAATCCTTACGGGGTAATACCCTTCCCAACCTGTCTTGGATTACTCGGGGTGTCGGCGGAGTAACGTCCGACCTCCACCTTACGGGCTTTCGCCCTACCGAGAATCCGCTTCCCTAACTAGGGAAGGAGTCGTGCCTCACTAGTTAGGGAGGTCGCAGTCGTGCTTGAGCTTTGCGAAAGCTACTAATGCGGGTGAGTATTAATTACTCTCAAATTAAAAGGTCTAACCCTCACCCGTTTCCGTAACGTTCGGCGAAGCCTCACGAACGGAAATGACCTCTCCCTCAAAGAGGTTGGCGTTAATTCTGCAAAAAATTTATAACAATGCATTACTTCGTCACTTCCCCCTTTTGCAATTTTAAAATCTATGTTAATATGTGACTATGAAAAAGATTAGTATTGTAACCTCGTGTTTTAACGAAGAAGATAACATTTCTTTGCTTTACAAAAAGTTAAAAGAAATCGCAGAAAAACTTAGTAGCAGATACAATGTTGAAATTATCTTTATTGATAATGCGTCAACTGATTTTACGCAAGATGAGTTGCGCAAAATTGCAAACGAAGATAATCGAGTTAAATTAATTTTAAATTCAAGAAATTTTGGCAACATAAAATCACCATACTACGCAATTTGTCAAGCTTCTGGTGATGCGATAATTTATTTGGCATCAGACCTACAAGACCCACCAGAGCTTATATACGATTTTGTAGAAAACTGGGAAAAGGGTTGCGAAGTCGTTATTGCACGCAAATATGACAGTCAGAAATTCAAATTTCTAGATATTATGAGAAAGTTCTACTATTGGGCACTTGATATGCTCAAAGACGAAGGCACAAAGCTAGTGCGCAACTACAAAGGTTTTGGGCTTTATGACAAAAAAGTTATCGAAAAAATCAAAGAGGTTGACGACCCATATCCATACTTTAGAGGTGCGGTTCTTGATTTGGGTTACAGAATGAAAATTATTGATTTCGACCAACCTGAACGAAAAAATGGCGTAGACAAGCAAAACTTATTAACGCTATGGGACAATGGAATGCTTGGGCTTACTCGCACAACCAAAGTACCAATTCACTTCATCACAATGATAGGTTTCTTTGGTTCGCTTATTACGCTTGTACTAATCGTTTTAAGCCTTATTTGCTATGTTGGCTACATGAATTTTATCATTCCGAAAAAAATGCTTTCTTTGTACTTTTTGATGTTCGTACAACTTTTGAGCGTTGGAATGATTGGCGAATACTTAATCATGCTCTGCCGTTTTGCAGAAAAGAAACCATTGGTTATTGAAAAAGAAAGAATAAATTTCTAACCAAAGATTGAGTTTTGAACATGCTCTGCTAAAGCTAATTGATTTTGCCAGTTGCCTTTTGCTAAAGTGTAATCAAATGCGGTCATATATGCGCTATATTCTCTATTAGAATTAGCGGTCTTTGCACTTCTCAAACTTGACAAATCAGCATAGAATTTCTTAGCCTCGGCTTGTTGTGACTTGTCATCAATATCAGAATATTTTTTTACGCCAAATTTGTTCAACAAATCGTCAAATTGTTCTTTAACGCCTTTCATTTGTGACTTAATAGCTTCGCCAGTCGCTTTAAGATAATCAATTTTTTCTTCGTTTTTAGCTATCAAATCATCATAATAATTAACCAATTTTTGAGGGTGTTCAGTAAGGTTGCTATTGATTCCAAACAAATCGTTTTTATCCACCTTAACTTTTTTACCATCAATTTCTACAAACCATTCGCCATTAGAAGCTTTGGTTGCTGGTAGATATTGACCATCAACCCAAACTCTTGGTTGTTCTGAATTGTTTGTTACTAATGACATAGTTCTATCCTCTTATATATATAAAGTTTACATACCTCAAAAAATTGCCTTTTTTATTAAGAATTGTTAAGAAAAATCGTTTTACAAGGAGCGACAGTGACAAAGTAATCCAAATTTTGAAAGGAAAAACTAAAAACGAAAATATGACTTGATAATTTTTTATATTGTTGGTATAGTTAACATGTTGAAGATATTTAAGACAATTTTTGCGCTTGTAGCCCAGTTGGATAGAGCGTTTGGCTACGAACCAAAAGGTCGGGGGTTCGAATCCCTCCAAGCGCATTTTTAAGACTCCCTTTAGGGAGTTTTTTTGTTGGGATTCTCACCCCCAAGTTTGCTCTCGCAAACGGGTGTTCTACCTCTCACAAAACGTGACATTTAGGTAGTTGGGCTTTCAGCCCAACAAATACTTTAAAATATCAACATACAACAACTTTCTATCAATACCCACCCGCATTTGTAACTCGCTTACGCTCGTACAACTGCGCCCTCTCTAATCAGTGAGGTTTGAGATTGCCACGAAAATGTTACGATTTTCTCGCAACGACGCACAACTAGGAGTTTTTACGTCCAGTCATTACGAGGAGCGTGAGCGACGAAGTAATCCACTATTGTAAAAGTCAGTTGGGCATACCTGCCCAACATTCAGACCAAATGGTAATAGTTAATAACCAGCTGGATTCTTCGTGCTAATCGCACTCTGAATGACCTTAAATTTGCTTATTGGGCGTATTGAAAAGATAAAATGAACTATCAAGCAAAAAAATCGGGTGACGGAATATCACCCGATTTCTAGATATGTACTTATAATTACCGAATTAAGATAAGATATCGTTCAAGTCACCTAGAATGCCTTCGTGATTTTTACCACAATTACATTTGCATTCTACCTTACCTGTAACATCTACCGTTACCTTGTGGTCTTTTATCGCATTTTTGATTTCATCAAGTTTTGCTAAGATTTTATCAAGTTTTGCTAACAACTTAGAATCATCGCCCTTATTACCAGTCTTACTAGCAATTACATTCAAGATATTCATAATGTTAGTGTATCTATTATCGTTCTTGCCAACTTCTTTTTGTAGAGCTTCTAAGATTGATTTTGTAGTTGCATTAAGGACATCTGTTTTTCCATTGATGCTAGATAAGATATTACCATTTTTCTTAGACTGTGCAAGAAGTTCTGACACCATTTTTTCTAAGCTTGACAAGTTTACTGTACCACCATTTGTAATCTTAATATTACCAATTGCTTCAAGAATTGCCTTAGTATTTTTACCTTGATTGTCAACAACTTTTTCCAATAAGCTACGAAGTGAATCTGCACCGGCAACACCTTTATTAATTGCTTCAAGGACAGCTGTAAAGTTTCTATTCATTTCAAATCCTAAAGCATTTAATGTATTTAAAATATCATTGCCTAATTGTTTGCCATCTTTTCCATTTTGTTTAACTTGAGTATTTAATTGAGCAATTAATACTTTGATATCATTAAGGTTAACGTTACCTTTATTTACCGCATCAAGCAATTTAGAGAAATTACCATTCATTTCAAAACCAACGGCCGCAATATAGTTAAGAATTTCATCACCAAGTTTTTTGCCATTTTCACCATTTTTAACAACATTAGCGTTTATTTTTTCTAATAATGCTATAACGCTATCAATTTTAACGTTACCTTTATTTACTGCATCAATCAATTTAGAGAAATTACCATTCATCTCAAAACCAACGGCTGCTATGTAGTTAAGAATTTCATCACCAAGTTTTTTGCCATTTTCACCATTCTTAACAACATTAGCGTTTATTTTTTCTAATAATGCAGTAATGTTATCTAATTTAACGTTACCGTTATTTACCGCATCAAGCAATTTAGAGAAGTTACCATTCATTTCAAATCCAACGGCTGCGATGTAGTTAAGAATTTCATCACCGAGTTTCTTACCATTTTCACCATTCTTAACAACATTAGCGTTAATCTTTTGTAATAGAGCAGTAATATCATCTAATTTAACATTGCCATTATTTACCGCATCAATCAATTTAGAGAAGTTACCATTCATTTCAAATCCAACGGCTGCGATGTAGTTAAGGATTTCTTTACCCATTGCATCACCCTTAGAGCCGAGTTTTTCAACTAATGTGTACAATTTTTGCAACAAAGCGTTTGTTTCATCAGCCTTAGTATTGTTTTTCTTAGTTTCTTCTAGAATTTTTTCTAAGTAACCATTAACTTTAGCATCATTTTTAAAGTGAGTTTTTAAATCACCTGCAATACCATCAAGAGTCAATTTCATTTCAGCCAATAATTTCAACATTGCTGCAAGTTTTTCACCATCTGACTTGTTAGAATTTTCGATTTCTGTAAGCTTATTCAAGATATTAACTTGAGTATCACCGTTTGCAACAGTTTTCTTCAACAATTCTTCAATAAGACCCTTCATTTCACTCATTGTCTTATTACCAGTTTTAATACCGTTAATAATTTCGTTCAACTGTGAAGTGTATTGAGGGAAGGCTTTAACTAATTCAGTCAAAGTATCTACGCTGCCTTTAATATCAACTAAAGCATTCATAATATTTTCTGTGCCTGAATTGATACTATTCTTAACTTCTGCTAACAAATTATTGTTTTCAGTCATTGCCTCAAGAATTTTTGAGAGCATCTTAGCATTTCCGCCGCAAAGGTCGAGAATTTCTTTTGCAGTAGCACCGTTTTCAATTTCACGTTCCAGAATTTTTTGCAGAATTGCGTTAGTTACTTCTTGACCTTGTAACAAGGCATCAATTGCGTCTTCCAAGCTACTGTTTTGAGTAATTGTAATATTTACATTTTGGTTAATTTCAGTTTTGCCACCCAAATCATCGCCAGAACAACTTGTCAAGCCCATTGCCATAAATACTGCGGCTGCTCTTTGTGCAACCTTAGAAGTTACGGCAGCTACACCAGCTTCAGCAGCTGCATAAGCTAGACCAGCGATACCAACAACTAAAAGAGCAACTTTAGCTTCTTCTGGAAGGTCGATTAAACCTAGGCCACCAAATACATTACCCATAAATTTATCCAATTCAGAAGCATCTTTTTGCGCGCCTTCAACATCGCCAGCTTCCGCTTTTTCCATTGCAGAAGTAGCTAATTCCATGGCTTTCTTTTTATCTTCTGGTGACAATTTAGCATAAGCATTTTTTACTGCATCTTCTGCTTTATTAGCTTGCGGTTTGTCCAAAGCAAATTGTGCATAAACATCGTCCATAGTTTTCACTGCAGTTCCATTTTCAACACCATTTGCAGCTACGCTATTTCCACCAGCAACACCATTTGCGCCACCAGCTTTAGCAACATTAGGATTATTAGCTACAACTACAACCTCATCAAGTGAGCCTGCGTCGTAGTCTTTTCCACCTGCAGCTTCTTTATTGCCTCTACGCCAGAAGTTTGCAAAAGTATCAAACCAACTGCCTTTGTTGTCTGAATTTTGAACAATTGTAAGTTTTGGAGCATCTGGTTCTACAACAATATTGATTTGACCGTCATTAGCAACAGAAAGAGTTCTAATATTAAACTCTTTTTTCAAGTCATCTACTGTAATTTGTTCACCATTTTTGTCGTATACTCTTGCAGAAGCACCTTTTTCACCGTTTACCGCAACGGCAACAATTGTGTACTCTCTTGTGCCAAGTTTAACTTTTGCGTGTGAGAGTTCTTGTTTTGCAACGTGATTACTGATTTCCAATTTATCTTCAGGAGCACCACCGCCATTAGGGTTCATTGCTTCTGAAAGATATCTTGAAAGTTCTTTGTAATCAACGCCAAACTTCGCAGCACTTTCTGAAACGGTTGCACCGTTTTTAATACAATAATCTACTGCCTTTTGAAAATTAACACCATTTGTAGTCATTGTAACTCCTTTCTATTATTTTCTAATACTACAATCCTACTTTTGTTATGTATATCGGCACATTTTTTAAAAACTTTAGTTTTTTTGAAAATATTGTTACAAATGTTTACAATCGAGGGGGAAAGAAATAAGTTGGAATATAGATGGAATGTGGTATTGAACGATTTTAGAGTTTTTATTATATTTTGTTTATTGAGCGTATTGAAAACACCTCACCCTAACCCTGCCTTGAATTATTCGGGCGAGCATAATATTTCAATGACCTCAAAGCCAGAATGGCTCTTACTGGTCATTTCCATATTATTTGCTCTTACGGGCTTTCGCCCTACCGAAAATTCGCTCTCCTGCAAGGAGAGGGTGCTAAAGTCGCTCAGCTAGCGCAATTCAGAGGGTGCCGAAGGCGTGAGAGGGTGTTATTAACAACTTAACTATTCTACATCAATAAACTTATGCACCTGCGGTATCAAGCGAGTGCGTTTGTGCTTTTGCAAAAATCTATCAAGCACATCTTGCATAAATTCAGATTTTACAGAAGGTGTTTTTCCTATCATCATAGGTTGTAAAACAAGTTCAACTGCGTATTTTTCAGCCAATTTTAAAACCTGTTCAACTTCTTCCTCTGTAATATTAGAATCAAAAACAACTTTTACATAAAAATCTTTTTCTCGAGCCACCCCAAAAAATTTGTCATGCGTTTCCCATTGAGGTGCTAAATTCGTTGCACTTGGTAATTTAATATCAGCTGAAATATAGTCAACACAATCTATAACATCTCTCAATTGCTCGTGTAAAGTCGCATTAGTTTCCAAATAAATCGGAAGTTTAGACTTTTTTGCAAACTCTTTTATAAATTCCACGTGCAACAAAGGCTCTCCACCAGTTAAAGACACTGAATTACACTCCAAATGTGAATTTACATATTTAGCAAGTTCGTCCACAGTGTACTCTTTAGCATTTCTAGCATCAAAATCTGTATCACAATAACTGCACTTCAAATTACAACCACAAAGACGCACAAAGACTTGTTTATAACCAACCAGTGGACCTTCACCTTGAATTGATGCAAAGAGTTCTCTTACTTTTATTGATGACATAATTTTCCTTTTTGATATTAAGAAACTATTTGTTGGGCTGAAAGCACAACCTACGACTACTGAAAGCCAACCTGCGACGTTTCTTAATTGCGTACACTGCTTGTAGAAATTTCTGCCAATCGTTTGTACAAGTCAATTTCTTCCTCTGACAAACTTTTAGGAATTTGAATTTCTACAGTTACTATCATATCACCAACTTTATCATTTTGCTCAATTCCACAACCAGAAAGTCTTATTTTTTGTCCATTTCTTGTATTTGGAGCAATTTTTAAAGAAACATTTCCAGTTAAAGTCGGAATTGTAATATTTGCCCCCAGAACTGCTTCAAAAGGAGTTATTGGAATAGTTTTAAGAATATTTAAGCCTTCAGTCTGATAACCTTTTGGTTCTCTTATGTGAATAATTAAGTACAAATCACCATTTGCACCACCATTTTTCCCTTTTTCGCCTTCCCCTGCCAACCTAATTTTTGATTTATCTTTAATACCTGCAGGTATTCTCACATTAAATCTTTTATAAGTAGAAGTTTCCCCTTTTCCTTTGCAGAAAGGACATTCTGAACCGTTTACAAATCTTCTTCCTTGGCATTTTGGACAAAGATTAGTTTGAAGCATGTTAATAACTTTAGTTGCTCCTCCCAATGCTTCAAACACAGAGATTTCAACATCAGAAAAAATATCTTTACCCTTTTGAGGTAGAGATTTTTCTTGTTTTTGAGCCTTGAAAAAGAAGTCCTCCCAACTAAATTTGAACCCATCTTTTGTGTGATAAGTTTGTTTAGGTTCAGTTTTTTTATAAGCACTATTTTCTTTATTTACAGAGCTTGTTTCTTTATACTCATTACTCTTTGTACCAGCTCCAACACTTGAATAGCTATAAAATTTTCTTACTCTATCGTAATCAGCTTTTCTAACGCTATTAGAAAGAGTTTCATAAGCTTCATTAATATCTTTAAATTTAGAAATAACTTCGCTTGAATTACCAGCTACATCTGGGTGCCATTTTCTAGCCAATTTTCTATAAGCAAGTTTGATTTCTTCTGGGGTAGAAGTTTCTGAAATATTCAAAATTTTATAGTAATCTTTAGTCATACTTTAGATTTAATGATTGCTACAAAAAAGTCAACATAATTCCCGCCTAATCTAACAGTACTATTGAAAATGTAATATATAGATGATATCATTTAGGCATGTTTAAGAAGTGTTTATTAATTTTAATATCAATGGCTTTTTTACCAGTATTTGCAGGCGAAGTAGAAAATGCAATTAACAAAGGGCACAACGTATTTTTGTACCTATATACTAGTGATTGCAGCTATTGCCAACAATTTATGCCTAGGTATAACAAGTTAACCAAAATGTATGATGGGCAATATAATTTCTTTAAAATCAACGCAATGTCACCTTATGGCAAAGAATTGATGAGAAATTATCAAGGAAGTTATGTACCTTATGTTTTATTGCTTAACAAGAAAAAAGGTATGAATCTTACGCCTTCTTGTTTAGATGATATGGCATGCGTAGAAAAAGGTTTAAAGGATTTTAGAAAATAAGGAGTTAAGATGAAGGGGATTGTATTAGCAGGAGGAGCTGGAACTAGATTATATCCAGCATCACAGCCAATATCAAAAATTTTGTTACCAATATACGATAAGCCGATGATATACTATCCTTTATCAACACTTATGCTTGCCGGCATTAAGGATATCTTAATCATAACAAACGAGCTTGATTACGACAATTTTATAAAAGTTTTAGGCGATGGCTCACAATTCGGACTAAATCTTCATTATAAAATACAATATGTTCAAAGAGGAATTGCTGATGCCTTCTTGATAGCAGAAGATTTTATTGGCCAAGATGATGTTGCACTAATTCTAGGTGATAACATTTTCCACGGTCATGGCTTTTCTACAATAATGAAAAATGCCTTAAAAAAACACGCTGGTGCAACTGTTTTTGGCTACACAGTAAAAGATCCAGAAAGATTTGGAGTTGTTGAGTTTGACGCTAACCAAAAAGCTATTTCGTTAGAAGAAAAACCACAGCACCCAAAATCAAATTACGCAGTTACAGGGCTTTATTTCTACGATAACAGAGTTTGCGATTTTGCAAAACAACTTAAACCTTCTGCAAGAGGTGAGCTTGAAATCACTGATTTGAACAGAATGTATCTTGATATTGGCGAATTGAATGTAGAAATTTTAGGACGTGGTTTTGCGTGGTTAGATACAGGAACTCACGATTCTATGCTACAAGCAAGTCTTTTTGTTCAAACGATGGAATTAAACAAAGGTGTTAAAATTTCTTGTTTAGAGGAAATTGCCTTTAATCAAGGCTTTATCACAAAAGACGAATTGCTTAAAAAAATTGAAAAATACGGAACTAAAAACGATTATTACAACTACGTTCGTTCAGTTATTGAACAACCTGCACCTGCTTTTGTGTAGTATCAAATGCCTAAATTCATTTGATAAAAAGGTAAATCAGTTTAAAGATTATCTAAAGAGTTGTAAAGAAGTAATTACAAGCACTTGAAATAATAAAAAGGTTGTTATAACATAGATTTGTAACACAATATGCTATAAAGGTGGTGAAAATATAAATGGCAGAAGTTAAAGTTGGCGAAAACGAAAGTATCGAAAGCGCATTAAGAAGATTCAAAAAGAAAATTCAAAAAGCTGGTATCTTATCAGAAGTTAAAAAGCGTGAAAGATATGAAAAACCAAGCGTAAAGAGAAAACGCAAATCAGAAGCTGCTCGTAAGCGCAAGGTATAAATAATTTTCAAAGGACTGTCAAATGGCAGTCCTTTTTTAATGTTTACTTCCATCTATTTTGATATTCTTTAACGGCAAGGCAAGCCTCTTCTTCTGAATACATATATTTTGAAAGGCTCAAGAAAATTCGTCCCTCAGTTTCTTCAAACAACTTTTTCTTTATCTTATATGGATAAGTTTCATTGCCCTGCAAATTACCATTATGAATTTGATTGATAATATCGTCTATATAAATTTGTGCAAATTTTGGAATTTCTGGAAATCGCTTTATATATTCACAAAGCGGCATATTTTCTCTATAACGATTACCACTAGCAGAAGTTAGCAAAAAATTTCCCATCGTATTCAATCCGCCTGCAGAAGCTGGCGTAATATGTTCAATAGAGCCAGTCGAAGCAATAAAAATACGTCTTACAATCTCTGTTTGTTGGCGTTTTGAATATTTTACAACAAACGCATTTCTACTACTTTCAGAAGTAGGCAGAAAAAGTGCCTTATTTTTTATATCATTAAAAATTTCTCTTTCGTTAGCATTTGGAATAATTTCCTCTAGAGAACTCAAAAAAGTTTTTCTCTTGAAGGTGTCATGTTTAGAATTTGCTAAAATTATTTGTCTGCATTTTGTCGTTTTTCCACGAATTTTTAAAGCAGTTTGCGGTGAAAGTTTTCTTGTCAAATAATCAACATCATCTAGAACCTCAAGCTCTTCCAATTTCAACTTAGTCAAACAATTTGTCTTAATCATTTGCAAGCAATTTTGCAAGTTGTCGTCTGGATTAAGGAGTGAAAAATCCTTAAAAATCGCAAACATAGCCTTTTCAACTGGCAACATATATTCTTGATAATTGCTCAACAACAAAATCGTATCTTCTGCACTATGACATTTACTTAACCCCTTCTCAAAAGGTTTAATTGTTTCAGAGGGAATAATTTTTATGCCTCTATAAGGACAAGTAATATTTTTGAGTTTTCTTAAAGGTTTGCCTGCAGAAGTTTTTCCTTCATAAGGAATGTCATAATAATAGTTGAGGTAATTCTCCAGCGTAATCTTTTTTAATTTTTTCTTTGGCATAAACCGCCTTTTGTTAATGTTTCTAGTTCCATGATAACAAATTGCAACGACTTTCGCAAGATTGCTGGAGGTTTGTAATTATTGACTGCTGGCTAAAGCCAGCAGTCAATAAAACTAAAAGTTACAATGTCCGTATTCACAATTTTCGATATGGGTTCTATCGCAGTTATACATAAAATATGCAGATGCGATTGCACTTAAACCAACCAAAGAATATACTATTCTTGACATAATAGTCATGTCACCAAAGACTTGGGCAACTAAATTGAAACCTAATAAACCAACAAGTCCCCAATTCAATGCCCCAACGAGTGTTAAAGCATAAGCTAAATATTTGATATATTTCATATCATACCTCCTTTTTTCATGTACATTATGACTTAGTTAGGAGGAAAATAAATTAGAAGAAAGTCGTAGATAGTTGGGGTAATTAAATTAATCAGCAACCAACAAATGTAAACATATATTTTCATTTATGTACAAAACCTGCTTTATATGATATGATAAAATCAGTAGTAGTATAATAAATTTTTGAAAATATATGCGATAGAGAAGATTATTGAGAATATTTAATAGTTGCCGAGTAGGATACATGTACTCGGACTTCGTGTATATATAAAAAATAGAAAAGGAATAGGTGCTAAATGAATGCATTATTTACTGTTGCAATAATTGCGCTGGTTGTACTTGTTGCTGTTATTGCAGTGCAAAGAGTTAAGTACAAAAATCTTGTTCAGCAAACTGAGCAATCTAAAAAAGATTTACAAGAAAAAGAAGCAATTATGCAAAAAGAAGCCCTAATAAAGGCAAAAGAAGCTTTGCATAGTGAAAGAGAACAATTAAATGCAGACGAAAGAGAGCGTAGAAGAGAGTTTGCAACAATAGAAAACAAGCTTTCTAAGCGTGAAGACCAACTTGAAGATAAAATGCAAGAGGTGTCTGACAAAGAATTAGAATTAGATAGATTAAAAGATCAATTAATAGAAAAAGAAGATTTTTTAGCCGAAATCGTTCAAAAGCAAACTGTTGAACTCGAAAGAATTGCGGGCATGTCAACAGAAGATGCAAAAAAAATGTTACTTGAACAATTGAAAAATGATTTGGCACAAGAGCAAATGCAATTAATTCGTGAAAACGAAGCAAAAATCAGAGAAGATGCTCTTGAAAAATCAAAAGAAATTCTTACAACAACAATGCAAAGATGTATGATGGAGCAGGTTGTAGAATCTACAGTTTCTGTAGTTTCTCTTCCAAACGACGAAATGAAGGGTAGAATAATAGGACGTGAAGGTCGTAACATCAGAACCCTTGAAACACTTACAGGCGTTGACTTAATCATTGACGATACTCCAGAAGCTGTTGTATTATCAGCTTTTGATCCAGTAAGAAGAGAAATCGCGAAAATTGCTCTTGAAAAACTTATTCAAGACGGTCGTATTCACCCTGTAAGAATTGAAGAAACTGTCGAAAAATCTAGAGAAGAAGTTGAAAAGAAAATCATGAAAGAGGGCGAAAACGCAGCTCTTGACATGGGCATAATGGGTTTAAACAAAGAATTAATCAAGAACTTAGGTAGATTGTATTATAGAACAAGTTATGGTCAAAATGTCCTAAAACATTCACTTGAAGTTGGACATATTGCTGGCATGTTAGCCGCTGAATTAGGCGCAAACGTTTATATAGCAAAACGTGCAGGCTTACTTCACGATATCGGTAAAGCAGTTGACCAAACTCAAGAAGGTACTCACATTCAACTTGGCGTAGAACTTGCAACCAGATATGGTGAAAAACCTGAAGTAATTCACGCAATTGAAGCTCACCACGATGACGTTACTGCGAACACTGTTGAAGCGGTTCTAGTAAAACTTGCTGATGCGATTTCTGCTGGACGCCCTGGTGCAAGACGTGATACTTTGGAAATCTACATTAAGCGTTTGCAAAAAATAGAAGAAATTGTTAATGGATATGAAGGTATCAAGCAATCATTTGCAGTTCAAGCTGGTAGAGAAGTTCGTGTAATTGTTCAGTCAGAAATGTTTGATGATTTAGCCTCTCAAAAACTTGCAAGAGATATTGCGAAAAAGATTGAAGATGAGCTTGATTATCCAGGACAAATTAAAGTAACGGTTGTAAGAGAGTTTAGAACAACTGAAATAGCTAAATAGTAAAAATGGGGAAATTATTTCCCCATTTTATAATAAAATGACATGGGTTTAGGTATGAAACTATTATTTTTCGGAGATATAACAGGAAGACAGGGAAGAATAGCAATTAAAAATTATCTTGCTTTGTTAAATAAAAATACAGAAACAAAGCCTGATTTTGTGATTGCAAACATTGAAAACGCTTCACATGGTTTTGGACTTACGAAAAAAAATTATGAGGATTTGAACAACGCAGGCATAAACTGTTTTACCTCTGGCAATCACATTTGGGATAAACGAGATATTTTTGAATACATAGAAAACGTTGACAATTTATTGCGTCCAATAAATTACCCAGCTGGCACTAAAGGCGTTGGCGCAAGAGTTTTTGAGGTTAATGGCGAAAAATTAGCCGTAATTAACGCCTTAGGTCGTGTTTTTATGCCACCAATAGATTCACCTTGGCAAGTGGTAGTTGAAGAGATTAGAAGACTTAAAAACGAAGGCGTGCAGCACATATTTGTCGATTTTCACGCAGAAGCGACTGCTGAAAAAATTTGTTTTTCAAAATATCTAGCAAAAGAATTTAATAATGAAGAAAACGCTTTGATAAAAGGTTTTTTTGGAACGCATACACATGTTCAAACTGCTGATGAAAAAATATATGATGGAATGGCATATATTACTGATGCTGGTTTTTGCGGCACAGAAGATAGTGTAATCGGCATGGAGTTTGAAACCTCTTTAAAGCGTTTATCAACTTCGCTTCCAGAACGCTACGAAATAGCGCAAGCGACACTCACTCAAATCAATGGTGTTGAGGTTCTTTTTGATAGAACAAGTGCAACACAGATTAAAAGAATTAATTTAATAGTAGATAATAGTAAAAATGAAAGTGAGGTCAACGTTGGAACAGACGGTTGATAAGGGCGGTGGGTGCTTGAAGGGTGATTACCACATACACACCTATTATTCAGATGGCGTCTTTTCACCTGAAAAGATTGTTGATTTAGCATTGGACGCTGGGTTACAAGTTATTGCGCTTACAGATCACGACAATGTTTTATCTTATAATGTTGCATTAGAATACTTAAAAAAGAAAGAGGTTGATTTTAAATTAATTCCAGGGATTGAAGTTAACACTCTTTATAAGGACTACGAAGTTCACATTCTTGGTTATTTTCCAGATGTTAATAAAAGCGACTTCAAAAATCTTTTGAAAGTGCAACAACACGCCAGAATTAAGCAAACAAAAGAAATTTTAAGCCTACTTAATAAAAAAGAAGGTATAAAAATTGCATTTGAAGATGTAAAAAATATGGTGGCTGAAGGTGGTAGTATAGGACGTCCACACATTGCAAAAGCTATTACAAACGTCGGTGGTACAAGCAATGTAATGGAGGCTTATAGTAAATATATCCACAGAGATTCACCTGTATATGTAGAAAGAAAAACTGTTTCTCCATTTGACGCAGTTGAAGTAATCTATGATTCAGGCGGTATTCCTGTAATTGCGCACCCTTATGACATTGATATAGCAGAAAAGCTTATCAAAGAACTTATGGCGTGCGGTTTAAGAGGTATTGAAGCTTACCATAGAAAACATTCGCCAGCGATTGTTGAATATTTTTCATCAATGGCAGAAAATTTGGGACTTATAGTAACTGGTGGTTCAGATTTTCACGCTCCAAACATTATGAATGGTCAAATAATTTTGGGCAAAAACTTTGTACCTGAATGGATATATGGTACGTTGATTGATGAAAAGAAACATTTAGAGATGGCAAGAGGTTAGAAAAAGAGAGGACTGGAATGAAAAAAGCGTTCACAATAGTTGAGGTTTCAATTTTATTTGTAATATTTCTGATAGTTGCGTTCCTTGTTGCGCCGTTATCGTTAGACGATTCTTTGCAAGCAAAAAATGCTTCAAGATGGCGTAACGTTCAGTCCGATTTTGCCAACATATTTTATGCAGTTAACGCACAAAAAGAAGAAGAAAATTTCGACTTCAAAACGGCTTTTGAAGGAGTTCTGAATGGTGAAGTTAAGGGAAGTGCAGAGCCTTACAAGATTACCTTCTTGAACGGAACTTTCCCTAATAGCACCTATAGATTTAACGACTTTAAGCGCACCCAAACAAATTCAATTGTATCATACAAGCTCTATGACACTCCTCAAGACGGTGTTTTAGGCTTACTTATGTATGATGTCAATGGAGAAGTTGGACCTAATGTTTGGGGTAAAGACGTTTTTGGTTTGAACATTTATTCAGACAGATTTGAGCCTTTCTGCAAAAATGATACAATTAATGAACAAAAACAACAATGTTCAAAAAATGGAACGGGTTTGTGTTGCTCTAACTACTACTTGCAAGGTGGGAGCATAGAACAATGAAAAATGTTTGTGTCTTCGCATCATCTTCCAACAAACTTGCATCAGTATATTACCAAAAGGCAATAGAGTTTGGAAATTTGCTTGGTAAGAATGGCTACAATGTTGTTTACGGTGGAAGTCGTTTAGGCTTGATGTATGCTTGTGCCAGCGCTACAAAAGAAAATGGCGGTAAAATATTCGGAATAATGCCTAAAAAACTTGTTGATTTTGGAGTAGCCAACCCAGAAGATTGTGATGTTTTTGTAAAAACAGAAGGTATGAGGGAGCGCAAAGCAAAAATGGACGAACTATCTGATGCAGTAGTTGCTCTTGCTGGCGGTTTTGGAACTTTAGAAGAAATCTCAGAAATGATTGTGCAAAAACAGTTAGGATATAATTCTAAGCCAATTGTTCTATTAAATGTTAACCATTTCTATGATAATCTTATTGATTTTTTCAACACAATGATAGAAGAAAATTTCGCAAAAAGCAGTGCAAAAGATTTGTATTATGTAGCTGAAACTCCAGAAGATGCCATAGATTATTTAAACAACTACAAACCAAAAGAAGTTAGTTTAGCGTCAAAGTTTTAATATAAGTTATTGTAAAGTGAATGAGTGACTAAGTGAATAAGTTCATTTTAGTTATTGTTATTTTGAACAGAGTTAAATATTGAATATTGTTGTTGGGCTGAATGCCCAACCTACCATTAGTTTAGAAAATTATTTCTGATAAAAACTTATTTTCTGCCTGTATTTTGATTTATAATATCTGAAACCCACGGAATATAGCTATACATTCCCATTCCTGCGGTAATCGCAAGGTACAAAATAATTGCAGTAGTTATTGTTTGAACGATTGACAAGCCAAAAACAAAAGGCAAAGGCATATTGATGAAATATGGAATTGCGTTTATAAATGGGATTCTATAAAGAATTACATAGATTAGTTCCGCAAAAGTTGCAAGCAAGAAATATGCAATAGACAAAAATATCGATTGTAAAATATGGTACATTAAAAATTGTGTAACATTTTTCTTCATCAAAGCTGCAATAATAAGCCATACAAAGCCTGCACCACCTGCTGTTAAGTATGAAGCAGCTGCTATCAATTTTTCAATCGGATAAATTTGTTTAGAAGGTTGCAACGATATCGTCCTTTCTATGTTGTTCTATATAATCATCTAACACTTGAATAAATACAAGTTTGTATTCGTCGTTTTCTGGTCGCATATTAACTGCGGCTCTATAAGAATAAATTGAACGTTCAATTTCATTATTCATGTAATAAACATTCGCAATTAAAACATAAATACTTGGGTCAAGTTTATTAATTTTCAAAGCCTCTTTGTATTCTTTTTCAGCCTCTTTAAATTTCTTGATATTAGAATACAAGTTGCCTGTCAAAATATAAGCGTTTGCTTCTTTTGGATTAATTTCAATCGCTTTTTTATAAAGCTCAATAGCGTCCTCATAATCTTTAAAATCAGATTTTGCGATTGCATAACAAATATAGGCTTTATAATTATCTCCAGGAAGAGCAATTGCTTTTTCAAAATAATCATAGCATTTTTGCTTGTTTTTTGTAACCGCAAGCGTATTTGCAATACACAGGGCAACAGTTTTATTATCAGGCGCAAGCTTAAATACTTTGTAATAGTATTCTAAAGCTTTATTATAATCAAATAATTTAAAACAAACATTACCCAAGTCAACTAGTGCCGTTAAATTTTCTGGTTCTAGTGATAATGCCTTTTCATAATACGCTCTTGCTTCTACATAGTCTTCAAAATCGTGGTACAAAAGTGCTATCGCATTATAAATTTCTGGGTCTTGGGAATTAAAATCAAGCGTTCTATTATAATAATGCAAAGCTTTTGAGAAATTTTTAAGTTCTGCATAAGTATTGGCCATATTATAATAAACCAAATAGTTGCTAGGGTTTACCAACATAGCTTGGTTAAAGTATTTTAAAGCTTTTTTGTATTCCTTAGAATAGAACCAAATACTGCCCAAATTCAACAATGTCTGCAAATCTTTAGGGTCAATCTCTAATAAACTTTCATAGACAGAAATAACCTTGTCATACTGATTATCCATTGCATAATATTTAGCAAGTTCATGATAATGTTCTGTGTTCTTTGGCTCCATTGCCATCTTTAGAACAGTCTTTTCTATCGCTTTATTTAATTCTTTTTTATCCATAAATTATCTAACCTTTTTAAGCTCAGCTCTTCCTTTAAGAAGTTTTATTTCTTGATATTTTCGTATACAGAGTATTCTACAGACTCTTCCAACCAAGTGTTACGAGGAATGCTAAATGCGTGGTTCCAGAATTTTTCTATCGCATAAGCTTCTCTTTCGTCTTGTTGAAGAATATGAACAACTACATCACCGTAATCGATTAAATTCCAGCGATTTTTCACATCGTTTTCTCTTCCGAGTGGCAATCTAGAAAAAGTTGATTTAACTTTTTCTGCCAAATTTTCTGTCAAAGCTTTTACTTGTGTGCTTGTTTGCGCTGAACAGATTACAAAATAATCTGCAAAAGAAGAAACATTACTAATATTCAAGATTGAAATATCACTTGCAATTCTTTCTTCTAAAAATCTTGCAACTACGCAAGCAAATTTATATGATGTAATTTCTTCTGTCATTTATATCTCCAGTTTATTAATTCTTCTTTCGTGTCTTCCACCAATAAAATCTGTATTCAACCAGATTTCAACAATATCAAGAGCAAGTCCTGTTCCTGTAATTCTTTCACCTAAGCAAAGAATGTTTGAATCATTATGCATTCTAGTCATTCTGGCAGAAAAGGTATCTGTGCAATGAGAGGCTCTAATACCTTTGAAACGGTTTGCAGAAATTGACATACCAATACCTGTGCCGCAAACCAGTATTGCTTTTTTGCCTGTATTTAGAACTTTTTTTGCAACCTCTTGAGCAATATCAGGGTAATCACATGACTCTTCTGTGTAACAGCCACAATCTTCTACACTATGCCCCAATTCATTCAAATATTTAATAATTTCTTGTTTAAGTTTATAACCGCCATGGTCTGAACCAATTAATATTTCCATAAAATTCCTCTTTTAATGATATTGAACAATACCTAAAAATGAATTGTCATTACTATTTATTATTAAATTGTAACATTTTTGAAATAATTAAGCAATAATTTATATTTTTCATTTTTAATAGAGGTATGATAGGTCGTTTAAACAGTGTGAATATTTCTTTTCGTGCTTCTATTACTGATAAAGACATTGACAAGTTTGAAAGCACTAAGCAACATTTTAGTGATTGCTATTTAATGACGACCTTAGAAACGCTTTCTCACACAAAAAACGGACGAAAAGTCATCAAAGACCACATTAAATACGATGACAGAAATCCCAAATTGATTAATTGCTATTTATACGCACCAAACGACAATGTAGAAAAATACACTATTCCAACTAACGCAGTCGTAAAAGGCTACGAGAAACTTTATCGATTACAAGATAACGAAATTATTAGAAGCATGGACGTTTCTGTTGCAAAATACGAGAATAAGCACAAGGCAAAGCCTTGGGTATGCAGATTCACTGATAAATTTAAAGATTATGCGTTTGAGAACAACTTACCTTCACATTTTATGAAGATTTTTACAGGCGTTGAACCTCGTGTTATTGCAGAACAAGATTTTAATTTTGATTTGAATGGTTACCGTGACGAGGTTATGAACTTATTTGAGAAAATGGAAAAAGAGAAAAATCATAGTTTTGTGATTGGTACTGGCGTAAAAATGCTTGATGGCAGAACTTGGCATGTGTATATTTTAGAAGATGTTGATTTAAAAAATGGCACGATTACAGTTAAAGAAAAGCGTGGCAACAAACCTCGTGTTATGAGCATTGATTCCGCTCTAAATACGTTTAAATTTATTGTCGGGTATTTTGATAGTGACCTTAAAGGTGCGAAAAAGGTTGAAGATTGATGCTAATTTCCAACCTCTTTCACACCTTTGGCATAATTTAATAGAGTTCTTACTTTTTTCTTTTTTGTTGCAAAATAAAAAGAAAAAAGTAAGCAAAAAAAGAAAAACTACGCAATAGTTTCCTACGCTCTTACGAGCGTGGATTAAATGGATAAACTAGCAGGCAGAGCCTGCACTTTTGCGTTCGCTATCGTATGCTGACGCATACACGCTCACGGCGCATAGTTATTCAATCAACGTAATCAATATTCGTTTAATCTAAAGTTGATAAAACCCTCTCCCGCCTTCGGCACCCTCCCCACGTTAAATAATAAAAGGGGAGGGAACTAAAGACGCTCACTGTTAAAAAAGATAATAATTGTAAAAAAATGCTATTTTATGTTAAAATAAATACATTAAGTTTAGGGAGGAATAAATGAAAGAGGCATATTTTCCACAAGAAATAGAAAAAAGATGGCAGGAAAATTGGGAAAAGAACAATGTTTTCCATACTCCAAATGATAGCAAAAAGCCTAAATATTTTGCATTATCAATGTTTCCGTATCCGTCTGGAAAACTTCACATGGGACACGTTAGAAACTACACAATTACAGACGTAATTGCAAGATTCAAAAAAATGCAGGGCTTTAACGTACTTCACCCAATGGGTTGGGATAGTTTTGGTTTACCAGCAGAAAATGCAGCGATGAAACACGGTGCCGACCCTGCAAAATGGACTGACGAAAATATTGCCTACATGACTAAGCAACTTAAAATGCTTGGGCTTTCTTACGACTGGCAAAGAGAAGTTACAACCTGCAAACCAGATTACTATAAATGGACTCAATGGCTATTTATTCAGCTTTACAAAAAAGGTCTAGCTTACAAAAAAGAAGCTGCAGTTAACTGGTGCGACAAATGCGGAACAGTTCTTGCTAACGAACAAGTTATTGATGGCAAATGCTGGAGATGCGATAGCGTTGTAGAGAAGAAATATCTTTCTCAATGGTTCTTTAAAATCACTGATTACGCAGAAAGACTACTTGAAGATTTAGACAAACTTCCAGGTTGGGGCGATAACGTTAAAACTATGCAAGCTAACTGGATTGGCAAATCTCAAGGTGCTATCTTTAGATTTAAAGTTAAGGAAATCGAAGGTTTGGAAGTTCCTGTTTACACAACAAGACCAGACACCGTTCATGGTATAACTTACCTTGTGGTAGCTCCTGAATACAAGGATATCGAAAAATTAACGACTCCTGAAAACAAGGAAAAAGTTGAAGCATACAGAGCTAACGCTAGAAAAATGACAGAAATCGAACGTCTTTCTACAGACAGAGTTAAAACAGGTGTTCCTCTTGGTACACACTGCATTAACCCATTCACTGGCGAAGAATTTCCACTTTGGACAGCTGATTATGCTCTTGTTGAATATGGTACTGGTGCAGTTATGGCAGTTCCAACACACGATACAAGAGATTTCGATTTCGCAAAAAAATACAATCTACCAATGAAGGTTGTTATTGCACCAGAAGGCAAAGAAGGCTCTATTAATGGCAACGAATTGACAGAAGCATTCACAGAAGAAGGTATTTTAGTTAATTCAAACGAATTTGATGGAATGAAGAATACCGAGGCTAAAAAAGCAATTACGCAAAAAGCAGTAGATAACGGCTTTGGTGAATTTAAAACTCAATACAGATTGAGAGATTGGTTAATTTCTCGTCAAAGATATTGGGGCGCACCAATTCCAATGGTTTATTGCGACAAATGCGGTATCGTTCCAGAAAAAGAAGAAAATTTACCAGTAATGTTACCTACTGATGTAGATTTTTCAGTTGTTGGAAAATCACCAATCACAACTTCTAAAACATTTGCTGAAACAACTTGCCCAGTTTGTGGTGGCAAGGCTAGACGTGAAATGGATACAATGGACACATTTGTATGCTCAAGCTGGTACTATTTGAGATATTCAGACCCTAAAAACTCTGAATTGCCATTCTCTAAAGAACTTGTTGACCATTGGTTACCAGTAGACCAGTATGTTGGTGGTATTGAGCACGCAATCTTGCACTTATTGTACTCAAGATTCTTCACAAAAGCACTTAAAGACTTGGGGCTATTAAGCTTTGACGAACCATTTAAGAACTTGTTAACACAAGGTATGGTGCTTAAAGATGGTTCTAAAATGTCTAAATCAAAAGGTAACACAGTAGACCCAGACGAAATATTTGAAAACTACGGAGCAGATACTGCAAGATTATTTATTCTTTCAGATTCACCTCCAGCGAGAGATTTTGACTGGTCAGATGCTGGCGTAGAAGGCTGTTACAAATTCTTGAACAGAGTTTGGAGATTAGTAAGTGACAATCAAAACGATTTAACCAAAGATTATAAACTTACTTTCCCGCTAACAAGAGAAAATGACGACCTTGTAAGAACTGTTCACATTGCAATGAAAGGAATTACTAATGACATTGCGAATGACTTCCAATTCAACACCGTAATTTCTAAATACAGAGAACTTACAAACACAATTTATGATTGGCGCAACAAGAAGTCTGACTTAAACGATGAAGACAAGAATGTATTAAGCTTTGCAATAATTTCGTTAATCAAGCTTATGGCACCAGTTACTGTTCACATGTCAGAAGAAATCTGGCATGATTTGGGCGGAGAAGGTTCTATACACGAAGAAAAATGGTGTGAATGGGACGAAAACTTAGCCAAAGCAAGCAAAATCACTCTTGTTGTTCAAATTAACGGCAAAGTTAAAGACAAAATTGAAGCCGATGAAGGCTTGAACAACGACGAATTACAAGCCTTAGCACTTTCAAGCGACAGAGTAAAAGAACTTACTGCTGGCAAAGAAATTGTTAAAGTGATTGTTGTTCCGAAAAAACTTGTTAACATTGTTGTTAAAGGTTAGAAAATAAAGAAATACAAGAAACGGCGGAGCTTTAGCTCCGCCGTTTTTATGTTAATATTAAACTATGAACAATTTTAAATCATTCTTTGAACAAGCAGTAAATATTGCGAATGATATTTGTAAAATATATCCTAATAATAAAATTACAACTCAATTAATTGATGAATACAGTAATACAAAAAGCACTTATAGTTTGGGAGATTTACCACAAAATATACAGTTGCTACTTAATTCTTACACGAGCGAACTAAAAATTTCACTAACTAATCTTGTCAAAAACATTGCAAAACACCCTGAAATTGACATAAATACAATAGAAAACACACTAGAATTAATAAAAAAGGCAAAAAACGTTAAACTTACCAATGATAAAGTAATAATAGAATTATTTGAAAACAATAATTACTATCAAATTGTTATAAAAACAACAAAGAATAAAACTGAAAACTTTTTACTTTCAGTACATAAATCAAATCATAAAAAAAGATAGTTTGCTTTATGAGGACTCCCGCACCCCTCTGTGACCAAATGGCTCGGTAGGGAGATTTACCGTAATCAAACTATCTACATTTATTATAACGTATTATTATAGATATTTCAACACTCTAATCAAAAGTTACCTTTTCGCCTTCGGTGATAATTTCTTTAATTTCATCAAGATAACTAATCAACTTTTTTTCTTTTCCATCGAAAAACTTTGTCATGTTCTCAAAATTATTATCTAATTCTTTACATATTTTTTCATAGATACGATTTCCCTCGTCTGTCAAAGAGGTCTTTCGCACCTGACGTCCATTTTTTGTTTCATTTGAACGCAAAATTAAACCTTTTTCTTCTAAAGAATTTAGCATTTGAGTAATATGAGCACGTCCCTTAAACAAAAGCCTAGCAATTTCTATTTGTGAGATTTCAGGACTACGTACAATCGTATCCATCACACAAAACTCGCCCTGCGTTACGCCAATATTGGCAAATTTTCTCTTAAAAATCTGTGTAAAATGTCTTTCGCAAATCTTCGCAGTACATTCTATCTTAAAAAGTGGACTATCCACATAATGATACTTTATCCCCATAAATCAATTATACAACAAAAATATATAATAAAAAAATGAGCGTCACTTTCCAAGTGACGCTCTAGTATTAAAAAAAAGAAAATTATAATGAATTTCTATAAATTTCTTCAACCGCTTCTTTTGTAGCCTTAGTAGGCGCAATTGCCAAAAGTCCATCTAAAGAAGGTGTTGTAAATGCCAAATTAACAAGATTTGGAACATCAGCTTCTGAGAAACCTTCATCTTTCAATTTATTTGGAACGCCTACTGATTTTAACCATTCGTAAACGCCATTTGCTGCCTCATCTGCGTTTTCTATTTTGCCAACAACTGGTTCAAGAATATATTTCAAAGTTTCAGCTTTTGCTGCGAAAATATTTTTAACAACCGCTGGAAGTAGCATTGCCAAACCTAGACCGTGTGACAAATCGTGTTTTACTGCACTCAATGGGTGTTCTAGAGCATGAGTGTAATGTAATAGACCGTTATCAAAACATACACCACCCATCATTGCAGCATAAGCCAAGAAATATCTTGCTTCCAAATCTTCTGGATTTTCGATAGCTTTTGGTAAGTATTTTGAAACCAAAGTAACAACTTCTCTTGCTAAAGTGATTGCATAAGGTGAGGCAACAGTTGATGTAGCAGCTTCAATAACGTGGTTTACTGCGTCAATAGACACAAATCTTGTTTGTTTTGGTGACAATTTAACCATCAAAGCAGGGTCATCGATTGCATAAGTTGGATAAATGCAATCATAAGCAATCGCTGGTTTGTAATCTTTTTCTGGAATTGTAACTACTGCAAATCTGTTAGTTTCTGTACCAGTACCGTGAGTTAAGTTAATAGCAACAATAGGTGCTGCAACTTCTGGAGTGAAAGTAAATTCGTAAATATCGTTTGCAGTTTTATCTGGATATTTAAGCAAAATTGCTACTGATTTACCAGCATCTGTTGGAGAACCACCACCAATTGCAATTACTGCTTTTGCGCCAAAATCTTTTGCAAGTTTAGCTGCTTCATTTACGGCAGTAGATGTTGGGTTTGGTGTAACACCATCATAGTTAATATATTCAATACCGTTTTCTTGTAAAGCTTTTTCTACAACTGCCCATGCACCAGTTGCTTTATATGCGTTTTTACCGCTCATAACAATAACTTTATCTAATTTTTTTGATTTAAAATCTTTTGCGATATCGTTGATTTTGTTAATTGCACCGCAACCAAAAAATACAGAAGTTCTTGTTCTAATTTCACGCACTTCATGAATATTAATATCTTTTTCCCACATAAAGATTCTCCTTTCTTTAACACTACAAGATAATTATAGCCTATTAAATTAAAATGTAAAGTTTTATTAATTTTCGTAACAATAATGGCTGAAATATAACAATATTGTAAAGTTTAGATAAAAAAGTGTTGTTACCCCTTGCAAAATTTAGCACAAAGTGTATAATAGGGTATATGAAATGTGCAGAACCTAGTGTTCAAGCGCATAAGAGAGTAAGAGTGTATAGGAGATTTATCATGAACAAAGAAGAATTAGTAAAAGAAATTGCTAAAAAGACTAAACTTTCACAAAAAGTTTCTTCAGATGTACTTTCTGCTACATTAGAAATTATCCAAAAGACTGTTGCTAAAGGCAAAAAAGTTACTTTAGTTGGTTTTGGTACTTGGGAAGCTCGTAAGAGAGCTGCTAGAACTGGCAGAAACCCTCAAACTGGTAAAGAATTGAAGATTGCTGCAAAAACAGTACCAGCATTCTCAGCTGGTAAGAGCTTCAAAGAACTTGTAAAATAGTTTCTTTTTAGAGTTTTTAGTAAGGGCGAATTTCTTTCAGAAATTCGCCCTTACTGTTTTTCTAAGCAAAATTCTTTTTATTTACATCTAAATCTTTATTTGATACTATTAGATGGGGGATTATTTATGAAAAACAAGGTTTCATCACTAGTTTTAGCATTGTTACTATTGTGCAATTGTGCGCATGCTGGTGAAAACAATGATTTAAGAACGCTATTTCTAAACAATAAAGCAAATATTTGCGGTATTAACCTCAGAACGTTTAACGCTCAAGACACAAATGGAAATGAAATTATTGATGAAAACGAGGTTAGTGGGAATTTTATAAACGCAATTGATAGATTAGATGAAATTAAAAATCTTGGTATAAATACACTCCATGTATTGCCAATAACCCCCGTTGGCAGACTAAAAGCCCTCGGAACTGCAGGTTCGGTTTATGCTGCAGAGAATTTTTGGGACATAAACCCTCAACTAGTTGACAAAACTTCTAGCTTGACTGATATAGAACAAGCTAAAAAGTTTGTTGAGGAGTGCCATAAGCGTGGAATTAGGGTAGTTATTGACCTTCCAAGTTGTGGTGCTTATGATTTATTTTTAACTCACCCAGAATTGTTTGTAAAAGATGATAAACAATGTTCAATCGTTCCTACAGATTGGACAGATGTTAGATTATTAAAAACTGGCAACAACAAAAAACTTAATCAAGAGGTTTTAGAGGCGCACAAAAAATTTGTAAATTTGGTTCTTGCTATTGGTGCAGATGGTATTAGAGCCGATGTTGCAACCATTAAACCTTCAGCTTTTTGGACGGAAATTATAAAATATACCCGAAGTAAAGACCCAGAATTTATGTTTTTAGCAGAAGCCTCTGATTCGTGGAGAGAGCCACCTAGCCAATATGCAGAATTTACACCTTATGACAAATTATTGCAAGCAGGTTTTGATGGCTATTATGGAAGTTTCTTTAATCTAAAAGAATGGAATGCAGAACAATTTATAGAACATGTCAAATTTAACCTTAAACTCTTAGAAACATACAAAGCGCCTAAAAGTGTAATAATGAGTTTTACAACACATGACGAAGTTAGCCCTGTAGTATTGCACGGTGAAAATTTTTCAATAATGATTTCGTGGTTAGAAGCGACTTTGCCATTTAATCCTTATTGCATTGACGGTTTCTTTACTGGCGATACTTATATTTATCCGTGGGCAAATACAAAGGCTCAAAAATCAGAAACTGACGATGATACATATTTTGTCCACAGAGGCAAATTAGATATCTTCAATTTTTCTAGAAAACCTGACGGCAAAAATGAAAGAATTTTGAACAGCTTTAAAGAAGCATTAGCTTTTAGAAATGAAAATATAGATTTGATAACCAAAGGTGATTTTACTGAGCTTAAAACTGGCAACGATAAAGTTTTTGCTTATACAAGAAAATTCAATAAAGAGCAAGTAATTGTTGTAGGAAACTTAGATTTTAAAAATTCACAAAACAAAATTACGATAAAAGATAAAAGTATTAATAAGAAGAATGTACTAGAGGTTATCACAGGTAACGATGATATTAAGGCTGGTCGCAAGCGTCTATATACAGATTTAGATGCAGGCGAAATCAAAGTATTGATGGTTAAAGAAAGGAAATAATATATGCAAGATAAAATCGTATTTACAGGTATGCGTCCAACGGGGAAATTGCATTTGGGACACTACTTGGGTGTTATTGAGAACATGGTTAAGCTACAAGAAGAGTACAGATGTTTCTATTTTATAGCAGATTGGCACGCTTTGACTACAAAATACGATAAAACAGAAGGTTTAAGACAAGATGTTATTGATGTTGCGATTGATTGGCTTGCAAGCGGTATTGACCCAGAAAAAGCTACTATTTACGTTCAATCTCTTATTCCTGAAACAGCAGAGCTTCATATTTATTTAAGCATGATTACTCCACAAAACTGGGTAGAAAGAGATCCAAATTTAAAAGATATGGCAAAAATCTTGCGTTCTAAAGATGGTTTTGCCTCTCAAATCAACTATGGCTTGATGGGTTATCCAGTTTTAATGACTGCCGACATCTTATCATTTAATGCTGATTATGTACCTGTTGGTATCGACCAAGTTGCACACGTTGAATTAACAAGAGATATCGCAAGAAGATTTAACAACATCTACAAAACAGATTTCTTCAAAGAAACTCAGCCACTACTAAATAACTGTTCACTAATTTGCGGTTTAGATGGTAACAAGATGGGCAAATCTTTCAACAACGATATCAAGATTGCAGATACAGAAGAAGTTACTGCGAAGAAGATTATGTCTGCAATTACTGATAGAAGTCGAATGAGAAAAGATGACCCAGGACACCCAGACGATTGCGAAGTAGCTTTCAAATATTGGAAGATTTTTGGAAACGAAGAAGAAGTTAATACAATAAGATGTGAATGCGAAAAAGGACAAAGAGGTTGTGCTGATTGCAAACGACAATTAGGAGCAAGAGTTAACGAAAAATTCAAAGAAATAAGAGAAAAAAGAAGATTTTACGAGGCTCACCCAGAAATCGTTGAAAAAATCTTAAATGAAGGTTCTGCAAGAGCAAGAGTAGAAGCTCAAAAAGTCTTAAAAGAAGTTAGAAAACTTGTTAGAATGTACTAATAAAGAAAAACGGTTGGAATTTACATATTCCAACCGTTTTTTTATACTTTATTTATTTCTTCTTTTCACTTCTTGTTCTAACAGACAATCTAATAGGTGTTCCCATAAAGCCAAACGCTTCTCTTAGTTTGTTTTCCATATAACGTTTGTAATGATCCTTCATCAAATCTTCGTTATTAGCAAACAAAATAAAGGTTGGCGGTTGAATTGCCGCTTGTGTTGAGTACATAATCTTCAAACGTTTATTTCTAATTGTTTGTGGTGGATTAAGAGCATAAGCCTCATTAATAACCTTGTTCAACAAACCTGTCGAAACTCTCTTAGAGCGTTCCTTTTGAACCTCTACTACTCTTGTAAAAATTTGGTTCAATCTTTGGTGAGTTACTGCGCTGATATAAATTTTTGGAACGTAATCCAAAAATGGAATTTCATGCGCAATTTTTTCTTCAAATTTATTAATTGTGTTTGATTTCTTGTCCTCAATCAGATCCCATTTGTTAATTGCGATTACCATACCTTTACCTGCGTCTGTAATAATTGACGCAATTTTTTTATCCTGATCTGAAATTCCATTTATTGCCTCAGTTGCATCAATTACCATCAAAGCAACATCGCATTCTCTAATTGAGCGAATTGCCCTATCTACTGCAAATTTTTCTACGCCATAATCAACCTTTGCTTTTTTTCTGATACCTGCAGTATCTACAATTACAAACTCTTGGTCATTATAAGTTAGTCGAGAATCGATGCTATCTCTTGTTGTTCCAGATACATCGGAAACTATTACTCTGTTTTCACCCAACAAAGCGTTTACAATTGACGATTTACCAGCATTTGGTCTACCAACGATTGCAATTTTAATTGTTGTATCTTCTTCCTCTTCAACATCATAAGAAAAATCAGAAGTAATTTCTTCTAGCAAATCACCTACGCCACCAGAACCATGCAACGCAGAGATTGCAATAGGTTCACCAATCGCAAGTGAATAAAAATCACTAATCATAGTAATTTGGTTATGCGAATCGACTTTATTTACTGCTAAAAAGATTGGTTTATTACTTTGTCTTAAAATATTGGCGATGTCCGTATCAACTGGAGTTACACCCTCCAAACCATCAACGATAAAGATAATTTTGTCAGCTTCTTCGCAAGCAATTTTTGCTTGGTCATAAATTGAAAGCATAATTTCGTCTTCATCACCAGGAACAATACCGCCTGTATCAATTACAGTGAAAGGTTTATTTTGCCATTCCACATCAAAATATATTCTATCTCTCGTTACTCCTGGGCGGTCATCAACGATAGATTGTCTTTTTCCTACTAATCTGTTAACAAATGTTGACTTACCAACATTTGGTCTTCCTACTATTGCAATAATTGGTTTTCTACTCATAATACGTTTAGTCTAACATGAAAAGTTTTTGATTACAATTATGACATATCATTGTTGCGATTACATCTTGAATGCAGGGTTATTGTTTTGTAAATTTTTGTAAAAAATTTTTATTAAACTCTAAAGTTATTGAAAATTATGTCGTTATATAAAATGAAAGTTAAAATAGTGGGGTGATATGGATTATTCATACAATAACTACAATAATGAAGAAATTAAATTAAATTTAAAAATTGGTGACAATTGGGATAATTTGAATATTCAAAATAAATATCTTAATACTATTTTTTCTAAAATTGATGATGGCGATAGAAAGATTTCAGCAGATGAACTTTCATTATTAGAAAGATTGCTAGAAAAAAGTAATAATCTAATTAGAACGCTTTCGACTTTTGGAACAACAAAAAGCGAAAACAAAGATTATAGTGTTTTAAAAGATGAAAATTTAAAAGTTGTTGTTGAACAAATCGAAAATGGGAAAATTGAAATACCTAAAAAAAGACAACTTACACAAAGTGGCTACATTGAGATGCAATATAGTTCAAAAGAATACAATGAAATAAAAAAAGATTCTAAAAGTTTTTATGAAAATCAAATAAATAAGATTAAAGCACAACTGGCACAAAAATATTCAAGCGATTATGAAATAAATGTTTCTCAATATCAAAATGGTTATAAGTATGAAATTTTTGATTTAGACGTAAATAGAATAAAAAACAGCCAAAATAAATCATTTTCTCAATCTTTTACAAAAATCAGAAATGATGGTATAAGTCTTGAAATAACTGATTATTATGAAAATGAGATTACTGATAATGAAACGGCAGATTATAGCAAAAATCATCAGGAGGCAAATTTTGGTGAAATTGTAATAACAGATAAAAAAGGTAAAGAACATAAAATCAGTTATCACTTAGACGACTGTTCCGAAAAAGACGCTTTAGATTGTAGACGTGTAAGAGATAAAGCACTGAATTTACTAAGCAAATTACCATCAGAAACAATTGAAAAATTGCTGAAAAACGGAGTTGAAGATATCTACTTTTCTGCAGAATACGAAAATCCGCTTTTAGCAGATCCTGATTATTATAAAAATAAAATGGATAAAAATGGAAATGTAATTGATATCTCATACGGTTCCGCAACAATTATTTCGCCAGAATTAAAATTAAAAGAACGTAATTATCAAACCGAGCGAAGCGTAAAAAGAAATGACAATATAAAAGTTGATATTGCTGACACTGAAAAAAATAGCGCAGAAATGAAGATTACTTCAAAAAATGGCAATACTTTTTCAGTTAATATTATAGGCTCTTCTGGCGACATAGAAGGAGATAAATTTCATCAATGGCAATTACCAAGATTAGAAAAATTGATGAGTGAATTACCACCATCTGTTTTGGAAGATTTAGAAAACGAAATTACCGATGTCAAATTTTTACAAGAAAATATTGGTGGGACTTCTGCAGGACTTTACTCTCCTGGAACAAATACAATAGCTTTTAAAGCTGATTATGACAACGATACTCCAACTATCTCATTTGTGCATGAATTAGGTCATGCTATTGATGATCAAAACGGCACCTTCTTATCTTCTAAACCAGAGTTTGCACAAAAATTTGAAAACTTTCAAAAATTATTTACTAAAAAATTTCCAAATATAGATAATCACGCCTGCGATAACGCACAAGAATTTTTTGCATCTACTTATGCTTATCTAGAATTGCCTAATGATAAGAGAAATAATCATATCGGCGATTTAGAGACACTTATTGATAATTTTAAAAATTCTAGCAACAATGAAGAGCAAGAATTGTATAAGTTATTCACTGAATTAAAACAAGAAGTTCGCAACAATGTAAATATAGTTAGAAACAAACCAAAAGAACAAAGAGCGGATAATTCATTAACCCAATTAGTAAAAAATGAATGCTCTGATTTAATCAATAAATTCAACAAGTATGGTAGATATATGGAAGAAAATTTCGATTCTCAATCAGTGCAAATTGATTTAACCAGAGCACTAGCAGATAGTGATAAGGTTTTTGAGGTTTATATAAAAGAATGGACTGAATTTGTAGAAGACAAAAGAACTACTGCATGGGGAGCACATATTCCAACTCCGTCTGAAATTCAAGAACTCTATTCAGAATTGATACAAAAAGCGCAAGAATTAAGGACAAAAGTAAGAAATTAATAGTTCGTTTAACTTTCAAAATATTATCTTAACGTTTTTGCAATTTCTGCTTGAATAGTATTTGCTCGAGTAATATATTTTGAGAGTTTAACGTATTTATCGCCAGCTTCGCCGTAAGGAGTTTGCATTGTCATCAATTCGTCAACGCTTTTATTTATATTTTCTAATTTTGCCAACGATTTTTTTAATTCTAAAACCGAAGAGAATTTCTTAGGTAATTTTGCAATAATTGCATCAGAAAACATTCCAAAAAGCTTCTTCATTCCGCCAAATTGCTCTTTAACTTTTGGCGACAACATATTTGTAATTCCGCCTGATATTTTTGCAGAAAGGCTAGTATCGTTATAGATTTCAATAAGCCCGTCTAAATCTTCTTGCAACTGTTTTTTACGGTTAAAAAGTTGCTCTACCTTATTGAAATCTCTAACATCTTTAGCAGCTTGAATTTGAGCGTCCATTGACTTCAATTCGTCCTCAGTCTTAGAAATCTTATACTCTAATTTAAAGATTTCATCAGTAACATCTTTGTATGCGTCCTCCTTCAAAATATTGTAATCATAGTCATTAAGACGTCTTTGAGGTTCGGCTTGGTTGCTAAAAGAGTGAATATCTTCGGGTTGCAAGAAAAAATTATCTTCATCTTGCAATTTTGCACCAAAAGGGTTTTCGTTATTATTTACAAACATATCTCCACTCATAAAAAAATTATACTATTAAAGATAATTTTCTTCAATTTTTTCTTTCATTACTAATGCTGGATAATAATCAGGTATTAACATCAAACATTCATTAATATGAAAATATGCTTGATTGAAATCATGTACTTTTAAATAATAACGCATTAGCATAAAATGCAATTCTGCATCGTTATAATAAATCTCTTTAGATTTTTGCATGTAATTATAAGAGGCGGAAAGCAAGTTGTTTTCAAACATCACACGAGCTGCAAACTTGTAGCTCTCTTGATTTATGTCAGCAAAAATTTCTAACGCACCGAGTAATTGCTCTATATAGTCGAGTTTTTCATTCTTTAGCAAAAAATCTAAATCAATTTCTAAAAAGTTTCTAATCTGAAAATAAGTCGGAAAAATTTCCATATACCCTTCCAGAATAGACACGAGAATTGCGCCCCAAATGCCACGAGGATTGTCGATTTTTGAGAAAATTTTCTTAGCGAACGACAAATCGTCATTAAGAAGGCATAAATAAGCGTGCTCTAACGAGTTTGGAATAATTTTGATATCAGAGCAATCTTGATAAAAAAAGAAAATTTTCTTTTTACTAAAATTAACCATTCTTTTTATTTATTCTTATAGAATTTTTCTTAGTATTATGTTCGTCAACTACAAGTTCTTCATCTACGCTAGGTGTATTCGCAGTTTTATCATTAAGCGACGTACCACCTTTAATCAAGTCAGCAACTGAGTCAACAGATGACACATTAGTATTTTTGCCAATCAAGTTAGCAAGTTTTATTTGCAGATATATTTCTTCACGATAAATTTTTACATCTTTATCAGCTTTTATTGCAACCTTACAGACGCCATTTTTTGCTTCGACAATAGTGATTTCAATATTGTCGTTTATCATTATTTTTTGACCATTTTTTCTAGTAATAACGAGCATTTTATTCCTTAAAAATTCTAATTTTCTTTAAACATAGGGTAGCTAATGTCATAACCCGAACCTGACAATACAACTTGTGCTGCACTTTGGTTATCAAGATTAAAAATCAAAGGTGCAAGTAAATTGATTGTCGTACCTTTCGGATTGTCTTGCGGAATTGATGTTATATTCATAACAAGCAAACTCTCCACATTTGTAATTTTTAATGCATCTACTATGTTGTCAGGCAAATCTATTGTGTAGTCTAAGTTTAAAGCTGATACCGAAATAATCGGAAAAGCTAACGCTGGGTCTTCGACTGATTGAAGCCACTTGAACAAAGTATCTTTGTTTGGGTCTAGTATTATAAATTTGTGCAACATATCAAAACCAATGATAGGCATCACAAAGTTAAAAATACGATTTTCTTCAATTTCAATTTCGCCAAATCTAGCTGTAATTAATTTCATTCCTTAACTTTCTTAAAAACCTACTGACATTTGATTAGTCAATAATGATTGTATTACTTGTGGACTTAGAGAAGAATTTCCACTTCCCATAAGCATATTTAACATTGCATTGTTGTTATTTAATTCATTATTACCCGTTAATAATGACATTTCATTAACGTTGTTGTTCAAAACATCACTCAAACCAGCTCTTTGTAAAACTCTTAATGCTGCAACAATTTCATCATTTGTAGGAACTTCACTTGAGAAATCTTTATAATCTCTGAATTTTTGAGGAGTTACATCACCATCTCTGTTCATTTCACGCATTAAGTTTTCAATCTTTTGTTTTTCGTAATCACTTCTTGCCTCATCAGAAAAACCAGAACCAAATCTACCTTGAATAAAGCTATCAAGTGCAGAAGTTTCACTTTCTTCATGACATTTTTCAGGAGTTTCTAAGCAAGTCTTTCCTTTAGTTGCATAACGACCTAATTGTCCGTTTGGAGAAAGATTAATAACTTTTTCGTAGTTTGCAACTGCTTCATCTTTTTTACCAATTTGAGCAGAAGTCATAGCTAAATAATAATACGCAACTGCATTTGATGGATCTCTTTTTACAATGTTATTGAATGCTATGTAAGATTGAGAATAATTACCAGATTTATACAATCTAATAGCATTTGCTAAAGCAGTGTTTGATGTTGATTTTGCGCAAGCAAAGTTCATTGTAGAAGCGCAAATTATTGCCGTCATTAATACTAAAATATACTTTTTCATAATAACCCTTCTTATTCAAAATATCTTTTTATTAAGTATACATCTACTCAATTCAACTTGGTATACACCATGTAATTGAATTATACACTATTTTTTTAAGTATAACAAGGTTTAAGTCAAGAAGAAGTTTTTGGTAGCCTAAAGTGTTATTAACTTTTCAGGATTGCCACGAAAATCTTACGATTTTCTTGCAATGACGCCCAGCTAGGCGATTTTACGTCCAGTCATTACGAGGAGCTTGAGCGACGAAGTAATCCATTGTTATGAAAAGTAGGTTGGACTTTCAGCCCAACAAAAACATTAGACAAAATAGTAATAGTTTATAAAAAGCTGGATTCTTCGTGCTAATCGCACTCAGAATGACCCTAAACTTGCTTGTTTGGCGTATTTGGTCTTGTTTCCTCTCTATTGGTGAGGGTTAATCACTTAGCAATCATGCCAGAGTCAAGCTTTCTTTTAGTAAATAATCGCAAATTTCTTTTTCCAAATGCACACCGTAAAGTCCGTTAATTTCCTTAATAAAATAACAAGGACTTGTTACGTTAACCTCAATAATTCTTCCATCTATTACATCTAAGCCTGCCATCGAAATTCCCATTGAATTAAGTTTTTTGGCTACTCTAGTAAAATTCTCAATTTCTTCATTTGAAAGTTCTGCAGAGGTTATAAAATTGTCGTTATGAGTATTAAATTTAAAGTCGTCTTTTGTTGGCAATTTTTTAATACAATACTTCAAAACCTTATCACCGAGCGTCAAAACTCGTTTATCACCTTTTTTTACCGCTGGAATAAACTCTTGCACCATAACAAGCGTAGTTTCGTTATTTGTCATTGTGTTAATAATAGTTCTAGTATTCGGATCGCCTTCGTACAAATACATTACACCAGAGCCGAAACAACGATTTAGCGGTTTTAGCACAATTTGTTTATGAAGAACCAAAAACTGTTCAATCTCTTCTAATGACGCAGTAACAATATTATCTGTCATAAATTCCTTAAAATGAACGCTATGCAACTTTTCGTTGAAATCACGAATTGCCTTTGGCGAATTTATAACTTGAGGTTTTGTTACAAAATCGAAGATATAAGTAGCGTTGATATAGTCAATATCAACTGGCGGATCTGGTCTGAACATTACTAAATCAAAACTATCGATTTCTTTTTCCAGTTTACTGTCTTTATAGAAAATATTATTTTCGCTGGTAAAAGTTTCAAAACACTTTGTATAAGCTCTATCACGCTTTAGCGAAAGGTTTGGAATTGTTGTTATAAAAACTTCATTTCCTCTGTCTAAAAACTCTTTGATTAACCAAAAATTTGTCACCAAATTGTTAAATTCAAAGTATTTTAGTTCAATTTTATCAATTATAAAAAGTATTTTCTTCATAACAAAACTCCTATTTAGCTTATATTAGCCCCTTTGTTTACCCTTCTTTAAGATAAAATTATCACTAAAATAATTAGTAAACAACTATACAAAGTGGCATAAAATTATAATAGGAGTTCTTGTCTAAATATCTTCTAAATCTTTTGCAAGGCTCTCTGCAGTTTCATTGATTTCCGTTAAAAGTTTTGTATCTTGCAGCTTTTGCATAAGTTCTTCCTTTGTACCAGTTGCAACAATACATTCAGCCTTGTATGGGCTTGGCAAACGATAGGCCACCACTTCAAGATTTCTGATTTTTTCATTAGCTTCAACAGATTTAGGTGGTTTTGAAATTTTTAGCATAAAATCAGTTGCAGACAATTCTTTTTTAGTATTTGCGAATTGTTCATACACAGGTGCAAAATCGCCATATTCAGGAACTTCTCGTTCAGCTCTATCACGAAGAACTTTAACAAACTTCTTAAATGTTTCCTCCATATTTTTTACCTCTTTTTGTGGAATTTTTGCGCCTTTAAAATTAGCCTTATTATGTTGTATTGGATTAATTTTGTTCATAGTACACCTATTCTACCATCATATTTTAAGTTACGTCAATTAATTGTTATCAATTTTATTATTATAACTTTGTATTGCACTTTTCGCATTTTCAGGTTCGTTTTTAATTATTTCTGCAGTTTCATGCAAAGTTATTAAGTTCTTTGCCTTCAATCGTTCATCGAATTTAAAGCCTTTACCATAATCTTCCAATCTTGGTTCAACACTTTCAAAGCCCAATTCAAGCTTCCTTAGGTGGTTATAATAGTCACCCAAATAGCGATTGTACTCTTTGTATGTGTCTTTAGACATATTTTTTTCAGACAATAATTTCTTTATCGGATTGTAAAGAGGTTCTAACTCCTTATGTTTGCCGATAATATCTTTACCAGTTCTCAAATCGTACGGAACATGTTCACCTTCTGCAAACTCGTTAACTCTATCACCTCGGAATTGCCATTCAATAATCTTTCCTTCTTTTGTCATAAAATTAGCCTGCAAAGCAGTATAACCAGATGGTTGAGATTTCGTCGTTGGTTTATAATTAGCATCAACTTTAGAGAAATTAGGGTCGCTTTCATTAATTCTCAAATTGATTTTAAGTTTTACACCATGATTTATCGCAAATTGTTTCAATTCTGCAAGTTGATTTTCTGAAAAATATGGAATACCGTTTTTAGCAACGTAGTTACTAATTCTAGCAATTGTAAACTTGTTTCCGTTTTGTTCTTGTTTCAAAATTTCAGCTTTCAAAGCATCAACCGCTGGTTTAGATTGAATTTCAGCAGCCTTTAAAATAGCCTCTTGTTCTCGACCAGCCTCAAGCAAAGCTTTGACTTCTGGATTAGATTTAAAATCACCAGATTTAACAACTGTTCTTGCTCCAATCGCATCTCTAACATCTTTTATAGCATCTTCTAGACTAGCACCTTTATGCTCCTTCATATAATTTGAAATTTTATCGTACAAGCTTTGTTCGCCTTTCAAGCGAATAGACATATTGCCAATATCATCAAGTCCCATTGCTTTTAAATCTGATTTAATTTGTTCAAAAGACTTGCTATAATCAGCTCTAATCTCTTCTACTGCGCCTTTGATTTCTGCGATTTTAGCGTTTTTAATACCAGTTTTAACAGACTTAGCTGCCCCACCGAGCATAATAGAACCCATACCAATTTCGCTACCAGCTAAACGAGCGTCTTCTTCTGTTTCAGCAGTTTGCGCATGCGCTAAACCTGCACCAATCAATTGACCGCCTTCAACGCCAAAATAGCTTTGTGTTGCTACGGCAAAATATTTCCCGACATTTGCAACAGATGCAGCTTTACTAGCAGCTCCTAGTGCGCCAACCATTTCTAAACCTTCTGCGCTTAAAAAGCCATCAACGGCATCGCCTAAACCTTTAGTGATGTTCCACGCCGTTTCTAACTTGCTCAAGTTGTTTTCATCACCGTCATCTACTAGATTGTCGACGTAATCAACAAGCGCATTCAAACCGCTATATTTCTTGATGGCGTCTTTAGTTGCAGTTACACCAACTTCGTCATCAATATGCTTACACATATATGAATTAAATTCTGACAAGGCGTTTTTCATACCAGAAAAATCTTTTTTCGCAGCTGCGTCTTGAAATTTGTCCATAATGAATTTTTTCCTATCATCATGTGATAGCATTTCAACATTTTGTTGCTCAATTTCTTTTGTTAATTGGCTTGCAGTTTTATTTTTATCAGCCTCTGAAATTTGAAGAGAATCGACATGTGCTTTAAATTTTTGTTCTTCTGCGGTCTTTTTAGGGTTCATCAATCTTTGGTTTTTGATATGGTTATTGATTTCCGCAGCTTTTTTCTTACGTTCAGCGACAGTTTCATTCAACTTCATTTGATGCCCAGAAATCGCATTTTGTTTTTCAACAGGGTTCTTTTGTCCAAAGCTAGTCATACTGTCCAAATAAGACTCTTGCCCTCCGCCATATCCTGCAAAACCAAAAACGCTACCTTGTCTAAGCGCAGTTTTTTGAGCTTGTGTCATAGATTGGGCGTCAAAACCTTCTCTTGTATTAAGCCAATTTGCGTACTCATTCTTTTGAAGTTGCCCTTTTTGAAGCATAAGTTGAGCAATATCAAACTTAGTCATCTTGCGACCAGTTTTTGCTTCTTCGTTTTTCAATGCTTTCAAATTAGCTTGTGCATAAGCATCGATTTTTTGTGAAATAGATGTTCCCACTTTAAACAAGTACCTTTCCAATACTCAACTTTATCTTACAAATACTTATATCGGCATTTTTTGAAAAAACTTGAGTAAATTAGAAAAATTTTTACAAATTGTTACAAAAACTGTTTTAGTTCCCTGTGCTATACTAATACTTATGAGAATAAAAAGATTGGGATTAAAGAATTATAGAAATTTAGGGAGCGTTGAGCTAGTTTTTCCGAGTATAAAAACTCTTATTATCGGCAAAAATGCACAAGGCAAAACTAACATTCTTGAAAGCATTTACTTCCTTTCTGATTTAAAAAGTCCACGAACCTCAACCATTGCAGATTTAATAAAATTTGGCGAAGAAAAATTTGAAATTGAAGCCGACATCGAAAAAAACAACACAGATATTGAACTTGATTTTTCTTACGACACAGAAAAAAAACGAGAAATTAAAATAAACAAAGTAAAAGCCAGAGTTAAGGATTTTAAATCTGTAATAAAAACAGTACTTTTTTCAACAAAAGATTTACTACTTTTAAGAGGAACTCCTCAAGATAGGCGTGATTGGCTTGACAGAGCAATTTCACAGATTTATCCGGCTTATGACGAGCGCTTATCAAAATATGACAAAATTCGCATACAAAAAAACAATTTGTTAAAAAATGAAATCATAGACGAAGCGCTTTACGATATATATAATGAGCAACTCGTAATTACGGGCGCAAACATAATTTTCTTACGCAAGAAATTCTTGAAAGAAATTCAAAAAATTGCCTCACAAAAACACAAAATAATTAGTGACACAGAAGAATTTGGCTTAAATTACACCTGCCCTTGTGAAGAAATTGATGCTATTAGCGAATATTTAAAAAACGAACTACAAGAAAGAAGGCGTGAAGAATTTGCTCGCAAACAGTCTTGTGTTGGACCTCATAGAGATGATATTCAATTTACAATAAACGGTTTAGACGCAACAAAATTTGCCTCACAAGGACAACAAAGAACACTGGTATTGTCACTTAAACTTTCAGAACTTGAAATTATACGAGAAAAAACTGGGTTTTCACCAATTCTACTGCTTGATGATGTATTAGCAGAATTGGACGAAATTAGGCAAAATTACTTACTCAAATCAATAGAAAAAGACACGCAGACAATTATAACGTCTGTTGATACAATTTTATTTGAAGAAGAATTTTTGAAAGATGTTATAATCTACAAAGTAGATGGCGGCAAAATAGAGGGGGAAAAAATTATATGATTTTAGTAACTGGCGGAGCTGGATATATTGGAAGTCATCTAGTAATGGCACTTTTAGAAAAAGGTGAAGACGTTATTGTTTTTGATAGTTTAGAGTTAGGTCATGCCGAAACTATCGAAACCTTAAAAAAATATGGCAACTTAAAATTTGTAAAAGGAAATCTAAAAAATCTTGACGATATTAGAGGTGTCTTCTTAGTTAACAAAATTGATTCCGTAGTACATTTTGCAGCGTATTCACAAGTTGCAGAAAGCGTTAAAAACCCGCAGAAATACTATTATAATAATGTTTATGGAACTCTAAACCTATTAAACGCAATGCTAGAATTTAATGTCAAGAAAATCGTTTTCTCTTCAACCGCTGCAACTTATGGCGAGCCAGTCTATACTCCAATTGATGAAAACCACCCGCAATCACCAATAAACCCTTATGGTAATACAAAGTTGATGGTGGAAAAAATAATGGACGATTACGATAAAGCCTATGGGTTAAAATCCGTAAGATTGCGTTACTTCAATGTGGCTGGAGCTGATTCACAAACAAGAATTGGTGAATGGCATGAACCAGAAACTCACTTAATTCCAAATGTACTTAAAGCAAAAGAAGATAAAGTCTTTAAAATGTTTGGAACGGATTATGAAACAAAAGATGGAACTTGTGTTAGAGATTACATAAATGTTGAAGACTTAGCGCAAGCACACATCGGGGCGTTAGAATACTTGAAAAATGGTGGCAAAACAAACTTCTTTAACCTTGGTACAACAGAAGGAAATAGCGTTAAAGAGGTTTTTGAGGCTTGCGAAACAATAAAAGGTTCTAAAATTCCTTTAGAAATTTGCCCTAGACGTAGTGGCGACCCAGCAATTTTAGTTGCAGACAACAAAAAAGCAAAAGAAATTTTGGGTTGGAAACCAGAACATGATTTAAAAGATTGCATAGAAACTGCTTATCTTTGGGAAAAAGCAAATTTTTAAGAGTTTGCTAATTTTGATACAGAAAAGCAAGGACCTTAAAGTCCTTGCTTTAAACAGGGTAAATATCTCCCTCAAAATTATAGTAAATTCAATGCTATACTTGGGGTTTGGTTTGCAGTTGCTAATAATGTTGCTGAAGCTTGTTGAAGAATTTGAGCCTTGATATAATTTGAAGATTCTTCTGCCACATCAGCATCTCTTAGAGTTGACAATGAAGATGTAATGTTTTCAGATTGAACACTAATTGATTCAACTGCTGATTCAATTCTGTTTTGTGCAGCACCTAATGTTGTTACACGGCCAGAAATGTTATTGATAACTTCGTCAATTTTATCAAGCATTGTACTAGCTGCAGTACCTTTTTCCAAACCAGCACATTTTTTTGCAACATCTGCTTTTGCTTCTCCAAATAAAGTATTAATATCTGCTTTTGCAAATAAACTCTTATCTAATACAATTTTACTGTCATCGTTACTATATAGACCAACTTGAAGATTAATATCATTTTTCATAGAACCGTCCATCATCTTCAAACCGTTAAATTCACAGTTTGCAGCAATACGGTCTACTTCATCAAGTCTTGCTGTAATTTCAGATTGAATTGCTTGTAACGATTCTGAACCATAAGTACCATTAGCCGCTTGTTCTGTTAAATCTCTCACACGTTGTAAATGAGATGAAACTAGAGAGTAGGTGTCCTCTAGAGTTGTCATCATATCTGCCCCTGTTGCTGCGTTGTCAGCTGCAACATCTAATGAACCTAATTGAGTTTCCCAATTTCTTGCGATTGAATAACCTGCAGCGTTGTCTGATGCGTGGTTAATCTTGTAACCAGTTGTCATTCTCTCAATTGCGTTGTTCAAAGACGAAGTTGCTTTGCTCAAATTTGATTGAACAATCATTGATGATAGGTTTGTGTTAATTGTTAGTGCCATGTTATACTCCTTTCTGGCTTGTCCTACATGATGCGTCCTTGCATCTCATATATTTTTAATTCCACACTTCAAAATTTAATAACGTTTTTAGAAACAAAGATTTACAAATCGTTACAATGGAAGTCTAAAAAACGCATTGGTGCTATAATTCTTTAAGAGGGTGTGGCTATTTTGTCGTTACAGAATAGTTACATATAACAGGAGTTAAAATGGGAAAAATAGTTATAGATAATAGCCGTTGTAAATCTTGCTATATTTGCACAACGACTTGTCCGAAGAGACTTATCAAGAAGAGTGACAAAACAAATCGTCTAGGTGACTATATGGTTGAATTTGATGACCCTAAAGGCGAATGTGTAGGTTGTGCAATGTGCGCTAAAAGATGTCCAGATATGGCAATTACTGAGGTATATAGATAGTGAGAATAAAATACTCTCACTAAATTGGAGATTTCAATGACAAACAACAACGAAAAAGTTTTAATAAAAGGAAATTATGCAATAGCACAAGCAGCCGTTAATGCTGGTTGCCAGTGTTATTTCGGTTATCCGATCACTCCACAAACAGAAATTGGCGAATACCTAAGTGGAAAAATGCAAGAATTAGGAAGAGCTTACGTTTGTGCAGAAAGTGAATTAGGCGCAATAAATATGGTTATGGGTGCCGTTGCAACAGGTGTAAAAGCAATGACCTCTTCATCATCTTGCGCAGTTGCACTTATGCAAGAGGCTTTATCTTATGCTGCCTCTGACGAATTGCCGGTTGTGCTTGTAAACGTTATGAGAACTGGCCCTGGCTTGGGTTATATTTATCCAGCACAAGGCGACTACAATCAAGCAGTTTACGGCGGTGGTAATGGCGACTACAAAATCATAGTTTTAGCACCATCTACGGTTCAAGAGTGCGTTGATTTGACATACAGAGCCTTTTATTTAGCTCAAAAATACAGAAACCCTGTAATTTTGTTAGCTGACGGGCTTTTAGGACAAATGATGGAGCCAGCAAGCTTTGGCGAATATCCTTATCCAGAAGTTGATGTTTCTTCTTGGGCATTAACAGGCGCAAAAGGAAGAACCGCAAGAGCAATTTATTCTTGTGCGCCAGATGAAAAAGCTCAAATTCAGCACATCTATGATTTGCACAAGAAATTTGAAGTTATTGCAGAAAACGAAACTACTTACGAAGAATTTAACACAGAAGATGCTGACGTTATTTTAACAGCATTTGGCTCTATGACTAGAAATATAAAAGCAGCAATGAAAGTTTTAAGACAAAAAGGGATTAAAGTTGGTTGTTTTAGACCAGTAACATTAAATCCGTTCCCTGCCAAGAGAATTGCAGAACTTTCAAATGCTGGAAAAGATTTTATTGTTGTTGAAATGAATATGGGACAAATGTTTAAAGATGTTAAATTTGCCGTAAATGGTCAAGCGAACGTTGATTTAGTTAACAGACCTTGCGGAGAATGGTTGAGCGTAGAAGAAATAGTTTCTTCTGTTGAAAGCATCATGGAAGGGAGAAAACAGTATGCAACAAGTATTTAGTATTCCAAAAGCGTTCAAAAAAGACTTTAAGTATACTTTTTGCCCTGGGTGTGATCATGGTATTGCAATACGTTTAGTCGGTGAAGTTATTGATGAACTAGGAATAAAAGAAGATATTATTTCTTCGACCTCGGTTGGCTGTTCAGTATTTCTTTATAATTTTCTTGATATAGATGCAGTAGAAGCACCTCACGGTAGAGCTTTAGCCTCAGCAACTGGCGTAAAAAGAGCTAGACCAGACAAAGTTGTTTTCACATATTCAGGCGATGGTGATTTCGCATCAATCGGCTTAGCAGAATCTATGCACACCGCTTTGAGAGGAGAAAAAATAACCTCCTTCTGTCTTAATAATACAACTTATGGTATGACAGGCGGTCAACTTGGACCTACAACTATGATGGGACAAGTTACAACAACTTCTCCAACAGGTAGAAATGCCGACTATTATGGTTATCCGATTAAAGTTGCAGAACATATTGCTTTATGCGACGGAACTGCGTTTTCTGCAAGAGTAGCATTAGATTCTGTTCCACATATTAATCAAGCAAAACAAGCTATTAAAAAGGCTTTTCAAGTTCAATTAGAAGGCAAAGGTTTCGGCTTTGTAGAAATTCTTTCATCTTGTCCTACAAACTGGCACATGACACCGGAAGAAGCACACGAAAGAATAAGAACAAATATGATACCAGAATTTCCTTTAGGCATATTTAAGGAAGTTTAGAACAGAAACATTAATTATGAGTGGGAACATTTTCCACACCATCACAGGGAAGGAGTACTATGGAAACTAATTTTATATTTGCAGGTTTTGGCGGACAAGGTGTGCTATTAGCTGGTACGGTTCTTGCAAATGCTTTTATGCTTGAAGGTAAAAATGTTACTTGGTACCCTTGTTACGGTGCTGAAATGAGAGGTGGTACTGTTAACTGCGAAATCGTTGTTTCTGATTCAGAAGTAAGTTCTGTCCATAAGCAAGACGCAGACTACGCAATAGTTTTAAATCAACAATCCTTCGATAAGTTTGTAAAAAGACTAAAAAAAGGTGGCACAATAGTTGCCAATTCAACTCTTGTTGCAGAAACTCGTCCTAGAGAGGACATCAAATATGTATTTGCGCCAATGACGAAACTTGCAAATGAACTAGGTACTAGCAAAGTTACAAACGTTGTGTCACTTGGTGTTCTAGCCTCTGTTTGCGAAGTTGTTTCAAAAGAATATTTAGCTAAAGCCATAGAAAAAGTTTTAGGTCAAAAGAAGAAAGACTTGTTACCGCTTAACTTGAAAGCCTTAGATGCTTCTTGTGCAAATTGTGTTTAGAGAAATTTATGAGCTTAATATCGATATTAAAACGAAAAAATCGTAAAACATTATTTACAACACCCAGTCACGATGGGAAGTTGTGTATTTACCATAAGTTTTACCAGTGGTATCGTTCTGATATTTCAGAGGTTGATGCTTATAATCCAGAAGAAGCTTTAGAATTGGCAGAAAAGAAAGCCACAAAAATTTATGGCACTCAATCGACTCATTTTTTAACAAATGGTTCTTCTTGCGGAATAATAGCTTCAACTCTTGCGACCTGCAAAAGAGGTGACAAATTGCTTATTTGGAACAAATCTCACCCTTGTCACAGAAATGCTGGTATGTTAGCAGGTGCTGAAATTATTGAGTACGAACTTCCATACAACAAAGAGTGGGGAATATACGAAAGACTTGAAAATATTGACGAACTTTTAGACAAGTATTCGCCAAAAGCAATCATAGTAACATCACCTAGTTACGAGGGGATTGTTTCTGATATTCCTAAAATCAGTGAGGCTTGTAAAAAGCGTGGCATTTATTTAATTGTAGACGAAGCTCATGGAGCTTTGTATCCGTTTTCAGAAGAATTGCCACAAAGTGCTATTAAATACGCAGATTTTACCGTTCAATCTCTGCATAAAACTGCAGGAGGAATCAATCCAACAGCTTTATTGCATTGTAATTGCGATTTAGATATAAAAAAAGCACTTAAAATGATTAGCACCACCTCGCCATCATATCCAATGTTGGCTACAATAGAGGCTAATATAAAATTTTTGAATAGCAAAAAAGGACGCAAAAAAATTGCTGAATTGATTTCTCAAATCAAAGAGATTAAATCAGAGCTAACGAATTTAGAATTTTATGGCGACGATATTACAAAAATTTTAGTAAAAAAATCTGGTCTAACTGGTTTTGAATTGTCTGAAATACTTTTCGATAAGTTGAATATTGAAGATGAACGCACAAACGAAAAATCGACAATGCTTTTGACAGGCTTAGGGACGACAAAAGAGAAATTAAATCGCTTGAAAAAATTGAAAAACATATAAAAGAACTGGTGTTATCATTTTTGATAACACCAGTTTTTTAAAGTCTATTTTATCAAAGCTTGAACTTCTTTGAATTTAGGATTTTTTGCACTCTTCAACCATTCAAACAACGCAATTTCAGTTGTCAAAAGGTGTGCGCCATTTTCCTTCATTCTATCTAATCCTGCCAGATATTCATATTCTGCACGGCTTCCGCAAGCATCTTTGATTACAGAAACATCAAAACCTTCTTGAATAAGTGCATTGGTCGTTTGACTTACACAAATATGAGTTTCAATACCAAATATTACAACTTGTTTTTTACCAAGTTTTTTAAGTGCATCTTTAACCTCTTTGTTCTCTAAAGCTGAAAAAGCAGTTTTTTCAAAGTATTGAGTATCTTCTGGCAAAACGTTTTTCAAGCTTTCAACAGTTGCACCCAAACCCTTTGGATACTGTTCTGTTACAACAACTGGAATACCTAGAATTTTTGCAGTGTTTGCAACAGTTGTAGCTTTTTTTTCTAATGATGCTTTATTAAAAACTGCATTCAAAAGTTTTTCTTGGACATCAATAACTACTAATACGCTATCTTCAATGTTAAGTATTGTCATCGTTTATTTCCTTTCTAAATTCTTCTATAAAGTGTTCTAACAAATCTTCTAAAAAACCTGTTTCAAATTCCTTTGGATCAAGAGAAATTCTTTTGGGCGGAATAGCATTTGCAGATTGATACACAATATCAATATTAATTTTAGTAAAACCTGCCGTTGTAATAGTCAATGTTGCACCTGCATTTCTGCCCGTAATTTTCAAATACCCATGACCGTCAACAACATTTTGTTCAATATTCATACCAAAAAGTTTGTCGTTGAATTTTTGCTGCGTCATATACAAAACTGGACTTATCGTATTATCAAACTTTTTGTTATACTCTTGACGGTACATTTTGAAATTTGTAATCTCTTTTTCTGCGCTTTCGCTTTCGTTCACTTTGCTAAAATTTATCGCCTCGTGCAAACGATTAAGCACCTCATTTATCAACTGTTGACGCACTTTGCCGACGGTATTTGCAAACCCAGCATAAATTTGTTCAGGAATATCGTTTTTAATTTTTTCCCAAAGTTTCTTAGCTGCTGCAACATCAATATCCCAAAGCAAAAGAAAATATTTATTTGTCGCGTAATTCATCAGAATATCGTTTTTTCTGATATTATTCAAAATTAAAGTTTCAATCTGGTTTGACTGTAACAAAAATTTTGTTTTATCATTAGGGGAAATCGCAACTAAAACGGCTTTTCTGCCCGTAGAATTAATAACCTGCAACTCTTTGTCCAGAATTGTTGCATAGTCAATAAAAACTTCATTATTTTTGAGAACCAAATTATTTCTAACAAGCATCTCTCTGTATTGAAGATTTTTCATCAAAATTGATGCCATATTTAAACCATTGGCAAGTTTTGCAGAAAACTCATCATCTGTCGTAAAGGGAGTTAGAAACGCCAAAGCACCCAATTTGTAAACCTGCAAACGCAACTCTTCATTTTCATTAAATGCAAAAATTAGCGAAGGAAGATTTTTAACTAACTTTAAAAGCTCTATAGTTTTTGTAATGGCATTTTCACTATTTATTATGAGCAGGGAAGTTGTTAATAAATGAATTTTTTCTGGTACTTCATCAAAACCGAATTTAAAAAGTTCGTCACTCTTTCTTAGATTTAATTTTGGACTAATATATTCAAAAAAATCTACATCATCAGAAATAAGTACGATTCGGCTTTGCATATTATTTCAATTATTTCTCCATAAACTTATGCCAATTCAGCAATCAACAAGTCAGCTTTTTGCATGATAGCATCTCTTAAATCATCAAGGTCTTCAAAATCAATACCTAATGTTTTTATAAAATCTTTGTCCACAGAACTTGAATCATAGTTATCTTGAACAAGTTTGTCTATAAAGCAAACTAAATTACAAGGAACTGGTATTGATGATAAAGAAGGTGCGTGGTGATATGAGATAATATTCGCTAACAATATCGGCAACTGCCATCTTTTTGCTAACAAAGAACCTGTTCTAACGTGGTCACTTTCAAAATACTTACGTTCAGCATCTAGAATATCAGTACCCATTTCCACTGCGTTCAAAACTTTTGTATAAAGTTTTTCATTAGTCATTTGCAAAACCATTTTACCAACATCATGAACAAAACCAGCGATAAACGCCTCATCGGAGTCCATAATTTTTGTTAAATTTGCCAAATATTCGCAACCAGCTGCTACACGCATTGAGTGTTTCCAAAGCTCCTTGTCACCTTGATTTGACATCATTGGTTTCATTGCTACAGCAACAATGATATTTTTAACTTTTACCATGCCTAATAATGAGAGTGCAATATTAATTGAACTTATTTGTTGCGAAAAACCATAATAGGCAGAATTAACCAGTGCCAAAATTTTTATGGTTAAGGATTGATCAAACATTACAATGTCGCCTAATTCTTTCATACTAGCAGTTGATTTTTTCATTACATTCAAAGCTTTAACAATTACGCTAGGCATTGCTTGTATGTCTTTTACGCCATTTACTAATTCGATAGTTTTATCCATATAATTTCACCTTAAACTTGCAAGTGTTTTTTGATAGAAAGTAAGCTTCCACTTGCACCAAAAGCTGTACCAATTATCAATAAAGTTGTTATAACTATATTTTGTGCATAAACAGGGTTGGGTATCAAGAAAAATTTATGAACATTCATCAATAGACCTTGAATCCAATTTAGAGGCAATACTGCTATAACAGAGGATACAAAGCCATAAAATGCCCCCTGCATAACAAGTGGAGTTTTAATATACCAGTTACTAACTCCCATCAAACGCATAATTTCAATTTCGTCTTTTCTCGATTGAATTACTAATTGAATTGTATTGTTAATAATAGTTATTGTTAAAGCAGCAGAAATTATGATTACAAAAACCATAGAGGTATTTACAACATTTGTAAGCATTTGCATCTTTTTGGCCAACTCTTTTGCGTAACCCAAATCCTCAACGCCCGCAATAGGCTTGATATTTGAGAATACCGCATCAATGTTATCTGGTTTATCTACTTTTACTCGCAAAGTGTTTGGAAGAGGGTTAGCAATATCATGCAAGCCCAACTCTTGTTTCATACTCTGCCAAGATTCCTCTTTTGTTTTCAAATCAACAGATTTAACATGTTCAATCTGCTTGATTCTCTCCTTCACGATAGAAGGTGAGGCATCATTTTTCAAATAAACCGAGATTTCAAGTACATTACCAAGCTCGTTTGCAAAAGTTGATAATGACAAAGTAAATCTGAACAATACACCGAAAATAGTCAAAATTGCAGCCATTGTCGTAATGATAACAAGGTTTATAATCCCTGTTCTTTTAATGTCATTAACTGCTTCCATGACTATGCGGTAAGAGATTCTTAATTCACATAACCAATCTTTTGGAATGTGTTTTTTTACCTGTTTTTTTAACTCTTGTCTGCTATTGTCCATAAGTACCTGCCTGAATATCTCTTATAATTTCGCCTTTTTCAAGAGTTAAAACTCTCTTTCTAAATCTATCCACCAAAGTGTAATCGTGAGTAGATACGATTACTGTAATACCTCTTTGGTTAATTTGTTCTAAGATTTGCATGATTTCTAATGAGTTTTTAGGGTCAAGATTACCTGTAGGCTCATCTGCAATCAACAATGGTGGCCCATTTACCAAAGCTCTTGCAATACTTACACGTTGTTGTTCACCGCCTGATAGCTCAGAAGGTTTTGCCTTTGCTTTGTCTAAAAGTCCAACTACTTTCAACGCACCAGTTACACGAGTTCTGATATCTGCAGAACTTATGCCTAAAGTTCTGATTACATACGCAATATTATCATATACGCTTTGATTTTGAAGTAACTTGTAATCCTGAAATACAATTCCCATGCATCTTCTCAAGTTTGGCACTTTTTCTGGTGGCAAATTCGCAATATTTATACCACCAATTAGCACAGTGCCTGTTGTAGGTGTTTCTTCTTTGTAAAGCATTTTTATTAGCGTAGATTTACCTGCGCCAGACGCACCAGTAATAAACACAAATTCGCCAGACAAAATATCTAAGTTTATGTTTTTTAGTGCATAATTGTTTTTATATTTTTTAGTAACGGATCTTAATTGTATCATTTTTTCAACTCAATAATCTTATTTGCTATACTTTCTGCATCTAAACCATAGTGCTTTAATAATTCATTTGGAGTTCCACTTTGACCAAATGTGTCATTTATACCAATTCTAAGAACTTTATGCGGAGCGTTTTCTGAAAGAGTTTCGCATACTGCAGAACCTAAACCGCCTAAAATTGAATGGTTTTCAACAGTTACAGCTAAGCCTGTTTTGTTTACGCTCTCTACAATTGTCTTTGTATCCAAAGGTTTAATTACTGGAATATTGATAATTTCAGCATCAATGCCTTTGCTTTGTAAAATTTCATTAGCCTTCATAACCTCTGCCAACAAATCGCCTGTTACGAAAACGCTTACGTCTTTACCTTCTTTTAATGTAACTGCTTTATTGATATCTAGCTCATAGTTTTCATCAAAAATTTCAGGAACATTCATTCTTGAAAGTCTTATGTAAACAGGCCCACTGTGCTTTGCAGCATACCTAACGGCTTGGCGAGTTTGGTTATAATCACCTGGGACAAGAACTGTCATATTTGGAAGCCCTCTCATAAGAGAAATATCTTCTAGAGCTTGGTGGCTTGCACCATCTTCGCCTACAGTAATTCCGCCATGCGCACCAATAACTTTTACGTTACCTTTTTGGTAGCAAATAGAGTTTCTGATTTGGTCATAAGCTCGACCAGTCGCAAACACTGCAAAGGTTGCAGCAAAAGGAATTTTGCCTTCTAAAGACAAACCTAAAGCAGTTGTCATCAAATCTTGCTCTGCAATACCAACATCAAAAAATCTTTCTGGGAACTTTTTGGCAAAAATTGAAGTTTGAGTAGAACCAGATAAATCTGCATCTAATGCAACTATATCTTCGTTTTGTTCACCTAAGAACGCCAATTCTTCACCAAATGCGCCTCTAATAGATTTTTTTACTTCGTAATTAATAGTTCTCATATTCCCCCTCTAGTTAAAAAAATTATACCATAGATACGGAAAAATGAAAACAAAAAAAGCCTAGCCTTTGAAATAATCGCAAATTAGTTTTTCCTTTTTAGAAAAAACTTTTTTAACCTTCTCAATGATAGGATTTTTTTCAAGCTCTTCTAATTCTTTTTTTAAAATAGCTTTTTCTAAAATCAGAGTGTTGTAAAGCTGGTTACAAATATCTGAAGATGACTGGTGTAAATGTAGTTTTTTAATTTGTAATTCTTTTAGTTGAATTTGTTTTTTAAGCTGATTCTTGTTCACAAAAGACCTCTTTATACTAAGATTATAACTTATAGTATAAATTTACAATCAGTCTTTTAGATGATTTAATTAAATTTCGCTGATTTAGCTATTGAGTTTATAAAACCCTCTCCCTAGCCCTCCCCCAAAGGGAGGGAATAACTGAATACGTCCAATTGACGCTATTTGGGTCATTCTGAACCCGATTAGGGTGAAGAATCCAGCTGGTTAATAACTATTACCATTTAGTCTGAAATTTTTTGTATTAAAATCAATATATGGACAAATTGGGTTATGTTTATATACTTTGTAGCAAACGCAATGGAACTTTATACATAGGCGTTACTTCTGATTTAAAGAAACGTATATGGCAACATAAAAATAAAGTAGTAAAAGGTTTTACTGAAAAATACGGAATTGATAAGCTTTGTTATTATGAAGTTTGTCCAGATATGCTTTCTGCAATTGGACGAGAAAAAGAATTAAAAAAACTCCGTAGAAAAGAAAAATTGGAACTGATAGAAACAAATAATCCAGATTGGTTTGATTTGTATTACAAAATTGTAGATTAAATGGATATAGTTTATAAAAGGCTGGATTCTTCGTGCTAATCGCACTCAGAATGACGCAAGACTTGTTAACTTAACGCAAAATACAATAAAAGACGCCAAATAAGCAAATCTCGGGTCATTCTGAACCCGATTAGGGTGAAGAATCCAGCTGGTTAATAACTATTTTCATTTAATTGATACCCACCCGCATTCGTAACTTTCGCAAAGCTCAAGTACGACTGCGACCTCCCTAACTAGGGAGGTTCACAGAAAAGTAGGGTGCGGTCGTTTGACGCACCAATAACTTTATACTTCCTTATCTTTGTCCTTGTCATTTGGCGTAGTTCCAGTTGCGCCACCTGTGGTTGTTCCGCCAACAACAACTCCGCCATTGTTAGCTGGGTCGAGTTTACTATCCCCTGGAGTGTAATTTTGTGCAAGAACACCTTCTGACTCTTCGCTTAAACCTGCGACAACATCATCTGGGTTTTCCATACCTTCTGGAATCTCTAACTCAAGTCCCTCTACGCCCTCCATTTGTCCAGCGTAGATATCAATATTTTCATCATAAATGCCAGTTGTAGTTGCGTTCAGATCTTGAGTATCTTTTCTTGCGTTAATTTCATTGCCGACTTCACCTGCCCATTGGAACTGTTGAGTAGCACCAACACCACTCATTGCTGCACCTGCAGCTCCCATTGCTGCAAATGCCCAAGCCCATGATGTAAATAGACCACCAGAAGATGCAAATTTACCAGCTTGGAGAGCGGCTTTAGCACCACTTGCAGCATTTAATGTTTGTGCTCCTGCTTCAACATAGCACATTGTTCTCGTTGCATCATCAAAGCTTGCTGCATAATCGGTTACACCTTCAACTTCTGCCATTGTTGATGCGGCATTATCATAGCCCTCTTGATAAGTACCCATTTCATCATAGATTTCGCCAACTGCTTCAGTAGTTTCGTCAGAAGTTTCACCAATGCCAATACCTAATTCTTGCATAAGTGGAATAAGTTCTTTTAACAAAGCTTTTTCATCTTCAGATAGAGGTTCACCTGATTTAGCTTTTTCCATCAAAGCATCATAGCTTGCTTTGTACATATCAAATTCGGTTTTCTTATCTTCAATGTCACTATTAGCATCTTCATTATAAGCTTGGGCCTGATCAGACAAATCTACAATTGCATCACCATATTCTGACATATCCTCTTGAGCAGAATATAAAGACGCTTGAGCATTCTGCATTGAATTTTGTAATTCATCACACGCTTCTTTTTGTTCTTTGTTAGGTTTCTTAGCTACATAAGCAGTACCAGTTGCTAATGCGAGAGGAGCAGCTACAATAAAGGTTGCACCTTGTTCTTTTTGCGCCAATCCACCGTCACCTAATTTATTTACGGCATTTTGAGCAGCTTTTTCGCCAAATACACTTCCCATTGCATTTGCCGCATTTCCAGTAATAGCTTTACCCAGAATATTTACACCTAAGGAAGAGGCTGCACCGACACCAGCAGCAACACAATCAACAACACCTCTTGTAATCATGCCACCTTTACCGCCATCGTACCCTGTGTCATTTTTTACGGCGTTTTTACCATTATTCTTTGCAGTTGAAAAATCGTCGTCTTCAATTTCATAAGCATTTTCATCATTCGACGCAGTCGCACGCCAATTTGCTAACTCACCGTTCCAAGTTTGAGTAAGCTCACCCATATCTTTGGCTGAAATCTTCATTGTATTTCCGCCATAGTTATAGTTGTACCAACACTTGTAGGCGTAAGCTTGTGAGGTTGTTGCTTGTGAAAGGTTAAATGAATCTTGTATAGCCATAGTTCCTCCAATAGGTATTCTTAATCTACTTATCGGCATTTTTTTGAAAAACTTTAGTGATTTGAGAAAAATTGTTACAATTCGTTACATGTTTGAGGGGATAAGGGAAGGAGTGGTATTAAATATTTTTAATATGACCACCCCTCACCCTAACCCTCGGATAGGGAACTAGTGTGCGTTCAATGGAGTATAGCGGGGCTTAACCTCACTAGTTAGGGAGGTCGCAGTCGTACTTGAGCTTTGCGAAAGTTACGAATGCGGGTGGGTATCAAAAAAGGATTGCCACGAAAATCTTACGATTTTCTCGCAATGACGTCCCGCAAGGAGTTCTCACGTCCAGTCATTACGAGGAGCGTGAGCAACGAAGTAATCTATCATAAAGTTTATAACACCCTCTCCCGCCTTCGGCACCCTGTCTTGAATTATTCGGGTGAGCATAATATTTCAATAACCTCAAAGCCTTAACGGCTTTTACTGGTTATTTCCATATTATTTGCTCTTACGGGCTTACGCCCTACCGAAAATTCGCTCCCCCGAGGGAGGGCGTAGACTGCGTTTGCTGATTTATGTTTGAAAACTAAATGGTCGGTCGGTTGGGCATACCTGCCCAACAATAACATCTGATTAAATGAAAATAGTTAATAACCAACTGGATTCTTCACCCTAATCGGGTTCAGAATGACGCAAAATTTGCTTATTGGGCGTCTTATTAATATTTAGTCTTATCTAAAAACGTTTTAACTGCCTCGGTCAAATTTTCTGGGGTAACAAGCGAGGTTTCGCCAGTTGGCTGTTCTGAATGTGGAGCTAAAAGGCTTGCTCTAATTTTGTTATAAATAGTCAAAATCAAGAACAGTAAAATTGAAGACAAAGCAACTCCACCCATTGCCATCAAGAATTTTTTTGCCATTTTCTTTTTGCTTACAGGTTGTTTATACGGAATTGTATCCATAGTTGGCAATTCTTGCGTTACGGTCTGTGTTGCCTCTTCTTGAACTTCCATAATCGGCGTCAAGCCTTCACCAGTATTTACAACCTCTTCTGCAAACACTGGTGAAATTAGCATTAACGCTATAACGATTGTAAGAATTTTACTCTTCTTCAACATTCTTCTTTGTAGTCCTTCTAGTTCTCTTTTGTGAGTTTCTGTTAGGTCTTCTGGTTCTCTTTGGCTTTTCTTCTGCTGTAGCAACATCTTCTGTCTTTGTTTCTTCTAGTGCATTTTCTGCCACAACTTCTTTTTCTTCAATATTAACAGGAGTTTCAGCAACCGGTGTTTCTTGTTTTTTAGCTGCATCTTCTGCTATCACAGGAGCAATTTCAGAAGTTTCATTAATTACTGTTTGTGCAATATTTTCAGCCTTAACTTCGTTTTCTTTAACCTTGCGTCTTCCTCTGCCACGAGATTTTTTAACTTCTTTTTCTTGCTTTTCTTGTTTAATTTCTTGAACCTCAGTTTGAGCCTCAACCGCTGGGTTTTCAGTAATTGTTTCAAGCTTTTCTTCTTGAATTACAGTTTCTTTAACCTCTTCTGGCTTATTATTGAATTTGTTATTATTGTTGTTATTGAATTTCTTTTTACCACCCATTGGAAGTTTCAATTTAGCAGCTTTTGCTCTGTATTCACCTTCTGAAGTTGCTGATGCAAACTTGATATCTTCCATGATATAGCCATTACCTTGGCAATGTGGACAACGTTTTGCAAAAATTTCGCTAATAGCTTGCCCCTGTCTATGTCTTGTCATTTCAACAAGTCCCAAATCAGACAATTGGCCTACTTGCGGTTTCGCCTTATCTGCCTCAACTGCCAGTTCAAGTTCTTCCATCATAGTAAGTTTATCAACACGAGAAGTCATGTCAATAAAGTCAATAATAATCATACCGCCAATGTTTCTCAACCTTAGTTGACGTGCGATTTCGTGGACAGCCTCAATATTAGTTTTCAAAATAGTTTCATCTTGAGTTGCTGAATTAGTAAATTTACCACTGTTTACGTCAATAACGGTAAGCGCCTCTGTTGTTTGGATAAACAAATAACCACCAGATGGCAAGTTAACCTTCATTTGAAGAGCTGCTTTAATCTCTTTATGAATATCCATTGCCACCAACAAAGGTTCTGACCCCTTATAAAGAGTTACGTTAATATTTTTGTTCATGTGCCAATTTTGCAAAATGTTTTGAACTCTGTTCAAGGCAAACGCAGTGTCAACAACGATTTCTTGAGTTTCCTCGTTACAAGCTTCTCTAATAACTCTATATAACAAGTCTTGGTCACGATACAACAAGCTTGGAGGTGTCATACTTTCAGCAGAAGTAATAATATTATTCCATTTTTCTAAAAGAATTTCCAAATCTTCTTGGATATCAGCTTCTGATTGACCTTCTGCCTCTGTTCTTACGATAACACCAACGCCAACTGGTTTTAACAAGTTAACGATAGATTTAAGTCTTGCTCTCTCTTTTGCAGAGGTAATTTTTTTACTAACGTTAATACCAGCCTCGTTTGGCATAAGCACCAAAAATCTGCCAGGGAGAGAAATTTCGGTTGTTACACGAGGTCCTTTATGTCCAACAGGTTCTTTAACAACTTGAACCACGATTTTTTGTTTTGGTTTTAGTTTGTCTTGCAAAGCTCCTTTGCCCATAACGTCTTGTGCGTGCAAGAAACCCATTTTATCAGAGCCTACGTTTACAAACGCAGCTTCAATTGATGGTAAAATATTTTCTACTTGCGCAAGATAAACATCACCTAAGATGATTTCACCTCTATGTACATAAAATTCTGCAACTTTTCCCTTTTCTATAACCGCAGCAATATTATCACGCTCAGCTATTACAATTTTGTTAGCGACTAAATCTTTCATTTCTTTAAATCCTTTATTAGTTGGAAGTTTAGAAAGTTAGAAAAAATGTAATCTAATTTGCTAAACCTTTCTCTTTTCTATGGGGTATTCCCCTCTACATCTTGTTGAGGTTTTCGTCTAAAAATCACACTCTCGTAATATTAAATATTTGTTTTTTATTTACAAGTTTTTCTAATTTTCTGGCATAAGCTCAGAAACATCAGAACTTTGTTCTATCTTTAGACATATAAACAGACTGTTTTCCTTCTAACCTATGCGTGCCGATAGATTTTCTTAATATCTGTTGTTTTTTCAAAACCTTTTTTGTTTTTCTTCGTGATTAAATTTCAGCGGAAGATAAAACCTCTCTTCTATAATACTAAAATTTTTTTAAATTGTAAAGAGAATGCAAAAAATTAAAAAGGTGGGAACCGCTCACGCTTTTCCCACACTACCTGCTAAAATTATTCAAAATTGTAAAGAGAGTGTAACAAATGATATATAACAAAAAATATTTTTAGCAGTTTTTTGTTAATATGGTATTACAAGGTATAGAAAGGAATTGATTAGATGAAAATTTTAAAAACACTTGCAGTTGCTACTCCATTGGCTATTTCAGCTCTTGCTCTAACAAGTTGTCAGTCAAATGATAACAACAAAGTCACCGAAGAACAATCTGTTTCTAAAGATTACAGTTCTATGCCTATCGAACCAAAATACAACGCTAAATCCGACGAAAAAATCGATAACAATAAGCCAAACCTACCAAGACGCATTGATTCAGATATTATACAATACAGAAACTTGTCTGGTAAGCCTGTTAATGTAAAAGTTATTGATAATGCAACTATTTCCCTTTATAGTGCAATACAAAAGCATTCTACTGCAGATTTTCCTGAAATAAAAGATATTGGTGGTTTTTATGCAGATGTAGAAACAAATATTAGCAAAGCGCAAAAAGATACGTCAGACAATATGACTGCGCAAGGCAGCATTTATGATTTAAGCGGTCAGAACATTATTGCACTAAGACATTTACAGTGTTCAAATATGTTCAACAAATTGTTTGATATTTTCACATCTCCAAAAAGCGAAGGTGGCGAAGCCATTACCGTAAAAGAATATACAAAAATGATGGACGCATGGTCATCAACAGGGGTTAAGAATTAATATTAATGGTGTAAAGAAAGTGAATAAGTGAATAGGTGAATGAGTGAATAAGTTCGTATTAAGTTTTGTTTTTTATAATGCGTTCATTAAACGCATTAAGCATAAAAAATTATTAAAACGAACTTATTCACCTATTGCCTTATTCACCTATTCACTTTTTAAACCACTTTACATTTCTCTTAAATTTTCATCTAAGAAATGAAGTCGTGTTATCTCAAATAATCTATCAGGACTTACAAGCTGCATCAAGCTATCAGCTCTCAAGGCTGGAATTTCAGAACCTTGTCCCGTCTTTAAATGTATAAAAAGACTACCCTTTTCAAATCTATATGTACCTACTGACTTTTTAAAATCAGTTGTCTTTTCAACACCTTTTTTATTCTTCTTAGAAATTAAAATCTGCGGAGAAGTCAAAACTCTTTCCACCTCTTCACGAAATTTTTCAAAATCTGCGACTTCATCTGATTTATAATAAGGCGTTATACAGTATTCAGCCCACTGCGCAGCAATATCTACTGCAGTTGCGTATCTTTCAACTCGTTTAACCTCAACAATCTTCGCCCCTTCAGGAAGATTTGGATTAATAATATCCATAATCTCTTGCTCGCTAAGATTGTCATAAATCTCAATATCCACCAATTCACCTTCTGACTGAGCAAAAAGTGGTAAAGCAATACCCATTGACACCTTCATCGTAGGGTTAAAACCTAGAGAGAACACCATATTCAAGCCAGAACGTGCAAGAACTTTGTGGAAAGTACTTTGCCAATCAAGATGTGAAAAATATCTCAACAACCCTTTCTTTGTGATTTTTAATCTATATCTATAAACAGGGATATTAGGGTCGACATTTGCTCTTGTTGGGTCACGGTGTTCAACAGAAACTATTTTTTGTGCTTCTTCTGATGCTTTATATGGTTTTGCCATAATCTTACGAGTTTTTAAATTAGGACAAACTCCGCATTGAACACATTTGTTTTCACAAGTTGGCTGCAAATTAAAGTCGCACCCTTGCTTCATTGCTTCTTTATACTCGTTTTGCAACCATTCTTTTTTAAGTCCCGTATTAATAAAGTCCCAAGGCAATTCCTCGTCTAAATCAAAAGATTTCTTAGCATAATCTTCTAACGTAAAACCGCATTCTACCGCAGTATCTGCCCAAACTTTTTTGTCGAAAAATTCACCCCACGCATCAAGATAGCAACCTTTTTTATAAAGAGCTTCAATATATTTGCACAATTTTTCATCGCCACGAGTGAGTGCAGCCTCTATTTGAGAAACAAATTTTTCGTGATAATTAATTTTTAGCCCCTTGATGTGCTTAGTTTTTTCTTTTAAATAGTGAATATGTTCCGTTACTTCGTCCAAATCCATTTGCGGACACCATTGGAACGGTGTAAATGGTTTTGGAACAAAAATAGAAAGCGTACAGGTAATTTCAAACCCGTGGTTTAGATTTTTTTCACGTTTAATCAACCTTGCTCTATATTTAATTTTGTTCAGCAATTCCGCCATCTCGTCCATATCTTCAAGAGTTTCGGTTGGAAGTCCAGAGATAAAGTAGAACTTAATTTTTGACCAACCATTTTCATAAAGCGTCAAAGCTGCGTTAATAATTTGCTCTTCTGAAATATTCTTTTTGATAACATTTCTCAAACGCTGACTACCAGCCTCTGGAGCTAACGTCATGCCAGATTTTCTAATTGATTGAACTAAATTTGCTAGCTCTAGATTAAAACCGTCGATACGTTGGCTAGGAAGTGATACGGAGATTTTTTTCTTGTTAAAATCAACTGCCAACTCTTTAATTACTTCTTTGATATTTGAATAGTCGTTAGAAGAAAGCGAAAGTAGCGAATATTCTTCATAACCCGTATTCTTCACTAATTCCTTAGTAATCTGGATAATGTCCTCAGCAGAACGTTCTCTTACTGGCAAAGTAACGTGTCCAGGTTGGCAAAAACGGCACATACGACCACAACCACGACGAATTTCTACAATCGCTCGGTCGTGTACTGAACTTGAAAAAGGAATTGGGTAAGAAGTTGACGCAGAGTCTAATGTTAGCTGTGCAAGCCGTTTTTCAACATGGCGTTTACCCGTCCCTTGAGGGAGGGTCGAAATCTCTGATTTCGGGGTGGGGTCATTATTTTCCCCTTGAGGAAGTGGAGCACTAGTCCAACACCCTTTGATTTTGCACAAATCTTCAATTCTTTCTTTTCTGCTCAAACCTTTTGTACGTTCGAGTGAGGCGCAAACATCAACCATCATTTCTTCGCCATCACCAATACAGAACACATCAATAAATTCGCACATTGGTAGTGGGTTATAGCAACAAGGTCCACCTGCTAAAACAATTGGTTCATCTTCTCGGCGTTCGTCATTTCTAACTGTAATTCCAGCCATCTCCATCATTTTTAAAACTGTTGGATATGCTAATTCATATTGAAGTGAAAAGCCTACGCCATCAAATTCCCTCAAGGCACGCTTAGATTCTACACCATATAAAAATTCTGGCTTAAAATCAGGTTCTGGCGCATAAGCTCTATCAGCCATAAAAGGTGATTCAAGTTCCTCTGTGCCTTCAAGAGGGCGTTTAAATGCGTTAACTCTATCGTAAATAACTCTTACGCCTAGATTGCTGATGCCGATTTCGTATTTGTCTGGAAATACGAAAGCAAAACGAACTTTCGCACTATCAAAATCTTTGTTATATGATAAAAATTCCCCACCTACATATTGATAAGGTTTCGTAGCCTTGTATAAAGCTTCCTGCTGATTTCTAAAAAAACAATTCATAATAAATCTATAATATAACAAACTGTAACAATTTAGCAATTTTTTGTTAAGAGTTGTTTTATTATAAGTGTGTATTAGTGTAGGTAATTAAAATGGTAAGTTCATATTATTATGATGGAAATGAATATATTCCAAGAACATCAAATGATGCTTCAAAGGGGTTTATCTTGGCGACTTTGGCGTCTTCGGCTATAATGGGAACTTTGCCAGCTTTTTCAAAACCTTTTAGCAGTCAGTTGATTAAAGAACATACACAAAATGATTTATATAAAGACGCATTTGAAAAGTCTATAAACATTTCTGGACTTGATAAAAAGGGAGTAACTGTAGAAAAGGCGCAGAATTTTTCAAACAGAACTGATGTTCGGTGTGGTATGAATGCTTATTATCAACCTAAAACACGACAAATTGTAATAAATACTGACAAAATATCTATTGCAGGTTTTCATGAGGCAGGACATGCTCTTAATGATACAAAAATAGGAGTTGGAAAACTTTTAAGCAAAATGAGATGGCCTGGACGTGCAGTTGCAGGTTTAATGGGATATGTTGCATTATTTCAGAGAACGAAACCCAAAGAAGCTCCAAAAGATATGACAGACAAAATTAAAGATAATTGCGGAAAAATCGCTTTTGCTTGTATGCTTCCAACTGTTTTTGAAGAAGGCATGGCAAGTTATAAAGGAGTTAAACTTGCAAGAAAAACTGGTTTAGCCAAACCTTTAATAAAAAATATGAAAAAACTTTACGCAAAAGCACTCTTAACATACATTGGACATGCTACTGCAACAGGAGCTGCAGTTGGTGCTACAAGTATGCTTATGGATTATTTTAGCCGACCGAGAATTATAAAATCCAACGATATATTTTTTACGCAATAATTAATTATTGCAATAATACATTTTGCGTTATAAAATAGCTTGAAATCAGATTGTAGACTAGGGACTGTGCCAATATGCAAATTAATAATTTTAATAATAATTCTAACAAGAGTAATAATATAAGTTACAAGGCAATAAAAATAACTTGTAAAGATGCTTGGCACCCAGAATTATTAAAAGAAGTTTTAAATAATGAAGAAATTAAAAAAGCATCTGACTTTTTAGAAAAAAGAAATTCCAATATGGAAATGGAAATCATAAATAACGGAACTGTAAATGATAGAACATATTCTGTTGATTGTACTTATGATAGAAGATTTAAACCACAAGGCGAAAATTGCCAGATATTAGAAAACATGACTTTTAAAGATGCTTTACATAAATTAAAGAATTTTAATTCTAGAAACTTTATTGCATTTGTCAAAAAGGCTGAACGTACAAATGCTGAAAAGAAAAAGCAAGTACATCAACTTTATAGACATCATAGTAAAACTCACAGCAATGATAACAAGCACAAATTGTTAAGATTTTTTGGTTTATAAATGTAAGTTTTTTACTCAGCAATTATTGATTTAACTTCTTGATTTTCATTGTCAAGAACTTGTATTTCACTACGTTCATTATCTTTATATTTAGGAACGTATACATTTTTAACTTTATAATCTGAAGTATAAACTGTTTCCTTTGTTTTTATGCCATCTTTAAATTCACTAAACAAACTTCCGCTTTCTTCTTGCTTATCAGCATTGTAGTATGTAAAACGAGTTAAATCAGCTCCATCGTAGTTGACAGTAAGATTTAGTTTTGTTTTACCATCTTTATCGTAAATCAAGTGTTCTTGGCGCATGCTATTATTTTCATCAATTGTTTCTTTTACTAAAGAAATAACTTTATCCTCTTTGTTTTTCAGTTCATATTTAATTGGCTCATCTGATGAATAATTCCATGTTTCAACAAATTCAACCTCGCCATCAGAATTAAATTTTGTGTGCTTTACTGGACGCTTAACTTCTTCTTCGGTTTCGTATTCCCACAAATCATCGTCAGTATTACTTTCGCTATATTTAGAAAGTAGAAAGCCAATCTTTTCATGCTTACCGTCGGCAGAAATTTCAATGAACTCTAGCCCATGCCTGTTATCATCTGGGTTTTCTACCACCATCAAAAGCTTGTTGCCGTTGCGTTTTGCGTATAAAACTCCTGTTGAATTATCGACAAGTTCTTTAATTGTCTTGTGTAAATTTCCGTTAAGTGAAGCTATTTCGCTTATGGCAGAAAGCGGTAATAGACTATCTGGCACGCCTTTATACAAATCTGATTTAATTTTATTATCTTTTATTTTTTGTTCATTTTTTTGAGGTGCAACTTTTTTAATTTGCTTGGGTTCTGATTTTTCTATCTGTTTAACGTCTTTTTGTGGAAGTGTTTTGTCCTCTTCTTTTGTTTCTTTAGATGTAATTAAAGCTGTTAAACAAGCAACTGCGATAACTCCAATAATAATTCCGCCAATAACTTTCTTTCTCATATTAACACCCCGCTAGGTATACGATAAGCACACCATTTCATGATTATATTATAGAGAGTATTTTGATATTTAGCAATAGTAACATTTTTGTAAAAATACGTTTTTCTAAAGCATATTCATGATAAAATTTTTGTATGAATATTTTGGAATCTTTAAAGGGAAAAGTTATCGTATCATCACAAGCAATGCCAGATGAACCTTTATATAAAGAAGAGTGTATGCTCGCAATGATGGCATCTTGCGTAAATGGTGGAGCAGGTGGACTTAGAGTTGCTGGAGCAAGAGATGTTAGAAACGCTAAGAGCTTTGGTGTTCCAGTTATTGGTTTGACTAAGCCAGATGGCTTGCCTCCTAATTGGAAAGAAATTGTTTATATAACTCCTGGGTTAAAAGAGGTTAACGCCCTAATTGAAGCTGGTGCCGATATCGTAGCATTTGATGGAACTTCTCGTCCTCATGATAATTGCACTTTGCAAGAAATTATTGACACTATTCACAAAGCTGGTAGACTTGCGATGGCGGATATTTCTACACTAGAAGAAGGTTTGAATTGTGCAAAATTAGGTGCTGATATAATTTCTACAACACTTGCAGGTTATACAACTGAGTCTGGCGAGCCAACCATTGGACCTGATTATGAATTACTTAAAAAACTTGTTTCAAAGCTTGATAAACCTGTGATTTTAGAGGGTAGAATTTGGGAGCCTGGTGAAGTTAAAAAAGCGTTTGAACTCGGTGCGCATTGCGTAGTTATCGGCTCTGCAATCACAAGACCGCAGTTGATTACAAAAAGATTTGTTGAAGGAAAATAGCATGAAAAAAGCATTAGCATTTGATATTGGTGGAACAAAAATTTATAGCAGTATAATTGATGAAACTGGTAAAATTATTAATGAAATTGACAAATTTCATACGCCAAAATCTATTGATGGCATTTTAGAAATTCTAAAAGGACAGATTGCCAAATTTGAAGAAGAAGTCGATGTAATTGCGATTTCAACTGCTGGTGCGGTAAACAATGAAAACACTGCAGTAATTGGTTCTACCGGAAATTTAGTAAACGGTTATCCTTCAATAAAATTCCAAGAACTTAGCAAAAAGAAAGTTTTCTTAGAAAATGACGCAAACTCTGCAGCGTGGGCAGAATACAGAATTGGGGCATCAAAAGGTACTAATGTTTCTGTAATGCTAACTCTCGGCACAGGTGTTGGTGGCGGAATTATTATTAATAATAAAATTTTGAAGGGAAAATCTGGCGCAGCTGGTGAAATGCATTTCAAAATGTATCCTGATAAGCGTAGAAAATGCTCTTGCGGAAGCTGGGATTGCTTTGAAGCTTACGCATCAGGAACTGCTTTAAAAGTTGACGCAGAAGAAATGTTAAACAATCAAAATGTCACAACCTATGATGTAATGGACGGAGTAAAAAACGGCGACAAGAAGATGCAAGAAATCTTTGACCGCTGGATTAATGATATAACAATTGGCGTTAATGGTTTGGTGAACTTATTCGACCCAGATTGTGTAGTGCTTTCAGGTTCAATGGCTCAATTTGTAGATGCAAAGAAAATGGAAAAGGTTGTTAACAGTGATATCGTAACTTCTCCTACTTCTATTAGAATTGCGACTGCTGGCAATTATTCTGGCATGATAGGTGCTGCTCTTTTAGCTTTTGAAAGTGAGGCTAAATAATGGGAAAAGCCAAGCAACGAAGCTTAAAAAAAGGTATTAATGACAGATTTCAGTATATGACAAGAGAGTCTGCGCTTGAATCTGTTGTAAAGAATATTAATAACAAAGCAGAAGTCATAGATACAATCACCTTATTTGGTTTTACTGCAGAAGAAATGCTTGAAGCTGGCGCAGAATACGAGGACGTTATGGCATTTGGCGGTTTGGTTGATTAACTAAATTTTGCCTTTTTTAGAATTATGAATATAATATAAATATGAAGAAGTTTTTAATTGCTTTATTATTGCTATCAGTAACTCTACCTTCTAATGCAGCTTTTTGGAACAACAAAATAGATAAGGCTCTTGAGAAAGAATTGCAAGGTAAAGGTTATGCTGGCAATTTGCCAAATATTGGCGAAAAAATTGAACGCTCAAAAACAAAAGTTACAACGCCTGTTTTTGAGACTCAAGAAGGCTTTGACGATCCAGCAGAACTAAAACCTGTGCCTAAAGATAATCCAGCATTTATTAATATCATACAAAAGAAAGATAAAACTTCTCCATTTGTTAATGATGCAAACGAAATTATTCCAATGCTTGAAAAGCTTGTTGATTGTATTGAGGACAATGAAAGCTTACAACTATTTATAACAAAAGCAAATCTTTTGACATTGAATATTGATAATTTAGCTGAAAAATATGATGGCAAGCCAGAAAGTTATTACGAATCGTTTAGAAAATTGCAAGAAGTTAATAGGTACATTAAATCAATTTCTCTGTTAAGAAGAGAGGCTGTTACATACCAACGCTATTTGGCTTATTCTGAAAGCGGTTCAATTTATAACCCAGAAAATATAAACCAACAATTGCAATATTTGTTAGAAGAATTAAACACTGCGATTTTACTGCTTCGAGAAGAGGGTTAAACTTAGCGTCAATAGTTAAAGCGAGTTTCTAATGCGGGTGGGTATTAATTAATAACTAACAAGAATAGCTAGAGAAACCACCGCCAGTGCTACAAGATGAAACTGAAACAGAAGCTGAGGCGATTGAGCCACATGATTCACCACCGCCAGAGTATGCAACAGAACCGCAAGATTCGCCAGCACCTTCATAAGCGATTGAACCACAAGATTCACCAAATGCCATGATTGTTGCATCAGAAGGACCAGAATAGAAACTGCAAGTGTCAGTTCCATCACCAGAAGATGTTGGAGCAATTAGTGAAGTGTTATCTGAAATTAAATGTGTTGTTTTTGGAGTAGCGTCTGCGCCAATAAATTTAAAACATGTGTTATGAGTTTCTTCAGATGATTTTAATGTTAGCATAATCTTAATCCTTACAAAGTGTTTACACTTATATAAAGTAAAAAAGATAAGTCGAATTTCACAACTTATCTTTTTCTTTACAAATGTTTACAATTAAAAGTGCTTTTTTATATTGGCTATAAATCTTCTGCTTCAAAAAAACAAAAACTAATGAGTATTTTTAGACCTAAATAATCCCGAGAATATAGTGTCAATTGTTTCTTTTAACGTAAGTATGATTGCAAATAGTGTATTTTTAAAATCTTTGATTTTAGAACTCTTTGATGCAATATTTTGCTCCATTGGTCCTCCAAACCAACCAAAATTCACATTTCTTTTGTTAATATTGGCGTTTGTTTTTGGGATATTGTTATTAATTGCTTGAATTTTCATTTTTTCTCCTAATCAATTTCTTCTTGATGATGTTCAAAGTCATAAACTCCAGGGAAGGCGTCAACACCAGTAGTTTTTCTTGTTACATAGTATTGGAATTTTGGAATTAACGTTGACAAGAAGGTTGCAGCTACTGCAAAGCCTGATATGAAGTTTATACCGTTGTACATCAAGTTTTTCTTTTGAACTTTGTTCAACAATGATTTGTCTACTTTGCCATCTTTTGCAGCTTTACAGATGGTGTCAACATAACTTGCCATTTCTTTCTTTAATTTATAAAGTTTTTTATTTGAAACATATTTGTATTCGTTAATGTAGTCACCTTTTATACCCTTTTCCTTGTTACCGCCAGTAAATTCATCAAATACTTCGGCAAGCATTTTAGGGTCATTTATTTCAGCCTTGTTATATGCGTCAATCAATTGTTGTTTTGTAAGAACTGCTTCACCAACTCTTTCAGGTTGAAGTTTTGCCATTTCTCTAGCTCTTTCAAGTACTTTTTCGTCCTTGATATGTTTTTCAGCCTCTGATAATTTGATTACCTCAAGCGGTTTTTTGTTGAAGAATTTATCCAAACCAGAGAGTTTTTCTGTTTCAAATACAAACTCTGCCCCCAAAGGTTGCTCTTTACCTAAAACTGCGTTTTTAAACTCATTAACGTCCATTTTCTTGTCGCCTAAGAAGTTTGACAAATGTTCATCAAATATTTTAGCAGTAGATGGGTTTAATCTTCTAGCTTTGCCTGATTCTGCAAGGTTTAGAAGGTTGCCGACATGACCTTGCGCCCACATGTAAAAATAAATTGAGCCAACGTCACGAATAAATACTTCTCGACGTTCTTCTTTTCTTCTGGCGTTGTACATACGACCACCAGCAATACCAGCGTCTGAGGATAATAATTTACCAGTGTTGGTATTCTCAATACAGTTTGTAAACTTGTTTATTGCGCCAATTGCACCACCTTTAAATGATGGTTGTTTAGCCTTGTTTGATTGTTTTTCGTGTTCTTTTTCAACTCGTCTTTCATGACGTAATTTCTTAGTTATGCCTTGATTTACTTTTGGCATAATAAAACCAATAAATAGGTTGGCAAGTACGATACTTGTCATGACTTTTGCACCCTTGATTAGAGCGACTTGTTTTGGTGAAAAACCTTTTGGAGCAACTTTTTTCATGAAGTTGTCGAAAGGTGTTCTTAATAATTTATCAGTACCAACATCAAAATTAGCACCAGGTTTCTTTAATATTTTACCAATGGCTTTGTCACCTAGTTTGTTAAGCGAGGCAACACCGCAAAGCCATACTACAGAACCCATAGATTCTTCAATAAAGCGTTCTCTTGCTTCGTCCCACTTGCCACGCTTGTAAGCTTGATAAGTTCTACCTGTAACAACGGTCGCTTCAAGAGCTATAACTGGTGGCAAAGCGTCTGCTTTTGTCATTCTTGTAACAAATTTCGATAAATTTTGGTTAGATATAGGATTCAAAATCTAAAAACCTTTCATATTATACGGCTGGTGTTTATAAAAATCGTGAAGAATATTTTTTGACAATTCTAAGCAAAAATGTTACAAAAGTAAACATTTCTGTAAAAAAACTTAACCTCTACTTGTTTTTAGTTTTTGTTTTATTTATGATAGTCTTAAAAAGTAAAAGTTAGTCAAAATATAAGGAATAGCAAAATGAATCCTATTATTAAAAATTTAGAAGCAGAATACACAACAAGAGAATTACCAGTTATGAATCCTGGTGATACAGTTAGAGTTTCTGTAAAAATCGTAGAAGGTAACAAAGAAAGATTACAGGCTTACGAAGGTACTATTATTGCTGAACATGGTTCAGGTATCAATAAGACAATCACAGTAAGAAAAGTATTCCAAGGCGTTGGTGTTGAACGTGTATTCTTAGTACACTCTCCTCGTATTGACAAAATCACAGTTCAAAGACGTGGTGATGTTAAACGTGCAAAATTGTACTATTTAAGAGAACGTTCAGGTAAAGCAACTCGTATTAAGGAAAAAATTGAAAAAAGATAAGTTGCACATTCACTGGTACCCAGGTCATATCGCAAAAGCAGAGCGTCAACTTAAAGAAAAGCTAAACTTAGTTGATGTGATTATTGAGGTACGAGATAGCAGATTACCTTTAAGTAGCAGTTATGCAAACATAAAGAAGCTTTTGGGAGAAAAACCAAGGCTTCTTTTGTTGAATAAAGCCGATTTGGTGGACAAAAACGAACTTAAAAATTGGGTTAGTTACTTGAAGGAAACAACAGGTTGTCCTGTTATTGTTTCTGACGCTAAAAGCGCAAAGGAATTACCACAAGTTGTAAAATTGGCGGTTGAACTTAGTGAACCTAAAATACAAGCCTTGATGGCAAAAGGGTTGTTAAGACGTCCAGCTAGAGCAATGGTTGTCGGCATGCCAAATGTTGGTAAATCGAGCGTAATTAATAAACTGACAAAGTCATCAAAGACTAAGATTGGCGCAAAAGCTGGCGTTACAAGACAACAACAGTGGGTTAGAATCAACCCTAAATTAGATTTATTAGATACCCCAGGGATTATCCCCACAAAACAAGATGACCAGATGCAAGCGGTTAAGTTGGCATTTGTAAGTTCAGTGTCTGAGAATGCTTACTCTCCAGAACCTGTTGCAAAGGCTCTTTTAGAGATGCTAGAGGTTAAACATAGAGAAGAGCTTTGCAGCCATTATAATGTTGAGAATTTGACGCTTGAAGATATTGCGATAAAGCGTAATTGGATTATAAAAGGTGAATATCCTGATACTGAGCGTACGGCGATATTTATATTAAAAGATTTTCGTGAAGGTCGCCTAGGCTCGTTTATCCTAGATGAAATGCCAGAAGTTTAGAAGTTTTATTAGCATTTGAAGGCGTTGGGTCTTTTCCTCTCGTTTAAAAAGGGGTTTATTGATATTATAGATTGTCACGAAAATCTTACGATTTTCTCGCAATGACGCCCAGCTAGGCATTTCTCGCTCAATCCTCATCGTTTTTTATTAAATGGAAATAGAGATTAAATGCGCTAGATTAATATATTAAAGTGCATTTGGATACATTTTCTCTAGTTTCGTTAAAATATTCTCTAGAATTAAAGAATCGCTATAACCATGTTTATAGCCATTACCATATTGTACACTATATATTTCATCGATATACAAATCATTAAAAGTTGAAGATTTAAAATCTGGGTATTTAGTTTCTATTTTTGAAATTAAGTTATTAATTTTTGCAGCTGCCTTTGCTTGTAGTATCGCACCTTTTGCATTAATTCCTAGTTTTTCATCTAATGATTTTAAAACAGAGCCTTGAATATTGTATGCACGTTGCTCTATTGGGCTTGCAAAATAATTTATTAAATCTTGTGGAAAAGAATATTTTTTATGCGCTTCAATTCTACTACTTTTTTCATTATGACTTATATCTTTTGCTGATTTAATTGCCTTTTCCCAAAAATTTTGATTAAATGACTCTTTAGGGACTTCTGGGTGCACTTTTTCTAACATATTTTTGTAATTATCAATTCCTAAAGACTTACATAATTCCGAAAAATATTCTAAATGGTCTAATTCGTGTCGAATATAAGAAATAATTTCGTTCTTATTAAAATCTAAAAATTCTTTTTTATAACGTAATACCCCACTAAAGCTATCAAAAACCAGAATAGTTGGTAAATTATCATTTTCTTCTAATTTTACAAGGTCTTTTGGAAAACCTAATTCCTTTAGAAAAATATTTTTACTTTTTTCTGCTACATCAATTCCTTTTCCAGAAATCTGAGTCAATTCTTTTATAACCTGTTTATTAGGATATTCCGCTATACTTTCGGAATTAAAAGCTTTATTTACCATAGCTTTTATCTTAGATGTATTTTGTAGTTTGGAAATTTTTTGTGGTGCAACCTCAAACTTTAGTGCCTCAGCTGCAGAAAAAGAATTACAATTTTTCGCTTCTGTACTACTTAAATCTTCAATTGAGGCTTTAATAATATCTTTCTGTTTTTGAGGAAATAATTCTGTATATCGAGGAATAACTCTTTCTTGCACAACGTTACAATCTTGTGCAAAAGAATTATTAACATATTTTAAAAATTTTGATAAAAAATTTATTTTCAAAATAACCCCAATTAAATTCCCTACATATATAAAGTTTTTTATTTTATAAATATTGATACATTAGTAATAAATCTTTACAACTTTTATGTTAAAATTAAGCTATGTCACAAAGAAAATTTGATTTTTACATAGTTCCAACACCGATTGGCAACATCAAAGATATAACATTTAGGGCAATCGAGGTTTTAAAGTCGGTTGATTTAATAGCTTGCGAAGACACAAGAATTACGCAAAAGCTACTCAACCACTATGAGATTTCTACAAAATGTGTATCTTATCACAAGTATAACGAGCATGAGCGTGTTGACTTTTTCCTCAATCTAATAAGAGAAGGAAAAACCGTTGCACTTGTTTCTGATGCTGGTACACCTATGATTTGCGACCCAGGAGGAGTCATTGTATCAGCCCTACTTAAAGAAGGTTTTTCAGTAACCTCGCTTGCTGGAGCGTGTGCAGTAACAACTTTTCTATCACAATTGCCGAGAGAAGACGAGCAGTTTTCGTTCATAGGTTTTATACCTCGCACAGAAAGTCAAATTAAAGAAGTTTGCAAAAAATACTTTGCTCAAAATATGGTATTTTACGATTCGCCAGAAAGAATTTTAAAAACTCTAAAAGTCATTCAAGGCTACAAAGGTGACATAAAAATTTCGCTCGGGCGTGAAATTACAAAATTATTTGAAGAAATAGTGACAGACAATATCTCTAACATATTAAATCACTTTAAAGACGGCATTAAAGGCGAAATTGTCTGTATGGTTTATGCTGATAAAAACGACTCTGACTTTGACCTAAAAGCCCAAATACTGGAGCTTAAACAAAAAGGGTTTAGGGATAAAGATATTTCAATAATTTTATCAACGATTTTTAAAGTCAACAAAAATGATGTTTACAAGATGGTTTTAGAACTTGATAAATAAGATTAAAAAAATACAAAAAAGGACGGTCTAAAAACCGTCCTTTAAAAATTTTACTTATTCATTTCTTGTAATCTATCGCAAGCATCGCATGGTTTTTGTTGTGGAACTGTTTTTTGGCAAGGATTGCAAGGTTCTTTTTTTACACAAGGTGCAGCGGCTCCTGTTTCACATGGTTTTTCAAATTTTTTACAAGGGTCACATTTTTTAACCTTTTTACAACCGCAATCCGCTTTTTTCTTTTCACACTTAGGACAATGTCCCCAATATGCAGGGTTCAAACTTGACCACTCAAAAGCGTTTGCACTTTGTGAACCAATAATAGATACAAGACCTAAAATGGCTAATACAGATAATGTTTTTTTCATCTCTTACTCCTTTTTCTAATAATTTGAACTGTATTTTTAATACACAATTATTATAAAAAATTAGAAAAGAAATGCTATAAGCCACAAGGACAAACAATTCATTAGTTCAACTGACTAATTTTTAGTTTTATCTATCAAACGATTTTCTCTATTCCACTTGAAGGAAGAACGAATTTCTGAACCGATTTTTTCTATCAAATGACCTTTTGATGCGTTTCTTAGTTCATTGAACTTCTTAGCGCCGTTATTCATTTCGTCCATAAATTCTTTTGCGTATTCCCCACTTTGAATATCAGCCAAAATCTTTTTCATTTCTTCTTTTGCTTGAGAATTAATCAAACGACTACCTCTAGTCAAATCTCCATATTCTGCGTTATTAGAGATTGAATAATGCATATCCTCAATTCCGCCTTGGTAAATCAAATCAACGATTAGTTTTAATTCGTGGCAAACTTCAAAATATGCCATGTAAGGTGAATATCCTGCTTCAACTAAAGTTTCAAATGCAGTTTTAATAAGTGCAGAGCAACCACCACAAAGTACAGCTTGTTCGCCAAACAAATCTGTTTCAGTTTCTTCTCTAAAGGTTGTTTCAATTATGCCAGTTCGACCTGAACCAATCGCTGATGCGTAAGATAGAGCAACCTCAAGAGAATTACCATCAAAATCTTGATAAACTGCAACAAGCGAAGGAACTCCTCTTCCTTCTTTGTATTCACTTCTAACAGTGTGTCCTGGGGCTTTTGGCGCAACCATGATAACATTAACATCTTTTGGCGGCTTAATAAAACCATAGTGAATATTAAACCCGTGTGAGAACATCAAATACTGTCCAGACTTCAAATTTGGTTCAATTTCTTCTTTATAAACCTTTGCTTGAATTTCATCTGGGATAAGAATTTGAATTATATCAGCTTGTTTAACTGCATCTGCGATACTCATTGTAGTCAAGCCATAGTCTTTTGCCTTAATATCTGACGCACCGCCTTGTCTTAAACCCAAAATTACATCGCAGCCAGAATCTTTCAAATTTAATGATTGACCGTAACCTTGAGAACCAAAACCAATTACCGCAATCTTCTTTGTTTTTATCAAATCTTGGTTAATATCATTGTCCATGTATATTTTTAAATTACTCATAACTTCCTCCTTAAACAAGACAATTATAGCACTTAAAGAATTTTGCGTTATTTTTTTAAGGCATTCTCTAAAGCTTTTTCAAGAACTTCGATTTTAGCCTCTAAAACCCTTACTCTAGAAGAAGATTCTGTTGACGCAATTGCTTCCTTTTCAAGTTCTCGCTTGTAAGAATTAATTTTATCATTCTTGACATTCATCTTCAAAGTCATTAAAAATATTGCAAGTGCAAAACCTGTCAAAAACATTATTACTAAAGCAATGTGTCCTGAAAAATTCAAAAAAGTATAGCCTGCGCAAAACAAGCTTATAAGTGATAATATAATTAAAAAAATGTTTTTCATGCAAATACTCCTTAAAAGTATTGTACAATAAAATCTCGGTTTATGCTAAACTATTAACAACGTAAGCGAAAATCCAACGGAACTAACACAATGGGTGATGAAGATAAACAGTTTGACGCCACCCCCCAAAAGCTTGAGAGAGCTAGAAAAGAAGGGCAGGTAGTAAAATCAAAAGACGTGTCTACGGCATTGTCTTTGCTTGTAATGTTTACCTTCATCAACATGCTAGCACCGATTATTTGGAAGCTTATTGTTGGATTATTTAAAACGCTTTATGAACAGATACCGAATCAGCACCTCGAAAACATTGGTTTAACTTACATTTTAACCGTTACACTAATTCCTGCAGTTGTAATCATTGGTGCAATCCTATTTGTTGCTGCTTTTGTTGCAATATTAGGTGACTTTATTCAAGTTGGGCCTCTTGTTGCAACGGCTCCTCTAGTCCCAAAATTGGACAAACTTAACCCAACCAAATACTTCAAGAACTTGTTTCAAGTAAAAACAATGTTTGAGCTTTGCAAAAACATAGTAAAAGTATTTATTTTAGGTCTTGTTGGTTGGACAGTTTACAGAGCACACTTAGAAAGCATCTTAATGCTGGCTGCAATTGACAACCATTTTGCGGTTATGATTGAGTTCGGAAAATTAATCGTAGAATTTATCTACAAGGCATGTATTGCGTTTTTAATAATTGCCGCTGCTGACTATGGCATGACAAAGTGGAAATTTTTAAAAGACCAGAAAATGTCTTTTAAAGAAATCAAAGATGAATACAAAAACTCTGAAGGCGACCCGCACGTTAAAGCAGCTCTAAGACAAAGACGTATGCAAATGTTACAACAAGGTGCCATGGACTCTGTTCCAGAAGCTGATTTTGTAGTAAGAAACCCGACCCACGTTGCCTGCGCCCTAAAATATGATTCTGAAACAATGCAATCACCTATGCTTACGGCAAAAGGTACAGAACTTATCGCTAAAAAGATTATTGATATTGCAACAAAACACAACGTGCCTGTAATAGATAACGCCCCCGTTGCCAGAGCATTATTTAGAATGGTAGACATTAACCAACAAATACCGCCAGAATTATACAAGGCTGTTGCAGAAATCTTACTATTTGTTTATGGTTTGAAAAATAAACAACAAGGGCAATAGAGCATTTTAGATTGCGGAAAAGATTACGAGATTTTTACATCTTGAAAAAATGTTAAAATCTTGGTATGATACTCTTAGGTTAGTTTAATAAGAGAAGATGGAAAATAACACTTTAATCAAACAATACATAGGTATTGTACAAAAAATAGCAAGAGTAGAGCATAAGCGTATACCTAACCACATGATTGAGTACGAAGAATTGGTTAGTATAGGCATAATTGCTATACAAACTTTGATTAAAGGCAAAACAGAAGAACAACTTGCGCACTATAACGATGCGTATATTGGAACCGCTGTAAAATGGGCTATTAGAAACGAGCTTAGACATCGTTACAAATGGTACACCATGAAACATAAAAAAGAAGAAGGTGAAGCTGATAGCTATGTTTCAGATGCGGTAAACGAAAATTCTGAAGATTCTTCTGATGACATGGGATTCAGTATTTCACCAACAAAAGTTCGTGAAGCTGTTTACGAAACAATTCTTTCAATTGATGGTTTAGCTGCTGCCGCAACTGATAATGCATCTCCATTTGATTTTATTAAAGACCCTTCTGCGTTGCCTGATGAGCAAGCAGAAATTGTTGAAATGAGCAAATTAATAAAACAGGCAATTGCGAAGTTACCTCAAAAAGAACGTACAGTTGTAGAATATCGTTTTTACAGAAACATGCAAGCAAAAGATATTGCTAACATGATAGGTTTGTCACCATCAAGAATTACAAGAATTGTACAATTCTCTTTGAACCAAATAAGAGAGTATTTAAAGAGTCGTGGGCGAGTTGACTATTAATTTTTAGTTAACAAACTCTATTTGAATTTACACCTTTAATATAATCTCTAATATTATTAAAAGTTTTTGTTAACAAAAAATTAACTGATTCGTGTGTGTTATAAGCAATATGCGGTGTAATAATTACGTTGTCCATGTTGAACAATTTTTGTGTTACAAGAGCCATTTCTACACAATGTGACGTAGAATCATTAATAACATTTGTAAGTTCACCAGGGTGAGTGCTTAAAAATTCACATTCCAAAACATCAAGAGCCGCTGCTTTCACTTTACCCGTTACCAAATTATCATAAAGAGCTTTGATATCCAAAAGTTCACCTCTTGCAGTATTAACAAAGCAAACTCCGTCCTTCATTTTTGCAAATTCTTCCGCACCGATTAGGTGGTAATTATCGCCTGTATAAAGCAAGTGCAAAGAAATAACATCAGACTCTTGTAACAATTCATCTAAACTTACGAAATCACAAAATGAATCTAACTCTGGATTTTGCATATAAGAATGGATTAAAATTTTCATGCCAAAAAAATTTGCAATTTTTGCAACGGCAGTACCGATTTGACCACAGCCAATAATACCTAATGTTAAACTATTAAGTTTTTTACCTTCATAGTGTTTGTAATTAATTTTATGATCTTTCATGTCTAAAATTGCAGGCAACATATTCCTTACAAGCACAATTATCAAAGCAATCGCATACTGTGCAACTGCTTCTTCGCCATATTGCTCAACATTTAATACTGCAATATTATGTTCTATACAATAATCTAAATCTATATGTGAATAACCATAAGATCGTGTTGAAATAATTCTTAAATTCTTAAATTGCTCTAAAACTTTATCTGTCAAATTAGAACTTCTAAATACGCTTATTATATCAGTTTCGTTTTTTTGTTTATCAGTAAGTTCAAAATCAGCGTTCAAAGGTTCTTCAATAAAACTCAAATCAAAATCTACCAAATCATTGTTTTCAAAAAATTCTTTTTCTGTTTCTCGAAAATCAAACATCAACATCTTCATATTTATAAACTCCTTATTAAAAAGTATTGTTGATAATAATTTTTTGACTATTCGCTGGGTTGGTAGTTTATGAATTTTGCAACAAAAAGGCGACTGATAATTTATCAGTCGCCTTTTTGCTATTTTTTATAATTATTCTTCAAATTGTTCTGCAATTTCAAATGGTTGTTCAGAAAGTTTAAGAGTTTCTCTATCAATGATACCTCTTTTTAATTCAGTGAAAGAAGCTTTTTTAGAATTAAACTTCTTTTTCAAAAATTCATAAGCAACTTTAGGGTCACATTTTGTACCACAAGTAAATAAATCAACTGCTGCATAACCTAGTTCTGGCCAGGTATGGATAGCTAAGTGACTTTCTGAAATTATAACAACACCACTTACACCATAAGGGCTGAACATATGAAAGCATTTTTGCACGATTGTAGCACCGCATTCGAGAGCCGCATCTATCATGTACTTTTCTACTTTATCATTACTGTTAAGAATGTTTGGATCACACTCAAAAAATTCTGCTAGGACATGTTGTCCTAAGTTTACTTTGTCCAAGTTTTGCTTTTCTAGCTCTTCGATTGATGATGATACAATTGTCAATTCATGTGCCTCCTTTACTACCAGTGCATTTTTTGCACCAATCAATATTTTACTAACGATTATATAATACTATAAAAACAAAAAATATGTAAATTTTACACTTTTTATTTATTGTATTAAGAAATTGTTACAAATGATCTCTCTTTAGGTCATAAATTATAAAAAGAATTACTTCGTTACTTTCGTTCCTCATAATAAATATAAATATTCTTTACAGCGATATTAAGATTATGTAAGGAAAAAGCGTTTTTCAAAAAATTTAGTCTATAATAAAAATGCTAAAAGAAAAATATGAAGGAGAAAGATATGCAAACAGTAGAAGAAATGCTTGGCAAGTTAGAAACAGCAGACAACACAACTAAGAATAAAATTGAAAACATTTTAGTTGACAAAGGTACTGCAATTGTTCCAGAACTTGTTGACCAATTACAAGTTGTAAGAGGTGTTAAGCGTGGTGTTGCTGCTATGTCTTTAATTAGAATCGGCGAAGCTTCTGTTGAATATCTAAAAAAAGCTGCTCATGACAATAAAGATTTTGAATGGATTGCAAAATACCTTATTTCTGAAATCAAGGGTGTTGCTGCATAGTTGTCATTGAGAATTTATAGTGGAAGAGAAAGCTAAAGTAAATATTTATACAGACGGAGCGTGTAGCGGAAACCCAGGTCCTGGGGGATATGGTGCAGTGCTTGTGCATGTTGATGCAAATGGTGTAAAGCACGAAAAAGAGTTTTCTGCTGGTTACAAACACGTTACGAATAACCAAATGGAATTACTAGCCGTAATCGTTGCAGTTGAGGCGTTAAAAAAGCCTTGCAATATTGTATTAACCTCTGATAGCAAATATGTTGTAGAGGCATTTCAGAAGAACTGGATTGACGGTTGGATTAAAAGAGGTTGGAAAACGGCTGACAAAAAGCCTGTTAAGAATGTAGAGCTTTGGCAAAGATTACTCAAAGCATTAAAACCGCACGACATAGAATTTGTTTGGGTAAAGGGTCACGCTGGACACCCATATAACGAGCGATGTGACGAATTAGCGGTTACGGCTTACAAACAAGATAATTTAAAAGAAGAACTTATATAAGTTCTTCTTTTTTTATTTATACATAAATTAAGAACATAAATTAAGAAGCCCCCTGCTCACGCAGGGGGCTTCATTCACTATTTAAGAAAAAATCTTATATTAAGTTCAACGCAATACTTGGAACTTGGTTTGCAGTTGACAATAATGTTGCAGAAGATTGTTGCAAAATTTGGTATTTAATATAATTTGAAGATTCAGTCGCAACATCTGCGTCCTTAATTGATGAATTTGCAGATACTATATTCTCCTTTTGTACACTTATCGCATCAACAGCTGATTCAACTCTGTTCATGTATGCACCAATTAGAGTTGTTCTATCTGAAACGTTAGTAATTGCTTCATCAATAAATTGTAAAAATTCACGAGCAGTTGCGTCGTCTGTATAAACTGCATCACAAATTGCAGTAATACAACCTGGGTTAGCTTTACCTTTACCAACATTATTTTCATCATACAATCTATCTTTAATTGCTTGACCATATTGTTTTGTATCAGTATAGTCATAAGTTGTACCATTAGTTAATTCAACTTTTTGACCTGTAATTCTTGCATACAAAGCAGAAGTTGGGTAATTCACATCACCAGCAGGTGCGCCTTTACCTCTCATATACCAATCACTGCTTGATCTGCCGTTTAAATCCATAAACAATGCAGTACATTTTGCTGATTGGAAAATTGTATATTTTAAGTTAATAATGTTTTCTCTACCAGAATTGTTTGAAACTTGAATGTTTACACCAGCTTTTGTTGTAGCTGCAGTGCTTGTACCATCTAAAAGTTGAATACCATTAAAGTCAATAACCTTACAAAGTCTGTTAATTTCTTCCATTCTTTGTAAAACTTCTGTTTTAATAGCGTTCATTGAAGAAGTACCGTAAGTACCGTTTGCTGCTTGTTCGGTCAAATCTCTAATACGTTGTAAATATTCTGCAACAATATCCAAAACACCTTCTGCAGTATCTAGCAAAGATAAGCCCATTGTTGCGTTTGATTCAGCTACATCATAACCTGAAATTTGTGCTTCCATTAATGTTGATACAGAATAGCCTGCTGCATCATCAGCACCAGAGTTAATTTTGTAACCTGTTGATAATCTTTCCATTGCCTTGTTCATGCCAGTTGTAGCATTAGACAAGTTTTTTTGCGCAGTTAATGACGCAAGGTTTGTGTTAATAGTGATTGAAGCCATAACTTGATCTCCTTTTCTTATGCTTTCTTCCTTGAACATCACAAAATAGAACACCAAAGCCACGGCGTCATTTGTGATAGCCTTTGTTTGCGATAGATAGTAACTTCTTCGCACTATCATAATAAAGGTTTTTAAGCAAGAATTAAATTCTAAATAAGTTAGATTTTTCTCAAACTTTAGTTGGAAGTTTTTCGGGTCCAAAACTCTAGAATAATGCTTGACGCAAATTTTTGTTACTTGTACACTTATAAATAATAGTTTAGGGAGGAGTTATATGGAAGACAACGCTTTAAAACGCTTTTCAACTGCAAAATTTTTGAGTTTTGCTCTTGGTTTTTTTGGATTGCAATTTGCGTGGCAAATGAGAATTATTTTATCAGGTCCAGTTACTGAAAATCTTGGTGCTTCACCATTTTTATTCGGTTTAATCTGGCTTGCAGGCCCTTTTACTGGCATGGTTGTTCAGCCTGTAATCGGAGCTTTGAGTGACAAAACAACTTCTCCATTTGGAAGAAGAAGACCATATTTGTTAGGCGGAGCATTGCTTTCAGCTTTAGCACTTTGGGCTTTACCAAATTCTGAATTAATTACAAACTTTATTTCATCAACTTTACATATTAAATTTCCAGCTCTTGCAGCTCTTTGTTTCGCTGCAGTTATGATTTGGATTCTAGATGCTTGCGTAAACATTGCACAAGGTCCTTATAGAGCATTAATACCAGATGTTGTTCCACAAGAACAACACTCAATTGCAAACTCATATATAAGTTTAGCAATCGGTTTAGGTTCAGTATTCGCAGCTGGAACTGCACCATTTTTAAAATGGGCATTCAATTACCAAATGTCAATTAACGCACAGTTCATTATGGCAGCTTTAGCGTTTTCATTAGGTATGGCTTGGACTTGCATAACAATTAAAGAACGCAGATACCAACCTAAAGAAAATGAACAAAAAGAAAAATTCGACCTTGTAAAATCTTTGAAAGAATTTTTTGCTCTTTCACCAGAAGTTAGTAAAATCTGCGTTATGCAATTCTTCACTTGGATAGGTAACATGTGTATGATGATATACTTTACGCAATATGCAATCCACACAGTATATGGCGTGCCAGACTTGTCTAACGTATCAGAAGTTGTAAAAGCTAGTTACGATTCCGCAGTGCTTGCTGGTACAAACTTTTCATCAGTTTGTTTTGCAATCTTCAACCTAGTTTGCTTTGTTGTTGCAATTCCAATCGGTGTTTTATCAGTAAAATTTGGCAACAAAAAAGTTCACATTATATCAATGTTGTCAATGGCACTTGCCTTTTTAGGAATGGCATTTATTAAAGATGTAAAAATCGTTGCAGTATTAATGGCGCTCTCTGGTATTGGTTGGGCAAGCATTTGTGCTTTACCTTTTGCAATGCTATCTCAATACATAAAACCTGGCACAGAAGGTTCTGTGATGGGTATTTTTAACATTTTTATAGCTGGTCCGCAAGTCTTTGTATGTACTTTGGTTTCTTGGATAATTAACAGATGCTCATTTAACGTTATTGGTGGAATTAACTACCACTGGGAATACACCTTCTTAATCGGTGCATTCTGCCTAATAACAGCATCAATTATTGCATCGAGAGTTAAGGATAAAATTCAAGAAAAGGTTGCATAAATGGTTTTAGAAAATCAAAAGAAGGGGCGGGTTTTATTAATATATCCGCCTTCTCCTGTTATAAATAGGGAAGATAGATGTCAACAACCAACGAAAGAATTGTTGGTTATTCCGCCACTGCCACCAACAGATTTAATGTATCTAGCCGCAATAGCTGAGCAGTGTGGCTACGAGGCTATGATTAGAGATTATAGCCAAGGTGGGAATTTTGAGGTTGATTTGAAGGAATTTCAACCCGATTTTTTGGTTGCAAACATTGCAACTCCGACTTTTCAATCAGATATGATGGCAATAAAACTTGCAAAAGATATTAATCCATCAATCTGTACAATTGTTAAAGGTGCACCATTTTTAACCTATAACACGAATACAATTTATGAAAACCCATTTATTGATTACGTGATAATAGGTGAGGCTGAATTTACTCTTAAAGAGATACTTGAAGGCGTTCCTAATAACGAAATTTTAGGAATTTGTTACAGAGAAAATTTCCAACCTATAAAAAATGAAAAGAGACCATTTATCGAAAATCTAGATGAATTGCCATTTCCAGCTAGACACTTAGTTGATAACAGTATTTACAGACGTCCTGATAATGGCAAAGTGCAAGCGGTTGTAAAGGTTGCTCGTGGTTGTCCGTTCCATTGTTTCTTCTGTCTAGCAACGCCAGTTTCTGGTGCAAAAGTAAGAAAACGTTCGCCAGAAAACATTGTCGCAGAATTAAAAGAATGTGTGGAAAAATACAATATTCGCAATTTCCTTTTCTGGTCGGATATTTTCAACCTAGACAGAGAATGGACATTAGAGCTTTGCAAAAAAATTATTGAAAGTGGTTTAAAAATCACATGGTCATCAAACACCAGAGCCGATACAATGGACGATGAGATGGCTAAAATGATGTACAAATCAGGTTGCAGACTAGTTAGTATAGGCGTTGAAAGCGGTTCTCAAAAAATGCTGGACAAAATTGGCAAAAAGATTACGCTTGATAACATCAGAAACACTGTAAAAATTTTGAAGAAGAATAAAATCAAGATTTACAACTATTTTGTTATTGGTTTGCCGTGGGAAACAGAAGAAACTGTCGAAGAAACCATAAAATTTGCAATTGAATTAGATAGTAATTTTATTAGTTTTTATACTGCAACTCCGCTCCCTGGAACAAAATATTTTGCATACGCTATGTTAAATAAACTTGTAGAAGGTAACTTAGATTTTAGAAGTGCTTATTATGAACCTGTCGTACGTTCAGAAAGTTTAAGCAAAGAAAGAATTTTTGAACTACATAAGCAGGCAGTAAAAAGATTTTATTTAAGACCAAAATTTATTTTTAAAACACTTCTTTCGCTTAGAAGTTTTACAGAGTTTAAGAATTATTTTATTGCTGGCATGAATTTGTTGATTAAGAAATAGTTTTTATTCGTAACAATTAAGTAATTCAAAAGGCGAGCGTAGCTCGCCTTTTGGAGTTACTAAATATTTATATCAAAATCTTAATTTACTTTTTTCAAAATAACAACACTATTTGGTGCAACAGAAAGATTTTGGTTAATATTAGTTATCGAATTTCTACCTTTATTAGAATAGCCAGAACCGCCATAAGCCTTCGCATCACTGTTAAACACTTCTTGCCAATTACTATTTTGAGGGAATCCATAGTATTGATAATTCTTATAGTGGAAACCTTGACCAAAGTTTTTAATTACAAGAGCCTCATCTTTACCAAGTTTCAAATGGTGAATATGTACGTTATGGTTATTGTCTTTATATGTACCTACAATATCACCAGCTTTTAGAGCCGGCATTGTTTGCATCAATTTTGCCAAATCTTTGCTAAAGGTTTCTATTTGAGTTGAAACATCTTTGAACATGCCTTCTGGTTTTACCCTACCTAAAATAGAATCAGGGCGGGCAATAGATTCTAATGTGTCATACCCTTTTTCAGCAATTATACGTTCCGCAAAATCTGGGTCTTTGGCTCTTTGTTGTTTTTCACCTGAAAATTCTCTAAAGAATTTGAAGTTTGACAAATCAGCCTCATCATCACCTTGAAAATACATTTTTGGTCCAGGAATTGTCATTACAGTACCTAGAGCTAATTTTTGTTTCGCAATTGCAGTCATAAACGCATTTTTCAAGTCATCTTTTGTGATAAAATCATTTATTCCCAGATTTCTTTCAATAAGCGCAAGTTTTGTATCATCTATTGTTGCAAAATCTTTTGACACTACCAACTCTGCTAGTTTTTGTCCTGCTCTAGCAGCAGCTTGACCTTTTTGAGCATCTGTATTACCTTTTGATTTCACAAACAAATCTAATTGACGCACCATTACCTTTGGAATAAGTCTTGTACCATCTTCATTACCAATTTCATCATGGCTCATAACGTATTTAACTCTGTGTTGCGAAGCCTTTAATCTATTATCCAAATCTTCTAAAAGGTTTGCACCAGGAGCTAATACTGCATTCTTGATTGTATGCATTAAACGGAAGTCCCATTCACTATCAAATCCAATATTTACAGGAGTTGAACGCCAACCTTTATTTGCAATAAAATCAACTTGCGTATCAATAAAATCTAGTTCTTCGTTATGTGAAATAGGAGCATCTACATATCTTGTTACAGATTCTTTATTTTCACGACCATCTTCTGCAATAATAAATACGTTTGGATTATGTTCGTTCACTTCTGTAACAATCTGTTTAAGCAAATAATCAGAACCACATAGCTTTGTCATATCAAGACGCAAGCCATCTACTTTAAATTCATTTGCCCACCAAAGAGCTGCATTTGCCATCCAATCTCTTACATACTTGTTATTTTGACCTTCATAGTTAAATTCACCGCCAAATTGTCCAGAGCCTTTTTCGTAAGGACCTGTTTGAGCCAAATAATCACCATCTGGTCCCATGTGGTTTGGAACCATATCCATAATAACATTTAGCCCTTTTCCATGCGCATAATCTACCAAACTCTTTAATTGTTCTGCACCGCCAAGTTTTTCATTTACAGCAAATTTGTCAACGCCATCATATCCCCACTGTTTAGAAAACGTATTTTCTACTGGCAAAAGTTCAACTGCAGTTGCAACGCCACGTTTTGCGATAACATCAATTCTTTTCTTCGCAGTTTCAAAATCACCTTCCTTAGAAAGTGTTGGAATATTTATTTCATCAATTACCAAACCTTCTAAGCCTCTTTGCAACTCATCAGGTTTTCTTAAAATTCGTCTAGAATCTTTGCCTTCTAGCCAATCTGTATTTTGCCATTTGTAATTATCAGAGTCATAAATTGTACTCCAACCATTAATATTTTCTTGTTTTTTTGAATAAGGATCTTTAACAAGATTAATATTATTGTTTTTATCAACAACAATATATCGATATGGCATTCCAGGTTTTGCATCTACATTATTCTTTTCGTAAACACCCTCACCTTTATTTTCCATTGGATAAACCGCAGATTTTTCGTCATCTGGCAAAACATTTTTCACTGCAAATGCAGTACCAGCAGTTGCCAAAATTTGAACAACTCTATCTCTAATAGAGCCAAAACCTTCACTTATACTTTTGCCAACCTCAACAAAAACGGCTTTTGCATCAGGGAAAGAAAATAATTTAAAGTTGGTTTTACCAGTTTCTTTAAAATAATTTGCGCCCCAACTGATATGTTCTGACCAATTTCTTTGAAATGTCGGATTGCTATTTTTGTTTTTTAAGTTCTGTTTTTTTTGAACTCCTGTAAATGAATTAATGTTGTCGACTCTCATTTTTATCTCCTAATACACACTTTCTTTTTTTTGTTGGGCTGAAAGCCCAACCTACCTTGGTTACATGATTAATAAAACCCGTAAAAAAATTTTTTGCTATTCTTTGTCTGATTTATAACCAAAATTCTTTAAAATTTTATCTTTCTTTCTCCAATCTTTTTCAACTTTTACTTCCAAGCCCAGAAAAACTTTTTTCTCTACAATATTTTCAAGCTCAATACGAGCATCAGTACCAATTTTTTTAAGAAGATTTCCGCCTTTACCTATCAAAATACCTTTTTGGCTCTTTTGTTCGCAATAGATTGTTGCATAAATTCTATCAATATCTTCTTTTTCCTCGTATTTTTCTACCTTAATAGCGACAGAATGAGGAATTTCATCTTGCGTATTTAAAAGCACCTTCTCTCTTATTATTTCTTCTGCAACAGAACGCATATTTTCTTCTGTTACAACGTCTTCTGGGTACAAATAATCGCCTTCTGGAAGTTTTTTGAAGATGTTTGAAAGAAGTGTATCTTTGTTTCTACCAGTTTTTGCAGAAATTCTAACAACTGGAACATTTTCTTCAAATAAAGTCTTGTAAGAAATCAAATTCTCTTCAACTTTTTCTGTTTTCTTAATCTTATCAACTTTGTTCATAACAAGCACCACTGGAATTTTACTTTGTTTTAAAATATTTTCCACTATCCACTTGTCACCCTTACCTGCTGGTTCTGAACCGTCAACTAGAAACAGTACCAAATCTGCATCAGGAACTGCAACCTTAGCCTCATCTAGCAAAAACTCGCCGAGCTTATTCAACGGTCTATGCACCCCAGGAGTATCTACAAAGATAATTTGTCCTCTATCTTCGGTCAAAATACCTTTGATACGTTTTCTTGTTGTTTGCGCCTTATCTGTTGTTATAACAATCTTTTGACCTAGAATTTGGTTCAAAAGAGTTGATTTACCAACATTTGGACGACCTAAAATTGCTACAAATCCACACTTCTTCATATATTCAGTATATCAAAAACAAATTAACAAATTGTAATTGTAAATGTTTGTTAAGCAAAAAGTCAAAAATTAAACGCATAAAAGCTTTATATATATACGGGATATTAAATTAGGGATACTATTATGGGATTCGGAATTGCAAACAATTGGAATACGCCTTATTTAGGTAATTGGAACATGCCAGCATTTGGGGGATTAAATAACTCCTTTGATTTTTCTAATAACATTTGGACAACACCAACTAGTTCAACAAGCACAACTGCTACAGACAATGAAACTTACGAGCAGTACAAAAAGCGCATGGAACAAGAAGCAAAAAATGCGACAACTTCTACAGAGAATACCGAATTAAACACAATAAAAGAAGACAAGCTTAAAGATTTAAAAATAGAAAACACAAAAAAAGCTCTTCAGAAAACTAAAACTCAAGTTGAAAATGGCAAAAAAGCTGATGGCTCTTCTTCCACTAGAACTCCTTATAAAAAATTAAGTTTTTGGGGTAAAGTTGGACGTTGGGTTTCTAATGCTGGCACGGCAATAAAAAATGTTGCTAAGCAATTTGTAGGCTTTGAAAAAGATGGTTCATGGAACTGGAAAAAATGTCTTAAAAATGTCGGAATAACTGCACTCGCAGTTGGAGCATGCTTTATTCCAGTTGTTGGTCCTGTAATTGGTTACGGACTTGCAGCTGGGGGTGTTGCAATGGGTGGAATTGGAATGGCTAAAGGCATTTCTGAATTGAATAACGCAAGCGAGAACGACGACGAAGCGATTGATAACGCTCAACAAAAAATTATGATAGGCGCATTTGTCGGTATAACTTCTGCTTGCGGTTTAAGAGGTATTGGAAAAGGTGTTTCAGCCTCTAACGCCTCAACTGCAACCGCTAGAAACGGTTTAATCGGAAAAGCCGTTGAAAAGACTTCTCAATTTGGTCGTGATATTACAATAAACGCTTGGCGTGCAACAAAAGAAAGCATGTTAGCTGATAAAGCCCTAATTGCAGCTCAATCAGGCGGAAAAGTGAGCAGTTTCTTTAAGGCATGGGGTAACAAAATGGGCAGTGCTGCTAAAAATACCGAGAACATTGAAGAAATTTATAACTCAAAATACGACAACTTAAAAACAAGTTTAGAAAGAAAAATGAATGAAATTAATTCTAAGCTTTTGAGTGAAAAGAATGCGTCAAAACGTGCTTTACTACAGGAAGAAAAAAGCATGCTTGAAATCAACTTGAAGGAAGTAAATTCTTTAGGAAACACTATTAAAACAAAAGCTGATTACGACAAGTTGTTAAAAGACAACGCTGGCACATTTAATAAAGAATACGCAGGAATATTAGAAAACAATCTCAATGGCACAAGCATAGCTACAAAACGTTTGGCACGCTTTAACAAAAGTGTTGCAAAATTCCAAAAGAGTTATTCTAAAAAGCTTGCAGAACTTGTTAAGACAAAAAACAAAGAAATGTATCTAAAAGCAAGCAAGCCAGAAAGGTTTACGAGCGAGTTGAACGAGTTTGTTCCAACTAGAAATGCTGGTAAACTTATCTGGAAACCTTCTAGCTGGGGACAAAATGAGTATCAAAGAGCAATCGGTTTGCAAACAAATACTAAGTTTGGCTCTATTGCAAAAACCGCACTTACACACCCAGCAACAACTGCGCCAAAGGCGTTTGCAGTATTCGACCCAATCTATTCTACGCCATTTGGTTTTGGTGAAGATATATCAAGCGAGCAATACGAAGCTACCTTGCAAAGCTTAGATTCACAAATCAAGAATTATGACGAATTAGAAAAGAAAATCAAAGATTGTAAGAGCGTTGACGAGCTTAATGCACTAGCTAAAGCAATTGAACAACCTTCTGTAAGTGATACTGCTGGAGTTGAAGAGAAAAAAGAAGTCGCATAAAGTTTGACGACAAACTCTAGTCTGAGCTACCTATTCATCACGACCATTTCACAATTTTTACAATCAAAAATTAAAGGAAAGGTTTTGCCGTGTTCGTCTTCCAACACCAGTTTTTGCGGTGATTTACACATATTTAGCGCATATTTTATACAATGTTTTGTACGCATCAATTCTACTGGGTGGTTTGGAAGTTTCTCTTCCATTGCAGGTTCTAAAACTTTGCAACCACATTTTGAATAAAACTCTTTTGCCTCTTGATTATAAACATTTGCTCTATAATCTACTTCTTGCTTGTAAAATGTCGTAAAATTAAGCGACTTCTGTTCTTCTCGCTTATAACATTTCAAGCGTTCTTGCATAAGTAAATCAAAAGCTTGACGGCGGAGTTGGTTTATAAAGCTAACAGGCATGAAAGGTAGCTCTGAGGCGATTTTTATATCTTCGATATAAAAATCGCTCTCACCGGTTTTTGAAAACTGTTTAACGAAATTTTCCTTCATCTTTTCTGGATTGTTTGGCGTTTCACCTTCTAGTGGAAGTGTTATTGAAATATCATTTTCATCAATTAGGGTCAAAAGTTTTTTAGCATGCCCGTCCTCTGCTACCGACACCTTTACTCCAATTTGTCGTTTTACAGGTAGTTTGAGCAATTTTTCAAACTCGACGTCAAGGTTTCTAAATACCTCGTCACCAACTTTTAAATTAATTTTCTTATTTGGAAAAATTTGAATTTGTGAGTTTGATTTTTTTATAGCTTTATTGACCAAACCCCCTTCGCTACCAGATACCAGCCCATCTTGCGCATTAATAGTTTTGTTCGTATCTATAATAAAACTGTCCTTTTTAATCTCTATAACTTTTCCCAAATATTCGCCTTTAGACTTTGGTGAAACAAAATTGAAACAAGCTTTTCTTTTTTCTAAAAAGTAATCTGTAAAGCCTCTATTAAAGCTTTTTTCAGGATTTGGTATAAATGGGTAAATAGATTTACCAGAGCTGATTTTTTCAGAGCATTTGTCCAACTCTTGTCTATAAAATGCCGTGACATTTTTTACATAATTTGCGTCTTTAAGTCGTCCTTCGATTTTGAAAGAAAATACACCAGCTTCTGCCATAGCTTTCAAATGTTTTGACGCATTAAAGTCTTTTAGACAAAGTGCATGGATATCTTTTGCTAAAATTTTGCCATCAGAAGTTTTGACGGTGTATTTTTTTCTGCAAGGTTGAGCGCATTCACCTCTATTTGCCGAACGTCCGCCAATAAATTGGCTCAAATAGCATTGACCACTATAAGAAACACATAAAGCACCGTGTACAAAAGCCTCGAGTTCGAAATTTGGGTTCGCCTTATGAATTTCTTTAATCTTAGGTAAAGAAAGTTCTCTTGCCAAAACAACTCTATCAACACCGATTTTATTGAAAAAGCTGACTTTTTCGACCTCTCGATTGTCGCATTGAGTACTCATGTGAATTGGTAAATTTAAGTCCAATTCCATTAAGCGTTTTAGGAGTCCCATATCTTGCACAATTATTGCGTCTACGCCGATTTTATCGAGGTTTTTAACAAGTTCAACAGCGTCGTTTAGCTCTGCGTCGCTTAAAATTGTATTTACTGTTATAAAAACCTTAGCCCAGAATTTATGCGCATAATTAACAACCTCTTGAATTTCCTCAAGAGAATTTGGTGCATTTTTTCTTGCGCCAAAAGATGATGCGCCCATATAAATAGCGTCCGCACCGCAATTTATGGCTTCAATTGCGGTTAATTTGTCTTTTGCTGGTGCTAAAAGTTCTGTTTTCATAAGTTTTAGGTCTTATACTCCCATTCTCTTTCCAAAAATCTTTTTAAAGAAAGAAGCTAAACCACCATTTTCAGAACCGTTTTTGTACTTTTCATAATTATCTGTAACAAATTGGTTTCTAGGGTCGATTTCTTTTAACCTTTCCATATATTCCATTGCGCCATAGTTATCGCCAATTGATTCTCTAAATTCTGCTAATTTTTGCAAGGCATTTTTGTTATTTGCATCAACATCAACTAAGCGTTCATAAAATTCGCTCGCTTTTGTCTTATCGCCTTCTGTTTCCAAAAGTACAGCAATTGTTTCAATCAAATCAATATTTTTATCATCAAATCTGTAAGCCGTTAAATATTCATTCAAAGCAATATCTTTTTCGCCACGTACAATATTGTATTTACCCCAGTTTACATGCTCGTTAAAAGAATCGCCTAGTTTTTCATAAATCAAAGCTCTCATTTGATAAATCAAAGGTGAATTAGGTTCAAGCTTTGCGTACTCATCAATTTCTTTGAAGGCATCTTCTGGCATATCTTTTTGGAAATAATATTGAGCCAAAAGAGCATGGTAAGTTTTGTCGTTTTTATAATTATCTTGAATATTTTTTAAGATTTCATAGCCTTCGTCATTTTTGCCCAAATCAAACAATGCTCTTGCCTTCGTTAAATCGTGTTTTGTAAGCTCTAATGCTTTTTCTGGTTGAGAATTTCTTATATAATAACCTGCCAAAATTTCTTCAAAATCTTTGAAACCACAATCCTTGCGACCACGTTCTAAAATCTGAATAGCAGAAATAATACCTTCTGTTTTTTCATAAAGTTCAGCCAACTTCAAATAAACGACAGGGTTCTTGTCATCATAATCCGAAATCTTCAAATATTCATCAATTGCCTCGGTCATTTTTCCTTGACCTTCACAAAGTCCTGCATACAAATATCTTGCAGGCAAAGCTTCCTGTGGGTCTTTTGCGTGGTCAATTGCTTTCTTATAATCGTTTCTGGCATGGCTCATTTGTTGTTGAAGAGCATGCAAATTTCCTCTTAGCAAATAGTACTTGAATCTATCTTCATCGCAGAAAATATCAATAAGCTTTTCGTGAGCCAAAATATTAGCAGGGTCAGCCTCTAAAATTTTGCCATAGTAAATTTTTGCATCATCATTTTTATTCAAAATCAAAGCAACATGTGCAAGTTTTGTCAACAGCTCCACGTTATTTTGTTTATGCGCAAGTTGTTTTTTATACTCTGCATAAGCTTCTTCATATTTTTCATCTTGTTCAAGTTGTTCTGCTAAATTCATATTCTTCTCCTAATTAAATTTATTTTGAGCAACAGCCATGCCATCTTTAAAATAGCATGAAATGCCATCTTTTGCTTTTGCAATTGCGCCCTTCAAGGTTTCTAATTCCTCTTTTGAGAAATTCTGCAGTACAAAAACCTCAGAAGGAAGATTTGGTTGAGGTCCAATTCCGATTTTTAGTCTTGCAATATTTTTTGTACCCAAATGTTGTATAACGGATTTGATGCCATTATGACCGCCATCAGAGCCATTTGGACGAAATCTTATTTTGCCGATTTCTAGTGATAAATCATCATACACAATCAAAACGTCCTCAATCGGTATTTTATAATAATCCATGACCGCACGCACTGCCTCACCAGACAAGTTCATAAAGGTAGTTGGTTTTATTAATAGAAAGTCCTCATGCCCGTTTCTCAAATTTGTCATAAGACACTTTAGGCGAGAATTATCTCTAAAATTCAACCCCTCATTTAATGCAATACTATCAATAAGCATAAACCCTGCGTTATGCCTTGTAAAAACGTATTTGTCGCCTATATTTCCTAAACCTACAATTAATTTCATCTCTAAGCCCTAAAATCTTTCAAGAAATGTTCTTCTTTCGTATCCTTTTCTCCATAAATCTTGTGATTGCAAGGAGTGTTTGGAGTTACAATATCACGCAATACTTTTAGCAAAGCATCTGTTAAAGAATCCTGTTCAGTAGCATCGGTATCTTCAGTTATATAACGCCCAGCAAAATCTTCATGGTTACTATCATAATATTTATCAAAAACAAAAATTCTAGAATTAATAGCCTCTTGATTGTCTATTTTATCAGCAGGTTTTTGAAGAGAAAAAGTATATGTGTCTGTAACCAACTTTCCAGAAGGAATGTCTGAACAGTATCTATATGACCTTTCAGCGGTTAATGCCAAAACATTCTTATCAAAATTTGAAGTTAGCTTTCTTAACAAGTCTGCTAATTTATCTTGTTTGTTTTCCTGAATACATTTTTGAGTAAATTCACCCCAAAAATCTCTTTCAGTTAAACCATATTTGCAATATGTGCTAGGTAATTTTGATTTAAAATTTGTACTATTTGTTGAGTTGTTTTGAATTGAGTTATTTTGTACTGCTGAAATTCTCATATTTATCTCCATTTATATTCTATATTCGCTTATAAGTAGTGCGCTCGCTTTTTGTTTGTCACCAAAAATAGCCTTATTAGCTGGCATGATTGGGTCAATTATATTCTCTAATGCTCTTAGAATAACTGTCGCCAAAGAGTCTGATTGAAGAAAACTAACTTCATCGTTAACCTCTTTTTTGTCACCAAACTGTTTCACCACGATATTTTTAGGATTAATTGCCTTCTCCATATAAATATCTTTAGTCTTTGATTCTGGGTGCAAAGAAAAAGTGTACTCATTTATGTTTTTATCGGCGGTCTTACTATGAGTTAGCACCAATAAATTCTCATCAGAATTTGATTTTAATTTGTCTAATGCATTTTTCAAACGACTTCCCTTGCCTTCTTGAAAACACTGTTCGGCAAACTCATTCCAATAATCGCTATAACCCTTTGTATACTTATAATTCATAGCAGGGAGTTTTGATTTAAAATTTGTATTTTGTTGATAATTTCGACTTGTGATTGGCGATACTTTCACTGTTTGATACTCCTTGAGGAAATTCCTCACCCTAATTCTCTTCTACTTGAAGAGAGAATAACCAACGCTCGCTGGTTACATATAATCTATTTGAATCTTCTCATATTTTTCATCATTTGATGTGCGCTTAGTTTTGCGCCAGCCATGCCCATTTTTCCCATCATTGAGCCCATGTTCTTTTTAACATCAGAAAAACCTTTCATCATTTTTCGCATTTGCTCAAACTGATTGATAAAAACATTTACGTCATGAAGTGGCAAACCAGAACCCTCTGCAATTCTTTTTTTGCGAGAAGAGTTCATTAATTCTGGGTGTTCACGCTCTTCTGGCGTCATACTTTGAATAAATACTTCTATTTTCTTAAACTGTTTTTCACTTTCGTGAGAAAGTTTTTGTCTATCATCTTTTGAAATCTTTAAGCCAGGAATCATGCCCAAAAGTTGATCCATTGAACCGAACATTTTCATTTGTGATTGCATTTTTAAGAAATCATTGAAAGAAAATTCAGCCTTCGCCATTTTCTTTTCCATTTCCTTGGCAGTTTTTTCGTCAAAAACCTCTTGCGCACGTTCTACCAAAGAAACGATATCACCCATGCCCAAAATTCTTGTTGCCATTCTCTCTGGGTAAAAATCTTCTAGTGCGTTTAATTTTTCACCAGTACCTGTTAATTTGATAGGCTTATGTGTGCAGTAAACCACGCTCAATGCAGCACCACCACGAGAGTCCCCATCTAATTTTGTAAGCACCAAACCTGTTATACTAAGTTGCGCATCAAAGTTTTCTGCAACATTAACCGCCTCTTGACCAGTCATAGAATCAATTACAAGCAATTTTTCTGCGGGGTGAAATACTCTATCAATCAAGAGCAATTCTGCCATCATATCGGTATCAACTTGCAAACGTCCTGCAGTATCTAGAATTAAGGTATTGAAACCTTTTTCCTTAGAATAATTAATCGCATTTTGGATAATTGATTGAACATCTTTTGACTCATCTTCTGAATAAACTTCAACTTCAATTTGTTCGCCCAAAGCTTTTAACTGAGTTATTGCAGCAGGTCTATAAACGTCGCACGCTACCAACAAAGGATTACGACCTTCTTTTTTAAGTTTTACTGCTAATTTTGCAGAAGAAGTCGTTTTACCGCAACCTTGTAAACCTAACATCATAATCAAATTTGGGTGTCCAGAAAAATCAAGCGGTTTAACTTCTTTACCTAAAAGCTCGATTAATTCGTCATGAACAATTTTTACAAGTTGTTGTGAAGGATTAACGCCAGTCAAAACATTTTCGCCTTCTGCTCTATCTTTGATATTAGAAATAAAAGCTTTTACAACTCTCAAGTTAACATCGGCTTCTAACAAAGCACGACGAATTTCACGCAAAGCCTCTTGCATATTTTCTTGTGTTAACTCTTTTTGCCCAGCAGTTTTTGCAATAATGTCCTGCAATTTATCAGATAACGAATCAAACATTTGTGATATATCCTTAATTAACGATTTTACTACTTGAATTGTATCACAAACAAGAAGATTAATTAAAAAGGTATCACTTCATTAAAGCAAAGCCAGCAACTACCGCCATAGGGAAGGCACAAGCATTGGCAAAACCTTGTTGAACCTTACAGAAGCGGGTGGATTTTAGTATTAAATAGTTTAATGCAAAGCTAATACCCTTCCCAACCTTCCCTAACTAGGGAAGGAGCACGACCGCAGTCGTTTTAGAACTTAGTGAAAGTTTCAAATATAAGTGGGTTATTAAAAATCAAAAATTATGAGAAGATACTGAAATTAGTTTCAATGTTCTTATCTTTTACAGATTCAATACCCTTAATCATTTCATTAATCGCAGATTGTTCTGTTTCTAGATTTTGCATTCTTTGGTCAATTCTTGATTCTTTTTCACTAATAACACTCTTTTCATATTCATATTGAACTTGAGCTTCTTGTTGAACGCTAGAATCATTTACTGAAAAAATGTTGTCAAAATTTGAAGCGGTACAACTATCATATTCGTAAATAGTGTTTCCGTCTTCATCTTCATCACCAGCCTTCATCGTAGTGATAAAGTATTGGTTGTTTTGCAACATTTGGTTTAAGTAGTTATTATCTTCAACGCTAGAGTTAACTTCATAACCGTTTGTTGCCATTGCCGTGAACAATTGATCATAAAACTTAATTTCACTCTCTTGTGTAGCAGTCAATGACTGGTTATCAATATTTACGTTACTTTTGTAAGTTTCTTTTGCGTCGCTTAATTCTTTAGCTTTAGCGTCATATTCCGCTTTCCAATTTTTCCAAGTATCACTTTGCGTATCTCTTGTTGGGTACAAAGTGCTACCTGTTGTGTTGCTTGTTTTCGAAGAACCACCTGCTCGACAATAAGAACTCATAATTTCACCCATCATAGTAGCGACATTTACTTTGTAATTGTCACCGTCTTTTGTGAAAGCAGAACCACTATTTTTAAGTGCATCTGAACTAGAATTAAACAATGATGTATAATCTTTAAAAGTATTACAAGCTTCTTTGAAAGCTTTTGCATCATCGTCTGAGAGGTATCTGCTCAAATTGTTTGTCAAATTGTCTAACAAAGCATTTAAGTTAGAACTTGCTGCATCAGAATTGCCAAGGGTAACAGTTCCGTTTTGAGTTTTTAATTTACTCAAATTATAACTACTTGTTCCTATAGTAATATCACCAGCTAAAGCTAAGAAATCACTCAAATTTTTATTTGATACAGGTTCTTTTGCTTCAATTTTATCCAATTCTGCTTGCAAGTTATTAACAGTTTCAGCAGAGCTATTAACTGCTTCGCTTGTGCTTACAGCATTGCTTAATTTTTCTTTAGAAAGTCCTGTCAAACCAGATAAGATTTCCAATCTTGTATCGCCTTCGTATTTACCGCCGTTTGCGCTTAACATATCAGCGTATTCTTCGTACTTGCTATCCACAACAACTTGACCGCCTTCATTTGTCAATAAATAAGGAGTATTGTTGTTATAAGTATTTGGACGCATTAAATTTGAATAACTCAAATCAACATAAGTTATACCAGAATTGTTTGACCATTTTAAAGTTTTTGTACTCAAAGCGTCTTGATATTGCTTTGAAACCCTCTTCATATCCCTAGAAAGTGAAGTTTTTTGCAAAGACAAATCTTCAAGCGTCCTGCCGATTGTATTTTTTCGGCTGGTTAGCTGCAATAATCTAACTTGTGATGCTGCCATTCCCATGATTTGTCCGCTTTCCTTTATATTTTTCCCTTGTTTTATTATATCTATCGGCATAATTCTGAAAAACTTTAGAGATGTGAGAAAAATTGTTACAATTCGTTACATGTTTTTTGAAGTGAATAAGGCAACAGGTGAAAGAGTGAATAAGTTCATTTTAAATTTTGTTTATTATTATGCATTCAATGGGTGTAGTCATAGAAGGGAATAAGGTAATAAGGTAATAGGGGAATAAGGCAATAAGTGGTTATAAATACTTTTGTTAAAAGCATTAAACAGTTTTTGTCAAGCAATGCTTGACCTACTTTTTGATAAAACATAGGCAATATAAAAAAAATATTTAATACGAACTTATTCACCTATTGCCCTATTCACTTTTTTATCCATCTTTCCTCCACGTTACAAATGTAAACTTTTGTAACAAAAAAATCCCTTTGTGAAATTGAGTATTTTTTAAATACTTTTTATATATGTAAGATTTAAAAGTAAGGTGAACTAAGATGGCAATCGCAAATTTACACGAAACATTGATGAGCTACAAGTTAAGACGCAACGCTCTTAACCTTGAAATCACTCAATTACAAAACCAAAAATCTCTTGCTACTTATTCACAAGCAGACGCTCAATCATTAAAAAATGCACAAGATAGAGCAAACAGAGCTTACTTTAAAGATATTTTCGAAGCTGACCAAGCTGAAGGCGGCGCACATTTATATGACGATTACAAAGATTATACCCAAATACCTGATTTTGAAGATGAAGTAAATAAAATCACTGCACAATTCCAAGATCAATTAGCTGAATTAACAGCGTGGGAAACTCAAATCGATTCTCAAATCACAACTGATAGTGCAGAATTAGAAGAAGTCAATGCTTATATGGAATCATTGAAGTCAATGCTTTCAAGCAATATTCAAGAAGACTTCAACTATGGATTGAATGGCTAATAAAAAAATCTTGTTTCCAAAATGGAACAAGATTTTTTTTGTTTTTTGATATTTTTTATGTACTTTTCTTTCTCTTTTGTTGCGAGGTAAAGAGAAAGAAAAGTACCAAAAGAAAGAGAAAGCACGCCATTGTTTTCTACGCTCTTACGAGCGTTTGTTTAAATGGCTGAACTCACATGCAAAGCCTGCACTTTTGCGTTCGCTATCGTGGCTAAACGCCACACGCTCACGGCGTGAAACACGCCAACTGAACGTCTTTAGTTCCCACTCCGAGGAAGAGGGTTAGGGAGAGGGTTAAACACAACGCCAAATTATCAAATCTAGGGTCTTTCTGAGTGCGATTAACACGAAGAATCCAGCTGGTTAATAACTATTATTTTTAATCCATACTACAAAATATTACATATCTATAATATCAATAATACTCAAAACCTTTTTCAAATTTGATTTTGACATAACATTCAACCTCGAATTTATTTTATAAACCAATGCTGTTTTGCTTATGTCCTTTTTATAAGTAGAATTGTCAAAAAAATAACTTACAGGAATATCAAAAGCCAACGCAATCATCTCCATAGTGTCAGCCGCTGGTCTATGTTTGCCATCTTCTGCCCTTGCAACAGTACGTCTATCTAAACCAACCTTTTCTGCAAATTCCTCTTGCGTCAACTTATTATTACGTCTAAGCATTAGAATTTTATTCGCTATATGATGCGTTGTTTCTAAGCATTTTTCTGCAATCTTTTCCATAATAAAAGATTAAACCGTAATAAGTTATTTTTCTATGTTAGCAATTTGCTTATTATCAAATAAGTGTCATTCGCTTATTTATAAAGAATGTTGCTGATAGAAATAGTTATTAATTTTCACGATTTGTTAATTTTTGTAACAGTTTGTCTAAAATTCCTAAAGTTTTTCAAAAAAATGCCGATAACTAAAACATAAAAAGACAAGTTAGAAAAAAAAATAAGGAGTAAAAAAATGAACATTTCAACATCAGCAAGATTTTTAAGAAAACTAGAATTTGAAAACAGAGAAAAAGGGAACAAGCAAGAAGAAACTTTAACTACAGAAACCCCAGAAGAACCTACACCCACTGCGCCAGAAACTAAACCTGTTACAGCTTCAATTGCAGATGTAATGGCTGCATATAATAAAGGAGAAGTTAAATTTATTTCTTCAAAACAATTGATAACAATACCTGAAGGTGTAAGTACATATGAGTTAGACGGAAACGATATTACAGTTTATCGTAAAGATGATGATATCAAAGGACAAGTAGTTGGTTATGATGTTAATTTAAAAGACTTACTAAAAAGATTTGCAGACTGGAAAGCCGTAGAACCGATAGCCGTAGATAATAACAATACTACTAACCCTAGCGGAGTTAATGGTGAAATCGACGAATTTGTAGAGCAAGGTGGCACTGGAGACTGCTGGCTACTTACTGGCGTTTTGGCACTTAATAGCACAGAAGTTGGTAAAAACATTATTAAGAGTTCAATTACTGCCAATGCAGATGGTAGCGTTACAGTAAACTTCAAAGGTGTTGGCGTAAGCTATACAATTTCTTTAGATGAAATCAAAAAACACGATACTGACAATATCAAAAACGATGCATATTCAAATGGCGACAATGATATGTTAGTTTTGGAATTAGCAGTAGAAAAACTTAAAAATGATATAGCATCTGGCAAAGTTAAATTAGATGTAATTGAAAATTCTTACGAAGGTTATAACGGTGAAAACGGAGAAATCGAAGGCGGATTTGCTCAACAATTATTATATTTCTTAACAGGTGAAGAATCTATAACCGCTACCGCAAAATATATAAGAGCACCTCAAACACCTAATGACCCTGCTCAAACATTTATTCCAGAAAGCTACATCAATAAGATTTTTAATGAAGCTTTAGAAAATGGAAATACTGCAATTACCTTTGGCCTTTATGATGGAACACATTCTGCAAAATTAACAAACGGAAAGGATTACAAATTACCTCTTGGTAGAGGTGGTCACGCACTTGCTATAACAAACTTAACAAAAGATACTGTTACTTTTGTAAACCCTTGGGATTCAACAAAAGAATATACGATGTCTTGGTCTGAATTTGCAAAACTAGGTATTGGTATGATTGCAACTACGGATTTGAGTAGCTTAGAAGATGTAGTTGAGCCAGATGAACCTGCAACTCCAGACCCTGTTGAACCTGAACCAACACCTGATCCTGTTGAACCAGATCCTGTTGTTCCTGACGAGCCTGTTAATCCTGACACACCAACTGACAATGGTGTTGCGGAATTGAAAGCACAAGGTTTCACTCAAGCTGATATTGATGAATATTTTAACAAAACAGAAGATGGCAAATATGAATTAAAATCAGATATTAAATTTAGCTACTATCCAACATTAAAAGATACTATTAATAAGACAAATCTAACTGAAAAAACTATTACAACTATCGAAGAACTAAAAGAATTTTGCGGTGCAAATAAACGTAAAGCATTGCTTGATGAAGGTTGGACCGATGAACTTATCGATAAATATTTTACTAAAACAAAACAATTGGATACAGGAAAGACCATATATTCATTAAGCGGTTCTTCATCACCTATAATGAGCATTTTGGATAAACATTTTGAAAGAGAAAAACAATACACAATTGAAAAAGATGATAGCGGTAATACTATAATAACTGTTAAAAAGAACTACGGAAATGTAAAAATTACTGTAAAAGCCGATGGTACATATACAGAAGAAGTTGAAAAAGATGCTTCCTGTTCAACTCCTGATGAATTAAAATCAAAAGGTTTTACTCAAAAACAAATTGATTCTTGGTTTGAAGAAGTTGCTGATGGTATTTATAGAATAAAAAATAAAGCCATTGCAACAGGTGATTATGCAAATACATTTAGAGAGTTCAAATCTGTTGATGAACTTGCAGCATACATTGGCGCAGATAGCAGAGCTGCATTAAGAAATCAAGGTATGCCAGATGAAATCATCGACCAATTCTTTGAATTGAAACGTACAGGAACTGATGGTAGCTTTAGTTATGAATTAAAATTTGAAGGTAATTATACTGTTACTGACCAAGGCGAAAACAGATTAATCAGAATTCAAAACAAAGAAGATGGTACAATCACTGAAATCTTAGTTAAAGCAGACGGTACATACACAATCGAAACAAACGAAATTATCAATATCGGAGAACCAAATGACGCAAAAGCGGTTGCAGGTTCAGCTAACGAACTTTTGGCTCAAGGTTTCACTCAATTTGATATAGATAAATATTTCTACAAAAAGAATAACCAATATTTTTTAAGATCTGATATTACATTCAGAAAAGAAGTTGTTGTAGGACAAGATGGAAAATATGTAAAATATGGCTACGAAAACTTTAATGTAACAACTTTAGAAGAATTGAAGGAATACTCAGGCGCAAATTCTCGTAAAGCTTTACAAGACAAAGGTTTACCTGATGAATTGATTGACAAATACTACCGCAAAGAAGAAGGTAGAGATGGCAAGATTTTTTATAGAGCTGATTGTACAAGTGTTGGCAAAGACGGTAATAATACTGTTTTAACATGGCATAGCAATTGGTATTCTAAAGACGGCAATGGTGCACCTTGCAGAGAATACACCATCAAACCTGATGGTACATATACTGTAGTTGAATACACTTCTGAGCAAATCACTGATACAACAAGAACTCACTACATGTTGACTAAAAAAGGTTTATCAGAATCAGATATTAAAAAATTCTTCACAGAAAAAGACGGTTTGTATACTTTGAAAAAAGGTATTATGTACAAAGGTCAATATATCAATTCTGTTGAAGACTTGATTGATGCTTTGAATAAAAATAAATAGTAATAGACTAATAATTATTGATTGCCACGAAAAACAAAGTTTTTCTCGCAATGACAACCCGCTGGAAGTCTTCACGCCTAGTCATTATGAGGAACGGCAGTGACGAAGTAATCTATAAATAACAAACTAAAGAAAGGAACTATAATATGACACCACCAATTAATGGAAATAATCAAGTAGAAAACCATTTTTTATTAAACGGAATTCCGCAGGAATCAAACAGAGCATACTATAATCAAAGAATAACTGTTTTAAGAGATAAAATTTTAAACCACACTGCTACTAAAGCAGAAATCAATGAATATAAAACGATAAAAGCACAACTTGAAACTCTTAATGATATGAAACAAATTCAACAACAAAACAATGCTGAAACAAAGAGAACTGTCAACAATGCGTTCGGACAAGTACGTCAATTTTTAAGCGGTTTTTCAGATTTTTTTACTCCCAAAACATCAGAAAACAGTATTGAAAAAGAAGGCGAAGGAGTTGACGAATAAAATTATGGCATATAAATTGCTACGAGAACCGAAGGTTCTCTCGCAATGACAGCCTGCTTGGAACTCCGACGCCTAGACATTACGAGAAACGGCAGTGACGAAGTAATCTATTAACAAGAAACAAAAAGGAGATAAATAATGTCAAACACAATTAGACCAAAAGTTAGCGAAACTCTTAAACAAATTGCAAGCTCTGACAGGAGTGGCAATAGCAAAGCAAAAGTTGATACCAAAAATGAATTTAAAGCTTTACAAGATTATTTATCTGGAAATTACGAAGAGCTTAATACAACAGAAAAAAATACAATACAAAGATTATTAGATAATGCAAAAGAGTGTTTGAAGAATGCTATTGGTAACGAAGAGCAAAGCAATAAGATTACTGATAAAAAAACAAACAACGACGATGATTCAATTACTTCAAAATATGATGATAATAATGTAGACCAAACTGTTGAAAATACTGGTGGCATTGTACCTAATGGTGACGATGATTCAGTTACTTCAAAATATGATGATAATAATGTAGACCAAACTGTTGAAAATACTGGTGACATAGTACCGAATGGTGATGACGATTCAGTTACTTCAAAATATGATGATTATAATGTAGACCAAACTATTGAAAATACTGGGGACATAGTACCAAATGGTGACGATAATTCGGTTACTTCAAAATATGATGATAAGAATGTAGACCAAACTATTGAAAATACTGGTGACATAGTACCAAATGGCGATGACGATTCAGTTAGCAAAGACGATTTTTTTAATAATGCTTACGACAAATTAGAAAAAGAAACACAAGAAAATACAACTGGAATTGAAAATACCTACAATAATCAAAATAAAATGCCAGGTAAAAAAGTTATGCACAACGGCAAAATGTGCATAGAAATGCCAAATGGTCATTTGTATGATATGCAAGGTCGAAGAATTAAGTAAAACGTTTTTGTTGGGCTTTTATTATTAGATAAAATTTTTGTCAGGCAGTGTTTGACCTTGCTTATGACCCCACCCCGAAATCAAAGATTTCGACCCTACTTCAAGGGTAAGGTAAGCCCCACGACACCTATAGAACGCATAATTAAAAACAAAAATTTAATACGAACTTATTCACTCATTTACCTATTGACTTAACCAAAATTAACCAAATATCCAAATACCAATCAGCGCAAACAATATTAGGGCAATATTATAATGCAAAAAGGTTGGAATGCAGGTATCAAAAATATGATTATGTTGTCCATCAGCATTCAAGCCAGCCGTTGGTCCTAGCGTTGTATCAGAGGCAGGTGAGCCAGCATCACCTAATGCTGCCGCCGCCGCTAAAAGTACAACTATTTGTTGCGGATTAAAGCCCAAGTGGTTACAAACAGGAATAAACAAAACCGCCAAAATTGGAATTGTACCAAAAGAAGTTCCAATACCAATTGTGATAAACAAGCCAATAACCAAGATAATTAGCGAAGTTAAAATTATGTTATTAGGCAAAATTCCAATCACTAAACTAACTAAAGAATCAATTGCGCCCGTTTCCTTTAGAACAGAGGCGAAACCTGCTGCAACAAGCATTACAAAAGCAATGTAGCCCATCAAATATATGCCTTCGTTCATCATGTGATCCATTTTTTCTTGTGGTATAACTCCAAAAGAGAAAATGATTCCAAGTCCAACGAGTGCGCCCAATGGCAATGATTGAGTCAAAAGTTGTACCACAAAAGTCGCAATAGCTGCCAAAATCACTATCCAATGTTTTTTGCGAAACTTGCCTTCACCCAGTTTAATATTTGCAATCGGTTTATCCTCATAAAATCTAGGTTTACGATAAGTCACAAAAACTGCAACCAAAAGCCCAACAATCATACCCAAACCAAGAATTGAAGTTGATTTCCATATCTCGTTTCTTAAAATTTGAACACCGTTTTGGGTCATATTATCAGCAATCAAGTTTTGGAAAATCAAACCAAAACCTGCAGGTATTGCAATATAAGGCATTTTTAAACCAAACGCCAAAACACACGCAACCGCTCGTCTATCAATTTCTAGTTTATTCATAATTTTCAACAATGGTGGAATGATTATTGGAATAAACGCAATATGAATAGGTACGATATTTTGAGATGCCATTGCAATCAACGTTAAAATAGCAAAAAGTACAAACTTTTTGCCTGCAACAACATCTGTAATTTTTCTCGACACAACATCTGTAAACCCTGAATGTGCCATCGTTGCAGCGAATGCGCCAAGCAAAATATAGCTCAAAGCGGTTTCTGAATTTCCACCCATACCAGAAATAAAAACATTCATTATATTCTGAATATGCATACCAGAAACTAAACCAGCTACAATCGTCGAAATTATGATTGCAAGCAGAACATTAACTTTTTTTATACACAAAACACATAATAATATTACAGATACAAGAGCAGGGTTTAAACATAAATGTATAAATGTATTCATACTACCTAGCTTCTTCTTCCTGTAAAAGGTTAATTAAATCTAGGGCAACTTCTTTTTGTAATTCAGTTGGAAGAGATTTTAAATATTCAAAAGCCTCTGCGATTTTTTGGTCAGTATCATACCAACGTCTTAAAACATAAGTAAAAGCATCAGTCAAGATGTTTTCAGTAAGGTCAATACCATTATCTTTTGATTTTTGCACTATCAAATCTGCACACTTATATTGCGTTACAATATTTGCGTTTCTCATAAGGCTTACTGCCAAGCTTACTGTAGGATCAATATCATACCAACGTTTATACATATACAAACACCTTTTTTCTTTTATAGTATATTTTTTAAGCTATTTTGTCAATTCTGAAATAATATTTTTCCTTTTTTCTTCATCTAAAATCGAAAAATGAAGAGTTTTTTCTTTTGAAGTATCGCCTTTTACAATTTCAATACTTGTTTTAGGAACTTTAAACCTCTTAGATAGAAATTCAATCAACGCTTTATTAGCTTTATTTTCAATCGGTTGAGCAGTAACCTTGACCTTAATGAACTCGTCTTCAATTATCAAATCGTTTTTAGATGAATTAGGAACAATCTTTATTCTAACTAACAGACCGTCTTGAGTTTCTTTTATCATACTTTTTGGAATACCATTACATACTCGTGTTTAAAGATATAAAAACCACCAGCCAATGCTCGATATCTCCAAAGATTTGCTGTTTTACCTTTAGCACGTTCATTGCCTTGCATATCTTTAATAATAATAGCTTTTGTAATAAAGCCAAGTTTATTCATTCTAGCCATGCATTCAAAGCCCAAAGGAATATGTTGCGAATTAGCGTATTTATCTCCAATAATAAGACATGCAAAACGTCCTTTTTCCAACAAATCGTAACCATTTTTAGCAACTTTTTCAAACAAATCGTAAAATTCTTCTGTAGTTGCACAGTTAGACAAATCTTCTTTCTTATCAGAAAACTTGATAATATCATCATAAGGCGGGTGAAGCATCAATAATTGTGCTTGTTTTCTACCCATAATATCAAGCCTTGCTTGAACTTTTTCCTTAGCCAATTCACTTGCTGAATCAGCGCAAATAATATTCACGTCAGTTACAAGTTGTTTTGGGGAAAATTTTTCTGAAACAGCTTCTGCTAATTCGTCTTTAAGTTCAACACCGATGCAACGTCTGTTCATATTGATAGCCTCAATACCAGAGGTTCCTGAGCCAAAGAATAAATCTAGAACAATGTCATTCTTCTTTGTATAACGTTCATAAATCTGTTGAGCAATTTGAGGAATATAATTGCCATGATATTCGTTAGAGTGACCACCTTCTTTTAAACGGTTTGGAAATTCCCACAAAGTATCAGTCTTAACATGGTCATATTCTCGCCATTTCTTCAAGTTAATATCACTATAAGCAGTTGTCTTAACCGCATTATCATCAACAACCTTCAAGGCTGTATTCTTAACAACTTTTTTTTCTTTTAAATTCGATTTAGCCATATCTCTCCCCACTCAATACATATAGTTTAGAGTATTATTTGAGATTTGTAATCAAATAAATAGATGATATTGCATGTTTTACAATATCATCTATTTTGTCTTTATTAAACATTAAAAGAATTTACAAAGATTTCAAATGATTTAAAGGCCAGAACAAGAATATGGCTCTTCCAATAAATCTTTCTTTTGGTAAAGTTCCCCAGAAACGGCTATCCATAGAATTTCCTCTATTATCACCCATCATAAAATATTGTCCTTCAGGAATGATGAGAGGTCCACAGAACATGTCCGCTTTACATTTATGAAAATCATATTCGCTCATAATATAATCTTCTTGCAATGGTTTATCATTGATATAAACTTTATAAGCCCCATTTGTACCTTGTTTGATTTCCAATTTTTCACCAGGAAGTCCAACTACTCTCTTAATATAAGCTATATCTTTGCAGAAGAAACCGGTCAAACGACTAAACACTGCCCACGGTGTTGTTTTAAGTTTCACAAATGGTGGGTAAAAAATCATTACATCGCCACGTTTTGGTGTGTTTTCAAAATGATGTGTTTTGATTAGATTTGGAAATTTTGTAAGTTTTTCCACAACAATTCTATCACCCTCAACAAGGGTTGGTTTCATTGAGCCGGACGGAATCCATCTTAATTCTGCTACAAAAAATCTTATCAAAATAACTGCGACAACTACGAAAACTATTGTATCAATAGTTTCTTTTAAATTCGCTCTAAATTTTTCTTTATCAATCATATTAACCGTAATAATTCCTCTAACCCTTTTGAACAAGCGTTTTGAGGTAATTCCCCAATATCTGTTCTCAACTCTTCTAAATAATTATCCATTAAAGCTTTTGTTTTTTCAATCCCCAAAATATCTTTTAAGGTATGAATCTTGTTCTTATCGTCAGCCGCTGCTGAAGTTTTTTCTAAGTCGTTCTTCAACTGGAAAAGTATTCCAAAGCTTTCTGCAAACCTACTAGCTTTTTGCACATCTAATCCAGCCAAAAGTGCAGAGCTTTTTAAAGTTGCGACAAAAAGTTCAGCAGTTTTTCCTTTTATAATTTGTAAATACATTTTTTTCTCTGGAACCGTTCCTCGTAGTGAATATTGCAGAATTTCAGCCTCACTCATTTTTTTTATACAATGTTGAAAATTAGAAATAATTTGCCAGTTTTCTAGCTTAATTAATTTTTCGGTCGCAAGTGAAAGCAAAAAATCGCCACTTAGAATTGAAACATGCGAATTAAATTTGCAAGCAAGAGTTTCATTATCACGCCTAAATCTTGCCTCGTCAATCACATCATCATGGAGAAGTGATGCGTTGTGTATAAGTTCAGCAATACAAAGCAATTCAACATTTATCTCTTTAGAAAAAGTTTTTAAATATAAACTTGTAAAAAGTGAGCGTATACGTTTCTTTGGACTGTTCAAAAATAAATTTAGTTCTTTAAAAATATCATTCTCTATATCAAAAAGTGAATTTAAACTCTTATCAACTAGCTCCAAATCAGTTTTAACAAGTTTTACAATATTCTCCATAAATAGATTTTAACATGAAGTAAATTCTTCTTATAGTACGCAACTGTTTAATAAATTAAATCTTCTCTTTTAAAAATCTTACATAGTAAGAGGAAATTGCAGGTATAATACTCAAAAGAACCAAAACATTCATTATGCCGAATTTTTGAGCAACAGCACCTAAAATTGACATGCAAAGTGCAACAATTCCCCAACAGAAACCGTTGATAAAACCTGCAACTATACTCTTGTATTCAGGCAATGTTTTTTGCGCCCAAACCATTGTCACAGGTTGCGCAAGCATTGTTGTAAAACCTATAACAAAGAAGATTGCAATTGATATAACGGAATGAGTTTTATAAGTCAGTGCAAATAATAGCATCATTGGGAAAGTTGCCCACATTGAAAAATACACAATTGGTTTTGAACCGACAAGTTTTTCGATTTTTGGGCTTAAAAAAGAGCCAATTGCACCAGCAAAAACAAATAAGAACAAAGCAAAGCCGATATAGAAAGGTGAGTAGTTCATTGATTTCCATAAAAATGGCAACAAAATGCAAGAACTATTTGTAATTAAAGATTTCATCATTGAAATTAGCATCAAGTAATTCATCTGTCGATTAGAAAGAATATCTTTAAATGATTTGAAAAAATCTTTTCTTACAGGCGGTTTTTCAATTGTTGAAAGCTTTGGTACGCAGAAAAACATCAACGTTGCAAGTGTTAAGCCAATAATAGAAGTGTAAGAGATTTTAGACAAGCCTAAAACCTGTGTAATCAAAGCCGCAAGCAAAGGACCAAAAGCAAAGCCTAGAGAGCCCATACTTATAAACACGCCCATATTATTAGAGCAATCTTTGCCGGAGAAATGGTTCACAAACCCCATTGATTGTGGGTGGAAGAAACTTCCGCCAAGGCTACCTAAAATCATAAAAACTAATAGTAAATAAACATTCGGAGCAAGTGGAGTTAGTGGAATAAAGATTGACGCAAGAATTAAGCCCCAAAAGATAAAAAATCGTTTTAGAATATTATCAGCAAAAAAGCCGAAAACTGGCTGTAACATAGATGAGCAAATGTGCGAAATGCTAATTATAACAGTTGCAATTGCCATTGAAAAACCTAGTTTTGAGGCGATAAATGGCATTATAGGGTTAAGGAAACCACTGTAAACATCTGCGATTAAATGCGCTAAACATAACCAAATTATTGCTTTTTTTGTTGTATCATTGTTCATTTTCTTCCAACCTTCTCTTTCAAAAATATTATAGTCTGCATAAATTGATTAATCAAACTTATAGTGTTATAATCAAGCTATGAGTTCAGAAACGGAAGATAAAAGTTTAAAAATGGTTGGTTTAGAGTTAATGTTTTTGACTCCTGAAAAATATAGCCACGAAGATGGCATTACTGCTGTTGAATTAGCAAAACTTGTAAATTTACCCATTGATGAAGTTAAGAAAAAACTTCAAATTTTGAAATCTAAAAATATAGTTAGAGTTAAAGGAATTAACCCTAAGTGCTGGTTGTTTGACGAATACAACTTTCAACGTCTTGATGACGATGATGAAATTTTTCATTTGTTGTGCAACTTTGAAGATGTAGATTTTGATAAGTATTTTAGCTATTAGATTTTTGAGAATAAAAAAAAAGAACCGATTTTTTTCGGTTCTTTTTTTGAATAAATTCTAACTAAATACATCTTTTTAAATCAACAATTGTGTACCTAACATAATTCTGTGAGAATCTTTTGTTGCATCATTTTGGCAGAATACATAGTTAAGAATAAATTTTAAGCCTTGTCCCTTAACATAGTAGTTCAAGCCAACAGAATACTCTCGTTTATTATTGTTTGCGATTTCTCTATTTGGATCGAACTCGTCATATCTCGCCAATATTTGAAGTTTTTTAGTTAGCATATAGGCAATTGTTGTATAAAAACCGCTGGCATGGTTTGTAGTTGAATAACCTGCAGTACCATTGTAACCATTTGCTTGCGCCCATTCAAAATTGGCCATAAATCTTTTGTACTCATACTGAACATGTGCGCCAACTACACAAAAATTGTTATCTCTATGACCTGCGTCCATACTACCGCCAACAAGCAATTTACCGTACTTGCCATCGGTTTTGCCCAATGGTTTCAAGTCAACCCTACCAATAAATTCAGCCCCTGGGAAAAATTCTTGGAAATAAGTATCTGAGCTATAAACACCAAAGTCATAGTCTACTAAGCTATAATTCCCAGCAATCTTTGCTCCGAGTTTACGAACAGTACCAAAATTTCTAGAGATTTGCGATCTTGCTAAGAATGGCAATACGAACGGACCATAAGCACCTTCCAAACCAACCGGTGGACGAGAGTTACCTATTAAAACTCTGTGATGCGGAATTTTGTTTGTCGCAATATACATATCAGCAAATAAGTTTTCTACCCAATTTCGTTCAGAAAGTGGCGAGAAGTTGAACATAATTCTGAAATCACCATTATTATTCTTCAAAAAACCATCATAACCTACGTTAATAGTATTGATGTCATAATGATTTGTTGTATGTTCACTGTGCATAGAGCCTTCATTAAATTGAAGTCCTATATCGCCATTATAACCTGCCCAAAATTGGGTTCTATCCCACGCAGAATCCTCGTCAAACTTGTGTGTAAACACGTCTTGCAATAAATATGTCGGCTTATCGTATTTATAAACTTCTAAGTGATACACATCTTGCAGTTTTTCTTTCAAACTTTTTTCAACAGGAGCGTTTTCTTCTGTAATAGAAACTGATTGAGGTACGCTAAGTTCTGTTTCTTCTTGCGGAACATCAAGCACAACCTCTTCTAATTTTTGCTCCTTAACCTTTGCCCACACAGGAGTGGACAAAATAAATGCTATTAATATTAGTAAAATCTTTTTTTTCATAACTACATTCTTATATATTGTACAAAAAAAGACCAACTCCCAATACGGGAATCGGTCTTTTTATCAAAACTAATGTTGATGTCTGTGTTCTTCTCTTAAATAAGCTGTCCAGAATAATAGAACAACGAATACAAAAGCACCTACAATGTTACCACAAGTAACAGGAAGTAAGTTGTGAATGAAGAAACCTTTCCAAGTCATAGTAGCTAATTGGTCTGGAGTTAAACCAGATGCAGCAACAATTGATGGGAAGTGTTTCATCAACAAACCGTTTGGTATAAAGAACATGTTTGCAACACTGTGTTCATAGCCTGATGCAACGAATGTCATGATTGGGAAGAATATTGCGAAAATCTTACCAATAACACGTTTAGAAGTTGAAGCCATGAAGATTGCTAAACATACCAACCAGTTACAAAGAATGCCTCTAAAGAAGGCTTCTCCAAAAGTTAAATTAATTTTTGAGAAAGCAGTTTGCATAGCAGTTACGCCAACTGCATCACCACCATTATGTCCCATGCCAGCACCAAATATTAAACCTGCTACAAGAATAGAACCTAAAAAGTTCGCAATATAAACAATTGTCCAGCTTCTTAATAATTTAAGAAGGCTAACTTTTTTTTCTAATACAGCGAATGTCATCATTACGTTACCAGTGAACAATTCAGCACCTGTTAAAGCAACAATCATCAAGCCTGTTGCGAATGTCATAGCTCCAATAAGTTTTGTGAAGCCCCAACCCATCATAGAGTCGCCAGTCATAACTGTTAATGATACTTGAGCACCAAATGCGATAAATGCACCAGCAGCGATTGCTAATGTGAACATTTTTGTTTTACTAAAATCAGCTTTTCCTGTCATTACACTGTCACTAAGTTCGTGAACAGTAGCACTAGGAGTTAAACTGTCTTGTGTGGAAATAACTTTTTCTTCTTCCATTTTTCCTTTTCTCCTATATTTCTCTCTTTTAAGAACACCAAAATTTCATAATATCCATCTCAGAATTTATGTCGGCTAAATGTGTTTAACTATCTATATCCTTAATTTTTTAATGTTCTTTAAAACTCTGCTTAAATCAATAAATCTAAGTTCTTTTTGATAATAGCACTTGAAAAAATGATTGCAAGAATTTTTTTGAGAAGTTGTGAAATTTGGTGGTTGGGTGGTTTGTTGTCACCTCACCTTTGAATTTTAATACCCTCTCCCGCCTTCGGCACCCTCCCCATGTAAAATTGATAAAAGGGGAGGGGGCTAAAGACGTTCATTAAACGCAATTCACGCCCTCCCTAGGGGGAAGGCGTGAATTGCGCTAATTGAGCGAATTAAATTCCCTCTCCTGTAAGGAGAGGGAATTAGAGTTAGTCGATTGTTATACTTTCATTGCTTGTAATTGCGCTGCTGTATAGTTATATGGTGATTTTGATAAATCAATAACAACATCAATTAATACATAATATGGTTTCAATTTACCATCTTTCATGGCTGAATAGCCTGCTCTATTCAAGACATCATTGTTAGAATTTCCTTGAAGGTTCGCAAAATCATACAAATCATATATTGTTATTGTCAATTTGGTACCTTCTAATTTTGTAGCTACCACATCTGTACCATGCAAGCTACCCCACAAATCTTTATCAACATTTTGTTCAAAATCAAGTCTTGTTGATGATAGATTTGTTCCGTTTACCAAATTTTTAATATATTTATTCACATAATTTGTGAAATTTTTATTTGTACTAATTTTCTTTGACATTGCTGATGATGTAGGATAGTGATATCCTTTAACTTCTTCCGGAGTATAGCCGTACTCTGGAACTGTTCCTGCCAAATCTTTCTTTATATGTGCTTGAACATTACTTGGAGCATTTTGATATCCGACATAGGTTTTATCACTGCCTGATGGTTTGCCATTATATCCGGCTTGTGCCATTTGTAAAAATTCATAAGTTATATCACCACCCATACTTTTGATGGCTTTTTTTGCGGTTATAGAATTTATACTATCAGTTATATCTTTATATAAATCTTTTATATCCATTGACACTGTTGCCCAACCTAAGTCTTTAGTCACTTCGCCTGTTAAACGATGACGATAATCACCTTTTGAGTTGCCATTTGCATCATATTCAGTTGTCTTGATAGCTCCGGTTGATTTTGTTTTATAATAACTTACTTTCTTTTTACTAGTTTTTGGATCGTAAATTATTGTTTCTATGTCACCATTAGTTTTTGTTTCTACGGTTTTTGTAATTACACCATTTTCTTTTGTTGAAACTAATGTTCCACCTTTAGAGCATTTTCTGGTTTGTGTATAATTTTTAGAATCTACATAGTTGCTATAAGTATAATTATACGTTACATTATTTATAACTCTTTTAGTCATCAAGCCTCTAGAGTCATAAGTATCTACATAATAATCTTTACCATTACTGCTATACCAAGTAACCACTCTAGATGTTAGCTTACCGTTTGCATCATAATTTTTGGTTTCTGTTTTTGCTCTTCCTTTTGAGTCTTTTGTTGTAACTTTTTCGGAAGTTGTTGCACCTGTTGCAGTTTTTGTAGTTTCGGTTGTTTTTCCGTCTTTTGTCACAAATTCTATATATTTTAATAATTTTTCATTTTTATCATATATAGATTTTACATAATTTCCATCAGATGAATATACATATTTAGTCGTTGTTTGCAATGCACCATTCTTGTCATAGCTTTCTTCTGATGTGACTTTACCATTTTCGTATTTATTTACAACTTTACTTCCGTCGTTATTAGTTTTAGTTTCTGCAATTTTTTGATTATTAGACATGTTATATACAGTTTCAGTTTCAGTTTCATAACCATTATCAACTATTGTTTTAGTGTTTTTGTCATAATCATAATATGTTTCTGTACTATAGTCTTTGTAATAAATAACTCTGCCTTGTGCATCTTTAGTAGTTGCATCTACAAACTCCAAGCCAAAATATCCATTTTTATATTTATAAGTTGTAGTCTTAATTGCTTTGCCAGTCTTGTCATACTCAATTATTGATGTTGGACTACCATTACCATTTTTCACTGTAACAGTCTTTGAACCGTCAGCTTTATAAGATATTGTAGTTGTACTTGCAACTGACCAACCATTTGATTGATATTTTACTTCACTAATCAAGCGACCTTGAGTGTCATATTTTTGAACACTTATTTTAGTTCCACTCTTATCATTTTCAGTTAATGTTTTTGCACCATTTGTTTCATACTCTACAGAGAAATATCTTTCTTTTCCATCAGCAGATGTATGTGTTTCTTTACCTGTTGGATTACCGTCTCTATCGAAATTTCGTGTAATCTTAGAACCATCTGAATTATAGGTAATTTCAACAAAATTATTCCAGACTAGCTTCTTATATTCTAATGTTAGTTTTCCACTATCATCATATTCTTTCTTTGACTCTACTTTTTCATCATAATTATATTCAATTTCTGATTTCGTTTTACCATTTTCATAATATTCAGTTTCAGATTCTTTCTTTTCTTCATAACCATATTTTATATTATGTTTCACTTGGCCATTTTCATAATATTCGGTTACGGATTCCTTATCATTGTTATAAGAAACATATTTTATTTCTTGTTTTACTTGACCATTTGCAAAGTATTCAGTTTCTTTTGCAACTGATTTTCCATATTTTTTATACTCAACAACTTTTGTCACAACTCCATCAACGTAAGTTGTTTCAACTTTGTATCCTTGTGCATTGGTTGAAGTTTCTACACCATTTTTCTTTTGAGATGCCTTAACTTCTTCTTCAAATTGTGCATAAGTATAACTTGGTTTTATATGATAAATTGTTGTTTTACCATCTACTGTTGTTGCAGCATAAAAATATTTGTTTATTTGTTCTTCTGTTGCTTCTGTTTTTTGCAAGTCACTTAGTGTATAAGTTTGTAATGATTTATCATCAGTACCGGAGGTTAAAGCATCTGCCATACAAAACATAGTATATTTTTTGCCCTTGTATTCTATTTCATATCCAAGCTCATTACCTCTCTTTGAAAATTTTGCTTTAGAGCTATCTATACCCATTGCATCAGCAATTGTACTAACCATATTCATTGAGATATTGCCTTCAGTAAAATCTTTCACCAATTTTTCCAAAGCTTTTTCTACAATAGCGTCTTCATCATTACCTAAAGTTTGTTTAATTTCATCTACATATTTTTGGTAATTATCTTTTGTAATAGTATTGCCATCACCAGCCTTTTTCATATCATTAACAACATCTGTTTTCTTATTCTTATCATTCAAGAAGTTTACCAAAACCATAGCTTTTTGATATTGCTCAGCCATTTTTTGTTCAACTTCAGCAATAGTTTTGCAACCAGCTTCTGTATTCAAAACATAAGTTACGCCACTTGTTGAACTGCCAGATTGCGGTCTTGCATTTGCAGTTTCATCTTTTTTGAAATACTTATTAATAATATCATCTGTAAATTTATAAGAATTTTTTAATTCTGAATAACTAAATGTTTTTGGTGCTTTTTCTTTCTCAACTTCTGCCAAGAATTGTGCATAAGTTACTGTAGCTTTTAACGCATAAGTTTGAGCTTTTCCATCTACAGTTGTTGCACTATCAAAATATTTGTTAATTAATGTTTGTGTTGCACCAGTTTTGGTTAAGCTATCTGCTGAATAAGTTTTAACTGTCTTATCATCAGTTCCTTGAATAGCTGCTTTTAGTTTGCATGACAATTGATAAGTTTTATTATCGTAAGTAAATTGTATACCAACGTTGTTTCCTTTACCTAACAATTTATATTCAACTCCAATAGCTTTTAAGATAGCAGAAACGGTTGCAAATGCTACATTACCTTGTGTAAAATCTGTGATAAACTTATCTAATGCTTTTTTCTTTGCTGCGTCGGTATCAGTTCCAAGTGTTGATTGTATTTCATCAATATAATCTTGATAATTATATGAATTAATTGTTTTATTATCACTCGTTTTTCTCAATTCTGTTGTGCGATTTGTGGTTTTATTCTTATCATTCAAAAAATTCGCCAACAACATATCATTTTGATATTGTTGTGCTACTTTTGCCACAACACCATTTATTGTTTTACAACCTGATGATTTATTTAATTCATATTCTGTTTCACTTTTCTTAGTAAAATAAGTATTAATTTGCTCATCAGTCAACTTATAAATATCTCTTAATGTTGATGATGAGAATTTTGTATTACTATATACACTTGTTCTTTGTTGTACGTTATATGTTTTGCCACGATAAGTAAACGATGCTCTCGTTGTTACACCGTTTACAGTAATGTCTAAACTAGCTAATCTTGCTTTTAATGTAGAAAAGTTAATCTCACCTTTAGAAAACGCACTCATCAATTCTGTTAACTGCGTTAATTTTGGATCACTAGTAATTGGCCTACCGGTCTGAATAGTAGTTTTATTTGTGTTATTCCATATATCCCCAATTGAATTAAATCTTGCTGTCATTTCTTATTACCTCTTTTACTAATACTCTAAAAAACTATTTTTTACACAAAATCGTAACTTATAAACTCAGTGTCTGTGTCCAAGGAAACCCTAAAATTGTCTTTCCTATTAACTATTGTACATTTGCCTTCACCAACGTTAAATCTTGTTATCTCATTTTTTACAGGCAAAATTTTCTTTGCTAATTCCAAAGCATCTTCTAAACTCTCTACCACATCAAATTGCTTTAAGCGTTCTTTAAATTCCTTCAATTTTTCTACTTTGTTGGTGTCAACTTTCTGTTGTATTTCATATTTGTTATAGGCTTCATTCATTGAATAATCATTACTTGTTTCTGTTTTCTTCATTTCATAAGTCTTTGTGTCTACGCTTTGATTAAAATTTTGAGTATCCATTTTCTTTGCTCCTCATTATTTACCATATATTTTTACTCCATATATATCGGCACATTTTTAAAAAACTTTAATGATTTTAGGCAAATTGTTACAAATCTACATAAAACGTAGTAAAAGTTTACAATCGGGCAAATTATTAGAGAAAAATGTTTTTATATATGTATGGATAGTGTGAAATTTCAAAATCTTAATAATATATATCAAGTTGCTAGTATCAAGAAAAAAGCAGAAGCAACTCCTGTTGAGCAACCCAGCACAAAAGCAACGACAGCTCCAGCGTTTAGAGCGCAAGCTTACACGTCTGCAGTAACAATCAGAACCTCACTTGCTAACAAGGACGAAAGAAAAAAATACGAAGAATTGTCAAGCGAATTGGAATTGCCATACAGAAAGAAGTTAGAATTTGCGCTTAAATCAGGGCAATTATTAAAAGACAACTCTAATGACAAAAGCACAGTGCTTGATAACTTGCATAAAATTATTAAAGAAGAACGTGACCCAGGGTTAGACAAAGTCACCATCTTGAAAGAGTGTCTAGACATCTTAGCCAACCCTTATGTAATCACGCAAACTTGCGAGGACATTCCAAATCAGTACAAGCGTCAAGTAATTGGTTTGATTACAAATTTATCAGAAGATCCAAACGAAATTACAAAAACTCGTTGGGAATTAGACAACATGCACACTGGAACATGTCCAGCCGCAAGCATCGAGTTCGACTTAGCAACCAAGCACACTGCGGAATTTTTCAGAATAGTAGAAGGTTTGACATCTCCGCAAAACGAAGTTATAAAAACCATTCAAATGGATAATTTATCTAAAAAATCAAATGATGCAATCTGGCTTTTAAAAACCTTTAAAACGCCACACAAGATAGACAATTTTGAAACCGCAACTGTTTTGTTAAAACCTGACGACAATGCAATAATAAGAGCTAGAATACAAAACAGCAACAGAGATGCTGGCGAGCGTTCTATAATTGATGTACTTATGCAATCAACATTTATGCAACTAGGCTCTCAACAGACTTACAACTCGCTTACAGACAAGCGTGCGCCTAATGAATGGACGCAAGAAGACGGAGGTTTAATCGATTTTGAAAAAACTTATGTAGAGTCTGTAGTTGAAGACAAAAACACAACATCTGTTACCTATCAAAAAGTTGACGAAAACGGACGACTTTGCGGTTACGAAAAAGATTTTGGCACAATAAAAAAAGAATTGTTAGACACATTAAAAATGGGTCATAACATAATTATCGGTTACACTTGGCCAGATCCTGATAACGACAATAGATTAGCAGGACATGAAATCACAATTGTAGGTTACAAAACAAACTCAAACGGCGAAGGAGTGTTTATTTGCCAAGATTCTGATGATGATATTTCAGCTCCAATTGAAATGACAGAAAAAGAATTGTTACCTAAAATTCACCATGCTGGTTTGCCTGATGAAATCGCCTCTCGTGATTTTAAGTATCAAGATAGTTGGGAAGTTGGTGTAAACGAGTTTCAAGATTTGAAGACGGCGTAGGGGGGGGGAAAATGTGGGGATTAATACCCACCCGCATTTGTAGCTCGCTCACGCTCGCACAACTGCGACCTCCCTAACTAGGGAGGTTTAGAGATGTAGGCTAGGAAAAACTACTAAAAACATTGATAAAAATGATTAACGAAGAAGGCGTTCCCACCGATTTTGCCTAAATGGGCATGGTTAATAAAAGGCTGGATTCTTCGTGCTAATCGCACTCAGAATGATCCATGACTTGCCTGTTTGGCGTATTGTTTAACCCTCTCCCTAACCCTCTCCCTCGGAGAGGGGGCTAAAGACGTTCATTTGGCACAAATTTCACCTTCTTTAGCAAGAGGGAAACAAGGTCGTTCAATTGCTATTTTAGCCTTCCAAATATGTATACTCTGGATTTGCTTGCAATTTTGCCTCAATTTGTTCAAAATTTGCCAAACCTTCTGTTGCGCCAAATTCTGACACTACGCAAGAAGAATTTACAGAGGCGTACATCAAAGACAAACCTACATTCAATTTTGTTCTCTCTAATGCAGCACAGAAGGTTGATGCAAATGCATCACCAGCACCCAAAGTTGAAACTACAGGTGATGGGAATACTGGGCAGAAATAGAATTTTTGACCATCATAAGCATAAGCACCTTTGCCACCATCAGTTATTACTATAATCTGATAATCCATAACCTTCATTGTAGTTAACATCTTCTTAACATCTCTATGTATAAGTTCATGCGAGAATTTTTCTGTTTTAGTATCAGGTCTTACTTGAATACCAGTTGTCATAGTTGCTTCTTCTTTATTCATAACAACAATATGCGCAGATTTAAGAATAGTTTTAATATGTTCAAAACCACGTTTAATACTTGTTGTACCTGCGTTAAAGCAAATTCTTGTACCTTGTTGGTGAGCATACTCAACAATCGGTTCTAACACTTTATTTGATTCGCCATTCAAAGGAGCTACATAAATTAAATCAGCGTCCTTGATTGCATCATAATTGATTTCATCTTCTCTAATTTCTGCGTTAGCACCTCTGTGTGCCAAAACGGTTCTATCGCCTTGAAAACTTACCAAAATTATAGAAAAACCCGTAGATGTATCAGCTTTTTGAATAATATTATTTAACTTAACGCCTCTTGGTTTAAACGAGTCCAAAATACCTTCTGAATAAATATCTTCACCTATTTTAAATATAGCAGAAGTTTCAAACCCCAAATTATCAAAATTGCATGCAGTGTTAACACCGCCACCGCCTACATTTGATGAAAATGTTGTAATATCAATCTTTGAGCCATAAGGATAACTCATAAAATCAGAATTTTTATTTTTTGAGCATACAGAAACAATATTTGCGTCATCACATTCAACGAATACGTCCATTGTAGCACTACCAATTGTTAAAACCTTTGTCATAATATTCCTCCATATATTATTATTTTATTACAAATAGCAAAAAATATATTTACGAGTTTTAATAGAATTATTGGAGGCAACATGAATATTAATAACAACATTACATTTACAGGTAGAAAAGAAGTTATATACGGCTTAACAAAAGCATCAGAAGAGGCTAAAGACGCAGAAGTAGATAGACTAATGTCAATTGGAGCTTTTGCTAGTCCAAGTAGAAATGCAAAAGCGCATCAACATACTTCTGCAATGAAAGCTTATGTTGACATGGTAGTGCATGACGATGCTTTTGTTGACACTATGAAAAATATTAAAAGAGATAAAAAAACTAAGCCAATTCGTGACAACTTAAAGAACATGGACACTTATCTTAATCTAAAAAATGCGATTAGAAATTGTGCTAAAAAGACTTTTCCAAACTTAGAAGAACTTTCACTTAACAAACTTTGGAATGCTATTATAAAATAAGATATTGTCTACAGTATTGTTGTTGGGCAAGTATGCCCAACCGACGGATTTAGAGTGCTAAAAATTTCTTTTGTAAACAATTGTTAATTTTATGTTCACATGACTTGTAATGTTTATTTCGATGATATAGAATGTGTATATAAAGATTAGGGATTGATTTAAAACTTGAATAAACATTGAGTGCATATCTATGTTTGCAAGTTAGTGCTTTGCGCAAAGAAAGGTTAGGGAATGGCACTTACTATTAACACGAACTTGTCGTCATTAATTGTACAGAAGAATTTGAGTTCTGCAACAACAAGTCTTAACAATGCAATTGAGAGAATGAGCACAGGTTACAAAATTAACCACGCAAAAGACAACGCTGCTGGTTTTTCTATTGCAAATAATTGGCAAACTAAAATAGGATCATTAGATATCGCATCTGATAATGCCTCAATGGGCGCAGACATGTTAAAAACTGCAGAAGAAAATTACTCTCTAATAACAGAACACTTGCAACGTGTAAGAGATTTGACAGAGCAAGCCGCTAACGGAACTTATGGAGCTGATTCATTAAAAGCTATTGCCTCTGAAATGACTGCAAGACTTAATGAAATTGATAGAATTGCAGCTAATGCTGAATTTAACGGAATTAGTTTGATGAAGGGTACTGGTACAGCAGTTAATCTTCAAGTTGGACTTGATGCCTCTGATAATAGTAAAATCGCATTGGATGCTACTTTATTCGCAGGTGCTGCTTCAAAAGACTTGATAGGTTCTGAAATTGCTGCTTTTGTTACAAAAGCGTCTACAACTTCAACTGCGGCATCTGCTCTTACTGAATTAGACAAAGCTATAACAAAAGTTTCTGATAGACAAACCGCTATTGGTGCAGCTCAAAACAGAGTTGAATCAGCGATTAGCGCAATTAGCGTTCAGTCTGAAAACTTGACATCATCATTATCTACGATTAAAGATGCTGATGTTGCTAACGAATCTTCTAGTTATATTAAGGCGCAAATTTTGCAACAAGCATCTGCAACTTTGCTTGCAACTGCAAACCAAGCACCTAGTATAGCTTTGAACTTGATATAAAAATTATAATTAATTTGTTGTTGATTGGGATATGTACTTATATATGAGCTTGAATTTTCAAGCTCTTTTTATTTTGTTTATCTTAAAAAATATAATCAGAATTACCTAGTTCCAAATTTTTGTTAAATTCTCGAACTAAGTCGGAAGATATTTTCCAATTAATTTTGCCATTAGGGTACTTAATATAATGTTCTGTAGAGCACATTGTTGAAACAAAACAAGCATCAAGAACATTCATGAAAGAAATATCCACACTCATATTTTCACAATGGTATTTTTGAATATAGGAGTTTATTAAAGCTACTGCCTCTTTTGGATTTGTAGTATTCGGGGTAAGCGTGTCGCTTTGGGGTAATAGTTGTAACATGTATATCTTCCTTAATACTCTGATTAACGGCATTATTTTTATTTTTTTTAATTATTTTCTACAAAATCATACGAACGGTTGAGATGTTTGTTATACAATTAAGAAAAAGGAGAGTTTATTATGACAAAATTAGATGCTTTAGAAGCAGCAAAAAAAATAAAAATGTTAGTTTTTGATTGTGATGGTGTCATGACTGATGGTAGTGTAACTTATGACGAAAATGGCGTTGAATACAAAACTTTTAATGTAAAAGACGGGCATGGAATTGTTAGAATGAACAAATCTGGTTTTATTACTGCAATTATCACTGCTAGAAATAATGGAACAGTTGCACACAGAGCCAAAAATTTGAACTTCACAGAGGTTTATCAAGGCAGACAATACAAGTTACCTGCGCTAGAAGAACTTATGGGAAAATATAATCTAACTTATGAAAATGTATCTTATATGGGCGACGATTTGCCAGATATTTGCATTTTAGAAAAAGTTGGACTTGCTTGTTGTCCAGCCGATGCAGTAAAAGAAGTTCAAGAAATTTGCAATTTCAAATCTAGCATAAACGGTGGTCGTGGCGCAGTTAGAGAATTATGCGACTTCATTCTTGACGCTCAAGGAATTGAAAAACAATACATAGTTTCAGAAGGTGCTGGAAGATAATTTTTCTAAAAATTCCCTCCATAAAATGTTAAAAACGGCTTAGAATGTAAAGTTTTCTTAAAATCGTATATACTTTGCTTGTTAAGTTTTAAACAAATTTGTATAATAGTGTAGCGGTTACACTTTAGCTTGAAATATGGAGGGTTATATTGAAGGTTAACACTGTTGGAAATAACGTTGCGCCTTACGATAGAACGCAACAAAGAAAAAAATCACCTTCTTTTGGTTCAGCAATGCCTATTTTAGGAGCTGCTGGCTCAATTATGCAATGGATTGAAAGCAAAGGTTATTTTGTATCATTTTTAATTCAAGACGGATTAGGAATGACAACTCCAAGAGTGTGGACTGGCTTCCATAGAGATAAAGAAATTACTGGTGAGTACAACATGCAAGAAGGCTTTGAAGTTCTCGGCAGAGAAGGTTTGTCTGGACCATACATAGTTGGTGTTGCTCCAGCAGTATTAGCAATTTCTGGCAAATTCTGTAAATCAACCAACACAAACACTCGTCTTATCAAAAGATTTGGCGAGAGTTTAAAAAACCTTGTAAAAAATCCGAGTTTTGATAACACCATAAAAAAAGATAAAGCAAAATTCAAACAAGCTTTCTACAAGCAAAACCTAGAAGCAATTTACAAAAACTCTGTTCCAAACGATAAAGAAGCAGATAAAACTGTTGAATTATTATTAAAAGAGTTCGACAAGTTTGACAATGGCGATAAAAAATCGAGAGAGTCGGCTTTAAATAATATGGTTGAAACTATCAACTCAAAAATTCAAGAAACCTCGTCGGACTTGTATAACATCAACAAATTATACGTTGGAGAAGGCGAACAAAAACAAGCGTTTGCAATGCAAGAAACTTTAACCGCACTAAAAGATTATGCAAATGATGCTATCAAAAAAAATCCAAATAGCGAAAATATAGATGAAAAAGCTGCCGAAAATATTAAAAATAATTTTGCCACAAAAAGATTAGGCGTTAACGTTGCTAACGTAGCAATCACATTAGCGGGTTTATCATATTTACCTAAGCTTTACGCAAAAAGCGATGTTTCACCTGGTGCAGCAGCTTTAGAGCAGGCTAAAAAGCAACAACAGAATGCTAATAATAGTGACAAAAAGGACGAGGTTGCATTTAAAGGTAAAGGTATAAATTCTGATGGAATACTTGCTAAGTTAGGTAAATTCATCACAAAGCGCACTCCTGAAAAAATGCAAGCCTTGTTAGAATACACTGGCTACAACTTCTCAAAAACAACTTTTGCCCTATTAGCGACTTTAGGTTTGTTATTACCTAGAGGGAAAAGGGCATGGGATAGAGCGCAAATAGATGAGAACGGCAAACGTGACATGACAGAAATTAATGAAATTCTTTTAAGAGATACTGTTTCCTCTTTATCTGTTGTATTTGCGGTTCCAATGCTTACAAAAATGATTGTAAAATCTTATGAGGACAAAGTTGGATTTGTTCTTACAAATAGAGCGTCTGACGGCAAAACCGGTTTCAAGAAATTCTTAGACGTAATTAATCCATACAGTGATTTAGAAGTGCTTTCAGTTGCTGATTTAGATTCAATTTACGGTAATATTGATTCTAAAAAGAAATTCAAAAACTTTGCAGAATTTGTTGACAAAAAAGGCGGCGATTTAGAAAAAATCATTTCTAAATCTGATAACGCAGCAAATCTAGCCTTCAACGAAAAAAGCTTTAGTCTAGACTCTATCAAAAATCTTTCTCGCAAAGACAAAAACAAAAAAATTACAGAAGTATTTGAAAACCTTTCTGATGAAACAATTACGAAAATAATGAAAGGTTCTGGCGAAATTAAGCATAACAAGATTGCCAAAATGGCAAGAGGACTAAATTCTCTTCCTGGCTTCATTTCAACTGTTGTAATCTCACCAATTCTATTGGGCGCATTAATTCCTATGTTAACTTACCACAACACAAGAAAAGCTAACGCAAAGAAATTACAACAAATGCAAGGTTAGCCATCTTTTCTAGTACTATTGTTTGCTTCTGCAGTTGTTGTTGCACCAATTGCGCCTAGAGCTATTGCTCCAATTGGCCCGCCAACTGCGAAACCAACAAATGCCATTGCTGTACCACAAATTGCTCCAGCAACATAATCACCAAGTTTCAAAGATGCACTACCTTTAAAATTGACGGCAGGATTTTGAACTGGTTGAGAAACAACTCTTCTGTTATTTTTGCTGCACACAACAGGAGTTGATAATCCGACAGGACTAACTCTCATAAGACACCTCTTTTTCTAATAAACACTACACTTGCATGTTAAATTATCTGCTCAACTTTGTCAATCCTTAAAAAGAGTAGTTTTAATTCAAGCGTGGACACTGATTTTTGTTTGTAATAAAATTAACTTGCCGAGGCTATTTTTTAGGGAGAAATTTATGAGATTACATAACTCTTACACAAATCAAGTAGAAGAATTTAAACCAATAGAAGAAAACAAAGTTAAAATGTATGTTTGCGGACCAACCGTGTATGACAATGCGCATTTAGGGCATGCCAGATGCTATATTACTTGGGACGTTTTATACAGATATTTAAAATTCAAAGGTTATGACGTAACATATTGCAGAAACGTTACTGATGTTGACGATAAAATCCTTAAAAAGGCAGAAAAAGAAGGAAAAACTCCAGAAGAAGTTTCACAATATTGGTATAAAAAATTTAGTGATAGCATGAAGGCTTTGAACAACTTAAAGCCAGATATTGAACCTTTTGCAACAAAAACTTTGGGCGAAATGATTGCTATTAACAAAGATTTGATTAACAAAGGTTATGCTTATGAAGCTAATGGTGACGTGTATTTTAGGGTTAAAAAATTCCCTAAATACGGTTACTTATCAAAACAACCAATTGACCAGCTAGAAAGCGGTGCAAGAATTGAAGTGGGCGAACAAAAAGAAGATCCACTTGATTTTGCACTTTGGAAGAAAGATGAAAAATTTGGTTACAAATCACCTTGGGGAGTTGGTCGCCCTGGCTGGCACATCGAATGTTCTGCAATGAGCAGAAAGCATTTGGGCAAAACAATTGATATTCACGCAGGTGGAGCAGATTTAATCTTCCCTCACCACGAAAATGAAATTGCTCAATCAGAATGTGCAAATGGTTGCAAATTTGTTAATTACTGGCTACACAACGGCTTTGTAACAATTAATAAAGAAAAAATGTCAAAATCTTTAGGTAACTTTTTGACTATTGATGATTTGTTAAAGAATTATGACGCAAACACAATCAGATTCTTTATTCTAACAAACCATTACCGCATGCCAGTAGAATTTTCAGACGAAGCTCTACAAGCGGCAGCAAATGGAGTTAAGAGAATGCTTAATGCAAAAAGAACTCCGATTGACGAAACATTAGATTTAACTCAGTTTGACGAATACAAAGAATTTGTTGACGCAATGGACGATGATTTGAACACATCAAAAGCACTTGCTGTTTTATTTGATTTAACAAATAAAGCAAACAAAGATGTTCCTTATGCGTTCACTCTTTTACACAAACTTGCTGAAACTCTTGGTTTTACTTTTACAAAAGCAACTCTATCTGATAAAGAATTAAGCGCAAAATTAGAAGAAATTAGTAAGGAATTAGGTGAAAAGTACGAGTCAATGGACGCAATTATAGAAACTCGAAAGCAAGCAAGAGCTGACAAGAATTGGGACTTAGCAGACAAAATTCGTATAGCACTTGATAAAGTTGGCATTGTACTAAAAGATTCTAAGGAAGGTACAACTTGGGAAGTAAAATAAAAACACTTGCCGTAGCATTATTGTTATTTGCAAGTTTTATGGGAGGAGTTAATTCAACTTTTGCTGCAAGTACTGACGTGGTTAGAGTTGGATTAACGGATAATAAATTTCAAAACGTATTAAAACAAACTATTACTATTTATGGAACGGCTGAATGTGATATTTGCGACAGAGAAAGCAGAAAAATCATATCAAGAGTTCCTGCAAATGGTGAAGTAACAATCAAAAATGGAATTACAGGGCTAGATGTTACTATAAACGGGCGCACTGCGACCTTGAGAGATTTTGTAGTAATTTGTCCTCAAGGCGTTTTGGGTGTAAAAGATTTAACTAGAAAAGGCAAGCCTGCGCTATACCACGGCGCATTTGAAGTGGTTCAAAAAGAGGACAGGAAAGGGTTTTATCTGGTAAATCTTGTTGAAACCCAAGAATATCTAAAAGGTGTTGTGCCAAACGAAATGCCAGTAAGATTTGGCTTAGAGGCACTAAAAGCGCAAGCCGTTGCAGCTAGAAATTATGTTTTAACACCGAGAACTCAAGCTTACAAAGAGTTTAACGTTGTAGATAGCGTTGCAAGTCAAGTTTATTACGGCGTTAACACAGAAGCTGATTTGGCAACTCGTGCAGTAATGGAAACAGATGGTATTGTTGCGCTTTATAACAACGAGCCAATTCTGGCACTTTATAGTTCTACCGCTGGCGGATACACAGAAAGTTATTCGCACGCTTTTTCAGACCCGCTTACAAAAATGTTTCCTTCTATAAACAAACCATATTTGGTTGCAGTTCCTGATAAATCTGAGTTCAAGAGTTTGGAAGATGAGGCTGACGCTAAAAAGTTTTACGAAAGCAAAGTGCCATCTTTTGACATTGAATCACCTTATTACAGATGGAAAAAAGAGTGGGCAGTTGGTGAATTAGAAAATGTTTTAAAATCAACAATGATTGCTCAATCAAAAACTGGTTTTATTCACCCAGCTTTTAAGCAAGGTGATGACTTGGGCAAAATCAAAGATATCAAGGTTATGAAACGTGGTGCTTCAGGAAAAGCAGTTGAAGTTGAATTGATGACTTCAAAAGGGTGTTACAGAATTTCAAAAGAACTTGTTATTAGAAGAGTTTTCCAAAAAGATGGAGTATCACTTCCTAGCGCAAATATCATTTTTGAAAAGCAACTTGATAATTATGGCAACGTAGTTGATATAACAATCTTTGGTGGTGGTTTTGGTCACGGAGTTGGCATGAGCCAATATGGCGCAGGTTATATGGCAACAAAACTTAATCAGCCTTATTATAATATTCTTAGACATTATTACACTGGAATTAATCTAGGCACTATGCCAAAAACAATTTGTGGCGAAGAGGTTAAAGAAACCTTCTGGGCACCTATTGGTAGAGCGCAACTTGTTATAACAAATTCAACTGCAGCTAAGATTGCGGTTAAGATAAATGGAAGAACTATGGAATTTCCTGTTACAAAGACAATCTTCCAAAAAGATTATAGAATAGATATTTCAAGATATATTGAGGACGGAGAAAATACCATTGTATACTACCCTCCAACATTAGGCAGAGCAGTAACTTTATATGTAGAATTGGTTGAAAAGTATGGAACATAAAGAGATTAAAGCAATTAAAGATGAAACACCGAGTGTGCTGAAAGCAGCATGGCTCATTGCACTTGTAACAATTGCTAGTAAGTTTATGGGATTTGTGAGAGATATGGTAGTTGCAAATTTCTATGGTGCAACACTTGTGTCTGATGCGTATTTCTACGCATTACAAATACCTTCACTTGCAATAATTATATTAGGCGGAGTTGGCGGTCCTTTCCACAGTGCTGCCGTAGCAGTTTTTTCTAAACTTATTCCTGATTTTGATTCAAAACCAGACGAATTTGTCAACAAACTGTATAACACCTTTTTGACAGTATCGTTTTTATTCTTTGCGCTCTGTTCCGTTATAGGTTTCTTTTTTGCTGACAAAATCATGGGACTTATAATTTCCGCAGGCTCGCCAGAATTGGTGGCACTCGCATCAGCGCACTTCAAAATTATGTCACCAATTATCTTGATTGGCGGAATTATAGGTATTTATTATGGACTTTTAATTTGTCACAAGCAATATATCTTGCCAAATTTATCGCCTATGATATTGAGCCTTGTTGTAATTGGTGTGATATCTGTCGTACACAATGATAAATCTGGCATGGCGTTAGCTTTTGCTACAACCTTGGGTGCAATTTGCCAACTATTAGTACAATTCCCAAAACTTAGACAAATTGGTTACAGAATAAGACCCAATTTAAACATAAAAAACAATCCACAGTTTAAAAACATTTGCGAACTATTATTCCCAGCTATTTTGAGTTCAACAATTGGGCAAATAAGTATTTATATTGATATGTTCTTCGCATCAACGCTTGTTGAAGGAGCTTGGACCTCTGTAGTTTTCGCAAACAGAATCTTTCAATTCCCAGTTGGTATACTTGTTACGGCATTTTTAGTGCCATTATTTCCAATATTTTCTCGACTTGCGGGAGAAGGCGATTTAGAATCAGTAAAAAAATACTTCAACAAAGGCGTTGGCGTTTTATTCTTCGCTGCAATGCCAATGATTATATTAATTTTATTACTCGCAAAAGACGGAATTTCTTTGATATTTGAGCGTGGTGCTTTTAACGCAAACGCAGTATTTATGGTATCAGAAGCGTTATGTTTCTTGTCTTTCTCAATACTACCTTATGTCTTTAGAGATTCAATAACTCGTGTATATTATGCGTTCAATGACTCAAAAACTCCGTTTATAATTGCGATTTCGTCAATTGGTTTAAAAGCAGTTTTGAACTGGCTTTTGATATTAAAACTAAATATGGGAATTGCAGGTATTACACTTTCAACTTCCTTTATAACTCTCTTCAACGCAGTATTTTTAGGCTTATTTATTCACAAAAAAGTGCGTTTAGATTATAAAACCTTGTTTATCAATTTTGCCAAAATGGCAGTCGCTGGTATTATAACCTTCGTAGCATGTTGGTTCTTATGTGTAGGTTTTGACAAAATTCATTTACCTAAGTATGTATTTGAATTGTCCAAAATCATTACAGTAATGTTCGCTTGCCTCGGTCTTTACACGATTTTAAACCTTGTGTTTAAAATGGACTATGCAAAAGAATTGGCAAATAGAATTTTAAAGAGATAGTTTCTTCTTTTATTTGTTTGATGTATAATCAATATGCCTAGAGGAGGGTTTTAAATGATTAATGTAGCAGTATGCGGTGCTAACGGCAAAATGGGGCAAGAAGTTATTAAAGCGGTTGAGGCTGATAATAACATGTCGCTTGTTGCAAAAATTGATATTAAAGATGGCGAATTTGCGACAATAAAAGACGCAAAAAACTCTGTTAAAATCGATGTTTTGGTAGATTTTACACAACCAAAATCAATTTATGAAAACGCATTGTATTGCTTGAATAACTGTATCAATATTGTGATTGGTACAACAGGTTTGGCTGACGAAGAAATTGCTGAACTAAAAGCTCTTTCTGAAAAAATGAACTTGGGCTGTTTAATCGCTCCAAACTTTTCTACAGGTGCAGTTTTGATGATGAAATTTGCTCAAATGGCATCTAAATATTTCAATAATGGAGAAATTATTGAACTTCACCATAACCAAAAGAAAGACGCACCATCAGGAACAGCTATTAAAACAGCTTTGATGATGGCTGGCGAAAATACGAATTTTACGACTGGAAATTGTGCAGAGGTGGAAACACTAAACGGTGCAAGAGGCGCAAATTCTTATAACAACATACATATACATTCAGTTCGACTTCCTGGATATATTGCCTCTCAAGAGGTAATCTTCGGAGCAAGCGGTCAAATTTTGACAATTAGACATGACTCTATGAATAGAGAATGTTATATGGACGGAGTTTTAAGAGCAGTAAGATTTGTTAGTAAAAACAAAAACTTTGTTTATGGTTTAGAAAATATTTTAGATTAAGCGGAGCATTAAAAAGAATGAGAAAACCGAGAATAGCTATTTTAGGCGCAACAGGTGTTGTTGGAAGAGAAATTACAAAGATTACAGAAGAGCTTGGCATTGAATTTGAAAGCATTAAGTTTTTGTCTAGCGCAAAAAGTGCTGGCTCTAAAATCAACTTTAAAGGTCAAGAATACACAGTAATTGAGGCTAAACCAGAAGTTTTTGACGATGTTGATATAGTAATGGCGTCTGCTGGCGGTTCAACTAGCCAAAAATTTGCACCAGAAATCGTTAAGCGTGGTGGTGTGATTATTGATAACTCTTCAGCTTTCAGAATGGAAAAAGATGTTCCACTTGTTATTGCTGGCGTTAACGACGAAGATTTAAAGAAACACAAAGGAATCATTGCAAATCCAAATTGTTCAACTTCTCAATTGATGTTAGCATTAGAACCACTTAAACTATTTGGCATAAAAAGACTTATTGTATCTACTTATCAAGCAGTGTCTGGCGCAGGCTTAGCTGCAATCAACGAATTAAGAGAAGATACAATTGCAAACCTTGAAGGCAAGCCATTTGAAAACAAATGTTTCAAAAAGCCAATTTCGTTCAACGTAATTCCACAAATCGACGTCTTTTGTGAAAATGGTTACACAAAAGAAGAGATGAAGGTGGTTAACGAAACTCGAAAAATTTTACACTTAGATGAAAATACACTTATTTCTTGCACTGCGGCTCGTGTTCCAGTCTTCAACGGACACTCAGAAGCAGTTGATATAGAATTTGAAAAAGAAGTTACACCAGAAAAAGTTAGAGAGATTTTGTCAAAAGCTTATGGCGTAAAAGTTATTGACAATCCAGACAACTTTGAATATCCTACAACTAGAGATGCAAGCGGTGTAGACCCAGTATTTGTTGGAAGAATAAGAAAGAATTTAGCGTTCAACAACGGAATTTCTTTGTGGTGCGTTGCCGACAACTTGAGAATCGGTGCAGCCTTGAATACCGTTAGAATATGCAAAAGAGTTATAGAAATGGGGTTATTTTAGATGGACGTAAAAAGAATAGCAAATTTAAACATTAGACCGACTGACAGAAAAATCAAAAAAGCAAAAGCCGCAATTAATAGCATTTTACCAAAAGAAATGCCGTTAGATAAACCTATCAAATATCTTTCACAAGCGGATTCTTTTGAAAGAATTAAAGACTCCATTCAGATTTCAATAGACAAGATGACTAGAGGTTAAGTTGTGGGTAAATTAGTTTCACAAGAAGAAATTGTTAAAATAGTTAGAAACGGGCAAAAAGAAGGCAAAACCTTTGTTGCTACAAATGGTTGCTTTGATATTTTGCACGTTGGACACGTTAGATATCTTCAAAAAACAAAAGCCTTGGCTGATTATTCTATCGTTATGTTAAATTCAGACAAATCAGTGAAGATGATTAAAGGTGAAGATAGACCGATTAACAACGAACAAGACAGAGCCGAAATATTAAGTGCTTTGTCATGCGTTGATTATGTGGTATTATTTGAAGAGAAATCTCCTGCTAGGTTATTGGAGGCAATTAAGCCAGATATTTATACAAAGGGAGCTGATTACACATTAGAAACTCTTCCTGAAAGAGATATCGTAATCAAGAATAATATAAAAGTTGAATTTATTGACTTTGTCGCAGGTAAATCAACTACAAACGTAATTAAAAAGTGTTTAGGATAATAAAAGGAGTGTATTATGAAAACTTTTACATTGGAACAAATTGCACAAATTACAGGCGGTATGCTTTCTAAAGCAAAAGATGTTGCTATTACTAACATAGCTCCTCCACTTTTGGCTGACGAAAACACATTAGCTCTTGCATTAGGTGAAGACGAAATTAACAACCTTGCAAACACAAAAGCACAAGCTGCACTTGTTCCATTGGGCGTTAATATAGACGGTTTCTCAACTATCGAAGTTGAAAGACCTAGACTTGCAATGATGAAATTAATCACAATGTTTTATGAAGAACCACACGTTAACTCTGGTATCCACCCATCTGCAGTTGTTCACCCATCTGCAAAAATTGGTCAAAACGTTTCATTAGGTGCAAATGTTGTTGTTGGTGAAAATGCAACAATCGGTGACAACACTAAAATTTTGGCAAATGGTTACATCGGAAACGGCGCACAAATCGGTGCTGGTTGTTTCTTCCACCCTGCAGTTTGCATTGGTGATAGAGTTAAAGTTGGTGACAAAGTAATTTTACACCACGGAGTTTCTCTAGGTGCTGACGGTTTCAGCTTTGTTACAGAAAACCCTAACAACATTGAACAAGCTCGTAAAGACGGCGAAATTAAAGAAAATGACGTTCAACAAGTTATTTTCAAAATTCCTTCAATCGGTTCTGTTGTTATTGGTAACAACGTAGAAATCGGCGCAAATACTGCAATCGACAGAGGTACAATCGAAAATACAATCGTTGGCGACAATACAAAAATTGATGACTTGGTTATGATTGGTCACAACTGCCGTATCGGTAAAGGTTGTATGATTGTTTCACAAGTTGGTATTGCTGGTAGCTGTGTAATCGGCGACAGAGTTGTAATCGCTGGTCAAGCAGGTTTGGCTGACCACATTTCAATCGGCGATGATACAATTATTGCAGCACAAGCTGGTGTTACAAAGAGTTTCCCAGCTAAATCAATCGTTGTAGGCGCTCCAGCAGTTCCTAGAAAAGAATTTATCAAGCAATTGAAGATTATGAAAGACGCTGGCGATTTGATTGCTAAATTCAAAAAATACGAACCACTTCTAAAATCTTTTGAAGAAGGGGTAAACGAAGGGGCAAACGAAGGAGTTAATAAGTAGTGATTGTTGGGCAGGAATGCCCAACCTACTTTCTTCTAGACTGATAAATAATTAACAGGTATATCATGGGTACTATAAAAACTGAAATAAAAACATCTGGTAAATCATTAATGAAGAATCGTGAATGTGAGGTATTAATCAAGCCTTCACGAGGCGGAAATATCCGCATTTTTTCAAAAGGTGCTGATACTCCGTTCAATGTTTGTATAGAGAACTTGTATTCAACCGAACATTGCGTAACGCTTTGCAGCAAAGAACATAGAACTCTTTTGGGCGATTACAAATATAAAGTTATGCTTTGCGAACACTTTATCGCTGCTTGCGCAATCTGCGGAATTGATTCAATTGATGTTTATTTATCTGAAACAGAAATGCCAATTTTTGATGGCAGCTCTAAAGTTTGGGTAGAACTTTTCAAAAAAGCTGGCATTGAAGGCGTAAATAAAGACGCTTACACCGTTTCAGAACCAGTTTATTACCTTAATGGAAAAACTAGCCTAGTAATTTTGCCTGACAAAGAGCTTAGAATTACTTATGCAGTAAACTATGACCACCCAGATTTGAGAGGTCGCTGGGTTACAATGGATAACAAAAATTTAGAGGAAATCATTGAGGCTAGAACATTTGGTTTTTATAAAGATTTGAAGAAATACCAAATGCTAGGCTTTGCCAAAGGTGTTACAATTGATAACACAGTTGGTTTGAAAGATGAAGGTTTTACAACAGAATTACGTTCTGAAAATGAACCAATTAAACACAAAATCTTAGATTTGATTGGCGATTTGTATTTAACAGGTGTTTCACCATTGAATTTAAAAGCCCAAATTCTTGTAAAAGAAGCTGGACACGCCGTTCATACAAAGGTTGCGCAAGTATTAAAAAATAAATTAGTAAAAATATAAGGAGAAATTAAATGACAGAAGAATTAGGAGTAAAAATTGGTACTACAGAAGCTGGTGAAGACATTTTATCATTTGATGTAATGCAAATTATGGAAATGATTCCTCACAGATACCCATTTTTGCTAGTTGATAAAATTACAGAATGTGTTCCTGGAAAATATGCAAAAGGTTATAAAAACTTGACTATGAACGAAGCCTTCTTCCAAGGTCACTTTCCAGGAAACCCTGTGATGCCAGGAGTATTGCAATTAGAAGCATTGGCACAATGCTCTGCACCAGTTTTGATGTGCTTACCACAATACAAAGGTAAATTGACATTGTACGCTGGTGTTGATAATGTAAGATTCAAAAATATCGTTAGACCTGGTGATAGATTTGAAATGCATATCGAATTAATCAAGGCAAAAGGCCCTATCTGCAAGAGCCACGGTGTAGGTTATGTAGATGGCAAAGTTTGTATCGAAGCTGATATGACCGTTGCATTGAAATAAGAGGTTGATTTTATTATTTAATAAGGGCAATGGCTACGCCATTGCCCTTATTATTATTTTTTATTTTTTAGCTTATTTGCCTCTGTATCAACCCAGTTTGAGTAGTTTTGCTTGAAATTTTCGGCAAAGGTATCAAGTAGAGTTCTTGTGTTAAGTGTGCTTTCTGAATGATGACCAGAGCCTATGAAGCCAAGTGCTGCTCCTAATGCAACGACACCTCCAACGGCCCAGCCAACGGGTCCTGTTGCAACAGCAGCTACCTCTGCTACTGCACCAGCAAATGTTGTAGCACCTAATGTAACACCAGCTGCTGTTGCTCCAACATAACCAGCTCCAGCCATTGCGACTGCACCTGTAGCAGCAGCACCGCCAGTACTAGTAGCTACACCGCCGAAGCTTTTACCATCAGAATCCATACCTACAACTGCTGCATTTACTGCTATTTGTTTTGCATTATTGAACATAGATTGAAATGCCGAGTTGTCAAATTTTATACCGTTTGCGCTGCACATTGCTTGAGCTTTTGTTAGCATTTGTGATTTCATTCTATCAACCATTTTTTCTGCGATTGATACATAATAATCTGCGCCGTGTTTTCTTGTTGTAATAGTTTTACCAGATGCATACAAGGTACTTAAATCAGTTCCAGTTGTTTCATCTGTTATTGCATTACCATTTTCATCTTTACCAGCTTGAGAGTAGTCTAAGTCAATTATGTCCATATCTTTGTTTGAAGTGTTCATTTCATCGATTGCTTTTGCAATGTTTGTGTTGAAGGTTGTAATAAAATTATCTACCATTGTTTTTACGTCAATATGGGCTTTGCCCTTGCTAGACATACCTCTTGCGCCTCTACCTGTAATCATACCGTCAGAGTTCAATACATCTTGCGCAGTTTGGTTGTAAACGTTCTCAAACACTGTCGCAATCTTATCGAATGCTATACCTTGTTCCTTCAACATTGTTTCGATTTGAGATTTGATTTGTGATTTCATATTATCAGAAGTCAAAACGCTGTAGCCTTCGTCGTAAGCCTTGTCCCTAGAGCCACTCCAGCCTTTTCCTCTTTGATAAATTTCACCGCCATTAAAGTATCTCGAATCAATTTTTGAATAATCAATCAAGCCTGCATTAACTTTGTAAGCCTCACCTTTAATATTAGCAAAGTTCTTTTCAGCTGCAGCCGCTTGGTCAGCCTTGTCTTGAGCAATAATAGCGTCTTTTTTCTTAACAGTGCTTAAATTTGCAATTGCGGTTTCCATATCCTTTTTCAAGGTTTCACCATCAGAATAACCCTTCAAAGCAGAAGTAATTGCGTTTGTTGTTGCAATATTTTTACCACCCAATTTAACTGTTACACCTTGATTTACGGCTTGAGTTAAGAAATCTTTTGCAAATTCTTTCAATGCGCTTAATTCACCACTATCAACCCAGCCCAAAGATGCAACATTCGCTCTATAATCAGCTGCAACATCTGCCAATTTTTCTGCATCAGATTTGTTCATAAATTCTTCCAAATGAGCTTTCAACTCTTCTGCAGTGCATTTTGGGTTAGCCTTCATGTACTTTGTAGCCTCATTATCTAGTGCCTTAGCAATTTTAGATTGTGCAGTATCAGAAATTGTTTCACCGGCTCTTGTTTCAGTCGCTGTTTTAATATCAGCCAAAACTTCTTCTAAAACATTTGATTTAATTGTGCTTGGGTCGTTCTTCAAAACATCAGCTTTAATTTGAGCGTACTTTGTAGGGAGTTGAGCAGTAAATTCTTCTGCCATCTTTGAAATGTCGCCTTGATATGATTCTGCAAACTCTGTAATATAGTTAGTCAATTCCAAAGTTATTTGAGCGATGTATTGGGATTTTGAGCCGATAAAATCTCTTGTAATTTCTTTGCTCTTTGCATTTACTGCTTCTTGCATTTTATATTTTTGTTCGTAAATAGCCATTTCGTCTTCGTCGATTGTTTCATCGCCGTTTGTATTGATTTTTGCGATATCAATTTTGTCTAGCTTTTCTTCCTTCAACGCAGTATTAAATTCGTCCTTTGAAATCTCGCCATTTCCATCGGCATCATATTTTTCTACCAAATACTTGTAGTCAATTTTTGTTCCGTTTGATGTTGTTAAACTACCAAATTGATTAATTCCTGAAAATCCGCTCATAGATTTACTCCTTTTTATCTTTTATTTTTCCCTATGACATATATATCGGCATTTTTTTGAAAAACTTTAATGTTTTTAGGCAAATTGTTACAATTGCGCAGACTACTACTACTACTACTACTACTACTACTACTACTACTACTACTACTACTACTACTACTACTACTACATTTGCGCCGATTGTAACAATTTGCCGAGTTTCTTAACAATTGAAGATATATTAAAAATATTATTACGATTTCTTAACAATTCGTTGATTTTAATAATACCCTCTCCCGTTTCCGTAACGTTCGGCGAAGCCTCACGAACGGAAACGACCTCTTCCCTAGAGAGGTTGGCGTAAATTCTGTAAAAAGAAATTATAACTATGGATTACTTCGTCGCTCACGCTCCTCGTAATGACTGGGCGTAAAAACGCATAGCTGAGCGTCATTGCTAGGTTTGTAAAAGTCGTGACAATCCATTTTAACCCTACGGGCAGATACCCTTCCCTGCCTTCCCTAACGAGGGAAGGAGCCCCACCTCCCTAGTTAGGGAGGTCGCAGTCGTGCTTGAGCTTTGCGAAAGCTACGAATGCGGGTGGGTATTGATTTAATGAAAATAGTTAATAATCAGCTGGATTCTTCACCCTAATCGGGTTCAGAATTGTATATGTTACGTAATTCGGTGACAAAATACGCTAAGCAAGCAACTTTTGGGTCATTCTAAGTGCGATTAGCACGAAGAATCCAGCCTTTTATTAACTATATCCATTTGGTCTAAAACGGTGGGAACGCACTCCACGTTCTTTATTATTTATCAACGTTTTTAGTCGCTTTTCCCACCCTACGCCTATATCCATTCAATCAAAAGTTTTTGTTGGGCAGGTATGCCCAACCGACATTTTAAAGAACAAAAAAAAATACGTTCAAAATTGAACGTATTTTTTTGATTGCAATCTATAAAATTTCTATCTATCTATTTTTTCCAGGATTACAACGGCTTGCGCTTCAATCGCCAAACCTTCACCAACCGCATCTAAGCACTCTTTAGTTTTAGCTTTAATTGAAATATCAGTATCATCTAAGCCCAAAACTTTTGCCAAAAGCGTCTTCATTTTTGGAATATAAGGCATCATCTTTGGTTTTTGAGCAATAATATTTGTATCAATATTATTTATCCAATAACCTTGAAATTGAACTTTTTCATAAACCTTTTTCAACAACTCAATACTGTCTGCATCTTTGAATCTATCATCAGTATCAGGGAATAAAGTTCCAATATCGTCCATTGCCAACGCTCCCAAAAGTGCGTCAATAATTGCATGCACCAAAACATCAGCATCTGAATGTCCTAAAAGACCTTTTTCAAAGGGTATTTTGATACCACCAATCACCAATTCACGATTTTCTACCAATTTGTGGATATCGTAACCGATACCAATCCTAAATTTTTGTTCAGTCATTTTAACACCCTCTCATATATACATCCTGTATATATTTATAATACCACATGTTGTACATTAATAACGCCATTTTGGCAATAATAAAAATATTGTAACAAAACTATATATTTGTATTCTCTATGTCCTATTACGCTTTGCTTTTATAATTTCCTTGCGCTCAAGTTTTGAATACAACTGCGAATTAATTTCACCACCCACCAAAATCAAAATAGAAGTATAATATAACCAAACCATCAACACTGCAAAACCACCAATTGTACCGTACACAAAGTTATAGGTATGCAAATTATTAATATAAATTGAAAAGCCCCACGAACCCAGCAACCAAGAAACACAGAAAAACAACGTTCCTGGAAGTGCGCTCGTTCTTCTCAATTTTTCTTGTCCACCCAAATCTGGCAAAATATAATAATGCAAATAAGCCATTATATAAAGAGCTACAAATGCAATAGGCCAACGCAAAACAAGCATTAAATTACCAGAAGAAACCGTTAAGCCAAGATACGCTATCAAAAACTTAATAATAACCTTACCAAAGATAATCAAGTTAATGCTCAAAAATAACACAAGAGCATTAACAAAAACCATTATCAAGGAAAGCAACCTTGTATAAACAAACGAGCGAGTTTCCTCCACCTTATACGCTCTATTCAAGCCTTTTAGCACAATTGCAAGTGCATTAGTTGAAAGCATTACAGTAATACAAAAACCGAGAGTTGCAACCAAGCCACCCTTAGTAAAGAACCAAACCTCGTTCAAAACCGTTTGAATAAGATTAATTACGTCCCCTGGCATTACTTGTTGCAAAAACTGAATCAGCGGATCCATAAATGAATGCTTACCAAGCCAACCAAAAAGAGCGGTCAAAAACAACATAAATGGAAAAATACCAATTACGAGCATAAAGCCCATTTCTGCAGCCATGCCAAAAAAGTCGTTTTCAATTACAGACTTAATTATATTTCGTAGTGTTTTAAATTGAAATCTCACAGTTTAATTTCTCTCAACAATAACTCAATACTATCTTTTAAATTAGCTTTTATTGTACAACCAGCAGCAAAAGTATGTCCACCACCGCCAAAAGCCATACAAACTTGCGCTACATCAGCCTTCTTGCTACGCATAGAAACCTTTGTTAATTTTGTGTCCACCTCTTTTACGACAAAAGAAACTTCTGTTGTATCAATTGCTCGCAGAGTTTCTGCTATTCCATCAGTGAAATCATCACCAGCAGAGAATTTTTCTAAATCTTTTTTATAAACAGTTGTATAAGCAATTTTGTTTTCCTCCAAGAAAACCGCCTTATTAACGCAATAATTTTGGAACATTACAAAATTCTTTGTCTTTGTTTCGTAGCATTTTTTGTAAATATAATTTGGACTAGCGCCTGCTTCTACCAAATCTGCAGCAGCTCTAAAGGTGTTAGCAGATGTATTTTCAAACCTGAAATTCCCAGTATCCGTCATAATCGCAGTATACAAACAAATCGCTGCATCTTCTGTTAGCTCCCAGTTATTTGTCTTGAAATAATTGAACAAAACTTCGCCACAAGAGCTAGCATCAGGTTCAATAATCTGATAATCGCCAAATTTTGGATTAGTCTTGTGATGGTCAATATTCACAGTGCATTTTGCTTTATCAAAAAGAATTTTTGAATCCATCACCCTATCAATTGCTGCGACATCAAGAGTTATAACCAAGTCGTACACCAAAGATTTGTCATAATAACGTTCTGCCAAGTTTACGTTTGGTAAAAATTTGTAGTTATATGGAAGGTTAGACACGATATTCATATCTGCCTTAATCTTAAAGCGTTTATAAATCATGCTATACATCGCACACATAGAGCCTAAAGTGTCGCCATCAGGGTTCATGTGAGATAAAAGCAATATCTTTTTTGAAGATTTTATAATTTCGTCTAAATTACAACTCATAGATTAATAATAGCATAAATATAGAAGTTTGTTCTCTATTGTTAAACTTTTTCAAACTAATATCATTTTATAAGATTTTATGATACGATTAGGTTGTAAAAATAGTTTTGTAGCGTCAACAACATGAAAAAAGTTTTGTATACAGATTTTGAAGGGGTAGATAACGTCATCAGTTCGATGATGGAGAATCCTGCGATGAAAAAGGCGATTACAAGGACAAATTTATACAACTTTTGGGATAAAATTTTACCGCAGAAATTTAAAACAAAATCTCGCCCCTTTTCTATGCTCCCAGGAGGAATTATGGTCATAGCTTGTGAAAATCCTGTTGTCGCACAAGAGCTTTCTTTATACAAAATTATTCTACTCAAAAAATTTGAACCTTACCTTAAAACGCTCAAAATGCGTGTCACAGATTTTAAATTCGATCCGAAGAAGTGGGAAATGTAGCTTTTCTTAATATTTTTTGAAACTCTTTTGGAGTGCTTTTTAATAATTCTATTGGATTTTTAATTAATTCAACACCCTTTAATGAATCACAAATAAATTTTGTAAAGGCTTCACTAAAGACTTCTAAATATTGATTATTAGGGAGTGTCGCATATTCTCCTAACTCGTTATATATAATTTCGTTTTCTTGCATAGTCATTTTTTTGTTTTGTAATTCTTTTATCATTTCAAAACCAGACTTGTTTAAAGATTTACGAGGATATTTTTCATTTAAATATTCACAACTGCCACCATAGCCAAATTTATTATAAATTCTATCAATATGAATACTATGCAACCACTCATGAATAAATGGGGACAAAAAATGCGATGAGCTTGTACGTTTATTTTTATATTGATAATCTGTGATATCATCAATCTCGTTTAAATTCTTAAAATTTTGAAAGAATACAGAACGACCAAAAAATGGATAGTCATTTTTTAAAACTTCTTTTGTATCAGGTATGCAAAAATTTAATGCAGAATTTTTGTCTACTAAATCTTTTCTCTCAAACACTGTAATACAAGGAGGTAATACGAATTTCAAACCAATAAGTTTTCCCAGTTTTTCAAAAATATCAGCACAAAATTTATTTGCTAGTGCAGCAGATTTATTTTGTATAAAAGAAGCTTCTATACCATACCTATCAGCAAAGTTATTTTCGACTATTTGCGAGTTTATTAACCTTTCGTGTATCCTAATTTTTATATTTAACCCTGAGCCAAAAGTAAAGTTATTATTATTTGTTACATTCATACTATTTTTAAATAGTTAAAACATAAAAATAATTCAATTTGTTGTAAAGTATTGTAACAAAATATTAGCCACATGGATAATATAGCTATTGACTAACCGATATATTAGTAATACATTCAAAGAATAGGGATTAGACAAAGGTTATAAAATGCACATATCACAAATCAACAACGGAACTTTTAGCAATACTAAAGGTATGGTTGGCAAATTTTTTAATAATATTACAAAAAATACTTTACCTAAAAATAATATTCCACAAATAAATAAAAGTTTTAATAAAGGCAAAGAATTAAATACTGACATAAAAATTAAAAGATGTTTCTTACAGAAAAAAAGTCAATTACAAGATTTGAAGTATGATGACTATTCCTATGATGGCTATTACTATGATGATAATGAAATGAGTAAAGAGGAAGAAGCAAAAGGAGTTGTTATAGGTATGACCATGACAAATGCCTTTATCGGTTTTGTTTCGGCTCAAGTTCCCTTTGGAGATGAAGTTGCATTAAGTGCTGTTGAAACTACAATGGGAATAAAAATAGTAAAAGGAATTTATGGTTTTAAATTTGGTGATGCAATAATAAAATCAATAATGCTAGCGATCAAAGCTCAAATAGTAGGTAAAGTTCTCTCAAAAACCGTAAGCTGGATTCCAGTCTTTGGTAACTTTATAAATGCTGGAGTGGCAGGGTATACAACTAAAGCCTTCGGTTATGCTCTAGTTGATGAGTGTGAAAGAATTCAAAAAGAACTCGACAGGGGTAAAAAAATAGATGATATCTTGAATGGAAAATAATATGAAAATTTACAATATTAAGTCATTTAACAATTTCAATTACAAAAGTTCGTATGAATATCGTGAAAAACGAGGTCAATATGCCATAGAAAAACGTAATGATGAACTTTCTAAATCTACTATAAACAACTGTTCTGAAGGACTTGTCGGTATAGGATTATTATTACTAGCATTTGATAAAATTACAACAACTTCACTCAACAAGTTAAAGCTTCCTGAAAAAATTGGATATGCCGCATTTATGACTGGAGCAATAACACAATTTTTGCTTATGTTTAAACGCAGTGGTTTAGCATATAAATATATGAAAGAGTACGACCAAATACATAAAAATGATTAAATTTAAAAGGACAGTAAAATGATAAACAAAATTATGCCAAAAACAGCAATTTTTAGAAATAATTCTCTTATTAGGAAAAATTTACAAAGAGTTAGTGAATTAAAAAATCTAAATACCCGATTAGTAAGAAATGAAAACTGTGCTCATGATATGGTAATTCCTGGTGGTATGACAGAAAAAGAAACGTTCGTTTACAAATTGACTGGAAAATTTCCGAAAAGTGTTACTGATAGATGGTACGAAACACACAATTATCATATTGACCAACATTTGAACGGATCTGATGAAAGTGTTAGAGTAACCGCTCAAGACCTTCATAATTATGGTTATATCGCAGATGATGGTGGGCATTACGGTGATAGCGTTGATAACAGTGATGACGAGGGTTTTATTAGTAAACTTATCGGACATTTATTTGATAATTAGTTTTAATTAAAATTAAAACTATTAATAAACTCTTCAAACTTTTGTACAAGCTCTTCTTTCGTCATTTCTGGCAAGATTTCTTTCACGGTAGTTATACCTTGAACTTCTTCATGGAACAAATGTTCAAGAAGTTTTTTGTCGTATCCAAACAGAATTGAGCCGTGTTGCAAAATATATCCGTTCTTTCGGCACTGAGCAGAACCAATTATTTTTTGCCCCTTATAGCAAACATCAGCCCCAGTTGAAAGCAGCATACAATAATCATAATGTGTCGAAACTCGTTTATTTTCGCCAAAATCTAGTTCAACGCCCAACGTTTTAAAAAAATCTATCAAAATACCAGAAATATATTTATACGATTCCACCACGCTTTGTCCATTCGGTAATACATCAACAGGAGCTACGCAACAATATGTAATTTCGTCATCATGAAGTAATGCCCTACCACCTGTCAACCTCCTAACTGCATCAATTTCGCCAGTCAAAAAGTCAGCCTTTTGATTTCGCCCTAAAGAAATACACTTTGGCGACCAGCCGTAAAGTCTAAACAAAACCTCTTTAGTTTCGCTTGCAATAGCGTTTTCAAGCAAATCTGAATCAATTTGCATATTTTCTGCACCAGAATTTACACTAAAGCCTAAGTATTTCATTCTCTTTCTCTAGCCTTTTTCAAAAGCGCATCATCGCTGGTTTTATCTGCTAGTGGCATAGGAATAAACAAATCTTTATAACGTCTAATTGCATATTGGTCGGTCATTCCAGAAATATGGTCTGTTACAATTTGCGGAATTTCTTCAGCATCATAATACGGTTGCAGCATATTAGTATAATACTCAAACAATGAGCGAATAATATTTTTTGCCTTCTTCTCTTCTGCCTTAGCAATTGGATCTAAATAAACATTATCAAACATCCAAGTTCTAAGTTTTGTCACATAGAACCAGCCCTCTTCTGACATAGTTACCTTAGGTTTGTCCATAGAAGTGGTAATAACATCGGTTATCATTTTACCCAAACGAGCAGATTGATTTGCAGAAAAATACTTAACACAATCAGAAGGCAAGTCAGCTTCTGAAATAATTCCGGCACGCACAGAATCTTCAATATCGTGATTAATATATGCGATTTTATCTGCATATTGCACAACTTGCGCCTCTGGTGTCTTAGGTTTATATCCCCAAGTATGCGTCAAAATGCCATCAATAGTTTCTTTGCACAAGTTCATATCTTCTAAAACTTCCACAACTCTTACGCTTTGCAAATTGTGATGAAAACCATTTGGCAAAAGTTCGTCCAAAGTCCCTTCACCACAATGACCAAAAGCAGTATGCCCCAAATCGTGACCTAAAGCTATAGCTTCAACTAAGTCTTCATTTAGATTAAGTGCTCTTGCCATTGTTCTTCCAATTTGAGCAACTTCTAAAGTATGTGTCAATCGAGTTCTAAAATGGTCATTAAAAGGCGATAAGAACACTTGCGTTTTGTGTTTCAATCTTCTAAAAGATTTTGAATGTAAAATTTTATCTCTATCCCTTTGAAATTCTGTCCTTATCTCAAATTGCTCTTCTCTCTTGCGTTTTCTGCCTTTTGAATTTAAGCATTTTGTAGCATAAGGACTAAGAATCTCAAGTTCTCTTTGTTCTAATTTATCTTTAATTGTCTTCAATTCAGTATTCATACCTGAATTATACAATAAAGACCAGTAATTACCTACTCTGAGCGTTGTATTTTTGAGCACAAAAAAAAGAGCCTAATCGGCTCTGGAATTAAGAATAGCTGGAAGTATGAAAAAGATTTAATATACATATATTAAACTCCGATTAGGGGTGTGACGCTATTCAACACGTCGGCAATTCTGCATTACCCAGATGGGGAATATTAATATAAAAATAAGAAAAGGTGGGAACCGCTTACGCTTTTCCCAGCCTACGTCTAGACAGTTAACAAAGATTGTTTTCAGAACCTTAAAAAATGCAACAGAGCAGGGGAAACCTTAAATATTTCCCCTGCTCTGTGTTGAGTTTTGTTAAAAGTTACTAGAAATATCTCTACGTCTTTTTGCTATTATGTTTTTGTTGGGCAAGTATGCCCAACCGACATTACCAATCGAAAGACATTGAATCTGGTAATTTTTCATTTGTAAAATAATCAAAAAGTTTTCCACTTTTATCAGTATATGTTACTTCGCCTGCATCAATTTTACCATTATTATTTTTATCTTCGATAAAGACACTTTTATCACCAATTCTCAAACTTGCACTTGTTGTTCTGCCATTATTTGTTAGTAAATAATCATCACTATATGGATTATCTTTGTTTTTTGCTATTATAAAGGAACGTTCTACATACCCAGCGTTTGACATTGCTTCGCGCAAATATACTCCAGGATTTTCATGACCTAATAGTTGATTTGATTTTGCTGGGTGTTCAAACAAAGTGGTATACTTTGAGCCACCACGATATTCCTGACTTCCAGGGTATTTACATGTTGTATTTACATAATCCTTTACTTGTTGTTTTGTTGGAAGTGATGCACCTAATTTTAAATTAAATAAACCTGATAAATTTGCCATAATACGTTCTCCTTATTTTCTCATGTAACTTTTGAATTGCAACTCTTATGTCTTAATAAAGTTTCTGAGAATTTGAGAATTGCGCACACAAGACATAGTTAGGTCCGTCCCGTCCCGTAGGGCATTATGACAGGGTTTGAGGTTATTGTAAAGATTTTTATTTTTTCTTAATATTTTGCAATATTTCGTTACAAAAAGCACCCCTCTCTATGGAAGAGGGTAGAATTTCAAGTTAAAGTCAACAATTTTTTAGGCTCGAAACTTAGAAATGCGGGTGAGGGTTCAAGCCACAAAGCGATTTAATTTTTATATTATAAAAGGTGCGTCTAAAGACGCACCTTTACAAATTATTTATCAGTTTTCTGATTATTACTCACCAAATCGGTAACCATTCTTACCAAACATCTATCTTGTAGTCCACTTTTAGAATAACTCTAGCGTTATCCTACTATATGGTCTTTTCTTTTTAATAAAGAAAAGTAACTACCAGCTAGCTTTAGTTACGCCAGGTAATAAACCTTGGTGAGCCATTTTTCTTAAACAAATTCTGCACAAGCCGAAATCTCTGTGGAAACCGTGAGGTCTACCGCAAATACTGCATCTGTTGTGAAGTCTAACTTTTGGGTATTTACCCTTAGCAGCTAATAATTCTCTTGCGTGTTCTTTGTTTATCATCGCTTTTTTAGCCATGATTTTCTCCTTTATTACAAATTAGTTTCTAACTATTCATTTACGTAATCGGGATTAAATAATCCATCTACGCTTGTTTGTTCATACCTTTGAATGGCATACCCAACAATCTTAGCAATTCTCTTGCTTCATCATCTGTATGAGCAGTTGTGATAACAGATACGTTCATACCTTTTACCAAATCAACTTCTTCATAAGTGATTTCTGGGAACAATGATTGTTCTTTAAGACCTAGAGTATAGTTACCTCTGCCATCAAAGCTCTTAGCTGAAATACCTCTAAAGTCACGAATACGAGGAAGAACAACGCAGATTAATTTTTGTAAGAAATCATACATTCTTTCACCACGCAATGTAACCATAGCACCAACTGGCATACCTTCTCTTAATTTATAAGAAGCAATTGATTTTTTAGCCTTTGTAACTAATGCTTTTTGACCAGCAATCTTAGTTAATTGAGCTTGAATTGCATCAGCAATCTTTGAGTTGTGAGAAGCTTCACCAACACCCATGTTCAAAACAATTTTGTGAAGTCTAGGAATCATCATGTCATTTTTATAACCGAATTTTTCCTTTAGTGCTGCTTTTACTTCTTCATCATATTTTGCTTTTAAGCTTTTTGTTCTTGTCATTTTTCTATTCCTTTTCTTAGTGACGGAATTAGTATCAAGTTAACACGGAATAATAATCGCAGAGTTGCTTAATCCTCTTTGGTATACGTCTTCCGCCTCATACTAAGCGTCTAACTGTTCACCACATTTTTTGCAAACACGAACTTTTTTACCGTCCACTGTTGCATGTTTAATTCTGGTAGGCTTTTCGCAGCTTGGGCATACAATCATTACGTTAGATGAATCAAGAGGAGCTTCCTTCTTAATCAATCCACCTTGGATACCGTATGCAGGGTTAGCTTTTGTAGCCTTAGTAATCATATTTACACCTTCAACAATTACTTGATTTTCTGAAGGTATAGATTTTTTTACGTTACCTGATTTTCCTTTATCCTTGCCTGCTGTGATGATAACTCTATCACCTGTTTTTACATGCAAGCTTTTTTTATTGTCTGTCATTTCTATTCTCCGTTAAATTATTGGATTATATCCTTTTCATGAGCGGAAGTTTTCACTTCATCATGCGTTTGTGCCACCATTAACGCCTAAATAACTTCAGGTGCTAATGAAACAATCTTCATGAAGTTTTTATCACGAAGTTCTCTAGCTACAGGTCCGAATACACGAGTACCACGAGGGTTGCCGTCTTTGTTAATGATTACAGCTGCATTTTCGTCAAATCTGATTACAGAACCGTCTGCACGTTTAATATCATGTTTTGTTCTTACGATAACTGCTTTTACAACTTCAGATTTTTTAACTGTCATATTAGGAGTTGCGTCCTTAACAGTTGCAACAACAACATCACCAACAGCTGCAAATTTTTTATTTGAGCTTCCCATTACACGGATAACTAATAATTCTTTAGCACCTGTATTATCTGCTACTACTAGTCTTGTTTCTTGTTGTATCATTTTTCCGTTTCCTTTTGTTATTGTTGGGGTTAAAATAACCCCAACCTACTTAATTTTTCTCTCTGTCCATGAAGCTTATGCGTTAAACTTCACCCCGAGAGCATTTAACTATTACTACTTAGCTTTTTCTACGATAGATTCTACAACCCATCTTTTGCTACCTGAAATTGGTCTTGATTCGATAATTCTTACGATATCACCAACGCCGCATTCATTCTTTTCATCATGAGCTTTGTAGTTTTTGTTAAATTCGATAATTTTCTTATATTTTGGGTGTGGTTCATAAGACGCAACTTTTACAACTACTGTCTTATCCATTTTATCGCTAATAACAACACCTTGTTTTTCTTTTTTAGGCATTTGACACCTCTTTTTCTCTAATTACAGTCTTTGCTTGAGCAATTAAACGTTTTGTTTTTGAAATCTCTGCAGTATTTTCTAATTTATGCATTGATTTTTTGATTCTGCAATCAAGTAATTGTTTTTTTGAATCAACAACAAATTGTTTTAACTCATCAACTGTTTTTTCACGCATTTCACTTAATTTCATTGTTATATTTTCCTTCAAATATTACACAGATTCTTTTTCAATAACTTTAACCTTAATAGGTAGTTTTTGAGCTGCCAACTCTAATGCGTTGATAGCAACTGCTCTATCAAAGTAGTCAAGTTCAAATAAGATTCTGTTTGGTTTTACAACTGATACCCAGTATTCTACGTTACCTTTACCAGAACCCATACGAGTTTCAGCAGGTTTTGCAGTAATCGGTTTATCTGGGAATATTTTAATCCAAACGTTACCGCCACGTTTGATTTCACGAGTCATAGCACGTCTTGCTGCTTCAATCTGACGGCTTGTAATCCAGCCAGGTTCAAGAGCTTTTAATGCATAACGACCAAATTCAAACTGAGTACCTCTTGTTTCGGTACCTTTCATTCTACCTTTCATCATTTTGCGGTATTTTGTCTTTTTTGGCATTAACATTATATTGTTCTCCTGTTATTTACTATTTTGTTTCCACAGGTCTGCGTTTTCCACGTCTACCGTTGAAACGTTCGCCTGATGAGTTTTTTGAGTCTTTTGATTTGATGTTCATGTCTGCTTTTTCGCCTGGCATCAAGTTGCCTTTGAATATCCAAACTTTAACACCAATCTTACCCATGATTGTATCTGCTTCTGTGAAACCATAGTCAACATCAGCTCTTAGGGTTTGAAGAGGAATTCTTCCTTCTTTAGCCCATTCGCTTCTAGCAATTTCAGCTCCGCCCAAACGACCAGATACCATAATTTTGATACCTTGTGCGCCTGCACGCATTGTTCTTTGCATAGCTTGTTTCATTGCACGTCTGAATGCAATACGTTTTTCAAGTTGTTGAGCTACAGACTCAGCTACCAATAAAGCATCAACATCAATTCTTGCAACTTCAACCACATTAATGATTACTGGCTTGCCTAAATATTTAGAAACTTCTGCTTTAAGTTCTTCAATACCTTGACCACCTCTACCTACTACGATACCAGGTTTTGCTGTAACAACTGTAATTGTTAAGCTTTGAGATTTTCTATCAATCAAGATATTTGCAACACCTGCTGCATATAATTTCTTTTTAACAAATTTTCTAATTTTAGCATCTTCTGCTACAAATCCAGCATAATCTTTAATCTTAGCAAACCATGTGCTTGACCAAGGTCTGATTACACCTACTCTAAATCCGGTTGGATGTGTTTTTTGTCCCATTTCCTTATTTCCTCTATTTTGCTGTATCACTTACTTTAATTGTGAGGTGAGATGTACGTTTGAGTCTTTTGTATATACGACCTTGCGCTCTTGGTTTACCTCTTTTATATGTTACGCTTTCATCTGCAAAAATTTCAGAAACTTTTAAAGATTCAGATTTAACACCAGCTTGTTCAAAAGCGTTTGCAGCAGCTGCTTTCAAGTTCTTTTCCACAACTTTAGCTGCAAAGTATGGCATGAAACGCAACATATCAAGAGCTTCATTAACAGACTTACCTCTAACTTCGTTGATTACTCTACGAAGTTTTCTAGCTGTCATTTTTATGTTTGTTTGTCTTGCTTTAGCTTCCATTTTTATTTTCCTTATTTCTTTTTAATTAATTCTTAATCAAAAACCGACTATTTACGTTTAGCTGTTTTATCTGCAGCGTGACCTCTGTATAGTCTTGTCGGTGCGAATTCGCCCAGTTTATGTCCAATCATTTGTTCTGTAACATATACTGGAACATGTGTTTTACCGTTGTGTACGGCAATTGTGTGTCCCAACATATCAGGAATAATCATGGATGCTCTTGACCAAGTCTTAACAACTTTCTTTTCTGAATTTTCATTCATTTTGTTAATTTTCTTCTGAAGAGCTTCTTCTACATATGGGCCCTTTTTTAATGAACGTGCCATTAATTTCTCCTTTGTATATTTGTATTAATGTTTGTAAAAATTATTTTTGCTATTGGAGTGAAACTATGTTACATAACTTTACCCCAGCAAACTAGAATTACTTTTTACGTCTTCTTACAATAAGTTTATCAGACGCTTTACCTTTCTTTCTTGTCTTATAACCAAGAGCAGGTTTACCCCAAGGTGTTTTAGGGTGTCCACCAGGACCAGTCTTACCTTCACCACCACCGTGAGGGTGATCACAAGGGTTCATTGTAACACCACGAACTGTAGGTCTGATGCCCATATATCTTTTTCTACCAGCTTTACCGATTGATAAGTTTTTAAATTCTGCATTACCTAATGTACCAACTGTTGCCATGCATTCTTTTCTTACCATTCTCATTTCGCCTGAAGGTAGTTTTATTGTTACATAGTTGCCTTCTTTAGCCATAACTTGTGCAAAGTTACCAGCAGAACGAACCATTTTACCACCTCTACCTGGAGTTAGTTCTACGTTGTGAACAATTGTACCTAGAGGAATCAATTCTAATGGTAAAGCATTACCAGTTTGAATTGCAGCTTCTGGTCCGCTAACGATTACATCACCAACATTCAAACCTTCTGGAGTTAAGATATATCTTTTTTCACCATCTGCATAGAATACTAATGAAATTCTAACGTTTCTGTTTGGATCGTATTCAACAGTTTTAACTGTTGCAGGAACACCGAATTTTTCTCTTTTGAAGTCGATGATACGGTATGCTTGTTTTACACCGCCACCTTTATGACGACAAGTTATTCTACCAGTATTGTTTCTACCAGCAGTTTTCGCAATTTTCTTCAATAAAGATTTTTCAGGAGTTGATGTAGTGATTTCTTGATAATCACTCTTTGTCATACCTCTTTGTCCCGGAGATGTCGGATTAATTTTACGAATTGCCATTTTATTTTCTCCTATTCATATCTTTTTCTTTGGCTTTTGTATTATTTGTTTTATCCCGCCTGTGCAATCAAAGATTGCTTCGTTCCTTCACTCACGTTCCGTCACAACGGCGGTATCGTAGAGTTTCGTCCCTGCTCGGATTGCTAACCGCAACCCGACACCAGACTCCACTCCGACTTTGCGCTATTAAATAGCTGTCAATTCTTCGATTGGATCGCCTTCGATAGTAACGATTGCTTTCTTAGAAGAATCTGTTCTACCAAATTTTAAACCCATTCTTTTTTCGTGTGATGGCATATAAACTGTTCTAACTTTCTTAACTTTTCTGCCAGGGAAAGCTAATTCCACAGCTTGAGCGATTTCAACTTTTGTAGCATTCATGTTTACTTCAAAAGTGTATTGACCTTGAGCTGTTGCCATCATTGATTTTTCAGTTATAATCGGTCTTTTGATTACATCATATAGTTTTTCAATATTTTTATTTGTCATTATTGCAACCTTTCTGTAACTTCATTTACAGCTTTTTCAGTCATTACAACGAAATCAGCTTCTAATAGGTCTTTTACGTTTAAGTTTGATGGTAATAATAATTTTACTGATGGAATATTACCAGCTGCCAAACCTAAGAATTTATTTTCTTCTGCATTTGTATCAGCGATAACTAAAATCTTACCAGTTAAGTTCAATGACTTAATAATACCAGCCATCAATTTTGTTTTTGGTTCAGAAATAGCTGAGAAATCTTTTACAACTACTAATTGTTCTTCTCTAGCTGAAAGAGCTGATTTAAGAGCCAATTTTCTAGCCTTTTGTGGCATATTGATTTCATAGTTTCTTGGTTTTGGTCCAAAGATTACACCACCACCTGCAAATAAAGGTGATCTTAAAGAACCAGCTCTAGCACGACCAGTGCCTTTTTGTTTCCAAGGTTTTTTACCGCCACCAGATACTTCTGCTCTAGTTTTTGCAGATGCAGAACCTTGTCTTGCATTGTTTAATTGTCTTCTAAGTGCCAAATGCATTACGTGTAAGTTTGGTTCAACACCGAAAACAGTTTCGTTTAAGGTGATTTCACCTAACTTTTCACCATTTGTATTTAATAATTGTTTTGACATTGTATTTTTCCTTTTGCTTTCCGTCTACCCCTTGCCAATGGCTTTATATGGCAGAAGCGGGTTGTATATCTCATTTTGGGTTATATCATTTTCCGCCTGTGCAATCAAAGATTGCTTCGTTCCTTCACTCACGTTCCGTCACAACGGCGGTATCGTAGAGTTTCGTCCCTGCTCGGATTGCTAACCGCAACCCAACACCGGACTCCACTCCGGCTTACGCATGTTAGTTCCACTTTGTTCTTGTTGGAACGATTGTTACCAATCTACCTTCACAACCTGGAACAGAACCTTTTACTAATACTAAACCGTTTTCAGCATCAACTTTAACAAGTTTAAGTTTAGTAATTGTAACTCTTTCATTACCCATGTTACCAGCCATTCTTTTACCTTTGATAACACGGCTAGGAGTTGTACCTGCACCGATTGAACCAGGTTCTCTGTGGTTTTTAGAACCGTGAGCCATAGGTCCTCTGCCAAAGTTCCATCTCTTAACAGTACCTTGGAAACCTTTACCTATTGAAGTACCAGTTACGTCAACTTTTTGAACATCAGCTAGAGTTGCTGCTAAGTCGATTTCTTGACCAACTTTGTAATCAGCAGGATTTTCAACTCTAAATTCTTGTAAGTGTCTGTAATTGTTCAAACCATTTTTTTTGAAGTGTCCAATTTCAGCCTTTGTCAAGTGTTTTTCTTTAGCTGCAATTGTACCAACTTGTATAGCATTGTAACCATCTGTTTCAACTGTTTTAACTTGAGTAACTACTGTTGAATCAATTTTGATTACTGTAACAGGAACTGCCAAACCTTCTGAATCGAAAATTTGAGTCATTCCAACTTTTTTACCTATTACACCTAGTGTCATTGTGTTTTCCTTTCCGACATATATATAGATATTGCTACCTATACCGATATGCCTTTCATCTTGCGAGCGCTACTTGCCTTACTCTTTACCTAATTGGGAATCGTCATTTTAAAAGTCTTCCCTAAGGGTTTTCACCTTCCGTCTTACCTGACGTCGTAGTTCACATTATCTGCATAATGCTTATTAAGTTTTCAATTTTGGCTTTTGGTGAAGTAGAACCCTCACCCAAATTTCTAAACTTCGTATAACTCAGTTTGAAATTTTACCCTCTCCCTAGGAGAGGGGTTTTGAAGTTATAATTTAACTTCAATATCTACGCCTGCTGGTAAGTCTAATCTACTCAATTCTTCAGTTGTTTGTTGAGTAGGTTCGTAAATATCGATAATGCGTTTGTGTGTACGAATTTCAAAATGTTCTCTAGACTTTTTGTCAACGTGTGGTGAACGCAATACACAATAAATACGTCTTTTTGTAGGTAAAGGAATAGGACCTGCTACTTTAGCGTCTGTTCTTTTTGCAGTTTCTACGATTTTCTCAGCTGATACATCAACTAATTTGTGTTCGTAAGATCTTAAACAAACTCTAATTCTTTGTCTTTTAGCTGTTGTCATTTTTCATTCCTTTATTTTATGTCTTTTACACAATAATCTTAAATACATAGCCAAAACCCAGCTATATATAGATTATGCTATTCTTTCGGTCATAGCATAAATAATCGTAAAACAAACATAAATCAGTGTCAACAAAGGGTTGAGATTTGTTTTAAGATTTTACAAAAATTTACATTTTAAGGAAATAAGGCAATGTGCGAATATGAGGTATTAAATAAAAATGTAACAAATTATCAAGAGAGTTGAGATTTAACGTGATGACACTTGCAAAATAAAATTTAGCAGAATAAAATGTACTTGGTCGAAAAAATTCAAGTTTGGAATCTTGAATAAAGAAAGAAGGTTAAATATGAAAGATGGAATCCACCCAGATTATAAAAAAACTGTTATCAAATGTGTTTGTGGTAACGAAATCGAAACAGGTTCTGTTGTAGACGGTTTAACAGTTGAAATTTGTTCAAACTGCCACCCATTCTACACTGGTCAACAAAAAATTCTTGACTCTGAAGGACGTGTTGAAAGATTTAAAAAACGTTACGGAACAAAATAACAGTTTCGTTAAGATTTTACAAAAAAGAGAAACCTTCGGGTTTCTTTTTTTTTGCAAAAATTTTATTGACAAAAATTAAGACCTCTTGATAAAATCAGAATATGGCAATAGTTTATTTATCATTAGGTTCAAATTTAGGTGACAGAGTTGGTTATTTGCAACAAGCAACTAGCCTGCTTAGTGCGTCTGATAAAATAAATGTCGTTGCAACATCATCTTTCTACGAATCTGAACCTTGGCAGATGAACTCTGAAAACTGGTTTGTAAATGCAGTTATTCAAATTTCAACCACGCTTAAACCAGAAGAATTATTGAACGAGTGTCAAAGAATTGAAACCCAACTTGGCAGAAAAAGAATTGTTTCAAACAATTACACAGATAGAACCATAGACATTGATATTTTATTCTATGACGATTTAATTCTCAACACCGAGCGTTTAACAATTCCGCACAAAAATTTCTGCAAGCGAGCATTTGTATTAGTTCCGATGTTAGAAATTGCGCAAGATTTTATACACCCATTATACAAAAAGACAGTTATGGAAATTTATGAAGAGTTAGAAAACCCCGAAATGGTTGTTCTTTACGGAACAAGAGGGGGAAATATTTGGGAGTAAATACTTCAAAAGCTGACACGAAAACTTTTTGTAATATTGCAATTATTGGAGCAGGAGCATCTGGTTGTATTTGTGCATATTTATTACAAAAAGAAGGTATTGATGTAACTCTTTTTGACAAAGGAATGCCTCTAAGAACGTTATTGCCAACAGGCGGTGGTCGTTGCAATTTAGCACACGCAGAATATGATTTTAAGGAATTGGCAAAAAATTATCCTCGGGGTGAAAAATTTTTGTACTCTGTTTTTTCAAAATTTTCCACCTACGACACGCTAGCACTCTTCAATGAATTTGGAGTAGAAACGTACACACAAGAAGATGAAAGAATTTTTCCAACCTCGAATAGTGCAAAAGACGTTAGGGAAAAAATTTTGGCAAAGTTAAAAAACTGTAATTTTGCAAAAGAAAAAGTTCTTGAAATAAAAAAACTAGACCATGGTTTTAAAATCGTGACGCTAAAAGCAGAAAATAACAAAAAGGGTTCTGAATACTTATTTTCACATGTTATAATCGCAATTGGGGGACATTCAGCCTTCGGTTTTCTTAAAGATTTTGACATAAAAATTGTTCCACCAAAACCTTCACTTGTTGGCTTAAATACAGAAGAAAATACACAAAAGATTTCTGGAATTGTAGTAAAAGGTGTAAATTGCAACGGCTTTACAGAAGATTTATTATTTACGCATTTTGGAATATCTGGTCCACTTGCTTATAAAATTTCTTCAATTAAAGCTCGAGAACAATTCCCTTACAAATTAAATATAGATTTGTTTCCACAAGAAATTGATTTACAGAAGCTTTTAAATAGTAATTCTCACAAAGATGTGAAAAACATTTTATCTAAATTTATACCATTAGGTTTGATTAAATTTCTTATTGGTGAAATTGCAGAAACTAAGGCGCACAAAATTGATGGCAAAACAAGAGATTTGATACTAAGTAAAATACATAATCTTGAATTGACAATAACTGGCACTAACAAAGGAGAAGAAACCGTTACCGCTGGCGGAATAGATTTGAGCGAAATCAATGCCAAAACAATGGAATTAAAAAAATATTCAAATCTATATTGCATAGGCGAAGCTCTTGATATTGACGGTTTTTGCGGAGGTTACAACCTGCAAAATGCGTGGTCAACGGCATTTATTGCAAAAGAAGGGGTTTTAGAAAGATTAAAAAATGAAATTAATTGAAGTTGAAAATAAAGATATAAAAGATTTAGCCAAACTAGCAAACGAAATTTGGCACGAATACTGGCCATGCATACTTTCTACTGAACAAATAGAATATATGGTAGAAAAATTTCAGTCCGAAAAGGCAATTATTAACCAAATGGCAAACGAAAATTATAAGTATTTTTTCATTAATTTTGAAGGCAGAAATGTAGGCTATGTTGGAATTTCCACAAAACCAGCTTATTTGTTTTTGTCAAAACTCTACATCAAAAAAGATTTTAGACACAAAGGACTTGGCAAAAAAGCTTTTGAAGCTATAAAAAAGTTTGGCTACAATAAAATTCAACTAACAGTCAACAAATACAACAAAAATACAATTGACGCATACCTAAAATATGGTTTCAAAATCATTGATAGCGTGGTTTCTGATATTGGAAACGGCTTTGTTATGGACGATTATATTATGGAATATTGTAAGTAACGTTGTTAAACAAAGCGTATAAACCCAGCAATCTTTCGCTCGCTAAAAAACGCTCGCTATACGACTGTCGCTCGTTTATAGCATAATTGTCGCTCAAATTTTGTAAAGAATTGTAACAATATGATATACTTTGCGTTATCAAATATATATATTGTGGAATTAATAAAGTATAATCTCTTTTCTTTATTTTCTCCTCCACTCCTTTATCTAACGTGAGTTAATGCCGCAAGTATTGCGGCTTTTTGTTTGCTAAAATTATGAATAAACGAATGGTGGACCATTTTTTATTTCAAACAAAATGTTATCTGCAATAATTTTCAATTCTTCTTTTGACTTTCCTGAATATTTTTGCAAGAAAAACTCATCACACAAAGGCTCAATAGCTGATTCTTTTTTTGCTTTAAAATTACGCAACTCTGTTGAAACCAGACGTTTTTGAAGTTCTAATTCAGTTTGCGCATTATATTTTTTCACCTGAACATCTTTTACAGCTTCAGCAGCAGTTTTGCCACCATAAGCTAGTGCAGACACTCCAGCAATGCCAAAGAAAAGATTCTTAAATTGTGGGTTTTTAGGGTTCATCAACCAATCATAAAAGAAGGACAAATAATCATTAACGTGTGAAAAATATGTGATTTTATTACGTCCAGAACCGCCCATCATAGGGTTAACTTGTTCGGTAGCCTGATTCATATCGTCTTTTAATTGTCTAATAAATTCTTCCTTCTCAGCTTGAGGCAAATTTAATTTATTAACAACACTTTCCACCTCTTTTGGTGTTGCATAAATTGATTCAAGCATATTTTCAATAAGTGCTTTATAAGCGTCTTTTCCAGAAAGAATTACACCATTATGTCCTTGAATATTTTCGATAGGTTTACCTTGGTTAAATTCCTCAATCAATTTATCAATACCAGTCTTTGTATTTTTTATACCAGTTTTTATAAATTCATCACTCTTTCTGATATTTCTTGTAGCAAAATATCCCAAACCTAGAATTGAAAGCAATGTTGCACCACCTATTACCCACATTTTTTTATCATCATTTTCTACTAAGTTGTTTTTCTGCTTGTCATTTCCTTTAAACGCTAATTCTTGTGAAAACATTTTCGCTTTTGATGATAACATACTTCTAATAATTTGAATTTTTCCTGAGAAAGATTGGGTTTCAACTTCAATCAAATTTTCTTGAAGATTTTTCTGGATATCAGCCTCTTGTTTTTTTATCCATACATCTTTAAACCCGTCAATAAAAATTTTCCCCATAAAAGCCATCGAACCAAGAGTAATTACACCAAGTGATGCTAAAATAGTTTTTCTACTTGGTGATTGAATCATACTAAAAATGCTTTGATGAATTTCATCATTAATACAATGATTTCTTGTCATTCCAGGAAGCAGATATTCCTTCGTACTTTCCAATTTTCCTTTTGAAAACTTTTTCATCATTGCAGTAAACCCACCCAAAAGTGCCATAACACCAACGGTTGCAATACATAAAGGAATTAATGGTTCTCTTCTTTTATTTTCTTTTTCATAAACTTTTTGAGGCAAATCAATATTCGTATTTGAAATAATCAAAGTGTCACAAGTTTCATCAAGCGATAACAACGGGTCTTTGACAAAAGAATTTACAATGACACCTTCTTTTATATTAGAATCATTGCGTTTCTGAGTATTTGTCATATTTCTTTGATGTCTTGTTGATTCGACGTCTTGATTAATCTTCGGTATCATCTTTTTTCTTTTTTCTTAATTTGTGAAGTAAAGTTTTCAAATTAAAAATCTTTTTGTCTTCGTCAATTTTTGTATCTTCATCTTTTGCATTATCTTTTTTAAAGATTTTGAAAAGGTCTTCAAATTTTGATTTTAATGCACTCACAAATTCTGAAACCTTTTTTTCTACAAAAGCTTTCGCCTCACCAAAAATTGCGTTCAATTTATCCTGAATATCTACGATTTTTTGTTTAAATTGTGACAGTCTTTCTGCAAAATTTGAAATAATATTAGGGATATTTTTTATAAAATTTGTGATTGGAACGACGATATTTGTAATTGTAAACGCAACAGGTTTTAAAATAAAGTTATTTGAAATATTATTTGCAAAATTTAACATATTTTGCGCCATTTTCTCTAAGTTTTGCTGAAAAGCAAGAACCGCCTCTGCGTGTTGCTTTAAATTATTTTCGTGGGCTTCAATTCTAGCTTGGCGAGCCTTCATCATTGCACCAATCATAGCGCATTGATGGTAACTCATCTCACCAGCTTTTTGCGGGCGTTCACCGACACGCATACTTCCACCACCACCCATGCCTGAGCAAATTGGACACGCAGACGGTGACATTCCATGTGGGCATAACCCTGAACTTGCTTTATTTATACTTTGAACCGCATTTGACAATACAAAAAATTCCTTGTGCCTTCGAGAAAAATTTCACCTCCGCAACACAAGAAAACCTTCTGCAATACTATGACTCGTAGTTTGCATTCAACTTCGTAGTATTCCGACTTTAACGGTTGCGGCACAGCAGCGGATTTTCACCACATTTTCCTCGTTATTTAGTTTTACTTAATCGTATGATAAGCAAGAGAAAATGTCAAAGTTGATAGTAGCTTTTGATTAAGTTAATAACACCCTCTCCCGCCTTCGGCACCCTCCCCATGTAAAGCTAATAAAAGGGGAGGGCGTAATTTGCGTCTAAAAAAGTAGCTTTATATTTTTTTCAACCTTGCATAAGTTGCGTCCATTGCTTTTTTGCCCATTTTGCCAAAATCAATTGTATACATTGTACTTTCGCCAATTTGAATTACATCAGCAATCTCGCCTACACCCAATTTTTCGTGGAATACTCTTTCGCCAACATTAAAGAAATATTGCGTTGCAGTGTTTTTTAAAGCCTCTTCTTTTTGCTTTTCCTCCAAACGAATAGCCTCTTGGCGTCTTTCTTCCTCAAGCTTTCTTTTCATTACATTATCTTCAAAGAAAGCTTTGATTTTTGCTTCTTCCTTTTCTTTGTTAATTGGATTCTTCTTCAAAATCATTCGGCTTGGAGTTCGTTGAACAACATTGGTAGTTTTTTTCGCAGTTGGCGCAACAAAGTTTTTGCCAAAACCAGTTGAATTATTACTTTTTGAAGATGGAGCAACGAAATTTGCACCAAAACCTGTTGAAGGTTTTACATATCCATCAGAGTTAAATGATGCGCTAGAAGATTTTTTAGGTGCGCTCTTTTCTGAACCATATCGACTATTATTGCCATACTTTCCACCTTGAACCTTTTTAACGGCACTTGTAAAAGTACTTCTATGGTCTGAATAATCAGAGAAAGCAGATTCTTCATTTTCTACAAGAGTTGAAGGAATTTCTTCTAAAAATCTACTTGGTGTATAGTATTTGTATTCACCCCACATTTGACGACGTTTTGCAGTAGTCAAATAAAGTTTATTTTCAGCTCTTGTAACACCTACATACATCAAGCGGCGTTCTTCTTCTAGCTCAGACAAGCTGTTTGAGCATCTTGCAGAAGGGAAAATTCCTTCGTCACAACCTGCTAAAAATACGATTGGAAATTCCAAACCTTTTGATGCGTGCAAAGTCATCAAAGTTACGTTATTAGCAATTTCTTCCATTCCATCAATATCAGAAACAAGAGAAACTTGTGATAAAAATTCGCCCAACTCATTGTCTTGTTCTTCTGGCTCAAATTCATTTGCTACGTTTACCAACTCTTGCAAGTTCTCTATTCTCGTAACGTCTTCATCTGCACCAGTCGCTTGTAATTCCCTCAAATAACCGCTCTTCTCTAAAATCAAGCTCAAAAATTCTGGCAAGCTATATCTTGATTGAGCCTCTTTAAGTTTCTCGACCAAAGTCGCAAAATCTTTTAATTTTGTAGCCGTGCCTGATTTTATAGTCGAAATGTTATCTACATCTTTTATTGCCATATACAAGCTTATATCGTTTTCATCAGCATAATCTTGCAAATGTTTAAGCGTTGTTTCACCGATTGCACGTTTTGGAACATTAATAATTCTACGCAAAGACTGCGAATCGTCTGGGTTGTAAATCAATTTCAAGTATGCAATCGCATCTTTAATTTCTTTACGGTCATAGAATTTTAAGCCGCCATAAATTCTATAAGGAATACCAGCTGCAATCAAAGCTTCTTCTAACGCACGAGATTGAGCGTTTGTTCTATAAAGAATTGCGAACTGGTTATAATTTTCAGAGGTATCACGTATAGATTTAACGATATAATTCGCCTCATCTGCCTCATCTTGAGCTTCATAAAGTGAAATTTTTTCGCCATCGCCTTTTTGAGAGTAAAGAACCTTATCTACACGCTCTTCGTTATTTTCAATAATAGCGTTTGCTGCGTTCAAAATATTTGCAGTCGAACGATAATTCTGCTCAAGTTTAACTAATTTAGCTTTTGGAAAATCGTTTTGGAAGTTCATAATGATTCTAAAATCCGCACCACGCCAGCTATAAATTGATTGGTCGACATCACCTACAACGCAGAGTGAACGACTTTCAGGAATATCAGACTGCAAATTTGTATAAAGAGCTTTTACCAATTGGTATTGAGCTTGGTTTGTATCTTGATATTCGTCCACCATAATATGTTGGAACTTGTCGTAATATTTTTTTCTAACCTCTGCATTTTGTTCTAGAAGTTTTACGCACAACATAAGCATATCGTCAAAATCTATTGCGTTGTTATTGTTAAGTGCATTTTCGTAAAATTCAAATACTTGGGCAATTTTTTGAGATTTAAAATCTCTTGCAAATGTCGCAAAAGTATACGCATCTTGCATTTTGTTCTTAGCATTAGAAATAACTGCTTTAATTAATTTTGGCTGATAAATTTTATCATCAAGATTAAGTTTTTTTATTGCTTGCTTAATAACTGCAACTGAATCTGTTTCATCATAAATAGTAAAATTTTTGTCCAATTTTTTACCAGATTGGAACGAATAGTTTTCGATATCTTGTCTTAATATACGACCGCAAATACTGTGGAAAGTCCCTACCCACATATATTTTACAATATTCTCGCCTAGAATCTTTGAAAGACGCTCTTTCATTTCTTTAGCCGCTTTGTTTGTAAACGTTACAGCAAGAATCTTGCCTGCAATAGCACCATTTTGTATCATATAAGCTATTCTTGAGGTCAAAACTTTTGTTTTGCCACTACCTGCGCCTGCTAAAATAAGCAACGCTCCTTGTGTAGTTTTTGCTGCTTCTAACTGTTCTTTATTAAGGTTTTCTAAAATATTTTCCATTCCCCTATTCCCAAATTGCCTATTTTGTGATATTATATATCAGCATACAAAGAAAATAATTATTTTTCAATTTAAAAAGGTGGTACAATGAACGAAATTTTTAATTCTATTGACGATGAACAAAAGCAGCCTTCTATTATGGTTCCAATGGGTGATTTAGATACAGCTGAGCATGCTCCAGATACAGTGGACGAGCTTGCGATGGAATTGGCTACTATAAAACAACCCGCCAAAAGAATTGCGATTATTGGTTCAAGAAACCTTGCTATTACACACCAACAAATGATTGAAACTTTGTCAACTGCTCTTGTTAGACAAGGCAATACAATCATTACTTCTGGTGGTTCATGCGGTACAAACGCAGCCGCTATTAGAGGTGCGATGAAGTCTAACCCAGACAAATTGAAAGTTATTTTACCTCAAACAATCGGTCAACAACCTTCTGACGTTCAAGACCAATTAATCGGCGTTCCAAACATCGTTGAACATTCTGATAGAGCTATGATGACTTTGGCTGACGCATCAAGAGTTTGTAACAGAGAAATTATTGATGATTGCAATCAGTTAATCTGTTTCTTATCTCATACAAGTAAAACTCTTCACAAAGCGATTGATTACGCAGAAGAAAACCACAAAGTAGTAACAGTATTCTATTTGGATTAGTGAATTATGGATTTGATAAAGAAACTCACAGGTAAAAACCCTGCTGAGTATGAAGTTGTCGCAAAATCACTTGTAGACAATTCAGATGTGTCGCTTTTTGCGAAATTAGTAAAGCAAGATGATTTTTTGTTTGATTTTGTAAAAAACAACGTAGCAAAACGTATTCAGATGGCTTGCAACAAAGACAATTACTTGAATTTGTTGAACTTTTTTGAATACTATTCACCTTCTTACGAAACAGTGTTTGCAGAAACCTTGTTCAAGTTTGGCGGAATAGAATTGTTGCCAGTAATCAAAGAGATTTATATAAACGGTGATGACAACAAAAAAACATACGCAACAAAATTCTTTTTGTTTGTTCCAAATGAATATTTAGAGGAATTATTGCCACTGCTTAGACGTTCTGCAAAATCTAAATTTGAGCCACTAAGCATCAATTCTATTGAAATTCTTGCAAAGATGAATGATGAAGTATCAAAACAAGAAGCAATAGAAAGGTTGAGTTCTGATGACGAGTTTGAAAAATACAATGCAATAAAATTTTTGGTTTCTTATCAAGCAAAAGATGCTTTAAAACAGATTTTAGAGGTGATGAAAAAATCTACGCTATCTGAAAATATAGCTTCAGAAATTCCTTATCTTATTTCTATAGAAGAGCTTTTAAATCAAAATTTAGATGATGGCGTTTTGGTCTTGAGCCATATTGTCAATGCTATACCAGAAATAATTCCGCCATCTGCAGTTTTAGATTACAATTTGTACAACATTTTTGAGAATTTGTACCACGAGAATTTGACAAGCACCTCTGCAATTTTGCTAAGACTTGCTAAAGATAAGTTTTCAGAATTGCTTTCAAATGAAGAATACTTGTTTGATTGCGACAAAAATACAAAAGACGAAGTGCAAGCAATTGGAAAACTTCTGAATAAGATAAATGAGCAAAAATTGAACAGTCTACTTTATGAAGAATTGTATGAAGAAAGCGATTTTGTATTTTTTGCAGTAGATTTTGTTGATGATATTGAAGAGCTTGAAACTCTGCTTGACAGCAAAAATCAGACATTATTGTTGAAAGTGTTGACGCTATTAAAAGAAAAACAGGCTCTAAAAGCGTCGCACAAAGAAATTGCACTTAATAACGTAACTTGCGAAGATATAAAACAAATTATCAATGTTTTGTAACACATTTTTGCACAATAAAAAGAAAAACCCTTCAAAAAATCGAAGGGTTTGGAATCTTGTTTAATAATTCCTCATGTGTAGAAGGTTAGTGTGTAGGTTGTATGAAAGGTTTGTGTTATGTGTTTCGTGTTTATTTAATGTTTGTCGTTTTTAAATTTCATTTTCGACTTACATATATATAAAGTATATTTCTCTTCAAGAATTGCACTATACGTTTTATATTGTTACAAAACTTTACAATTAAAAATTGATAGCACAAAAAAGCCCCTAAATTAGCATATTAGGGGCTTTAAACTCTTATATTACATATTTATTATTAAATCAAAAATTCCCTCTGAATATGTAGGGTGCGCAAAGCATACCTTTTTCAAATCATCAATTTTTAAATTATTCTGCATTGCTACCAAAATTGTATGAATCAAAGAAGACGCCTCTTTTGACACAATATGCGCTCCTTTAATTAATTCCTCTTTAGTTATTATTTTTATAAACCCTTCTGTCGCATCGTCACACCAAGCTTTTCCAAGCGCAGTGATTGGAAGTTTTGAAATTTTATAACTATCGTCAACATCTTGCTCTCTCAAGCCCACCCAAGCAATTTCAGGCTCGCCATAAATTACTGATGGCACTAACTTTTTGTCAAAATCAACACCCAATGCCAATGCCTTTGCCTGATGAATAGCATAATGAGCAAGTTGAATTTCACCGCAAGCATCACCAATCACATCACCCTCGCATGCCAGACAAATTGGTTGTCTTCCTGTCGCTACCAAAATAAAATCTGGCAAAATTTCCACGCCTGATTTTAATAATACTGTTTTATTTTTGATTTCCTGAACACAATCATTCAAATAGAATTTTATCTTCTTTTGTTTGAAAATTCTTTCTATTCGTTTTGATACCTCTGTATCCGCAAGCGGAACAAGATGTTCTGCCATTTCTACAACAGAAACTTCTACATCAAAATTTGACAAAATTCTTGCCCATTCTGTACCTATTGCACCAGAACCTACTATTAAAACTGATTTTGGCAGAGTTTTTATCTTCAAAATATCATCAGAACTTAATATAAACTCGCCATCAAATTCCAAGCCCTTAATTTCTCTAGGTTTAGAACCAGTCGCAACAATGATTTTACCAACTTCATAAGTCGCACTCTGTGTTTTTATGAAATTATTTTCTACACAAGCCTCTTCATAAATCATCTTTACGCCAGAATTTTTAACAGCTAATTCTAGAGATTTACGAATTTTTTCAATAGTTTTATCTTTTTTCTCAACAACCTTGGAAAAATCGAAATTAAAATTCTCAAAACTTATACCTAAATCATTAGCATTCTTGATTTGTTGATACAATTCTGATGAGTGCAAAAAAGATTTGGTCGGAATACAACCTCTATTCAAGCAAGTACCACCCATACAATCTTTTTCAAATAAAACAACTGATTTTCCTTGTTTTGCCAAAAACATGCCAGCAGTATAACCAGCTGGACCTCCACCTATAATTCCATAATCAAATTTTTCCATAAATGCATTCTAGCATTATTTTTTTTATTGTGCAAATTTGAGGAATTGTAACAATAAGTTTAATAAAACTAAACTTTCATACTGCCTGAATTTTGTGAACGATTGTTCAAATATTTTTTTTGAATATCAGAAGCCATCGTATTTCTAATCACAGGAGTGATAATATTTGAGGATAAAATACTTGCCCCAACAGTTCCAACAGTTGTTGCAAAGTTTTTATAAGCATAATAAGATTCTGTAGGGAATTTTGGCTCGTTTTTAAGAACTTCATCTAAGTCCAAAGAAAGTTTACCAACTTTATCGCCATACAAATCTTTGTTCTTATTAAGAAATTCTCTAACCTTAGTTGGTGCAATTTTACCAGTTGATGCCATCTTTGAAATAATTTTCTTTGTTGCTTGAGTTACCAAAAAGAAAGAACCTATATTTACAACTGCGTCTAAAAACTCTTGTGGTACTAAAAAGCTCTTTTGCTCTTTGGAAATTTTAGGGTTAAACATTACTGCGCCAATTTGTGCTAAAGATGATAAGCCCCAACCAATAGTACCCGTTACGACAAGCATTGTTGCCGTATTTTTTTTAAAATTATTGTAAACCCATTCAAGCCCTTTTTGGAAAGGAGAACTATTCATGTTTTTCCTCCTTCTTTTCATTCAGCTTGTTCGTTAAAAAGACTGTTAGTGGAGCATCTAAAACAAAGTTTGTAATGCACATTGCAAGTATTGCTAATGCACTCGATAAAGCACTTCTATAATTTTTTAAGAATTTTTCATTCTTTGCTATTTCTGTTAAATACTTTTTCGGTAACAGAGCTTTACTAAACTTTGATTTGCCATTCACATCTGTCATCTTAGCTACACCCTCGTAAGCAGAGCCTCTTACAAGTATACCAACACAAGTACCTGCAATAATTTTTGCAATTGTTCTATTCCTTGCAACTCTGCGGGTTTCTTTATCGACTTTGTGGTTATTATAGTCAATTGCTGGTTGTGTAATAATCGCTGTTGCACCCATTATTGCACGATTTTGTGCAGGCTTAGATACCCAGTTATCAAATTTATTCCAATGATCAATTTTTTTAGCTGATTCATTTTGTGTTTGAGAAGGCAATGTGTCTAGAATTTTCTGAGCGACACGACGTTTTAGGTTAGTCCAAGAACTACCCTTTTTGCCTTGCATTGAAACGCTATTATTATATTGTATCGGCTGTATATTCATAACACTTCTTCCTAGAAGTATAAAACATGTGAAGGTCTGAAATTGACTTTTATTAAGAAATTGTTACAAAAATTTTACATTTGATAAATTTTAACTTGAGATTTTAAACTCCCTTCACTCTGCGATTTTATACAATACCCTCCCGCATTCGTAACTCGCTTTCGTTCGAACAACTGTGACCTCCCCCAACTAGGGCGGTTTAGCTATTTCACTTATTGTTATTTAGTCGCAAAAAAAAAGCTATGAACTTTTTATCGTGCATAGCTGTTGATTAGGGATATGTGTATCGTCGTTTTTTAAGGAGTATAGATATATATTAGCAGTAGTTTTTTAAAATAAAATCATCAAAACGTATGATTTTCTTAACAAATCTTAACAAAAATATTACAAGAAAGAATTATAGCTCAACTAGGCTAAAACCTTTTACTTAGGTTTATTCGGTATTAGTATCATTGAAAAAAGATTATTATATACTAGAATTAGATAAGTAGACTAGACGGGAGTTGGGTTTTATGAATATTGATAAAAAAAAGTTAACAGTACAAATACTTGCATTTGCAGGGTTGCTACTCTCTATTAAATTGGCATGTATATATTACGTAGCAAACTATGAAAAATACGCACTTTCAAGTTTCTGTTCTATAAATGAGTTTGTTGACTGCGACGGAGCTGCACGCTCTACAGTTTCTCAATTCTGGGGAATTCCACTTGCATACTGGGGAATCTTCTTCTATATAACAGTATTGTTCCTAACTGTTGTCGACCGATTTAAAAAATTCCGTTTTCTAAAGTTTTTAGAAGTATTCAAAAATTCTATGTCATACATTAGCATGCTGGGAACTCTTGCGTTTACGTGTTCAATGGTTTTAGCAGGTTTGAGTATCTTTAAAATTCACAAATTGTGCATTTTATGTTTCATTACTTATTTTATAGACCTATTTATAGCTATTGTTGCCTCATCTGGCAGTTTTAAAAACCTTATCAGCTCTTTCAAAACAACAGTTATAGATTTCATTGCTGGAGCTAAGCAATATACAAAAACCTTCATCGTTTTATTGATACTTGCTACGTCTTTCTTAGTTTATAGCGGAACAACATACAGCTTTGTTCCACATATCAAGCAACAAAAAGCTATCATGAAATATAGAAATATGAAGTTCAATCCTTATCGAGTTAAAGGTAATACTCTAGGTGCAGAAGATGGTGACGTTGTAATTGAGCTTTATTCAGATTATGTTTGCCCAATTTGTTACATAGAGAATATAATGTTGCATGAAGCAGTTAAAGATTTTTCAAACATCAAAATAATTCACCACAATTTACCTTTCGACAAAGAATGCAACCCATATATTTCAATAAATATGCACCCGAACGCTTGTTTTATGGCAAAAGGCGCAATCGCAGCTGGCAAACAAGGAAATTATTGGGAAATGAGTTCTTTATTGTATGAAAACCAGCCTACAAACATCAATGCAATGCTTAAACTTGCAGAACAATTAGGTTTTAACAAAGATAAGTTTGTAAAAGATTTAGAAGCTGATACTACATCAAAAGAAATTGAAAAGGAATTATTTCAAGCTAACAAGCTTGAAATAGACAGTACACCAACTATATACATTAATGGTGACAAAATAGTTGGCGTAAAACCTTATTATGAGTTGAAGGATTTGTTAATAGAACATGGAGCAAAACCACGAAAATAAAATATTAGTCCATGCCTGTTGCGGAATTTGTTCAGGTTATCCCATTTCTTTATTAAAAGAGATGGGATATACGCCTGTCGTGTATTTCTGTAACCCAAATCTTGATACAAAAGAAGAATTTAACAAACGACTTGAAGCGCAAAAAATTGTTTGTATGTATCATTGGGTAGAATTAATTGCAGAAGAATACAAGCACGAAGAGTATTTGCAAGTAATAAAAGGACTTGAAGAGGAACCAGAGCGTGGCAAACGTTGTGTTGAATGCATAAAATTACGACTTCAACAAACAGCCCACAAGGCTCGAGAACTCGGTATAAACAAATTCACAACTTCGCTTGTTATAAGTCCACACAAAAATTTTGAAATGATATCAAAAATTGGAAGAGAAATTGCAGACGATTTAGAATTTGTAGCGATTGATTTTAAGAAAAAAGACGGATTCTTGAAAACAAATAAGCTCTCTAAGGAATTGGGAATTTATAGACAGAATTACTGCGGTTGCGAGTTTGCAAAATCTCATTTGAAGAAATAATAAACAAGCAAATCTTAAAGCGTTTTCAGTGCAATTAGCACTAAGAATATAGTGGCTAAGTTATTGGTGCGTCAAACGACGGCACCCTACATTTCTCTAAACCTCACTAGTTAGGGAGGTCGCAGTCGTTCTTGAGCTTTGCGAAAGTTACGAATGCGGGTGGGTATTGATTAAAATAGTTAATAAAACCCTCTCCCCTCCCCCTGTAAAATTGATAAAAGGGGAGGGGAGCTAAAGTCGTTCAATTAAAGTATTTTTATTCCCTCTCCGAGGTAGAGGACTAGGGTGAGGGTTTTTCAAAGCGTCAAGCATGTAGAAATCTTTTCTTTACAAATAAGCAAGAACTATTTTATTTATTGTATAATTCTTATATGGTTAGATTATTTGATGGAAAAAATGTTTCTAAGGTTTCAAACCTTATTTTTAGGATATTAAAGATTCAAGAAAAATTCACAAGAATTATAGAAATAAATAATCCAGATAAAATGCCTTGCATATACGCTATGTGGCATGCTCATCAATTTTGTGTACACGGAATTAGACACCGCTCAAAATTGCATGTTCTAGTTAGTCGCTCTCGTGACGGTGAAATTATTGCAGATGTAGTTGAGCGTTGGGGCTTTAAAACCGTTCGTGGTTCTAAAGGTAAAAAAGGTGCAGTCGAAGCTACAATGCAAATGATTTCAATACTAAAATCAGGCGAAAACTGCGCAATGATGGTTGATGGTCCCAAAGGACCTGCGAGAATTGCAAAAGATGGTATCGTTAAAATTGCAAAAATGGCAGGCGTGCCAATAGTTCCAGTATACTGGTATTCAAAAAATCTAACCTTTGCAAAATTCCCTTCTTGGGACGAAATGCGTTCTCCAATTTTTATCACTAACCTAATTAACTATTACGGAGAGCCAATTTACGTTCCTCAAGATAGCAATGAACAAGCTGAAGAAGAAGCTAGACAAAAATTACAACAAAGTCTGGAACAATTAGAAAAAGACGCCCCTAAAGCGTTTGATGAGGTATATAGATTCGGGTTATGGAAAAAATAAAACTTCTTGCAATTCAAATGGAATCTGCTATCGGTGACACTGAACTCAACATCGAAACAGTAAAAAACTTACTTAAAGCAAACTTAGAAAAATATGGCAAAGTAGATTTTGTATTTTTGCCTGAACTTTGGACTGTGGGTTGGGATTGTCCATCTTTCCCTGCAAGTGCAGAAACTTTAGGCAACTCAAAAGCTATTGATATGTTGCAAGAAATCGCAAAAGAGTATGGTGTAAATATTGCAGGCGGAAGTTTTGTAGAAAAACAAGGTGAAAAGCTTTATAACACTTGTCCTGTAATCAACAGAAACGGTGAAGTCGTTTGCACTTACAACAAAAACCACCTTTATTCATATAATGGTGACACCGAAAACCAATACATTACAGTTGGCAAGAACCCTATAATGGTTGAATTGGACGGAGTAAAGCTAGGTTTAACAATTTGTTATGACATAAGATTTCCAGAAATCTACCGAGCATATAGACTTGCAGGTGCTGATATTTTAGTAAATATGGCAGCGTGGCCAAAATCAAGAAAAATTCATTGGGACACTCTAACAAGAGCAAGAGCAATTGAAAACCAAACCTACATGGTTGCTCTAACCCAAACTGGTTTACTTGCCGATGGTGTTGAAAACCTAGGTCACTCTCTAATTTACGATTATGAAGGCAAGATTTTAGACGAAATAGAAGAAATTGAAGGCGGAGTTTACGCTGAAATTGACTTAAACAAAATGTATGATTTTAGAAAAAATACGCCAAGCATAAATGATATTAAAAACTCGTACGAGGTTATAAAAAAATGAAAAAATTATTTACTATAATAACAATGCTAGCTCTAACTTTAAGTGTAAATGCTAAAGCCGTAAAAAGAGATTTTTCTAGCGTTATAAACGAATCTGGTATAGAAAAAAATGCAATTTCTGTTTCTATTAGAGATTTAAACAGTGGAAAACCTGTATACGAACTTAATGAGAAAATGCTTATGCACCCAGCCTCTGTACAAAAAGTTTTGACATTAATTCCTGCGATTGACGCTCTTGGCGACGATTACGAATTTAGCACAAAAATTTACAAAAGAAGCGAAAGCTCTTATATTATAAAACTAGGTGCAGACCCTTATTTATCAAGCAATGACCTTAAAACACTTGTAAATAATGTTGATTTGAACACGAAGAAAATTTATATTGATGATAGTATTTTAGAAAAAAAAGATTGGGGCGAAGGTTGGCAATGGGACGATGACATGAACGTTCTCATGCCTAGATTTAACTCATATAATTTGGATAGGAATTTAATAAAAATAACAGTCATGCCAACTTCTAACGGACAAACTGCAACAATTATTAATCCTAGCAAATATCCAATCGTCTTCTTTAACCACGTTGTTACAGGAAATCAAAATAACGTTAAGGTTTCAAGAGATAACTCAGTTTCCGCAAATACTCTTTTGCTAGAAGGAACTGTTAACAAGCCAGTAACATTGTATGTTCCAACGAATAACCTAAAAAGATATTTTAATATAAAATTAACGAATGCGCTTGGCGACAAAAAGGTTTACTTAAAAGAAAATTTCATCGTCGACAAAGTTAATACATCTGACGTGGAATTAGACCAAATTACACACCCTGTATCACAAGCAATTGATGATGTTTTAAAAAATAGCAACAACATGATTGCTGAAACAGTTGCAAAACTTGCTGGCGGAAAAATCTATAACGACAAAGGAACAGACATTAATAGTATAAAAGTATTTAACGCATATTGTCAAAAAATTGGAATTGATAATTCTAAAATTAGGTTGAAAGATGCAAGTGGAGTTTCTAAAAACAACTTAGTTACAACTGATTTTATCTCTGAATATCTTGTAAAAAACAAAAATAGCGAGATTCTTGAGCATTTGCCAACTCCTGGACAAGGGACATTAACTCACAGAATGTTACCAATAAAAGAGAATTTAAGAGCTAAAACTGGAACATTATCTGATACAAGTTCAATTGCAGGCTTTTTGACTACAAAAAACGGCAACAAATACGCTTTTGCAATAATTATCAACGATACAACAGCGACAATTCCTGACATGAAAACTCTTGAAGATTATTTGATTAGAGAAGCTTATTTAAGATTGTAATCATCTGTTACGAGGGCTTAAAATGTATCAAATCATCGGTGAATACTTAGAATATTTGGAGTTAGAAAAGGGACTTTCTCAAAATACTATCGACGCTTATCGCCGTGATTTATCAGATTTTGCTCAAGAGATTGATAATATACAAGCTATTACCAGAATGACGATTAACACTTACGTTAGGAGTCTTAGAGAACGAAATCTGGCTCCAACAAGCGTTATAAGAAAAGTTGCCTCTTTAAGAGGCTTTTTCAAGTGGGCAAGCTCCTCTGGAATAATTGAGCAAAATCCGACCGCCACGCTTGAACAACCAAAAACACCGCAAAGACTTCCTAAGGTAATTTCGATAAAAGAAATTGAAGAAATGTTGCATAACAACTTAACTCCATTAGAACACGTCATTATGGAGCTTTTATACAGTTGCGGTTTGAGAGTTTCAGAATTAGTAAATTTGAAAATAAATGACATTGATTTAGCCTCAAAATATGTACGTTGCTTTGGAAAAGGTTCAAAAGAAAGAATTATACCAATTGGAGAACAAGCGAAAAAAATCGTTAAAGAATATTTGCCGACAAGAGATTTATTAATAAAAAAATTTAATCTAAATACAAAAAATCTTTTGATTAGAGAAAACGGGCATTTCATTAATAGGCAAGATGTGTATAATTTTATACATGCTCAAGGCAAATTAATTCACAAAAATATATCACCACACACTTTGAGGCATAGTTTTGCAACCCATCTTTTAGAAAATGGAGCGGATTTAAGAGTTGTTCAAGAACTGCTTGGACATAGCGACGTTTCTACAACACAGCTCTATACGCACATTAGCAAAAAGAGATTAAAAGAAGTTTATTTTGCGATTAACAAATAAAGCAAAAATCGCTTAACAAAAATTAACAAAAAAACTTTACAAATTTGCACCATGCGCAATTTTATGTTAAATTCAACATTAAGAGGGGAATGTACCCTAAAATTGGTGAGGATTTATGAAAAGCACAACACTTAGAAGATCAAATATTACCAGAGAAAAAGTTGCAATGCTTGAAGCTCTAAGCAGATACAATAGAGAGCATCAAGATGAAGATTTCTACAGAAAACAAAGCAAAAATAAAGAGTTGGACGCTCTTTGGCAATCATTTGGTGTAAAACAACAAAAAAACGAAAAAGCACCTCAAGTATATTTTGTTACAGGTTTTGTTGTTGGTGTTATTGTAACGTTATTAATTACAACCTTCATAAGCCTTTTAATCAACGTATCAACCCCTAAAGATGATGTTGTTGCACCAGCTCCTGTAGTTAAAAAGTCTGCAACAGAATCAAACGGAAGATTTTCATTTATACCTTCTGATTCTTCAGCTAAAAAAGTTACTCCAGAAGTATCTTTAAACGAAGAATACACTGTTAAAGAAGGTGATACATTAGAAAGTATTGTTATTAGATTTTACGGCTCATTTGACATGGATAAAGTTGCAAAAATTCAACAAGCTAACAAAATGGCTAATCCAAACGCTTTATCAATCGGTCAAAAGCTTGTTATTCCAATGAATCAGTAGAGCATGGCAAGAGTTAAGTCAAAATATGTATGCCAAAATTGTGGCTATGAAACTGCTGGCTATTTAGGCAAATGTCCTGAATGTGGAAGCTGGGGTTCATTTGTAGAAGAGTTATCAGCACCTGTTGAAAAGAAAACAGAGGTTGAAGTTTTAGACTCAACTCCACCCATGACATTAGACGAAATTGAGATGAATTCTGAAATAAGAATGAGCACAAATATTTCAGAATTTGATAGAGTGCTTGGCGGAGGAATTGTACAAGGCTCTTTGGTTCTTATTGCTGGCGACCCTGGGATAGGTAAGTCTACAATCCTTTTGCAAACTTCTGGCGAGTTGTGCAAAAATAACAAAAAAGTTTTATACATCTCTGCAGAAGAATCAGCTAGCCAAATTAAACTCAGAGCGGAACGTCTTGGAGTAAAATCTAACACATTATTTATTTATCCGCAAACAAATTTAGAACTAATCAAAAAGCATATTGAGAGCATGAAACCTGATTTAGTAATTGTAGATAGTATTCAAGCTATATACACATCAATAATACAAAGTTCTGCAGGAAGTGTTTCTCAAATTAGAGAATGCTGTAATATGCTTATGCATATTGCAAAATCGCAAAATATTTCAATAATCGTAATTGGGCATGTGACAAAAGAAGGAAACATCGCAGGCCCAAAAGTCTTAGAGCACATGGTAGATACTGTTATCCAATTTGAAGGCGACAAAACAAAAACATACAGAATTTTACGCTCAATAAAAAACCGTTTCGGTAACACTTCTGAAGTCGGAATTTTTGAAATGAGTGCAACTGGTTTAAGCGAAGTTATAAACCCGAGTGAATTGTTTTTAAAAGAATACAACCAAACACAAACACCAGGAAGCACAATTATCGTAACAAGCGAAGGCACACGTCCTCTACTTGTAGAAATTCAAGCACTCGTTGGAACAACACCTTATCCAGCACCTCGACGAATTGCGAACGGTGTCGATACAGGGCGTGTTTTACAAATTCTTGCAGTACTAGAAAAAAGAATTGGTCTAAACCTCTCTAAACAAGACGTTTACGTTAACGTTATCGGCGGAATTGACGTTAACGAACCAGCGGCAGATTTGGGAATTGCGCTTGCAATAGTGACTTGTGTGCGAGATGTTGTTTTTGATACACAAACCGCAATTATAGGCGAAATTGGTTTGTCTGGTGAAATTAGAGCTGTTAATCACATAGAAAAAAGAATTAATGAGGCTCAAAAACTTGGTTTCAAACGAATTATTATACCTGATTCAAACGATGTTCAGGACGAATTTAAAGATATTCAAATAATAAAAGTTAAACGTATTTTAGAAGCTATCACTAAAGGCGTTAAACATTAATTTGCGACGCTCCTTGGTACAGAAAAGATAAGGAAAAACAATGATTATAGATGCACATGTTCATATTGGAAACTCCTTTTGGGGTAATTTCACACCAGAATTTTTGTTAGGAATTATTGGTGATAAAACCTGTATTTGCTCAAATTTAGCTGGAATAGATGCTTTTACAGGGAAAGACGAATATGTTGCAAATATGGAGATGCTTAGCGTTTCAAAAAAATATCCACAAATAAAACCGCTTTTTGTTTGCGAGGTGGAAAGAACTCTTGATACTAATGTAATAAGACAAACGCTCAAAGACTATCCGCAATTTGTTGGCTTGAAGTTTCACCCAGAGTTTACAAAACTGGTTGCAACTTCTGAAAAGTATGACAAGTATTTAGAGGTAGCAAGACAATTCAAAAAGCCTTGTTTATACCATTCTGGGCATATCAAATCACGTTTCTCATCACCAAAACTGATTTACGAAAAAGCAAAACAGTTTCCTGATGTTCCAATAATTTTAGGGCATTTGTCAACTGGTCCTAGAAGTTCGCACGAGGAAGCGATTAAAATCTTGCTAGAATCTATTGAGCAAGAGACTGCTACGCTTTATGTTGATGTTTCTTGGGTGGATATAGAGGACACTATTTTGCTAATAGAGGCTTTGAGAAACACTTCTAAAGGCGATTTTACAGATAGAATAATGTGGGCATCAGATGCACCTGTTGGCGATCACAACTTAAAAAAAGAACTGTATGACAACAATTTGAACGTATTTAAAGCTAAGATTTTAGAGCATTTTAATGATGAAAATTTATTAAACAGACTTTTATTTTTTAATGCGCAAAAATTGTTTAATTTGTAAGGAGCAAAAATGTTTCAACAATTTTCGCCAAATATGCTAAAAACTTATGAACTTTGTCCGAAAAAGTTTTATTTGAAATACATAAAAGGCATAAATATGCCAGTTAATGACGATATTTTTGAGTTTGGTAAAAATATTCACGCAATGGCATCTTACTATCTGCGTGGCGAGAATTTGGAGTACATGGAAAATTCGCTAACAGAGAGAGAAAAAAGTGTCTGGGAATATCTTAGAGCCATTGAGTATTTTAGTTATGAGGTTATTAATACAGAATACAATTTGGCTGTTAAGGTTGGTGACTATTTCTTTGGCGGTCGTTTAGACGCTTTAGTTAAAAAAAATGACAGATTTTATATTTTAGATTATAAAACAGGCTCCGCACCTAAAAATGCAAAATATGATTTTCAAACAATAATATATTTACTTGCGGTTAAAGAATTTTTCAAAACTGATAAAGTAAGTTTTGTGTATATCGATTTGAAAAATAGAGAGGAAGTGCAAATTGAATACACGCCAGCGTTGGAAGAAGAGTACAAAAACAAACTGACAAAAACGGTTGAAAATATTAATCGAGAAGATGAGCCGACAAAAAAAGAAAATTGTACTTGCGAATATGAGTTGATTTGTTTTTGAGGTTTGATTTTATAAAACTTTTAGACGAGGGTGGAAATAGCGACTAAAAACGTTGATAAGCCACTGTAAGCGTAGAAGGCGTTCCAACCGTTTTTGACCAAATGGACATGGTTTTTAAAAGGCTGGATTCTTCGTGCTAATCGCACTCAGAATAACCCTAAATTTGCTTGTTGGGCGTCTTGAAATGACCTTACCCTTTTGGGAGCTTGGCGTAAATTCTGTAAAAAAAAGGTGCGCCTGTGGCGCACCACAAGAATTTACATTAGTAATTTATTTTATATCCTTCTGCGATTACACGAGCTGTACAACCCATACCTGCCGTTTCCCCACGCCCTTTATCGTTATCAGTACAAGAATATTCACCATTATTTTCGTCCCACACACCAACTTCATCTATTCGGTCTACATCTCTACCACCGTACGGATAAAGAACGCCATTTTCACCTAACATAAAAAAGAAAATATCACGACCAAATACATTTGGTCCATTTTTACCATTTACATCTATCATAATTTCAGCAGCACGAGTATATAAAGTACACCCTCTATTGATTGCGTTTACTTTTTGCGCAGCTAAGTCATTACTGCGAAATGTATGAATGAAAATTGCAGCTCCATTTTTTGTTTCAATTACAAATGGATTTAGCATTAAATCTGAAACTTGTCCTACTCCACCAGTATTTGACATTGCATAAGTCTGTACTCCATCACCATAAAAAGCTCTTTCATTATCTTTATAACCATTTACAATCATATATTGACCTAAGCGTCCAACAAACTGCGCTCTATTTCCTGCCGTAGCACTAACTTCGTTTTCTTGCCATAAACTTGTGCCATACAAGTTATCTGCGCCTTCTTGTGCAATTGCCGTTTGAAAAGCGTTTTCCATGTTTGATACAACTGTTGAAAGTCTTGCTGCGTTCGCTTCGTTTCTGCTGCTCATTACAAGCGCAGGTGCAGTTAGTGCAGCGACAACACCAACAATCCCCAAAGTAATCAAGACTTCTGCCAATGTAAATCCTTGTTTTTTCATATTAAATCTCCTATTTTTGTGAAAAATTAAATATTGTTTATATACTCATAATAATGACTTTTTCATGATTTTTAAAGGGATCAAATGAATTTCTGCGCAGCATACTACTACTACTACTACTACTACTACTACTACTACTACTACTACGTTTGCGCCGATTGTAACAATTTTTCTAAGTTCTTAACATTTGAGAATATATTAAAAATATTATTACAATTTCTTAACAATTCAATAATTTTAATAACACCCTCTCACGTTTCCGTAACGTTCGACGAAGCCTCACGAACGGAAACAACCTCTCCCTAAGAGAGGTGGCGTAAATTCTGCAAAAAAATATATAGCAATGGTTTACTTCGTCGCTCAAGCTCCTCGTAATGACGGGGTGTAAAAACGCCTAGTTGTGCGTCATTGCGAGAAAATCGCAAGATTTTCGTGGCAATCTTGAAAAGTTATTGGTGCGTCAAACGACTGCACCCTACATTTTCCTAAACCTCACTAGTTAGGGAGGTTTAGAGAAATGAATGTAAGTCGTGTTCAACGTTTTTCATTGAACACTACTTGTTTATTCTTGTTCTTTAAAAGTTCAACCCACACGCATTCGTAACTTTCGTAAGGCTCAAGTACGACTTTGACACCCCTAACAAGTGAGGTTTTTATCTGTCGATTGGGCATACCTGCCCAACAATAACTTTTTTATACAAAAAAATATTCATAAGGACAGAAAAAAAGAACCAATTTGAA
>CAKVLN010000003.1 GCA_934757275.1 uncultured Candidatus Melainabacteria bacterium
TTTTTCCTATATCTTACATGCATGTTATCGACATATTTTGTAAAAACTTTAGGGTTTTTGATAGAATTGTTACAATTGAATGACTTTTGTTACAATTCAATCGCATTATTGTATTTGTTTAATTTTGCAAAATTAAAGTGATATAAGGATTCAAGCAAACATTTGTAAATAAAAAAACAGGAGAACCTCCCTAGTAAATCTCTCCCGGTGCCATTTCATGGTATTTGCACAGTAATATGTATATGTTAAGTAAAAGTATCAAGTAGCAAAGCTTTTTTCTGTTTATATAAATCGTCAAGTCTTTTCTGATTTTGAATTTCTTCAACAAGTTTTAGGTACTCAATTTTTTGCAATCCATCACGACACCAAACTATTACACAAGCAATTGTAATAACTCATGGTTATCATGTCAAGTGGTTATTGTGTGAATGTACTTGTTGTATTAATTTTAAATTCGCATTTTTACTCACAATTTCACACCATTCATTAAAAATTTCATCGGTGCTACATTCATGTGAAATTGGAGCATCAATTATTATCTGAATATCAAATTTTCCATTTTTGCTTGGTTTTTCACTTATTAGAATTGAGATAGGAAGTACGTCTAATTTCATTTTTTTAGAAAGAGATGCAAAACCTTTAGTAACATTTTCCATTTTACCATTACTACTTCTCTTACCCTGTGGAAAAATTCCTAAATTCCAATCGGTTTTCTTTATTGACAAAGCTGTTTTAATAGTATCAACACCAACATTTTCTCTATCCACAGCAAAAGCACCACAAAAATCCATTAGCAATCTTGACCAAAAAGGCTCAAACAATTCTTTCTTTGCCATATATGCTATTGGTAAATTTAATTGTGCTCTAACAAAAAAAGGATCAAAACCTGTAACATGATTGCTGGCAATAATATATTTTTTATTAGGATTAACAAAGAACATACCATCTATTGATTTTACATTATACTTACATTTCATTCCCGTTTGAATAAAATAATTACAAGCTATATGTTGAAATATTCTCCTAAAGATATTAAAATCACTTACTTTTCTTGAAAAGTATTTATTCTTTTTCATAATCTAACCCCATAACACTTTTGCTTTTGTCATAAATTTAAACACAACAGACTAATCATAAAATTTTTGTGTTATCATGTCAAGTGGTTATTATAATAACATATAAAATAACTTACTAACTTTGTATTCTTGTATTAGTAGCAATTTTTATATATAATGATAACCAAATATGATGATAATTGGAATAATGTGGTTTTATAGAAGGTGTGTTGGAGGTGAAATGTGAAAAAAGGTAAGAATATCTTATCATTGCTAAAAATACGTTCTGAAGAATATGGTGAAAGAATAGCATTAGGGATTAGAAACAAATATGGTTGGAGCGAGTTTTCTTATAAAGGAATTGCACATTTATCAAAACAATTAGCCTATTATTTTATTAATGGACTAAAATTAGAAACAGGAGAACGATTAGCGATTTTGTCTGAGTCAAAACCTGAATATGGTGCTTGTGTGTTTGCTTCAGTTCTTGCCGGTTTGATAACTGTTCCCTTAGATATTAAATTGACCAAATATGAGTTAAAATCTATTTTATCTGATTGTGAACCAACAATATTATTAATATCTTCACAATTTTCAGACATGGCTACATATCTAAAACAAGAAATACCTTCTATTAAGTACATTATGATAATAGATGAAAATTGTGGAATAAAAGAAAGAAAAACTATTTATGAAATTGCTGATAAAAGCACTACTAAATGGAGATTGAGAAAAGCAAGTTCTACAGCGTTAATTATCTATACATCAGGAACAACAGGCGCTCCAAAAGGTGTAGAAATTACATTCAAGAATATAATTTCTCAATTAGAAGATATTAGAGAAATACTGGGAACAATTTTTACTTCAAAGCATGCTAAAACATTATCAATATTACCAATGAATCATTTGTTTGAAATGACTGTTGGTTTTTCATCATTTTTAAATATGGGATATTCTGTATATTATACAAAAAGTCTTAAACCTAATGATGTGCTAAGTATAATGCGTGAAAAAGAAATTGTATTTATGATAGTTGTTCCTGCATTCTTGAGATTGTTGAAAACTACTATTGAATCTAATATCAAGAAAAAAACAAAGATTCATCAACTAATGTTTCAGTTTTTATTTCACGTAGCAAAATTCGTACCTTCATATAGAATGAAGAAAATGATGTTCAAACAAATACATAAACAATTTGGTGGAAAATTTGCGGCTTGTATTGCAGGTGGAGCACCTCTTGATAAAAGTGTAGGAAAATTCTTTGAAAGAATCGGAATTAAAGTTTTTCAAGGTTATGGTCTAACAGAAACAAGTCCTGTAGTTTCTGTTAATACGGACAGATATAAAGACCTTTCCTCTATCGGTAAACCTTTAAAACATTATCAAGCAAAAATTGATAATACAACAGGAGAATTATTGTTAAAAGGTCCATCGGTTATGAAGGGTTATTACAAAAGACCCGAAATGACAAAAGAAGTAATTACGGAAGATGGTTGGTTGCATACCGGTGATATTGCAAAGCAAAATTCAAACGGGCATTTGTATATTACAGGCAGAATTAAAAACATGATTGTATTATCCGGTGGGAAAAAAGTATTTCCGGAAGAAGTTGAGTCAGTATTAGAAAAAAGTGAATATATTTCTGAAATTTGTGTTATAGGCTTATCAAAAACATTTGGTGCAAAAGATAATACAGAAGAAGTGGCAGCTATTATTATTCCAAAACCTCAGTTGTATGATTTATATTCAGAAAAAGAAGTGGAAAATCTTGTAAAAACAGATATTAAAAATTTATCTCAACGATTAACCGTATACAAAAGACCTGTAAATATAATAATTAAAAGAGAACCACTCCCTAAAACTTCAACAAATAAAGTAAAAAGAAATGAAGTAAAAAAGTTATTATCAGTATAATGACAAAGCCCCCTTTTTGGGGGGCTTTCTTGTGTATGACAGGGAAAGAAGAGTTGGTTCTACATCTTTTTCACTAATTGAACGATTGCATAGGTAATTACAATACCACCTGCGATTAAAAGAATCGATTTTTTTAACATTTTTATCTTCTCCTTTGTTTTGTGTATAGTTGAATAAATTGCTTGCATAACTTAAATATCTTTTAAACAACTGTTTTTAGAACAACTTTCTTGTAGTCGAATTACCAATTTTTTGAAAACTTCGATTTCGTCTTGATTAAAATCTATTAAAATATCATCAAAAATATTTTTGATTTTATCAATGTTATTATCGATTAATTCTTTCCCTTGTTCAGTTATATACAATTCTTTAACTAAATAATTTTTGCGAGTTCCAACTTTTTTTGTAATTAAACCTTTATTTTCTAATACTTGTAAAATTCTTATTGTATTAGATGGAAATTTTAAAGCAATTGTAGATAATTCGACTTGAGCAATGCCGGGATTGCAATATATATTATCCAACAATACAAACTGCTCAGATGTAATGCCTAAGTTTAAATCTTTAAAAAATTTTGAGGCATACGTTTTAAATAATAACAACGCTCTTTCAGCCTGATATAAAGATGTATCAGAGTAATGGTTGCGATTGAAATTCTTAACATTATTCCCCATACCCAAAATTTTAAAGGCAAATACTTATCATGTCAAGTGGTTATTATATAAATCGTTTGTTAATGATAATTTTATGAAAAATTCTTTTTAAATCTAATAGCTAATTCTTTAAATTTTTCAATATCTTTTTCTGAAAAATTCTCAAAAACAGTTGAAAAAATATCTTTTATATCTGATATATTATTATCTATTAAAGCTTTACCTTCCGATGTTAAATATAGTCTTTTTATTAGGTAATTATTTCTCTTATCAATTTCTCTATAAACTAAATTCTTTTCTTCCAGTATGCTTAACATTCTTGTAACATTTGAAAGATTTTTAATTGTTAATTCGGCTAATTCTTTTTGTGAAATTCCCGGATTACAATATATTGAATCTAAAAGAACAAATTGTTCTGATGTAATTCCTATGTTTAAATTATTAAAATATTTAGTTGCATAAGCCTTGAATGAATTTAAGGCTTCTTCCAGATGAAATACTGTTGTATCAATGTAATGATTTGCTTTAATTTTTGTCATTATTTACCTCTGCATAATTGAATTTTAAAATTAACGTACTATCATGTCAATTAGTTATTATAATAACCAGTTATTATAAAAATCATTTCAGGTAATTAAAAGATGAAAAAAAGAATAGTAGCAGCTATATTGATTGTTATTCTAAGTAATGGAATAGCTTTAGCAAAAGATAAAAATGTAAAGAATGATTCACAAAATATCATTATAAAAGAAGAAACAAAAACTCCTGTAAAAGGAACTATTGAACATGTTGAATTATCATTTGAGCAGGCTTTTGAATTAATGATGGCAAATAATAATGGTATAAAGGCTTGTTTAGAAGACATAAAAGTTAAACAGTATGAAAAAAAAGCCGCAATCGGAACATACTTTCCAAAGTTAAATGTAGGTACATCTTATGTTCATTTTGGAGATCAAATAACTGTAAATACTCCTCCGGTACATCTTGGAGCTTCAACTGTTAATGTTCCGTCAATTCTTATTCAGGATAAAAATTTATGGACAACAAATTTTGGTGCAGTTTGGAATATCTTTACAGGTGGCAAAAAATTAGCATTAAATTCTGCGGCAAGAGCTAAATTAGAAGGCAGTAATAATAATTATAAAGAATTAACTAATAATTTAACCGTAGCATTGGTTGAAAAATATTATGGATTAATTTTCTTTCAAGACGTTGCTAAGGCAAAAAAACAGGTGTTAGATAATAATAAACAACACTGGGAAGATGCTAAAAAGTTAGAAAAAGCAGGCATGATTCCAAAATCAGAACGATTACATGCAGAAGTCGCATATAATCAAGCATTAAGAGATTATAAATCTGCAATAAGAGATATTGATATTATCAAAGAAGGATTAATTGCTCTAATAAAAGACGAAAACATAGATATAAATGGAATTGATATTGCTCCAACTTCAAAATTGTTTATTTATAACAATGATTTTGAAAAATTAGAAGAATATAAAAAACTTGCTCTACAAAATAATGCAGAATTAAAACAAAGTGAAGTAAAAAAGAAACTTGCTCAAGCAAATTATAGAAGTAAAGCCGCAAACTATTCTCCAACGGTTAGTGCTTTTGCGTATGATATTATTGGAGCTTCCGAATTATCTTCACAAGTTCCTAGATTTGCAGTAGGAGCAACGGCAAATTTCTTATTGTTTGATGGTTTAACCAGATATAACGAGCTTCAAGCTGCAAAACACTTAAAAAAAGCTGCCGATTATGAAGCTTTAAATACTAAATACAAAGTGGAAAGTTCCGTTACAAGTAATTACGAACAATTAATGAAGTATAAAGAACAATATGAATTAACAAACGCATCAATCGAAAGTGCAAACGAAGCATTAAGAACTGCAAAACTGGCATTTCAAGAAGGATATGGTACATCTCTTGCAGTTACAGATGCAGAATCAGCATTGTCTAACGTAAAGATACAAAGATTAAATTCTATGTACTATTACGATATTTATTTAACAAAATTGTTAAGCACAAATGATAATGCAGAAGATATCTTAAATTATATTAAAAATTCAACAACAGAAGGCTTATAAAACGAAAGAGGATATAATGAATAAGACGAAAATAAAAATAATTGCAATAATTTCAATAATCATTATCAGTTTTCTTACATATTTTATAATTAAAGAAAATAACGAATTAATTATACAGGGTGAAGTCGACACCAAAACTGTCGATTTATCTTCAAAAATTACCGGTCGTGTTGATAAAATACACGTTAAAAAAGGCGATATTGTTGAAAAAGGTCAAGTATTAATTACTCTAGATATTCCTGATATTTCGGCTAAATATGAACAGGCTGACGCAAGTGTAATGTTGGCTCAGGCTCAAAGTGCTGAAGTCAATAACGGTTCAAGATTAGAACAAAAACAAATGGCATATAATTCTTTAAAAGAAGCAGAAGCCAGATTAGATATTGCAAAGAAAACATATGATAGGGTAAGCAGATTGAACAAAGAAGGTGTACTTTCAGACCAAAAATCTGATGAAGCTTACGCAACATATAAATCTGCACAAGAAGCGGTTGCGGTCGCAAAATCAAATTATCAAATGCTTCAAAATGGTTCTCGTTATGAAGATAAATTATCTGCTAATGCTAACGTAAAAAAAGCAAAAAGCGTACTAAGCGAAATAAATTCTTATGTAAAAGAAAAACAAGTCATAGCTCCAATTTCAGGACAAATAACCGATATTCCTGTCGAAGAAGGAGAACTTGTAGGTGCTGGGTATTCAATAATTTCTATTGTTGATACTACTGATAATTGGGTAGTTTTTAATCTAAGAGAAGATTTGTTATCAAAAATAAAGATGGGAAGCGAATTTGATGTTGTTATTCCTGCAATAAGCAAAAAACCAATGAGAGTTAAAGTCAACTTTATATCAGCATTAGGGAATTTTGCAACGTGGAGAGCTACAAGAATTAGAGGTGATTTTGACTTAAAAACCTTTGAAGTTAGAGCAGTACCAATAGAACCAAATCCGGATTTACGGGCAGGTATGACCGCTGTCGTTGATTGGGGTAAAGTTGGAAAAGATAATAAAAAACAAAATCGAGATTAAAAAATGAAAGCATTTTTTGATGTATTTAAAAGAGAAGTAAATAAAGTTAAATCCAGACCATTTATACTATTCTTGATGATAGTGTGGCCATTGTTTATGTGTTTTTGTTTGTCATACACATTTTCACAAGGAGCTCCTGTTGATTTACCCATTGTAGCTGTAGATCAAGATAACACTGAAATTTCGAGATTAATTTTACGAATGGTTGATTCTACTAAAACTTGTAAAATTAAATATCGAACCACAGATATTGAAGAAAGTAGAAAATTATTGGTATCAAGAAAAGCCTATGCTATTGTGTATATTCCTCAAGATTTTACAAAAAATTTAAAAAGAGGAGAAAGACCTCAATTAGTTTATTATTATAATAATCAAATGATTTTAGTAGGAGGTTTAATTAACAAAGATATTGCAACAGCTATTAAAACTGCAATCGCAGGTGCTGATGCAAAAATTAGAATGAAAAAAGGAACTCCCAAAAACGTAGCTATTCAAAAAGTAAATATAGTAAGCGTTGATGAACATATTAGGGCTAATCCATATTTGAATTATTCTTATTTTTTGTCTTACACTTTGTTTGCACATGGTTTTCAAGTTATGATTTTATTTCTTGGAATTTGGAGTTTTGGAATAGAATTTAAAGAAGGAACAACAAAAGAATGGCTAAAAGTTGCAAATAACTCTATGACAAGAGCAATCTTTGGTAAAATATTATTTTATACCATTGTATATACGCTATTATTTGCATTAACTATGTACATTTTTGTTGTTGTTTATGGTGCACCTTTTCATGCAAATATTCCATTTTTACTACTTTCGGTTGTAGTCTTTATTGTTGCCTATCAAATGTATGGAGTTATGTTTATAGGGCTTACCGGAAATTTAAGAAAAGGATTTAGTTTTGGTGCATTTTTTGCTTCGCTGGGTTTTAGTTTGGCAGGTATTACATATCCTACGGTATCAATGCCTTTGGGGATAAGAATGTATAGTTCTTTATTACCAATAAGACCATTTGTTAGTTTGTTTGTAGATCAAACTCTAAGAGGATTTCAACCTCATTATGAGTTTATTTATTTAAGATGGTTATTGTTCTTAATACTATTTACAAGTTGTTTTATTCCTTTATTAAAGAAAAAAGCAGAAAACGAAAATTATTGGTTCAAAATATGACAAATAAACGACAAATGCGGAAACATACAATTTATTTGATATTAATAATATTGTTATATATTTTGGCAATGCTCTGCTATATAACATGCTGCTAATTGAGGACTTACTTAATGAACATAAATAAAGATAATATAATAAAAATAGCAAAAGGTGAATTTAGAAGAATTTTTAAAGATGGTGGTACTATTCTAATTATGTGTATTGCTGTTTTTTTGTATGGAATTTTTTATATGTTTCCTTTTTCAAATCATATTGTACAAGATGTTCCAATCGCAGTTGTTGATCAAGATAATTCTTCAATGTCCAGACAATTAATTCGGAATTTGAATAGTAACCAATTAATTAAAGTTGCGGATAGACCAACGACATTAGTTGAAGCGAAAGAAAGTTATTATAGAAATAAAATTAATGGTAGTATTATCATTCCTAAAGATTTTGAACAAGATATTAAAAGAGGCAAATCCGTAAAAGTAACAGCTTATGAAGATTCAACGTATTTAATCGTTTATAAACAAATAGCCGCCGGAATTATTCAAACAGTTGGAGATTTTAGTAATAAAATAGAAATTGCTACTTTAATGAAACTTGGTCTTTCAAAAGATATGGCTATTCATATAAAATCTCCCTTTGAACTCGTTGATATGCCTTTATATAACCCAATTGGAAGCTATCAAAACTATATTGTTCCATTAATCTGTTTACTGATACTACAACAAACTATGCTTATTGGTTCAGGTATGCTTGGAGCAACTATCAAAGAACAAATTAACGGTGTAAAAATTTGGACTAACGGACAAATTGTAAACTATAAGGCAGATAAGATTAATGAAATTAGCGATAATCCGATTGAAATAGTTCTTGGCAAAGCATTTGCGTATGTATCTTTATATTTTATATATGCACTTATGTTTATGTACTTATTTCCGACTTTACTTGTTTATAAAATGACATTTAATCCTTCAATGTTTTTAATTTTAATCCCATTCTTATTTTGTGTAGCTTTTCTAGGACAGGCATTAGTTGGCTTATATACAAACAGAGAAAACTCTTTAATGATTTTAATTATTACTTCTGTACCAATGATATTTGAACCGGGATTTGTATGGCCGAAAGAAAGTTTGCCGTTTCTAATAAAATTTATAGGATTTTTTGTTCCTACAACACCTACCAGCGTTGGTCTTGTAGGAATTAATCAGATGGGAGCAAGTTTTTGTATGGTGCAAAGTTCATTTTGGCACTTACTATTTTTAACTGTTTTATATTTTGGGTGTGCTTGTAAAGTTGTTACAAACATGCAAAAAAGTATTAAATAATGTTTTAACTGTAGAATGAATTTTATAATCTTTTTCTCATAGTTAATTCCTATTCTTTAATGTTTCAGTTTTGTTAACTAAAAACAGCCTTATTAAATTTTGTGTGTTCGTATGAGTGTACTTAAACGAACAGTTAATTTTTGCCTTAAATTCTGTTCGTAAATCTCCCAACTTACAGTTTACGAATGTTCGCTTAAAATTTTGACTTTTACGAATAGTGCGTTAGACTGTAGATGCTAAAACTCAAGCAGGGAGATGAATATGGCGAATATCAATTCTAAAACTTTTGGTTATTGTAGAGTATCTTCAACGAATCAAAAAGAAGATAGACAATTAGAAGCAATGTTAGATCTTGGAATTAACGAACGAGATATTTTTGTGGATAAATGTTCAGGTAAAAATTTTGACCGACCTCAATATCAAGCTCTAAAAGTCCAATTAAGAGATGGGGACGTTCTTGTAATCAAATCCATAGATCGATTAGGACGTAATTACAAACAGATTTGTTAAGAATGGCGTGAGATTACAAGAGAAATTAAAGCTAATATCAACGTCCTCGATATGCCAGTATTGGATACCACAAGGACAGAAGGTTTAATTGGAGAAGTAATTTCAGATATTGTACTACAACTATTAAGCTATGTTGCCGAACAGGAACGTGCTTTTATAAAACAAAGACAAGCTGAGGGTATCAAACTAGCTAAAGAAAAAGGTAAACGTTTAGGCAAGCCTCCAATTGAGTACCCAGAGAATTGGGATAATGTTTACAAAGTCTGGAAATCTGGTGCTATCACAGCTAGAGAAGCAATGAAACAACTCAATTTAAAACCAACAAGTTTTTATAAACTGGCTAAACAGTATGTATAATGCTTAGTAGATATTTTAATATAAATATATAATTAATTTACAATTAAAAGTTTTTCGCGTACAATTTTTAGATGGAACTAGGTGCAAAAGAAAAATTCTATTTAAATTTATCGGATATAACCCATGATTTACTAAAGTATGCAGATGATTATACAATAGAAACTTTTCTTAATTACATAAATCAAGAACTTAATGGTAAATTAGAAAAGGATTTATTTTTTCTTGATGGGTTACCACCAAAAAGAAAGTTATTATACACTATAATTGTATCAGCACGATCAGTATTAATACATTTAAATTCACTAGAATTATGTTATGGTTCATATAAAGATAGATTTGCAGATTTCGATGATGACAATTATGCCCTATCATTTATTAAAGATACGCTAGGTAATGACTCTCAACCTAGTAAAGTAACTGATAACAAAAAAGAAATGCTCTTTAGACTAATCGTTGAAAATTATAAAGAAAATAAATTTTATTACAGATTTGGAGGAAGCACTTTAGACAAAATAGAGATAAAGAATCTTGGGAAAAAATCTTTTAATTATTGTATTTCAGAGTACCCTTCTACTAAAGTGAATGGTAAAACAATTATTAAAAATAAAGCCACAAATGACAAACATTCAATAAGTAAATCGTTATATTTTCCTATGGATCAAGATAGGATAGTCAAAGAAGAAGATTTTAGGCCTTTCTTTGAAGATATGACAGCTCCATACAGCTCTAGCTATTATAAAGACTTGCATAACCAAATAGTTAATATCCTTAAAAATGACAGAAAAAATTATTGCAACTGCTGTAATCCTAATCGTATTAAGAATTCTAGAGCAATATGTGATAATTGCAAAAACATGTTTGATGAGTTTGATTATTTAAATCAACAGATTGAAGATTGGAAACAGTATGATGATACTTTTAGAGCAAATAGCATTGATTATAAACAAATTGTTTATTCTCGAAAAAATAGATTACTAAAAAGAAACAACTTACAATTAAGAAAACAATTAAAAATATGTCTTTTAGATAGTTTTAAGTCTATCGAAAAAGAAATAGCTAAAGAAACTAATATGTCAGAACAGAAACGAATCGCTCTTATAAAAGAGTCCATAAACAAACTCAAAACAGAATTTATCCCTAAATCATTCGACTAATTCTAACAATATTGTCTGTATTTCTCTTCCTAAGATTTTAATGTAAAAAAATATGAAGCAAAATTAAAATCACTGTATCTTTTGACACTTAGAATTTTGTTAAGTTTTATGAAGTAGTTAGTTATTGTGGTACATCACTCTGTATCCCTTTTGTTTCCTGCAATATAGACGTTATTGTCTCAACTTGATATTTTTTTGAATTTTTTCATTTTTTAAACTTATTTTTTAGCCCCTTTTCTGAAGGCTTAATCTTTAAATTATATACTCTAATTATAATCAGTTAATGATTAGAGATTTAAATAATATTAAATCGGCATTAGTAAATAGTTTAAAAAGGAGAACACAAACATGGCTAAGAAAGTAAAAGATAATGATTTACTCAGCGAAAAAAGAAAGAAGCTATACGCAAAATACCTGAGAGCAATAGGAATTGATGTAAAATTCCCGGAAATAAAAAAGAAAGATTTTGTTAAGTAAAAAACAAAATAATGATTGCAACTTATCAAAGGGACTTATTAAATCGGGGGATTGAACTTGATTGACTTAATGAACACAATGAACTTAACTTTCTCGTCCTTACCGGATCGAGACGGCTGGCTCAACGAAGAAAATCATACTTCATTCTTTCGTAAGGGAAGATAACTTACTCTTAATTCTCTTAATGCTTCATTAAGACTTATTAGGGTAGCCCTCTTTTCCTTTTTTCTACCGGACTCCGCTTATGCTCCGTCCGGCCTCTATTGAGGGCAATTGGGTTGTAATCATATACGCAGGAGTCCCATTTACCTGCACCTGCCCTCATTTTAAACAGAAAGGGAGAATAATGACACAAGCAAATATAAGAAAGGAAGATGAAAAACAGCTTAATTTATACGGGATTTCAACATTATCAGAATTGGCAGAAATTTTAGATTTTCCAATAAAAAGTTTAATTGATGCTACTAAAAAAGGGTATAGAAGCTATCAAGTTCAGGGTAAGACTAAGAAAAGATTAATAGAAGAACCTAACGTTATTTTAAAACTTCTTTTAAAGGATTTAAAAGAAATATTGTTTGAAATGTTCGATTGCCCAGAATATAACAAGTGTTGGTTGAGTGGAAATAACTACATTAATGCACAAGCTCACGCTGGGCAACATGCATATGTTACAACCGACATTTCAAGCTTTTTTACTAATTCAAAGGCTTGTTATGTTCGGAGATTTTTTAAAAACAAACTTAATATCTCGGGAGAAGCTCTGGAGATATTGGTGCAGATGTGTACTTTTAGAGGGCATATTCCAACGGGTGCTCCAACGAGTAGTATTCTTGCCTTTTTGACACATAAAGATTTATTCGACGAAATTGCACAACACATGGAAGAAAAAGATATAACGTTTTCATTGTATGTTGATGATATTACTCTGTCGGCAAAATACGGTATTACTGGGGAAGAAATTCGGTTTATAAAATCTGTATTAAAAAGGCATAAACTTGAAATTAAACCTGAAAAAACAAAATTCTATAGTTTCAAGAAAGCAATGATTACAGGTTTTTACCTAGCTCAAGGTGGGAAAATCAGTGTGCCGGATAGTGTAGGTTATAAAGTAGTTTCTCTTTTAAAGGAAAAAACATTAGAGGATATGAACAAAAAAGAATTAAGGAGGGTAATTGGATTGATAAATTATTGCCAAACAGCAAATAAACGAAGCTTTTTAGCTACAAAAAGAAATGCTATTCAAGCGTTAAAAAGATTAGATAAAAAAGAAAAGGAGAAAAGCAATGCTTAAAATAACAAATATAATTAATGAAAATATGATAGGCGTTTGTGGGGATAAAACTTGCTGCACAGAAGGAAGTGATTTGATGCAAATAAAGGTTATTCCGGCAATACCACTTCGAGATTTTTACAATAAGCACCTGGAAGGTATAAGAGGAATGAATATTGGGAAACATTTTGACTATATAAATACATTCCAAATTGCTTCGACCAAAATGTCCAAAACTGATAGATTACTGTTAAAAGAGTTAGAAATTGGAGATGTATTCACATTTGACATAAGCATAAATATTTTAAGCTCAACTGATAATAATGAAGATAGTAATACTTGTCGAGAAATTCCAGATATAAAAAATTGTCGGTATTCAAATTTAAGAAAATACCGAGACAATGATTGTATTGATAGAATTGTAACAACAGCTCTTCAAAATGCAGATAGATATAGCTTTAATTACAATGTACCTAGAACATTTAAAGAATTAAAAGCACTGGTAAATAAAATGTCTGAAGATAATTTATCCGAAGCAACTGCAGATATGTATACTCAATGGCAATATGTTTGTCTTGATAACGATTTTACTAACTTCGATTTTGACAATTATTTTTACTACAATCAAGATCTAGTTGAACGTGATAATGCCTTGTTTGAATTATCTGCACTTGGTTACTTTAAGCACAATCCAATTCCACTGAATCTAGACCTTCCAAAATATTTTAAGAATGTTATTGATAAAACTCACTACTTAGATTTTGACAGAAAGTGTTTATTTTAATATTGATTACGAAGATAGAATAGGGAGGAATAAATTTTACCCTCTTTAAAGAGGTGAACAACAAAAAATAAGAAAAGGGTGTTTTTATAAATGATCACAATTAAAACAGATAATTCAATAATAAATATATCGGCAACTAACTCAAAGATTTCTGTTGGAAAAAGTTTTGAATTGATTGTAGCTTATGTAGATGCAATAAAAGAGATTTATGACGCAGCAAATATTAATAATTCTGGAAATGAAAATGAATCTTAGCTAATATAAAAAAGGGAGTAGAATGTATGGAAAAAGCAGTTGTGTATGCAAGAGTATCGTCAGAAGAACAAGCAAAACACGGATTTAGTATTGATAATCAAAAAAGACAGTGTATAGAATTTGCAGAAAAGCAAGGTTATTCAGTGGCAAAAGTGTTTGTTGATGAAGGAAAATCGGCTAAAAATCTTGAAAGACCTGAAATACAAGAACTAATGGCGTATTGTAGTAAAAAGAAAAACAAAATTACTGCTGTTATTATATGGAGATTGGATAGAATCTCGAGGAATACCGAGGACTATCACGGTGTTTTACGACCATTATTTGAGAAACAAGGAATAAAACTTTTATCAGCTACCGAAGCAAATGTGAATACAATAGAAGGTGATTTAATGCGAAATATTGGTATGAGTTTTGCAGAATATGAAAGAAAAGTAATTGGTGCCAGAACAATTGCCGGATTACGCCAGAAAGCAGAATTAGGGGAATATCCGCATAAAGCTCCTATTGGGTACAAAAATATATCAAAAGAAGATGGTTCAAAAACAATCATTGTAGATGAGAGTTGTGCCTTTTACATAAAACAAGCATTCAATTTATATGATAGTGGATTGTATTCTTTAAGGAGTTTAACTGCAAAACTTTACAAAGAGGGATTTCGAAGTAGTTCCGGAAGAAGAGTGCCACAATCCACCGTTGAATTTATCCTAAAAAACATTTTCTATACAGGAGTGTTCAAGTTTGAAGATAAAGTCCATGAAAATGCAAAGCACGTACCTCTAATCAGTAAAGAGCTTTTTTACAGTGTACAAGATAGGTTATTATCCCCTGATAAAGCTAGAAAAAAGAATTATGACTTTGCTTATACAGGATTAATAAGATGTGCACATTGTGGCTGTCGCTTAACGGCAGAATTTAAAAAAGGTAAGTATATTTATTATCATTGTACTGGTAATAAAGGTGGCGAGTGCAAAAGAGATTATATCAATGAATTAGTGGTTGATAAGACTTTTGCAGAAATTATTCGATTGATAGTGATTCCTCAAGATATTAGAGAGCGAATCTTGAAGGAGCTAAAATTTGTACATGAAAAGAAAAACGGATATTCAAAAGAAGTTAAAAATAATATTATCAAGCAAATAACAAGACTTGAGAATAGGATAGAGGAAGCGTTTACCCTCAAATTGGACAACGCTATAACTCATGATTTTTGGAAAGCTCAAAATGATAAGTTGCAAATTGAAAAAGACAAACTGAAAATTCAACTGGAAGAAATTGATAAACTTGATAAGGCATTTTACGACAAAGCCGACACACTGCTTAGTTTTACAGATAACGCACATGATTATTTCTTGAAAGGCAACCTATTTCAAAGAAGAAAAATCATGGAAATTATTTCAGAACAAATCACATATAAAGACAAAAACTTTGATATAAAACTAAAGCCAATATTCCAAACAATAGCAGAAAATCAGTACAATTTAACCAAAAATTTAACCAACAATCGAACTCCTGAAATAGACATTAAAAAAGGGCTTGGAACGAATTCTTGCCCTAATAATAGAAAAAACTCCCCAGGTTGGACTCGAACCAACAACCTACCGGTTAACAGCCGGTTGCTCCGCCATTGAGCTACTGAGGATTATTTCAGCTTATTTAATTGTTTGTGAGTTTCACTTGACCTCGTGTCCCTCGGTTCGTTTGAACCTCACTTAATTATAATAACAAATAAATTTTTTTTGTAAAGAGTTTTTTTTAAATTTTTGCAAACCCAATAATTTCAGCAATAAAACACCTCTAAACATTTGTTTTTAACTGTGTTAACATAGAATTATGCAAAAAGAAATCATGCCACTTAGAAATTATGCACACATAGGTGATGCCGTTTGGGAGGTTTTTGTTAGAGATTACACAATCCTCAAAACCTCTAATGCCAAGCTTTTACACAAAATTACAACAGACAGAGTTAAAGCGTCCTTCCAAAAAGAAATGTTAGAGTTCCTCATGCCAGCACTAACAGAAGAGGAGCATGAACTCGCAAGGCGTGGGCGCAATCTTCCAATCCCTGTTGCAAGGCGTTCTATTCAGCACGAATACCGTCCTGCGACCGCATTTGAAGTTCTAATTGGGTTCTGGTATCTGCATGACAAAGCAAGATTAGAAAAAATCTTGAACAAAATTAAGACTACAGAGTTTTTTAGCTAAGCCCCAGCTCGCTATCAATTTTAGCCTTATACTCCGCAACCATGCTCTTTTCAGGAAATTCCTCTGCAAGTTCGTTCAACTCTCTTCTTGCCAACGCCAAATACCCTGTTTCATACAGGATAACTGCTTTCAAGAACCTTGCCTCAAAGAAGTTGCCTTGCAATTCCTCCAGTGCCTTCTTATAGTGTTTTTCAGAATAATACAAATTTGCGAGCGCAAAATGGTAGTTTTTATTTTCAGGCTCAATCGAAATTGCCAAATTATAATTTCTTTTAGCTAATGAAAATTCGCTGAGTTTAAAATAAACATTCGCTAAATTGTAATAATACTCTGAATTAGAACGATTTTGTTTGATTGCATCATTAAAATAACGAATTGCGCTCTTATAATTTTCAAGATAAGTTTCTACCAGTCCGATAAAATTTAGTTGTTCAGCATTTTTTGCCGAAAATTTTGCAATAATATCAATACAACGTTCTTTTTTGTTTAAATAGTAATAACACTCACCCAATAATAACAAATAATCTTGATTTTCTGCCATCTGGGGTTGAATTTTTTCAAGAAGTTCTAGTGCATGCCCAAAATCTTTTTTGTAATAATAAGCCCTCGCAACCTCTAAGCATACATTCTTATCGTCAGAGTTTTGGTTAAACTCAAAAATCTCATCAAACTTATTTTGCTTTATCAAAAGTTTAAAGATTTCCGCCAAATCAGAAGGATTATGTGAAACGCAATAAATATTTTTTGCAGTCTGTTCCGCCTCTTGCCAAGCTCCTCTTCGTTCAAACACATGTTTCAAGAACTTCAAAGCCTCAACATGCGTCGGCTCTTTATTCAAAATCTGTTCAATATAATTCAGAGCCTTCTCTTCATTCCCTAGCTTATCGTACAAATCAGCAATTTCAAGCAAAAGTTCAGAGCTTGTATTATCAAGTTCTAATGCCTTATAGAAAACCTCTATGGCATGTTTATAATGTCCACTAGCTTTAAGCGCAAAAGCTTCCTGTAATAAATCTTTAATCATGTTGTTTCTTCAGCCCGATTAATTTCGGTTTCTCTTCTTTTTCTTCTTCTTTCGGAGTATTAATAATTACCAAAACCTCGTCCTCACCAGACATTTTAAGGTTGTTTCTTGCAATAGCTTCCAAACCTGTAACGTTTGAGAAGTTTTTGATATTATCATTAAGCTGCTCATTTAAAGCTTTTGCAGCATCTCTAGTTTTGGTTATTTGGATAATTTTTGCTTTATAAGAGATGATTTTTGAGATGTTCAACACTGCGCTTATAGTAATTTGCACAAGACACAGAAGTAATACGACAGTTAAAAAAGAGTAGTAGAAACCAGATGCCGTAGAATTTTGTTTAAATTTCTTTTCAGCATTTGATACCGTTTGGCGTTCCTTATTAACGACTCTTTTGGGTCTTCTTTGTGTTTGTTTGTATCGTATCATAAATCAATTATATAAAATTTTTAAATTAATTACAACTTAAAACCTGTAGAAAAATTAATCGCAGAGCTTTGTCTTCCATTTGTGTAATAAGACTGCGCAACCCCTAGCTCAAATTTCAGTGATTCTGCATATTTTTTTAGAGCTGGTGTATACACCAAAGTCAACTCGTTCTTGTTTTTAGGCGCATTTACATAGTTTGTAAACGAATCTTTTAAAGTTAGTTTATCTGTAATATGCCATTCTGGCGTGACTCTAACGGTTCCGTATTGTGTTCCTACATCTTGAGATGACGATTGTCTAAATTTTGTATCAAGCGAGAATAATTTTGGTGAATCATATCTCAAAAATACACCAGTTGTTGATTCGATTTGAGAGAAAGACAATTCTTCGCCCCAAATAGTACCGTAGCTCACACCCTTTCCCAATTGGTCAGACAAAGTTCCACTAAGCGGAAGAATATCCTTCAAATTATTCCTTGTTACTGCCGCCCTTGCAAGGGCACTCCTGGGCGTGTTGGTGTTTGAAGTTATGCTCAAAACCCTTACTGGCAAAGTTAGCGAGCGTTGAGGTATATTAACCTGTGGCTTGTCAATATTTTCGTCTAAATAGATTGTTTCAACAGGGTTGTCATCGTACTCAACTTGACCTTGAAGTTTGTACGTTTCTTTGACTTGCGCCTCTTCAGACCAAGCTGGTGCAAGATTTAGAACGATTAAAGCTATCAAAACATATCTTTTTAACATATTAATATTTTAGTTTAAAGAAATATTGATTTCAATTAAAATTTTCTTTAAGTTTTTTAACAAGCGTGTTTTATTAGTATGTAAGGTGTGTCGTTTGACGCAGCGATAAATTTTAGAGGCGAACAATTACAGACTGGCTAGGGTTAGCCAGTCTGCGTTTTGTGTAGTGTAATGAATGTGTTATGAAAAGTGTATTATTGGTTATTAATTCTGTCAAGCGCTCTTGTCGCTGCGATTGCAACCTCTGGGTTTGTATCTGCTTGTGCAAGAGTGAACAAAGTTGACATTTCTTCCTTGTATTCTGGTCTGTAAATATGTCTTAATGCATCAATTGATGCAATCTTTACTCCAGAATTTGGATTATATCTTAGAGAGTCAACAATAGCTGATGTTCCAGGTACATCTGTCATTGGAACAATATTACCTGTTTGTTTTTCAACTTCATCTGTGTAAATCTTCGCTAATATCGCCATTGTATACAAAGCGTACTCTTTATTACGTTCAGCTTGTTCCATTGGTGAAATTGTATCTGCTAAAGCTACATCTTTTTCAGAGATTGAGTAAGGAAGTTTTATTGGTTGATTATTTGCCTTACCATTTTCCATGCTTACAAAATTAGCAATTACTTTCTTTCTCGCTTCAATTTGCTCTTCTGATGGAGCTGGCAATTCAGCTGAATCCTTCTTAGTAATTTCAATCAAGCTTGAAAATACATCTCTTACAATATATGGAACTGCATTATCTGGATTATCCAATGCTATTCTTGCGATTTCTTCCATTTGTTGAGCTTGAGTATCAAAATCTTCGCTAGACAAATTTGAAACAACTAACGGAATATCAACATCTGGCTTAATTTCTTCTGCTGGAATAATTTCTGGCTTTTTTATTTCCTTCGTTTCAGTTTCCATAACTTCAACGTCTTTATCTATATTGTCGATTTTCTCGCCATTTTCGCCATCTTCGCCTTTTTCAGCCTCTACTGTTGTATAATTTGGTTCAGGCACTTCAACCTTCTCGTCTTTTTCATCATTCACTTCTGTATCAGTTTCAGACTCATTGTTTTCTGAAACTTCTTCATTTTCAGCAACTTCTTCTTTCGCTGGAACTTCTTCTGGTTCAACAGTTTCAACATCTTCTTCTGGAGCTTTTGCCTTAGTATCATCTGCCTTAACTTCTAATTCATTTTCCATTTTTGGCAAAATCAAATTTGTAGTTTGGTAGGCAAAATGGAAACCTTGTGGCAAAGGCAATGGTTGGATATTTGCCATATTATAAGGTACAGGGCCATCTGCTTGAGGATAGTCATAAATTCTGTGTTCTGGCATGTTTACGGTCGGATTGTCGATATTAATACTAACTGCACTATAATTACCATTATCATTTGGTGCTGCATTAATGCCCTGCCCACCATTCACTTGCGGCTTTTGAATATTGATTTTTACAGCGTTATAGTTTTGTCCGTTAATATTATTATCAATTGATTGAACCATGTTTTATATCCTTTCAACATCTACACATCTGTTTTATTAATACTCCTCAAGAAGAAAATTTGCTATACGTTGGAAAATGTTTTACAAAAATTTACATTGAGAAAGGAATTAGAGAACAAGTGGTTTTAAAGATTTTAAAAGAAAAGCAATGCTCTATAAGCTCGTCATGCTTATAGTATAATTATTGTATGAAGTATGCGTTGGTTTTAGTTAATATAAAAGGGCTTAGTGTAAAGACTTTCAGCTACCTTATTCCAGAAGAAATGAAATCTATTATACAGATTGGGCAAGCTGTTCTTGTGCCTTTTGGACGTCAAGGACTAATAAATGCCTTCATCGTTGGTTTTTCGGACTATCTTCCAGGGGAATTTAAAGCTAAAAAGATTAATAAAATTCTTGATACAACGCCACTTTTTTCTCTAAAATACTTAAAACTTCTTGAATGGGTTGCAAATTACTATTGTACTGATTTTGTAACGGTTTTAAATGCTGCACTTCCAATGAAATTAATAGAGAAGAATGCAAAAATCGAGCTTTCGGTTGCTTTTTTAACCGATAGTGCAGAAGGTTTGACAAAAAGGCAAAAAGAGATTTTAGAACTATTGAAGGAACGAGGGAAATGTTCTCTAATAGAATTTGAAGAAATTGCAAAAACAACCAGAGCAACTATGAAAAAGCTTGCAGAGCTTGAGTGTGTAAAAATTGAGCAAGAATACATATACAGAAACCCTCTTTCAATCTTTAAAAACGTCGAAACAGAACCACTTTACGAACTTTCTGGTGAGCAAATTACGGCTTACGAAGGCATTAAGGCAAAGTTAAAATCGCCTAATCCAATTCTATTGCATGGCGTTACCGCCTCTGGAAAGACCGAGGTTTATTTCAAGCTCATAAAAGATGTAATCGACTCTGGAAGAAATGTATTATTTTTGGCTCCAGAAATTGCTTTAGCATCACAATTGACAAAACGTCTAGCACGTAAATTTGGCATAAGAGATGTTGCAATTTGGCATAGCAGTATTTCTGAAGGTGAAAAGTATGATGTTTGGCAAAGGCTTTACAAAAATGATATCAAAATACTTGCTGGCGCACGTTCTGCCGTTTTTGCACCATTACAGAATATTGGGCTAATAATTATTGACGAAGAGCATGAAGGAGCTTACAAACAAACAAATCCAGCTCCTCGTTATGACGCAAGAGTTGTTGCAAGGCGTCTTGCACAATTCCATCAAGCTCCCTTGCTTTTAGGTTCTGCAACGCCAGATATTTCAACCTATTACTATGCAACAAACAATAACAACTTGTTTGAAATGCGCAAGCGTTTTAATAACTCACCGCTTGCTAAGCCACAAGTTATTAACATGCAAGAGTATGGCAAAGCTTCTTATCGAGGCATAATCTCTAAGCCATTGCAAACAGAAATCACTGAAACGTTAGAAAGAAAACAACAAGTAATTCTATTGATGAACAGGCGTGGATATTCAACATACACGCAATGTAAAGCCTGTGGTACAGTTATCGAATGTCCAGACTGCTCAATTCCAATGATTTGGCATACTAGTGTAAAGAAATTGAAATGTCATTATTGTAACAGAGAAATGAGTTTTCCTAATTATTGTCCGCAATGCGGAAGTGACGCCTTATCAACCTCTGGTGTTGGTACGCAAAAAATCGAAACCTTAATCAAAGAACTTTATCCAGATGCAAGAATTGAAAGAATTGATAGTGATATTTTGACAAGAAAAAATGCGCATATTGAGCTTTTGAATAAATTTCAAAATCAAGAGATTGATATTCTTGTCGGTACACAAATGATTGCAAAAGGCTTAGATAACCCAAATGTAACATTGGTTGGTGTTTTGAGCGCAGATTCAGGCTTTAACATACCCGATTTTAGGGCGTCAGAAAGAGGTTTTCAATTATTAACGCAGGTAGCTGGGCGTGCTGGGCGTGGCGAGTTTAAGGGCAAAGTTTTGTTCCAAACTTATAATCCTGACTATTACGCTTTTCAAACTGCAAAAGCACAAGATTATGAGAAATTTTTTGAAACTGAAATAAAAGCAAGGCAGGAGTTTGATTATCCGCCCTTCAGCCAAATTATCCGTTTAATTCTTTCTTCTCAAAATAATTTCAGAGCCGAAAAATCTGCTATGGAGATTGCGATGAGATTGGTTACTATGACAGAAAAATTTGGGTTTACAGAATATCTTGAAACACTTGGACCAACTCCGTGTGTAATTGAAAAATTAAATGGCTACTATCGGTTTCAGATTTTGATTAAAAATAAATTATCTCAAAAGGGACACGATTTTGTTTCAAAATTCTTGAGTAAAATTACTTTGCCAAAAGATATCAAAATGGCAATTGATGTTGATCCGCTTGACATTTTGTAAGTTGTTACAAGGTTAGCAAACACGCTAAACATGTTTATATTATAATAGGAAGGTGAAGGATAAACACCTCACCCTAACCCTCTCCTGTAAGGAGAGGGAACAAAAAAGTCAAGTCATTGCGAGGAACGATGAGTGACGAAGCAATTCAAAACAAATGTATAACAAAGTCAATAATGAATAATTTAATACGAACTTATTCACCTATTGATTCATTCACTTAACAACAAACGAGGATAAATATGTTAAAAGATTTTTTTCTAAACGAAGTTAAACAAGGAATTAAAAAAGCAATTGCTACAAATGAGCTTGGTCAAATGAATGCTGATAGTGAGTTTTCGCTAATCATGGAAAAACCTAAGAATCCAGATTTTGGCGATTTTGCGGTAAATGTTTCATCACTGGCTCGCTCTGCAAAAATTGCACCACCTATGATTGCAAGCGCAATTGTAAAACACTTAACTAATGAAAACTACTCTGTTTCAGTTGTTGGTGGTTTTATTAACTTTAAAATTGAAAATTCTCTTTTGGCAAACGCCATTGCTGAAATTTTAGAAAAGAAAGAAAATTATGGACGTCCAGAAAATGTTCCGACTGAAAAAATCTTGTTGGAATACGTTTCTGCAAACCCTACTGGTCCATTTCACATTGGTCATGGTCGTTGGGCGGCTATGGGAAGTGCTTTGGCAAATTTGTTAAAGTTCTACGGTCACGAGGTTTATCAAGAGTTTTACATAAATGATGCAGGCAGCCAAATCAACAAATTAGGCAATTCTTTAAAAATCAGAGTTAAGCAAGAACTTGGCGAAAATGTAGATTTCCCAACAGATGAAGTTGAAAGAAAAAATTACTACCCAGGGGATTATTTAGTACCTGTTGCTAAAAAATTCTTGGCAGAAAAAATTGCAGATGTTAAAAATGGAGCTGATGTTGACGCTTTAGATGTAAAAATCTTCTCTGATTTTGCAAAAAAAGAAATGGAAGCTTGCCAAAAGAAATTATTAGAAGATTTCAGAGTTCATTTCGACAACTTCTATTCAGAACTAGATTTACACAAATCTGGAAAAGTTGAAGAAAGCTACAAAGAACTTATGTCAAAAGGTATGTTATACGAAAAAGAAGGCGCAATGTGGTTCAAGTCTTCTGAATTTGGTGACGATCAAGACAGAGTTATCAAAAAAGCTGACGGTTCTAACACATATTTAACAGCTGATATTGCATACCACATCGACAAATTAAGACGTGGCTACGACAGATTAATCAACATTTGGGGTGCTGACCACCACGGATATGTTGCCCGTGTAAAAGCTTCTATTGAAGCGTTAGGCTATGACCCAAATAAATTGGAAGTATTGCTTGGACAACTTGTAAACCTTGTAGTTAATGGCGAAGAAGTTCGTATGGGCAAACGTAAAAACATGGTTACATTAGATGATTTGATTGAAGAAGTTGGTATTGATGCAACACGTTATTGGATGGAAATGCGTAACATCGATATGACACTTGATTTTGATATCGAGCTGGCAAAACGTTCTACAGATGAAAACCCTGTATTCTACGTTCAATACGCTTACGCAAGAGTTTGTTCAATTCTTAGAAATGCAATAAACGAAAAATTGAACGCTGAAACTGGTGAAAAAACACCAGCTCCAATGACAAAAGCTGAATTAGAAGAATTGATTACAAACTTTGATAAAAACATTATCTTAAAAACTGCAGATAGCGCAAAATCATTAATCTTAAAACTTGAAGAATTTAAGTCAGTGATTGTACTTTCTGCACAAAATAGAACTGTTTACACAATTTGCAGATATGTTCAAGAGCTTGCTGCAGAATTTCACTCTTTCTATAACTCAAACAGAGTTATTTGCGAAGACAAAGAGTTAATGAAATCAAGACTTGCCTTAATGGTGGCAATCAAAACAACTCTTAAAAATGCGCTAGATATCTTAGCAGTTTCTGCTCCAGAAAAAATGTAATAAAAAAGGTGCGCTTTTTTAAAAGCGCACCTTTTTTTATAAACAAACAATTAATCTGCATAGCAAGCCAACATTAAATTATTTCTCAATTTGTTCAAAGCTCTAGCTTCTGTTTGACGAATACATTCTTTTGTTACACCATACATTTTACCGATTTCTTCTAATGTAGTTTTTGCAAAATCACCCAAGCCAAAACGCATTTTAATTACAGTTTGTTCTCTATCTTTTAAGGTTGAAACAACATTAGCTAAATCGTTCTTCAATTGTTCATATTCAATATTTTCTTCAACATTTGTGTTTTCGTCTTCTAATACATCAGCAACATTCAATTCGCTACCATTTTTTCCATCAAAACTGCCTTCAATTGACACAGTAGTTGAATATGCAGATAAGTATGTATCGATTTTTTCTGGTTCTAAATTCATTTTTTCTGCAACATCTTTATTTGTTACTTGGCAATTGTAAGCTCTTTCCATTTCAGCTTTAACTTTTGAGAATTTTGACAAAGTTTCTTGAATGTATACAGGAATTTTCATACAATATGATTGTTCTGAAATAGCTTTGAACATTGCTTGCTTAATCCACCAGCTAGCATAAGTTGAAAATCTATATCCCAATTCTGGATTGAATTTTTCTACTGCAATCATCAAACCTAAATTGCCTTCTTGAATCAAATCTATCATTGGTAACTTTGCAACGTGGATAACTTTTCTTGCGATTGTCAAAACTAATTTTAAGTTTGATTGAACTAAAATTTTCTTAGCGTCTTTGTCGCCATTTTTAGCTCTTGTTGCAACTTCTTTTTCTTCTTCTGCTGATAAAGATTTGAAAGAGTTTGCTTTTCTAGAATAAGCACTGATTTCTTCTGTTGCTGATACAAAGTTGAATTTTGCAGGGTTTGTTGTTCTTTTCATTGAGATAAATTGTTCTTTCATACTATAAGCTCCTATGGGTTAATGGGGGGGGGTAAATTTTCGGGGGTAAATCTTTGGGGGAAATTCTAAGAAACTTCTTGATACACAAAATAAATTAAAACACATAACGAAGTTTTCTTATATACTTATGATATATTAAAAGTATATAATTCTCAATACATTTGTAAAGAAATGTTACATAATATAGGTGATTTTTGAGATATTTTTACAAAACTTTACATAGGAAGAGGCGAAAGGTGTTGAAGTGGAATAGGATAAAAAGTGAATAGGTGAATGAGTGAATAAGTTCGTTTTAGTTATTGTTAATTTTGAACTTTGTTGAATATTGAAGAGTGATGTTGGGCTGAAAGCCCAACTTACTATAATCGCCCTAGTTACATTTTTTCGCCATAACGTCCAACTGATAGGCTTAATTTTCAGTCATTACGAGGGACGAAAGTAACGAAGGAAGCTACTTTTAAGGTAAGTCTGATAACTTATTGTATTTTTTGCAAATACAATTTTAAATCAGCAATTCTTGTATCAAGCGTCATAATAACGTCTTTCATTTGTGCTTCTAAGCGTTTTGCGCCTTTAAAGCAAGTATGGAAAAATAAGATTGTCGAAGTTGCTTTCACTAAATCATTTTTCAGACCACGAATTTTTTCATAAATTAAAGGGTCGACAATTTCTTTATTTTCACACAAGACTGTAAAAATATCACCAAACCACCATTGCACCTCTTCTACATTGTTTGCTTTTAACCCTTTTAAAGCTTTTTTAAGATATGTTGAAATTGGTGTATAAGCCTCCAAAATTCGTTCTTTTTTCTTTGGCAAAACATTTTTGAAATAATTCATAGTCTGTTCATAACCAATATTTATAAGATTGCGTCTTGCATCTTTGTTTAAATTGAAATCGGCAAAGAAAACATCACCAGTGTCAATTCTTATGCAATCGTATCTATCGTTATTACCGAACATTTCTGTTACAAATTCTGTAGCTACATCAGTCACGCAACTATAAATTGTATTGATGAATGAGATTGGGTTTGCCTCATCTTTGCTATAATCACCTTCCAGTCTAAATTCTAAAATTCGGCTTTCTGAATTATCAAGATTTTCTGAAAGTTTCCACATAGGAGAAGCTTTTTGTAAATCTCCGTCAACTAAAAAAGAATCTTTGTATTTATAAGGAGCCATTAGTCCTGGCATGCTCGATGAAACCTTGATTGCTTGAGCAATTTCAAATTTTGGCGTAACATTTCTTGAAAATTCTTGAGGTGAAAATTTTGTTAGATTAGTAGTTATTATAACCAGATTTTTTTCTAAATCTTCAAAATTAATATTATGTCCTCTAACCTTTTCAATTTTTTTAGAGAGAAGTTCGTTTAACCAATCTTGAAAAATTTCACCTTTAGATAGAGCAAAAGCTTTTCCAAAGCCTAAGTGAATATCCTTAAACAGGTCAAAATTAACCTTCATAAAAATATTTTCAAGTTCATAAGACTTATATCCGCAGGCAACAAGAGATGCCAACACTGAGCCGACTGACGAGCCACCAATAATATCGTATTCAATTCCTAATTCTTCTAATGCTCTAATGGTTCCTATGTAAGCCATTCCTCTAATAGCACCACCACCAAATAAGCATGTATATTTTAACGGATTAGTCATTATCTCCTGCCTTCAATTTTGTTAATTTTTTTCCAAAAGTTACACTATCAAACATTGTTCTTTTATAATAATCAATATTATGTTCTGGTTCAAGATATGAAGATTTTTCTTTGCCTTTTTTTACAAAAATAGCGCAAACATTTCCCTCGAATATCTTCACCCAATTATCGTCGTGCAATAATACCCCATAAACCTCAATATCTTTACGTGGCATTAAAATATCAGTTGGATAATTATTTACAATATCCCTCCAATTATATTCGCCCAACTCATAATCTCTAAGCGTTAAAAACTCTCGATTGTTATACACCTCTTCATATCTGCCGTCCATATAAATCAAGTTATTTGGATAAAGTTTATAAGAAAAATAGCTTCCGTAGCCAAACGGTACTACAACATTACCTTTTAAATTATTAATTCTTAAAAACTCTGTTTCGTAGATTGGATATTTTTTTGCATCACATCTAGGATAAGCTGGTGAAGAAAGCGGAATTACAAATAAAGCAAGTGCAATTACTGCTGGATATAGTGATTTTTCGATTTTTCTATACAAGTTAAACAAATTGAGGTGAGCAAATTTCAACTTCAATCTGTTTTTAACTTTTTCTAAAACGAGCATTATGTCGTTGTAACACAAAGCGCAAACTGCAATCAAAGAAATCGAAAGCAATTTAACGTGCGCAAGACCTGAATACAAAGTTACTGCTAAGACAATTGTTTTAGTGATATCGATTTTTGCAATATCAAATTTCTTTTTGCTCAAAAAGCTTGAAAGAAAACCAAATATGCTGAATAAGCTTACTGGTAAATACGCAACAACGTGTCTTCTTGCTAAAAAATGCCACCATTCAACAATATATTTTCTATTCATTGTTGTTGCAGAAAATAAAAAGTTTAAATACTTAATTCCGTAAGGATTGATTATAAGTAGTGGAGTTGAAATAGCAAGCAGTGCAAAATATTTTTTCCACGGTCTGTGTGATAAAAATTCACCAACCATATACATAAATATTATGCCTAAACCAGAAACAACTCCGCCATGCAAATTGTTCCAAATAATAGTTATAATCGGTATTGACCAAATAAGTTTGGTCGAATAATTCTTTCTTAAAGTTTCCATCAGATATAGAAACAAGCTGAAAAACAAAAAGCTGAATAAATGGCAACGGATACCCGCAGCGTTTATGTTATAAAACAAAACCATAAAGGTTGACATAAATAACAAAGACGTTGGAAGGGCGTGTGTTTGAACTCTTTGTGTTTTTATTATAAAAAAAGCTGTTCCAAACATTAATATAGTTTGCAAAAGAATTGTTCCAAAAGCTCCAAAATATTTTAAAATTAAATAAAATACCACGCCAGAACCCCATTCATGGTCGTACCAAGGGTGAGTCGGAGTATAAGACAAAAAATCTTTGAAAGGCAAAATTCCTTGTTCGACAAAGCGTTCACCGACGATTATACGAGCGAAAAAGTCAAAGTCGTAGTTTGTGGTGAGGCAGGAAAGCGTTAGGCAGATTAGAAAAATGGTTGTGAATAATAATATTTGTTTTTTTTGTTTCATTTTACCCCTCCCATTCCCTCTCTGTCACTATCGTGACATCTCTCCCACTAAATGGATGTTGTGGGCGAGAATTAAGTTTTAATTCTATCTATACCTCCCCCGTGGAGAGGGAATACGCTTGCGATGCTCGATTAAAGCTGATTTTGTGGATTGCTTCATCGCGAATTTTAAATGTTGCTCTTCGCAATGACTTGGCGTCAGACCTTCAAGTGTACTGTCATTGCGAGGGCGTTTAGCCCGTGGCAATCCATAATAACCTTATTTTACCATACATTATTAATAGAAAACTCACTTTTGCAATATTTCTTAATATTGTAACGATTTGTAAAAAACAGAAAATGCATCTCTATATCAAGCGTGGCGGGCATAGTAGTAGTAGTAGTAGTAGTAGTAGTAGTAGTAGTAGTAGTAGTAGTAGTAGTAGTAACGCAATTTTCTATAAAACAAATACTTTATATATACATAAGCAACACGAGAATTAGAAAACAAAAAGGAGCTAAACATGACAAGACCAGTAGAAAAAAAATTTTTTGTAAAACCAAACACACAAATTAAAGATGTGTACACAAAATTAAATTCGGTACAAAAACAAATGGTTAATCTTTATGATTTTGATAAAGACGGAGTTCTAAACAAGATCGAATCTCAAATTTTTAATAAAACTATTTTTTCAGAAAACAAAGAGTCTATTGATTGTTACAATACAAATCAAAATGGTAAAAAATGCAAAGTTGCCGTTCCAAAAAATGACAAAAACTCAAACTCAATCCTATGCTTTATAAATGGAATGATTTAGTTATTATAAAATTATTTGCTTAAAATCGGTTGTGCAAATATGCACAACCGATTTTTTATTTATATTTCTATAAAAACTCTGTTTATGCTAAAATAATTAACGAGTTTAGGAGATTAATATATGGGATTAACGTTAGTAGAAAAGATTATTTCAGAACACGCAGGAAAACAAGTGCATGCTGGTGAACTTGTTATATCAAAGGTTGATGTTTCGGCGGTACAAGATGGCACAGGACCATTGACCGTACAAGAATTTAAAAAGCTTGGCAAAGATAGACTAAATAATCCCGAAAGAACTATATTATTTATAGACCATGCTTCACCAAGTCCTAGAAAAGAGCTTTCTAATACGCACATGGTCCTTAGAGAGTTTCACAAAGAATACGGTGCAGTACTTTCAGACGTAGGTGCAGGGGTTTGCCACCAAAGATTAATTGAAACTTTCGTTAACCCTGGAGAAGTATTAGTTGGTGCAGATTCTCACACCTGTACTTCTGGTGCGTTGGGTGCATTTGCTACTGGCATGGGGTCTACCGATATTGCGGTTGCAATGGCTCTAGGTAAAACATGGTTAAAAGTTCCAGCAACCTTTAAAATAGTTGTAAATGGTAAATTCAAAGAAGGTATCTGCTCAAAAGATTTAATGTTATATCTAATTGGCATGATAGGAGCTGATGGAGCAACTTATAAAGCCTTAGAATTTACTGGCGAAACAATTGATAATATGACAATGTCGGAAAGATTTACACTAGCAAATATGGCAGTAGAAGCTGGTGCTAAATGCGGTTTATTTATTGCTGACGATAAAACAAAAGCGTTCCTAAAAGAACGTGGAAGAGAGGACAAGTTTAGACAAATTCTTCCAGACGAAGATGCAGTTTATGAACGCATTATTGAAATAAATGCAGAAGATGTTCCGTACACCGTTTCTTGCCCTCATACAGTTGATAACACAAAAAGAGTTGAAGAACTTAAAGACGTTAAGGTAAATCAGGTTTACGTGGGAACTTGCACCAACGGAAGAATTGAAGATTTGAGAATTGTTGCAAATATTCTAAAAGGTAAAACCGTTCACCCAGATGTTAGAATGTTGATTTCACCAGCCTCTAAAGATGTATTTAAGCAAGCACTTAAAGAAGGTTTAATTGACATTTTCGTTGATGCAAATGTTGCAATTCTTGCTCCAGGCTGTGGACCTTGTGTTGGAGTCCACGCTGGAATCTTAGGCGACGGTGAAGTTTGTCTGGCTACACAAAACAGAAACTTTCAAGGTAGAATGGGCAATACGAAAGGCTTTATTTACTTAGCATCACCTTATGTTGCAGCATATACGGCTTTAAGAGGATATATTTCAGCAGAATAAAGTATTTTTTCCCCGTCCCTTGAGGGAGGGGGTTAGGGGGTGGGGTTAAAACTATGAACTTACTACTTTTAAAACAATTATCAATATTAAGCGCCTTTGCTGGCGTAATCTTGGGACTCATAACAATCGTACCTTATGTAAGCTTTTTGAGTTTCATGGTCTTGATACTTTGCCTATCAGCCTTTGTACTTGCATACCTAAAACAAAACGAACTAATCGGAATTATAAGCGTACGAGAGGGTTGTATCTTCGGCGCCGTAATTGGTTTTGTATCGTTTATTGCCTTTTCAGTAGTTTATGCACCTATTAGCATGCTATTAGGCTGGTTGATTCCATCATATACGCAAGGCTTTTTAAGATTTTTTATGGGTAATTTTGGTTCATTTATTGTAATGATATTACTTATGATACTTATGGCTGGAATTAGCGCACTATTTAACGGTTTTGCAGGACTAGTAACGGCTTATGTTTACGAACTCATTACAGGTGTAAAAAAAGAAAACAATCAAAACACAAGTGTTGATTTTGAAATAAAATAAGTTATTGGTGCAAATAATTGCACCCTACATTTTTAGAAAACAAATATAATAATAAATTAGGAGAAAATAATGGAATTTCAATCAAAAATAAAAACTATTGAATGGGTGGACACATATTCAAAAATGGTTGACCAAACAGTTGTACCTTACGAATACAAATTTGTTAACATTACAACTGGCGAAGATATGTTTCACGCAATTCGCAACATGATAGTTCGTGGCGCACCAGCTATTGGTATAGCAGGCGCACACGGTGTAATTTTGTTTGCTCAAGAAGGCGCAAAAGAAATTTCATCAAGAGAAGAATTTGTAAATTGGCTACTTGAAAAAGCTGAATACATGAAAACATCTCGTCCAACTGCAGTAAATCTTATGTGGGCAGTTGAAAAACAAGAGGAGGTAATTAAAAATTCTAAGTCAGATATTCAAGGCATTATTGAAGAATTAAAAGTAAACGCAATCAAGCTTGAAAACGAGGATATCGAAATTAACAAAAAAATTGGTGATTACGGAGCTGAAGTAGTTCCCAAAGGTGCAACTATCCTTACTCACTGCAACGCAGGAGCTTTAGCAACAGTTGGATACGGTACAGCTCTTGGAGTTGTTCGTTCAGCTTACGCAAAAGATAATACAATTCAAGTTTTTGCTGATGAAACTCGTCCTCGCCAACAAGGAGCAAGAATTACAACATTTGAACTTGCTATGGACGGAATCCCTGTTACTTTGATTACAGATGGAATGTGTTCGTATTTTATGAGCAAAGGCATGATTGATATGGTAGTAGTTGGTGCGGATAGAATTGCCGCAAACGGTGATACTGCAAACAAAATCGGTACATATACAGTTGCTATCGCTGCTAAATACCATAATGTTCCATTCTACATTGCAGCACCACTTTCTACAATTGACACCTCAATCAAATCTGGTGCAGAAATTCCAATTGAAGAACGTTCGCACGAAGAAGTTACGCATATCAACGGCAAACGTATTTGCGCAGAAGGAATAAATGTAATCAACCCAGGGTTTGACGTAACTCCGCACGAATTGATTGCTGGTATTATTACTGAAAAAGGTATTTTAAGACCAGATTACAATAAATCTATTGCAGAAGCGTTTTTAAAATAACAATTAATTAACATTATTCATACCTCAAAGCATCAATTGGATTCAACAATGATGCTTTGTAGGCTGGATAATATCCGAAGCCAACTCCGACTATACCAGAGAAACCAAGTGCCAAAATAATTGAAAATAAAGAAATAGAAATTGTCATTGATGGCGCAAACACAGTAATCAGATATGAGCCTAAAACCCCAATTACCACGCCAATTAGACCGCCAATCATAGAAAGCAAGAAGGACTCTATCAAAAATTGCCATCTTATATCACTAACTCTTGCTCCGATTGCCATTCTTATCCCAATTTCTTTAGTTCTTTCTGTTACTGAAACTAGCATAATATTCATAATGCCAATACCACCGACCAGCAAGGAAACAGAGGCAATTGACGCAAGCAAAATTGCAAAAGTCTGCACTGTTGATTTCATTTTTTCTTGAAACTCTGCAGAATTTCTAATCTCAAAATCTTTTTCTTGATTTTTACCTATATTATGACGATTAGTCAAGATTTCATTAATATCTTCCATTGTTGCATCAAGCATATCTGCATCTTGCCCCTTAACAACAATTTGTCCAACTGTCCCTGGAAAATCCGTACCAAAAACCTTCTTCTGTGCAGTTGTTATAGGAATAAAAATCAAGTCGTCTTGGTCAAAAGGTCCTGATTGCCCTTTTTCTTCCAACAAGCCGATAACTTTAAAGGGTATATTGCCAACTCTTATAACTTTACCAACAGGGTCAACATCGCCAAAAAGTTCAGTAGCAACAGTTGCGCCCATCAAAGCAACTTTAGCACTATTTTGCAAGTCCTCTTGCACAAAACCACGTCCAGAACCTACTTCATAATTTTTTATATACAGATACGCTGGCTGAATACCATAAACTGTTGTTGACCAGTTTTGGTTGCCATAAGTCAATTGTTTGCTTTCAGATGACAATGTTGAGATTGCAAGAACGTTTCTGGCATTCTTTTCAATAGCCAAAGCATCTTTTGAGGTTAAAGTTGGTTTTGTTCCAATTCCCATGTGAACACCGCCAGATTTTGCAGAGGCAGACCTGATTGTTAACAAATTCGTTCCCATAGATTCCATATTTTGAGTAACTTTTTTACTTGCGCCAGAACCAACTGCAAGCATAATGATTACGGCACTAACACCGATAATTACACCCAAACTAGTAAGTGCAGAGCGCAACATATTTACTCTAAGTGAATTTATAGCCATTCTTAATGTCGATTTGAAATCTAGCATTATTCTCTTTCTTATATAAAACCTCGCCCTAGTACATTCTTGTATGAAGAGGGAAGTTGTTCACTCTCCTTATAAGAGCGGGTTAGAGCGAGGTGATAAACTTAATAAACTTTGCAATTATTTTTTTTCTACAAACAACGAATCACAAATATTTGTTTGTGGAACATAATCATATTCGCCATCAATAGAAATTTTATTGATAATCTTTGAACGTTTTTTACGGTAAAGCATATCAATAAACGCCTCTAGACGAGTGATAAAACCAGCTTCGCCTGTATGTTCATCAATTGTTAGAGAAAGAATTGGTTTACCTGCCTCTTTTGCTTTTCTTGTAATTCTTTCAATCATCAAAGAATCTGGACCGCAGCCAAACGCATTAAGAGTAACAATACCGTCAATCTTATTGTCCTTCAAATAATGTCCTGCAGTACCAGTCATTTCATATTCATTCGCCCAATAGCGTTTTTGACCTAAAGAGGCAATACCTTCTTCCATTTGTTCATCAGTTAATTGAAGAGAAGTAAACACTTTTACGTCCATTTTTTCAAGCTTTTCAAAAATCTTCATACATGCTCTTTCGTCATAAATGTTGTAGCCGTGTGAAACCAATGCAACATTAATTGGAGCAGAGTTTGAAGGGTTTTCAATAAATACTTTACCTTGAAGAGCATAGTTCATAGCCTTTTTATAACTCATGCCAGAACGCATCATTACTAAAAAGTTGTTATAAACTTTCCAGCCTTGCTTTGACGCATTTTTAATATCGTCAAAATTCGTTATACCAAAAGGTTTAACAGCTTCTTCTAAGAAGGTATACAAACCTTGATTTTTTGCAGATTTGTCCAAAGTAGGTTCAATAATGTTAATATCACCTTTGATTACGTTTCTTACCAAATCTGGTAAGCCTCTAATCTTTGAACAGTTGTAAATTTTAGGTGCAATTGACTGCAAGGAAGGCACAAATATATTTTTTACACCTTTAGACAACAAGTTCAAAATATGACCTAAATAAATTTTTATAGGTAAACAAGTTTCTGTAACAACCAAAGCTGAACCATCAGACATAGTCTGTTTTGTAGTTGGGTCTGACAATACAATTTTAATTCCTAAACTCGTAAAAAAACCGTACCAAAACGGATAATTGTTGTAAAATGACATTCCTCTTGGAATACCGATAACCATTTCTTTTTCCATGAAAAAACCTTTACTCTTTATATGTACAGGTTTATTCTACCCCAAATGCTCTTTCATGTCACGAAATGTGTTCAAATGTTAAGTTTTTAAAGAGGTTAAGTCGCTAAATTTTGCGCTAATAATTTTAAACTTTGCCAACAAATTTGATATTATAATCGCTCACAAGTTCTTCGTGCGCCAAAACTGTAATATTTCTCACAAATTCTGCTAAAATCACAAACACCATGTGTCTTATATCCATTGGAACAACCAAAACTGGGTTTTCAATTTTTTTAGACTTTGCGAATTTACCAATACGGTCAACGATATCTTGAACATCATTAGCTTCTATACGCACAATTGCCTCGTCTTCATCTTCCTTGAAGAAAGAATAAATCTTATCTAAGGTTTCATCAGAAAACTCAATAACTTTTAGTTCATTATTCTCTGCCAAATCTTTTATAATATGTTTTGAAAGAGCCAATCTTACTTTATCCAACAAATCTTCTTTAGTTGGTTCATTTGCGTAATCATTGATTTTTTCAAAAATGTAAACAATGTTTTTTACAGAAACTTGTTCTCTAATTAGACAAGTTAACAAATATTTCAAATCAGATGCTGTAATGAAATCTGGAATAATGTTATCAACTAAGAAGGAATTTGTTTCAATAACTTTTTCTACATACTTGTTGATATCATTATAGTCCATAATATCAGATACTTCTCTCACAGCAATGTATTTTATTGCTTCGCCAATATATTCAGCTGGACTCATACCTTTAATCCAGAAATCTTTAACCTTGTCTTTTTGTATCCAAACCATTTTTTTACCAGTAATTTCATCAACAACTTGATAATCGTCTTCTGTAAGTTTATATCCTTTTAATTCTTCTTTATAAAAAGCTATAAAATCTGGAAAAACTACAGAGCGGAAAACTTCGATATCATGAATTTTTATATTAAATTCATTTTGCATAAGTTCATCGCTGTTATGAAAATGGATATGTGGAATTACATACCCTAATTTTTCAGTTAGCTCTTGTCTAACCTTGACAGTTTCAGCCAACAAGTTATCGTTTTCTTCCATAGAAATAACGTCCAAAATCTCTTCTGAAAGATTAATCACAAATTTTTCTTCTTTAATTTCAGCGAACATTGTTTCTGGAGAAATTTCATTTACCAGAGCTTGTTTCAATGCATCTAACTGTTTCAATTCATCTGACATCTGGTTGTTAAGTTGATTTTTTTCATCAGGTGAAAGATTGTCACTCTCAAGTTGTGATTTAATCTTTTTAATACGTTCCTTTTGGTTAGAAATCTTCAATTGAATTTCTTTGCAAGAAGCATAAGGACTAGAAGGCGCAGCAAGCATTTTTTCCATACGATACTTAAAGCTTGTGATATTAACAATATCATCTAAGTCTGTAGAATCTTCTTCTTGCTTTTCACGCATAAAAATGCAATTAAAATCATACGAAGTTTCTGTTTCCACCTCGTGCATTGTGTACAAATCCCAACCTGCTTCTGACATTTCATTAAGTAAATCTTCCAAAGCTTGTTTATCATCAGTCGGTACAGATTTAATAACGTATTGCATTTTTTTATTAAACATCGTTTTCCTCGTCTTTTGTTCCTAATACACAATAAACTAAATTTTTATGAGCAGGTCGGCTTTCATTTATAGAAAAAGCCTCATCACAAAATCTTTGTGCAATCTTTGTTTTCTCTTCATCGTTAGAATATATTGTGTAAAGGTTTTCGCCTTTTTTAACATATTCACCGCTTTTTTTATTGAGATAAATTCCTACACTTAAATCAATGGGTTTGGTATTGTTTTCTCGACTTGCACCTAAAGCTTTTGTTGCTTGAGCAATATTATATGCGTTTATATTTTGAACAAAACCACTTTTTTTAGACTCACATTCTATTTTGAAAGCAGGTAATTCAAAGATGTCGTAATTGTCAAAGACAGAAATATCACCACCTTGGGCAGTAACTATTTCTTTGAATTTACTTAAAGCTTTTCCAGAACGAACTAATTCTTTTAAATATATTTCTGCCTCTTGGTATGTTTCATACATATCTAAAAATACCAAAGTAGAACTTGCGAAATAATAAGTAAGCTCAGCCAAATCGCCAGTTTCAATATTTCCTTTTAAAAACTCGATTGCTTCAATTACCTCTAATGAATTTCCTATTGCACGTCCCAGTGGTTCTTCCATTGATGTTACTACAGCAATTACTGATTTATTAAGATTTTTGCCTATTTTAACCATCAATTTTGATAAATGAATTGCATCTTCTGGAGTTTTCATAAATGCGCCAGAGCCATATTTCACATCTAAGATTAAATTATTAGCACCTGATGCTATTTTTTTAGAAATTATAGAAGATGCTATCAATACGTCGCTATCAGCAGTTCCAGTCGCATTTCTTAAAACCTGCAACTTTTTATCAGCAGGAGCTAAGTCTTCTGCTTGCGAGGCAATAACACCGCCAATATCTTTAACTTGATTGACCAAAGTTTCTACGTTCAAATCGGTTTTAAAATTCGGAATGGCTTCTAGTTTGTCAACGGTACCAGCTGCATAGCCCAGACCTCTATCAGCAAGCTTTGCAATTGGAATGCCAGCAGCTACCAATAACGGAACTAGCGTTATTGTAACCTTATCGCCAACGCCACCAGTCGAATGCTTATCGACAATTAGATTAGAAAGCTCGCCAAAATCTATGCGATTACCAGAGTCTGCAAGAGCCTCTGTTAAATAAGCTGTTTCAGCCTCATTCAAACCTTTGAAATAAACCGCCATCAACCAAGAAGCAATTTGCAATTCATGTGCTATACCGCTTTCCAACGATTTTACTATGAAACGAATTTCTTCTTTTGTATGCGCTTTACCATGTTTCTTTTTCTCGATAAGCTCGATTAAATCCATTATTTTTTAGCACCTTTTAGTTTTGTAATTACACTGTCAGAAATATCAACGCCACCAACAAAAACGCCTCTAACGTCCATAATAGCATCAAGTTTTTGTTCAACCATTACTGCTTTTGCTGCCTCTTTAATTTTTGTAAAAACTTCTTGTTCTCTTTTGTTTTTTAAAGCAACATAAGCAGCTTCTTTTGTCTTAAATTCAGCAGCAGTTTTTTCTTCAAAAGTTTGTTTCTTTAAAGGTGTATCCAATGCTTTGTATTCTTTTTCTTTGTCTACAAGAAATTGTTGCATTTCCAAACCTTTCGCATCAACTTCTTTGGTTACTTGTTTAGCATAATCATAATTATCAATAACTTTTGCATAGTCAATATAACCAACACCACCAGCGTTTGCAACACCTGCAAATGCCATAATCGCTAATGCAACAAGACCTAATTTTAAATTCTTCATACAAAACCTCCTTGTATCTATATTATACACTATTTTCTTTAATTTTATTGCGACTAAACAATAGTTTAGTACATCATGTCGCCTACACCAAATGTAAAGTAACCGTTTGGTGAGCCATTTGGTCCTGGGTTTGTAATTGGGAAACCATAGTCAACAGACAAAGGTCCAATACCTGGCATATTTATCTTCAAACCAATACCTGCTGTAATTGCTTGAAGAGGTCTGTCATACAATGTACTTGCAATTGTTGGGTCAAATACACGACCTGCGTCAACCCAGAAGGTTAATCTCAAGTTTTGCAAGAAATTAACTTTTAATCTATCTACAAACGGAATTGGAGTTGCCAGTTCAGCAGAACCCATAATAAATGAAGTACCCGTACCTACACCGTTTACTTTATAACCTCTGATTGTATAAGGACCACCTAAACGATAAGCCATAACTTCAGGCATGTCTGTACCGTGAACCTTCAAACCACCACGTCCAGTGAAGGTCAAAGAAGATTTCTTCGCAATTGGAATGAATTTTTTAGCCATACCTGTGATACGACCGTTTGTTTTACCAAAACCGTCTAAGCCAAACGCTTCTTCGTATCTAACAGATGCTAATGCTCCGTGGCGAGGGTTTATTGCAGAATCTCTGGAATCATAAGACAAACCTGGTGCTAATCTTAGGAAGAAACCACCTTCTAATTCTTTTGCTCTATCTGCAATGTTCAAATTGTGTTGTTTATATAAATTCTGGATATTATTAACATCACCTTCATCTAAATGAATGTATTCAACACCAGTGGTAAAAGTAGATGACAAATATCTACTGTTGCGCAATCTATGTGCAATCGTACCTTCAATACCAATTCTACGTTCTACTGCAAGTGGAATTTGATAACTACCTAAATCTCTGAAATAGATTTTACTCATAAGAGAGTTATCAGCATTTAAAAAATGTGGCTCAAAGAAACTTAATTCTGCTTGATAATTCATGTGGCTTTTTATTGAGGAGTCGCTCATTAAGATACCAGAACCAACCATGCCTGACAAAGAAACTCTTTGGTTCATACCTCTAAAGTTGTTGTCAGAAATACCTACAGAACCAAATGCACCAGTTGCAGAATCTAAACCACCACCGATTGAAACAGAAGCTGTTCTTTGTTCTTTCAATTCGATAGTTACATCAAATTTATCAGGGTCATCTTCTGAAACCTCAATCGTACGATTAACGTCTTTAAATGCTTGAGTAGAATACAATCTTACCAAATCTTGTTTTACTAAATTTTCATTATAAACCGTGCCGGGTTCAGTCATAATGTTACGTTCGATAACGTATTCCTTAGTTTTTTCGTTACCAGTAATCATTATTTTGTTAATTTTACCCTCTGTGATACTTAAATTAAGCGTTCCGTCAGGATCATCATAGATAGAATCAATTTTTGAAAGAATATACCCTTTTGAATAGTAACACTGGTTAATTTGCTCCATTGCTTGGTTAATTGCTGTGATATTTTGGGGTTTGCCCTTCAATGGTAACAAATATTGCATGATTTCATCTGCTGAAACCACAGTATTACCTTCTATTGTAAAATCTGTTACTGGAATATTTTCTTCTAATATAATTTTTAGAGAAATCGTACCATTAGGGTTCTTTACAGGAATCGCCTTCATTTTTTCTGTAAAATAACCCAATTTATAAATCGTCTTTAAGTCTTGTTGCATAAGGTCTTTGTCATACAAATCACCTTTTTGCAAAGACATTTTAGATAAAATATATTCTGGCTTGATAATATTTGAACCGAGAATTTCAATATCATTAATGTATGCCGTATTACTGTCGTAGCTTGACTCTTCAATATAATCTAATTCTTGTTGTTCTGCAGAGTTTTCTTGTTTATAAGCATCACTAGTTGCCTTATCTACGCCTTTTGAATAGGCTAAATTAGGTGTCAAAATTGCACCTAAGACTAACGTAGTTATTAAAATTTTCTTATATAAAACGGACAACTTAGTCAACTATCCACTCCACAGCAATGTTACTATGATTGTATCACAAATATTCAAAATTCAAAAACCAGATTGTAACAATGTAAATATTATTCTAGCCGACTGAGCGATGTTAAAACTCTATGAATTACTTATAAATACAGAAAAAGGAGTTAACTATGAAAAAATATTTTGTCGCTTTATTCTTATTATTAGGTATGACCTCTAACTATGTTTTAGCAGAAAACTCAATTGCAGTCGTTGATTTGCAAAAACTCGTAAGTAATTCTGCGCAAGTAAAACAACTTAAACAAGAGCATTCTAAGAAGATGGAGGAACTTAATAAAATAATTGTAAACGCTCGTGGCGCAATCGCAAATGAAACCGATAGTGCAAAAATTGTTCAATTAGAAGAAAAATACACAAAAGAATTTAACACTAAAAAACAAGCACTTGAGAAGGATTATAATGTAAGATTAAGTAGCATCGAAAAATCTATTCAAGCAGAAATCGAAAAGAAGGCACAAAAAGACAAATATGATTATGTTTTTGCAAAAAGTGTAGTGCTTTATGGTGGAAAAGACATTACGAGCGAAATTAACGTAAAATAATGTAACAAAACAAATGTTTCTTTTTATTATTTTGTAATATAATGTTGGTACAAAATAACAAAGGAGAAACAGATATGGCAAGAAAAAGTATTATTTCGTTAAGTTTGTTTTTAGCTATGTGTGCTTCTGTAACATGTGCAATGGCAAATTCTACCGTTTACACTGATGATTTAGGAAGAATGCACTTCTTAGGCAAAGACTCAGGAAGCAAAACTCTTCAACAAGTTTCTGATTTCAGAAACCCATCAGAAATGTACATCAACAACGGTGAAATGGTTAAAGGTGCCTCTCAAGATGTAATCAACACACCACCTAATGCAGGTTATGAACAAAGATATAAGTACAGAAATCTTAACTCTAGTGATATTCAAGAAAGAATGAATCGTTCAAAAGGTTCATTCACCTATGAAAAAGGTGCTATGGACGCATCTAACCCATATACTTATGGCGAAACGAATCTAAAGAACGCAGAAACTAAATCTGCTACGACAACAGAAGAAAAAACAACTACTAAGAAAAAACATTTTTGGGATAACTGGTAGAACTTATTCCCGAATCGTCTAGTGGTAGGACGAAAGATTCTGGCTCTTTTAACGGTGGTTCGAATCCATCTTCGGGAGTTTTACCGTTAAATATTTAGATAAATAACAATAAGAAAGCGAGTGACATTTATCACTCGCTTTCTTATTACCTTTAATTATGTTTCTTATAACATATTTTTTCTAATTTTTTCTTTTGCTTTATCGATTTCTTTAATTCTTTTTTCGACAGTTCTTACTTGTTTCTTCAAAGCTTGTCTTTCTGTCTTAACTAATTTGTATTGAGCATCGATATCTGCGTATTTAGTTTTGCAATTTAACAAATCGTTTCTGATATCAACTTGAGCATTGTCTAGTTGTAAAATAGCATTTTGAATATTTCCGTTACCAACTGCATCACCTTCTACAGATGAACCAGCTTGGGTTGCAGCCTTCTTAGCAGTTGAAGTTGCTGCAGTTGTAGAAGTTGGAGCAGGAGTTCCGTATTGTGTATCATTGAAATTTAATGGTGTAAAAGCGTTTCCATCAGCCATTGCTACACCACTTACAGCAGCAAATAAAGCCATTGTTAAAACTATTCTCTTCATTTTCTCTCTCCTATTTAGTATAACTATATGATATTACATTTTTCCCCTTTTGCCAATACTTTATTAAATGTATAATGTTAATTATGGAAAGAAATTATTGTAATCAATGTGGTGCTTGTTGTAAAAATATAGCAGTAGATTTTGATAAAAAAATACTGTTTAGAGATGGTGTGCAAACTCTTAGTGACGAGTTTGAGAACATGCTTATCAAGCTTGAGAATAAAGGTGCTACGACAATTTGTAAATGTAAATTTTTGCAGGGAAACCTTTGCGCTAATCCAAATAAACCAAAAGAATGTCAAGATTTTCCATCTTCACCTTTTGCCTTTTTGCCAGAGGATTGCGGTTACGAAGGCGAAATTTTTATTAAGCTTGAGAATGTAAAACAAAAGGTTAGAAAATTAAAAGAAGAAATTCTTTATTATAATGCGATTTTAGAGAGCGATAAGTCTGTCAAACGAATTATCGAGCGTCATCAGGCTTTTATAGATAAATACAAAATGTATGGTTCTGAAAATTGGTAATAAACTTTTGGTAAATTAAACTCATACTTTAAGATTTGTTACAAAAAGTCAATTTTTCTTAGGTAGATGACTTTGTATATTTAGGATATTAAAGTCATGACATTTATCGATAATTTTTCAAATCTGAATATGGGCAATTTTATGTCTGGTTGGAACAGTTGGTCCCTTCCGACATTTTCGTGTAGTTTTATGCCTTCTTTCTTTGCTTTTAATAGCTTTATGCCTATGTTTAACGACTGGAGTTTCCCTCGTTTCAACAATTGGAGCATGCCTTCGTTGTTCAATTTCACGCCAACAAACGACTTTAGTATGAATTTCAACAACAATAACATCTGGGATAATTCTAATTTTACAATGTCAACCTTTAGTAGTCCGTGGAATAGCACGATTGGCGATAGTTTTACACTAACGAATAAGAACAAAACGAAATTTTCTTTAAGTAATTATAACGCTAATGCTGGTGAAAGATTGGCTAGATATGCGCTTCAACACGCAAAGAGCAAGTCAACAAGTTATTGCGCCTCTTATGTAAAACAAGCAATTGCGAACGTTGGATTGGGTACTTATCAAAACGGACATGCTTATCAAATGACAAACATTCTAAGGAATAATAGCCACTTTAAAGAGATTTCACCTAGCAGCGTCAATGTAAAAGATTTGCCAGCAGGTTGCGTAATAGTATTCAACAAAGGTACGTATAACTATTCTGACAAATATGGTCACGTTGAAATCACCACTGGCGATGGACGTGCAGTTTCAGATTTTGTTAACAAAAACTTGAAAAAACCGAGTGCAATATTTGTTCCAGTTTAAGAAGGTGGAACGAATTGTGGACATTTGCGCATGTGGATTACTTCGTCGCTCACGCTCCTCGTAATGACACTTATAAAACCCTCTCCCGCCTTCGGCACCCTCTCCATGTAAAAGGGATAAAAGGAGAGGGCACTAAAGTCGTTCAACTAACGCTTTTGCGCCGTGAGCATGTATGCGTAAGCATACGATAGCGAACGCAAGAGTGCAGGCTCTGCCTGCTAGAAAAAAACAACCGTAAGGTTGTAGGAAACAGAGGCGTGCTTTCTCTTTCTTTTGGTACTTTTGGGGTAAATAAAACCGACTTGTAGTCACAATACCAGTTTGGAAGTGAAGTGAAAAATCTTTACCTTGCAACAAAAGAGAAAGAAAAGTACATCAAGTTATTGGTGCGTCAAACGACGGCACCCTACATTTCTAAAGACAAGCCCCCTCAAACAAAAGAACGATTTTTCAAGATTTCCTACACTAAATAGAGTATTTTTATTTTATACATTTATGAATTTTTGTAAAAATGCCGTATAATACTATTATAATAATTGACTTTTTTATATATCCCATTAAAACAGTCATAGAAAGTACATATTTAATTTAGGAGATACCGCTTATGGGCATGGCAGCATCACAAGCCAGATATTTAGCTCTGACTGCAAGAAAATCAAATTGCGAATACGAAGGACAACAAATTAACCAAGCAAGAACGGTTTTGTCAAACCAGACTGCGAATTTGTTTAACCAAATGTTAGGCTTGAGTGTTCCTGTACCACCAAGCACACAAGATTACACAAAAGTTCAGTATTCTTTCACTGATGGGGTGAATAACATGACAATTGATGGTTGGAATCAATTGGCGTCACCAGAAGAAGATTACAACTATGTAATCAATTATCACTACAAGGCAAATGTTTATACAGGTTCTCAAAAGAAATTGAACGACCCGCAAGTTCAGTTTACGGGTACAACTCCAACGACTTCAACAAATTATGCTGCACAAATTAAGGCTATTCAAAATGCGCAGGTTGAAATTACAAATGCGCAAGCTGATTATGATACAAACCTTGCGAATTATAAAACAAAGCTTTCAGAAGCCTCAAAATTGCAGAATTATGCAGATAATTCTTCAAATTCTAATGTGTTAAATCACACTGTTGATAAAGATGGCACATATAAATTAACGCTACAGGCAAAAAATGACGATGGCTATCCACTTTATACAACTTCTGATGGTAAACAAATTTACAAAAATGGTAACGATTACTATACAGCAGATGGTAAAAAATACGAAGGCAGTACAGAAGGCATGAGCGTTGTTGAAAGCAAAACAAAGCCTAGTTATACATCTTACAATGATATTAAAGATACAACTATTAAAACAAATATAGCTAATGCAATTACTCAATTGAAGAAGTATGGAGCTTTAGATGAAAACTTTGATAGCAGCGAAGTTTACTATGATACAACTTCTAAAACTATCGCCTTCAAATCAGATTTAGATTCTCTAATAAGCACAGATGGCAAAGGAACAGATACAATTCTTCCAACTTATTACATCGACAATCCTGCCGATAAAGCAAAAGACGCCTCTTGGAGCTCTATCAATCAAATGAAAACTGAAGTTGATACTTTGAGCAACTTATTGAACGCATCAAAAGCCAGATTAGATTTAGCAAACGCAACATTTGATGCAATGAGCATTCCTGGATACGTTGGAAACTGTAAGTTAACACCATTGAGCACTCTATCTTCAGACCAAATGGCTGAAATTGCACAAGTTATCAAGGATATGAAGGAACAAGATGTTGATACAACTCTTACAAAATGTTTCGACACGCTTGATGGCACTTATGATGCTAGCACATATTCTGGTGGTATTTATAGTTTCACTATGAACGGTGTAACTTATTACACTACTTATTATGATTTGATAGACACTGCAAACAGTGGCGAAGGTATCAATCACATTGATAATCAACAAAAACTTCCTTACTACAACGCTACTTATGTTTCTACAAACATTGAAAAGACTGACAAGGCATTGTTAGAAACAGATAGCAACGGAAGATTTGTGTCTGTAAGAATCGGTGACGATACAGTTAAATACACATTAAACTCTGAAACAATCACTGATGATGCAGCTTATCAAGATGCAATGAACCAATATTATTATGAAAATGCTCAGTACGATAAAACCGTACAAGATATTAACGCTAAGACTTCTTTAATTCAACAAGAAGACCAGCAATTAGAATTAAGACTTAAACAACTTGATACAGAACAAAACGCACTTTCAACAGAAATTGACGCAGTATCTAAGGTTGTTAAGGATAACGTCGAAAAATCATTTAAGACCTTCGGCGGCTAGTAGGTAATTAAAGAAGGTAATAAGGCAATAGGATAATAAGGGAATAAGAGGTTTAAATAATAAAAAAACAATTCGCTTATTGAACGTAATTTATAGAGAAAAATTTAATACCACTTATTCCCCTATTCCCTCATTACCTTATTCCCTTTAAAGAGGTACAAACAAATGTCATACAAAAACGATGGATACTTAGTAATGGCTAACCGATATGGCGCAGCATCAGCTGATGCCAAGGTTATGTTGTACGAAACTTACGACAGATTGAGAGATTTAACCGTATCTGGTTCTGCAAGTTCTGGGACGGGGTTTGAAGCTGCCGGTGGGTTCTTGTACCAACTCGCAAGTTTATTTGCACCATCTGCTTTTATGACAACACTCGGCGGAACTTCTGCGATGAACATTCCGGGTACTTCATACTGGTCACAATACACAGGTGGAACAGGCGGAACAACTGGTACTTATTCTTCATTTGGCGTAAATAGCTTAGGCAACTATTCAGGTTTTCCTAGTGGTTACGCTGCAAATTATGGATATCGCCAAAGTGGCACAACTACAGGCGGAGCGTCTGGCATACAAAACCTACTAACAGGTTTTGGCTCTTCTGACGGTTCTACCACTGGTTTTGCCTCTGGTATTGGAAGTATTGCTGATATTGCAAGCACTGCAGCTTATGGCGTAGGAACTGCAAACGGATACGGAATTGGAGCTTCAAACATCTTAATGCCTTTGGCTGGACTTGTTTCTGGTTGGGGCGGTATTATGACTGCTGCGGCTCCTTATTTAGGCGAGTTTGGTTTGCCTGCGGTTGTAATGGGTAACTTAATGCAAGGTACTTCATCAGCTGCCTTATCAGCTTACCAAACAGTTTCAAGCAACATTGTATCAAACGCTGATACTATCCTTTCACAAAAAGTTGCAAACATTGAAACAGTTTGTAAAATGTTAGACACACAAGGCGACATCGTTAGAAAAATGCTTAAAGACGATATTGAATCTGCAAGCAAGGATATTCAGGATTTATAATATGAAAGAAATAAGGGAATAGGGTAATAAGGTAATAAGAGATTTTAGATTTTTTAAATAAAAACACGTTAATCTAACATAATTTTATAAAATAATATTTAATACCACTTATTCCCTTATTACCTTATTCCCCTATTCACTTAAAGAGAAAAGAGATGCAAACACGAACTTTTTTACGAAAAATTTTAGATTTGTTTTTTGACAACGCTATTATCAAAACAATAGCGTCATTTGTAAATTTTTGTAACGAACAACGCTATTATAACCAAAAAGAATTAAAGTTTTTGAAAAAAATGCCGATAAATAATAATGTAGTAAAAGATGATTACTACAAAAATCGATTTATTTTCAATAGTATCACAACAAATAGGACTAGCTCTAAATAAAATGTTAACTAATGTAACAAATACCCTTAACAAAAGGCAATTTTTTGGCTTAACATGTTTTATAATACATGTAGGCTTAGAAGGCATAGGAGTAAATGCTTATGCGTGAAGAACTACAAGACAATATGAAACGGTTGGTGAATTTCTTGAATTTTGCTCGTTCGTTTTTCAAACGAAAAAATCCATTAAAGGCACTGGCTATAAGTTTAATATCAAGCCTCAAGGATATGCTTACCATTAGGCAGAAGTTAAAAATGGCAAAGTATAGGGTTAATTACCACAAGCATCAGTTACACAAAATGGAAAGCTTGATTGCAGAAAGTAATGAACACACCTTCCTGAAAGGCAAGAACTTAAACGAAACAAGATAAGGAACGTGTTATGGGATTAATTGCCTCAAGTTTCAGAATGATGTATTTGACAGCGTACAAAATATCGCTGGAAACAAAAGTGCAGTGGATTGCATCAGCCAAAATGGAGTTGGTTGCATCTTCTGACGAAATTATGGCTCTGGGCAATGACTTAGACCCTGACAACCCCGCTGTTAAACAGTTAGAGGCACGACGAGATAAGCTCACTGTTTTAGAGAAAAAATTAGATTTACAAATGCAAGAATATCAAACTAGATTGAAGATGGTTGATACAGAATTGCAATCTGCACAAGGTGCGGTTGATTCAGCAATCCAAAGCTCTTTCACCTATAACTTTGGAAGATAGAACCCCCTTTAGCTCCCCCTAGGGAGAATTGAATGTATTTGTTTAATTTTGCACGGCTTTGCGCCGAAAGCGTATAGACATTTTGTCTGTATTCATTGTAGTATAGTTCTTACTTTTTTCTTTTTAGTTGCGAAATAAAAAAGTAAGAATTATCTTAAATAAAAAATTTGTTTATTTCATGTACTTTTCTTTCTCTTTATTTGCGAGGCAAAGAGAAAAAAAGTACATCAAAAAAAACTTCTTACATAAATCAAAAAGAACTCTTCTCTTAATCAACAGAGAAGATTTCTTTAATATCGTCCATAGTTAAAGATTTCGTAATATTTCTATCAATAGAAACTACGCTATCCACTAGGTCACGTTTGCGTCCTTTAATCTTTTGAATTTTTTCTTCAACCGTATTTTTAGTAATAAGTCGATATACAAATACCTTCTTAGTTTGTCCTATACGATAAGCTCTGTCTGTTGCTTGATCTTCAACCGCTGGGTTCCACCATGGGTCATAGTGGATTACATAATCAGCACCCGTTAAGTTCAAACCTGTACCACCAGCTTTCAAGCTAATCAAGAAAATTGGTATATTAGGGTTACTATTAAAGTTTTCAACCGCAGCCTGTCTGTCCTTAGTTTTACCTGTCAAATATTCATAAGGAATGCCAGAACGTTCTAACCAGCCCTTAATAATATCAAGCATATCAACAAATTGGCTGAATAAAAGCACCCTATGTTTTTCTTGAATAATTTGTTCTAACATGCTCTTCAAGTATTCAAATTTACCTGATTTCATCACGCCTTTAACATGTTCTTTGTCATAAAGTTTAGGGTGACAACAGATTTGACGTAAGCGCAACAACGCTGAGAAGATTGACATACGGCTCTTTTCAAGTCCATTAAGTTCAATACTCTTGAATAATTCTTCTTTTGTACTATCAAGAACTTCCAAATAGAAGTCACGTTGTTCGTCTGTAAGTTCGCAATATGCCATGTTTTCAACTTTATCTGGCAAATCTTTTGCAACGTCACGTTTCATACGACGTAAGATGAATGGGAAGATTTGCAGTTTCAAACGTTTTTCAACAGTCTTATCTTGTCTTTCCATAATCGGTGTAACATAGCGATAATTAAATTCTGCAACATTGAACAAGAAACCTGGCATTAAGAAGTCGAATACTGACCAAAGTTCTTCAAGTTTGTTTTCAATTGGCGTACCAGATAACGCCAATTTATGGTCTGATTGAAGTTCTTTAACTGCTTGTGCAGTCTGTGAAATTGCGTTTTTAATATTTTGAGATTCATCTAAAATAATGTATCTAAAATTGAATTTTTTTAATTTAGCAATATCACGTCGTACAAGTGCGTAACTTGTAATTACAATATCATATTCTGGAATATGTTTGAACAATGTTTTACGCTCAGGACCTGCCAATTTTAAGCAAGTCAAATCTGGTGTAAATTTCTGAATTTCAGCTTCCCAGTTGAATACAACGGTTGTCGGAGCAATAACCAAAGTCGGTTGAGGCCCGTCTACCTCCTTAGCCTTTTGTAACAAACTCAACGCTTGAAGGGTTTTACCTAAGCCCATGTCATCAGCCAAAATACCATTTAAACCATATTGATACAAGAACCATAGCCAATGGAAACCTTTAATCTGATATTCACGAAATTCTGCATTGACACCATTTGGAATTTCAATACCGTCAGAGGTTGTAGAGAAAGTTGAGATTTGTTCCCAGAACCCTTTAAACTTGTCGCTCATAACAAGTTCAAAGCCTTGGTTTTGAAGTTCTGTAATCAAACCTACACGATAGGTTTTTACTAAAAACGTGTTATCACTATTTCTGTATGCGTCAAAAGAGTTAAATGAACGCATGATTTGATAAATATTTTGAGCTGGATACTCAACAAAACCCAAACTACGCACTCTAGCATACTTTTCACCACTTTGAATTGTTTCGTAAATATCATCAAAGTTTATTATCTCTTCGCCAACTTGACCGTACAATTGAATTTCCATGCTATCGGCAGATTCTTCAGAAAAGTCAATTTTTGCGCACATTTTAAAAGGCTCTTCCAGTAATTTGAAGAAACTCATATCATCACGCTCTTCAAATTTCCACCCTTCGCCAGCTTGTTGTTTATAATAATTGTAGAAATCAATTGCGTTTTCTTTCTCTAACGCCAAATTGTTCGTCTGCATTGGAACAAATTTGCAAGCAAGCAACATATTATAAGCAAGTTGTTCGTGTTCGTAATCTCTTTTTATCCAATAAACAAGTCCTTCTTCGTCCTTACTTTTCACTGACAAATAAGGTGATTTGTCTTTGCTCTTTGAATAAGGAACTCTTACTCCAGAATAATCAAATTCTAACGATGCTTTTAGAGATTGGTCATAGTCAATACCTAGAGTAACAACATTTACTGGCGGTTTATGTTCTAGCAACAACTTAGAAATATTTTCTGCGATTGTCACATTCATAATTTCTTGCAAGTGTGGCAATTCTTCGTAAACGAATTTACCGCCATCAGCCTCTTTCAAGTCTGTAAAAGTTGATTTAATAATACTTTGAGGCAACTCATTCATTGCGATATTTATAGGAAATATAATATTCTCATATCTTCCCCATTTAATTTGGCGTGAAAAATATTTAACCTCTTCAAACGGATAGAAACCTTCCTTATCAGGTCTTGTCCAGAAGAGTTCAAGCACAATATTTGTACCACCGTTCACACTTGTAGTTGATACATCAAGGTTTAAGTCCCAAATTTTGTCTGTAAACTGTATTCTGTCCTTAGTTTTTTCGTCCAAAACCTCTTCTAATTCTGCCATCAAAGGGAATACTGGTGCAAATTTTGTGATAGGAATATCGTACCAGCCTGCTTTTTTATCTTGTTTTGCAATCTTCAAAAGAGTTTGGAACAATGCTAATTCAGCTTTTTGAGCGTCGTTCAATTCAAACGTTGGGTCATTTTTTTGAACGTCAATCAAAGCTCTTAGGATATTCTCTAAGGAACGAACAATCTTATTTGTTGCTCTATCTCTTACAAGTATAGAGAAGAAGTTCTGACGTCTTTTAGGGTTAAAGTGGAAAATATAGCTACCTTTTGGAGGTTCTTTCATTGTTGTATCAACATCTGAAAGCTCTGGCTCAACACCATATTTTTCATATAACCAGTTATCATAAGCACGAGTTTCAATTGCCTTCAAGCCTATTGCGACTGCGTGTTTACACCATTCCTCTTTGAGTGGGCAATTACATCTTGCTTCCACTTTATTTTTTTTGAAGATTAAATCTGTTACATAAAAATCTTGATAATTTCCCTTAACTTTTCCCTTAAAAAAGTTCTTTTCAGGATAAGCTTCCAGAATCATATCCTTTTGGTAATACTCGTAACCACGTCGCCAGCTACCAGACGTTGCATTTTTCTTCAAAAAATTATAATCAAACATAAAATCACTCATTAGTGTGAGGTACTCTTCCTTTGCGGGTTCAAATACTAAAATAGCAAATCATAGGATTTACTACGAGGTCCCAACCTCGAGGCTCCCAACCTTGATTTCATTATGCCATAGAATATTTTTTTATGCAAGCAATTTGTTTACACAGAATTAATACAAGCAATATTTAATCGCTTCCATCATAGACTCAGGATTGGCAATATTTTTCCCTGCTATGTCAAAAGCCGTTCCGTGGCTTGGCGAAGTTCTTATGATATCCAAACCAATAGTCATATTTACAGTCTTTTCAGACGCTACAGATTTAATAGGAATTAAACCTTGGTCGTGATAACAAGCTATATAGCAATCATAAGGAACTTTTTCACCCTTCAAATAATTCTGTACGCCACCAATAAACAAGGTATCAGCTGGCAATGGATTTGTAATATTTATTCCACGATTTCTTAATGCTTCAATTGCAGGAACTATAACTTCATCTTCTTCTTTTCCAATAATACCGTTTTCTCCAGCATGCGGATTAAGTGCACACAAAGCAAACGAAGGCTTTTTGATAAGTAATTTGTTTTGGAAATAACTTCTTAATCTTTCAACTTTTTCAATAATAACTTCCTTAGTTAAATTTGCACTAACCTCTTTCAACGCACAGTGTCTAGTTAAAAGCAACACTCTGAAATCTTTTGACACAAATAGCATTTCTGCCTTTTGCCCATTATGTGCCAAAAACTTTTCCAAAACCTCTGTTTGTCCATTAAAATTGTGTCCCGCAAGGTGCATAGCCTCTTTAGAAGTTGGAGCGGTTACTATAAATTTCGGCTTAATTTCGCAAGCAGTTTTCAATGCTCTAAACGCAAAATCGCCAGCACTCGCTGAAACCTCACCAGGAACTATTTTTTCTGGATAATCAATTTCAATAACTTCATAATTATTCTTCAAGCCAGACAAGCCAGAATAAGTGTTCAACACCTTAGAATTAGAAATTATAACAATATCCTTAGGTGGTAAATTTAGCATGTTTAACGCCTTGATAGTGATTTCTGCGCCGATTCCATTTGGATCGCCTGTCGTTATTGCAATTTTATTATTGTATTTGTTCATGGTATTTAAAATAATTCAAAATTTCTATTAAAGTTTTAGTATTTCCCAAATTGCCAGATTTTGTAACTATCCAGCGATTGTTAACATCTGAGCATATTGAAATAGCAGGAGCAACTTCATCTACTAATTTCAATTCGTTAGATTTAATTGCTTTACAACATTTGTAAGAGGTTTCGCCCCCTAATGTCACAAGAATTACATTGATTTTTTCAAGCACTTTTTCTGTTAATTCTGCCAAATAATCAGTAATCTTACTAGCTAACTTCTCTTTAGTCAGTTCTGCATTAAAAGAATCTTCAGAAAAACCGTCAAAATTTGCAATTAAATGCGAAGTATGCACAACAACTGTAATTCCGCTATTCAAATTCCTGTAAACTCTCTCAACTATTTCATCGGTTACACCGTCTAAAATATCTTTAACATCAAGAGCTATAAAGTTTACGTTCTCGATATCGTCTGATTGTTCTAGTTTTGCAATCTGTTCTGCAGTAATTTGCGTTGCCGTACCAGATACAATAAATTTAGGCAACTTTTCAAGTTTCAAAGTTTCTCGCTCTTTTTCAATACCAGAAAGCCAGAATTTACCCAAAACTTGTGCACCTGCAGCAGTTCCAGTTGGAAGCAATTTTTTGTCGCATTTTTTTATCGCAAGAGCAATTTGTTCAATATCTGTAATAGAAGTAGCGTCAACAACGATAAGTTTTTTGCCTTCTTTAATCAATTCATTAATCTTGATTAAAATTGGGCCAGCACCGTTCATAACAGTTTTCAAATCAACAGTTCCAACCAAGTTTTTTTGTTTTTCTTCTAACTGTGACGCCAAAAGTGTAGGTACATGCGACTCCAAAATTGGAGAATGCGGATCCATTGCCATTTCAGTTCTACCAAGCGGAACACCTTTAAGCAAATGATAACCGCCGACAGTTATACGACCTTCTTGAGGAAATGCTGGCATGATTATTGCCGCATCGTAATCAAGAATTTGCAACATCGTCAAAGTTTCTTTTGCAATATGCCCACGAATTGTTGAGTCAATTTTTTTGTAATAATAATCGAAAGAGAAGTTTTCAACAAAAGACTTAACCGCCTTTTCTACTCTTTCAACCGCTTCCCAATCCTCAACATTTCTTGATTCAGATGACAACGCCCAAACCTCGGTTTCAGCTTTTTCTTGAGGAATACATTCGCTATCCAAAAGAATTTTTGTATTTGCACCACGCAAATGGAACTGCAAAGCTGTATCGTTTGCGCCCGTCAAATCATCTGCAATTATACCTACAATATCAGAAAATATCATTATTGTTGCTCTGCGTCCCTTTTTGAACCTAACAATCTAACGTTGTTAGCGATAATCAAAAATCTTTCTCTTTCTTCACCAGCTTGATCAGTCCATTTGCTGATTGAAATTCTGCCATCAACAACAACTTGACGACCTTTTTTGATATACTCGCCAGCAAACTCTGCTTGTTTATCCCAAACTTCGATATTATACCAATCAGTTACTTCTCCGTTAGTTTTTCTATCCCAACGATTAACGGCCAAAGAAAAAGTTGTCTTTACTTTTCCTGACTCAAAATATTTAATTTCTGCATCTTGTCCTGCTCTACCAATGATAGTTGCCGTGTTCATTAATTATCTCCTTAATTTTTAATTATAAGTAAATTATATCATAATACATTTGAGAATGGTAACTTCTTAAAATTTTTGTAACTATTTTACAAAATCTTATTCACATTTTTATTTGAAATAGTTCTTACTTTTTTCTTTTTTGTTGCGAAATAAAAAGAAAAAAGTAAGCAAAAAAGAAAAACTACGCTACTGTTTTCTACGCCCTTACGAGCGTTTGTTTAAATGGCTGGTTAGCAGGCAGAGCCTGCACTCTTGCGTTCGCTATCGTATGCTTACGCATACACGCTCACGGCGTGGAATGCGTTTATTGAATGTCGTTAGCTCCCTCTCCTTTTATCAATTTTACATGGAGAGGGTGCCGAAGGCGGAAGAGGGTTTTATAAATTTGTTGGACGGTTTGACCTTTTTTGGATTACTTCGTCACTCACACTCCTCGTAATGACTGTGCGTAAAACCTACTAGCTGGGTGTCATTGCGAAAAAATCGCAAGATTTTTGTGGCAATCTTTTCTGTTACCCACCTGCATTCGTAACTTTCGCAAAGTTCAAGAACGACTGCGCCCCCCCCTACTAGTGAGGTCATCGTATGACGCACCAATAAATTTTTTGTAAATTTATATTAAGCTACTAGCAAATTGTTTTTTTAGAGGTTTTAGAATACTATGAATTAAGGAGAAAATCAGTGTTAAAAATTAGTCCAATCAACGGTTTAAACCATTTTAGTGTAAAAAGAAATACGAAACAAAATAACAATTCAACCAATCCACTTGCTACTAGTAGTAAGCAACCAGAAGTGTTTACTTCTGGCGTCCCAAGAGGATATATAAACTTTAGAGGGAAAATTGACGATGAATTTAAGTTTTCAGATGATGCAAAACCAATCTTAGATAGAGCAAAAAATATTGCAAAAGAAATGGGACACTCTGAAATCACCCCATATCACATAATTGAAGCATCTATTCAAGAAACAGAAGACAATTTTAGAAGCATAAATTCTGAACTATTAAAGCTCGGTGTCGTAGAATCAATTTCTACATTAAACAAGCTTGCTAACAATTATGCTGATAGAAGTATGATGAGCGATGAAGGAATGATTGATTATTTCCTAAGTGGAGTAGAAGATTTTAGAAAAGCCAACAATGAATATCTTAATAGCTTGCCTGTTGATGAAAGTTTAAAAGGCAAAGACAGAGATATCGATTTTTCAAAACCATTAAAAGATGAATTGAAAAACACTAAAGACAAAGTAAAAATACTAGATGGCTACATGCTTTTAGGCACGGCGTTTAATGTAAATAGTCTTAGCAAAATTGAATATACGACAGATTTCTTAAATGATTTTAGAAGTTTAACTTTTTATAAGCAACAAGAAGAGGTAACAAGCCAACACCTTAAACACTACGATGCTAAAGCAATTGATGTGTGGAACAAATTAGCACTAGGTTCTAATATTGTTGTAACTTATAATGACCCAAAAGAAGGTGAAAGACTTCAAGCGAGCCTTATAAGTACTATTGATGCAAAAAAACATGGTAATTTTTCATCAGAAAATGTACTGCCATACATTATGTCAGATGTTGTTACACCAGATGATTTGATAAATGAGGTTAAAGAAATACAAGAGGTAGAACCAGATAAACACAAATTATTTATGGTAAATTTAGATAATATTTTAGCAAATTCGCCTAAAACAGAAGAAGGTGGAATAATTTTCCCACTAGAAGTTATCGCATTACCAAAAGTTGTAAAAGACAATGTACATTTTATCTTTTTCCAAGATAAAGATGCATACTATCAATCAAACAAAACTGCATCAATCAAAAAGGGATATTCTGATTTTATAAATTATCAAATTCCGCCAATGCACGCTTTTGAAGCACAAAAAGTGTTAGAAACAGAAAAACACTTAACCGATAATATTAAAGCGAAATTTTCAAAAGAGGCTAGAAATAAAGCAGTTTTATATGCAAACAAAATGGAAGGTATTTTCCCAGACAAAGCCGTTGATTTGCTAAAAAGAATTTCTTCATACTATGGAGATAAAAAGAGAATCAGCCTTAAAAACGTTGATGAATTTGCAGTAATCGCAAAAGATTTATTCAATAAAGAAGAGGAAAATAGCAGTATAATTTACGATACAGGAAGAGATTTCCAATCACTTTACGGCAAAGAAACAACTAAAAAAGACCTTGAAGCAATTGTTCGTCAAATCAAAACGGGCAAAATCGGCACTCGTGGTTATGTAATGTATTCTCAAGATGAAGAGGCTGGCTCTGGCAGAAGATTTACCGCTCAAGCTCTTGCTGGCGAGGCAAAAGTTCCTTATATGGAAATCGCATCAGCTGACTACGCAGTAACTTTTGAAGATGAAGACGGCGTAAAAAACACACCAGGCATGGAAATTCACAGAATTTTCAGCGACATCAAAAAGGCTGCTGAACAAAACGAAAACAAAACCGCAATTCTATTCGTAAACAACTTTGAAGACTTTGCGTTCTCTGGAATTTACCACGCTGGATACAAACAAGCGATGGCGCAAATGGAAAAAGAAATGGCTAAAGCGGAAGAAGAAAAATTGAACATTTTGGTTATCGGCTCAACTGACGAATATTACGCAGACGCAATTCCAACAATGGTAAGAGGTTTCAACCAAAACATTTCAATCGATTCACCAGCTTTCAACAAAGCGTCAAGAAAAGAAATTATTACAAATAGACTAAAAGAAAGTGGCATTGCGCTTGATACTAAAGATCAAGATGAAAAGAATAGATTAGTTAAAAAGCTAGTTAAGTTGACAGAATTTATGTCTTTTGTTGAAATCAAAACAATGATTGAAAAGGCAAAACAAATTACTGCTGAAAGAGGTAAGAACAAAGCTACAATGGGTGATTTCATTGAAGCATACCTACAAATTGCAACTGGTAGAACTTCACACCCAGAAATGCCTGAATACAACAAACGTGCGACAACTTCACACGAATGCGGACACGCCGTTAACTTAGAGGTTATGGGTGATATCCTTAAAGAAAAAGGACAACCATGGCATCAATCACACGAAGTTAACTTTATAACACTTGACCCTAGAGGAGACTTCTTAGGTGCAGTATTTGAAGGCAGAAAAGATAATACTGACAACCCATTTGAAGCACTATTTACAGGTATTGTATGTGCTTATGGAGGCTACTCTTGCGAGAAAATGTTCTTTGATATGGACGGTTCTAGCGGTATTTCACAAGACCTTGCACAAGCAACATCTGCAGCAAAAGGTGGTGTAGAGTATTACGGTTTTGGTCACAACACTGGTAAAATCTCAAATGCTGCAAATATTAAATCTGGCAAGTATTTTGAAAATGTATACAAAGATATGGAAGTTATCTTGAAGAATGCACAAACCGTTTCTGATTTAATCACTGATACATACAAAGGCTTTAACCAATGGTTTACAGATAAGTATTCTAAGCTAATCGGTACTGATGACTGTATGATTGACGGTGACGATTTCAGAGCTGCGTTAGCATTGTGGAAAACTTCTCAGCCTGAAAGCAAGAAAGAAGAATTTAATATCCTAGGCGATATGGTTATGGATATTATTAAAGCTACTAAAAACGGTAAGATTTACGGAAAAATTAAGAAATAACGCATATTCCAAAACAACAAAAAACGCATCTAAGTTAGATGCGTTTTTTTATTTTAATAATGTATCGAATTTAGTTATTGAGGGTCACTAGGGAAACCGCAACAAATGCTAATACATTCTGCACAAGCTTCGCCCAAAGATTCTTCTTCACCTTCTCTGTTTAATAGCTTAATAGAATCGTCTATTGCAATATTTGGAGATGAAATACCTCTAACAAAGGTATCTGCAGTAAATGCAACTGCTGGAGCAAAGGCTGCTAACATACAAGCTTTTCTTAATACATTTTGTTTGTTACAAAATTCATTGAGGAAATAGCGTTGATTTTCATTATAAAAATTCCTTTCTTTTTTATATTAAAACATCTAAAAAATTTTTTTACTATTGAGAATTTGAGGGAAAGAACATATTTTTTTAATAATTCTTACTTTTTTCTTTTTTGTTGCGAAATAAAAAGAAAAAAGTAAGCAAAAAAGAAAAACTACGCAACTGTTTCCTACGCTCTTACGAGCGTGGATTAAATGGTTGAACTAGCAGGCAAAGCCTGCATACTTGCGTTCGCTATCGTGGCTAAACGCCACACGTTCACGGCGTGAAATGCGTTAATATCATTTCATCAAAGAAGTTTTTTGCCATCTTGATAGATGTTAATAATTTTTCCTGCAGAATCCTTTATGGATTCTCTTATGTAATTGCACCTAGGGTTTGTTACCGAACAAAAGACCTCTTTTATACAAAGCAACCCCTCTTTCATTTCATCAGTAATAGTTCTTGTATACTCTTGACTTTTATTTTTGTAATATTCTACCGTTTTATTTGGTAAATATGTATACTCCTGAGTATCAATCAAATTCCCTTTAGGGTCAAAATGTTGAACTTTTAAAAATCTATCCGTTTGTGTATCCCACTCTTTATTAACCAACAAAACATTGTTATCTGAGTACTCTCTAGAATATTTAATTTTTCCAACTTGACAATTTTCAATTCTGTTGCCAAACGCTATACTACCAATTTTCATAAATTAATTATAGCATGCAAAAACGCAATAAACATAGTTAATAACCAGCTGGATTCTTCGTGCTAATCGCACTCAGAATGACCCGAAACTTGTTTGTTAGGCGCATTTGGTTATTTTCTCGACTTATAAATATGTTTACAAACGGGGTGTCATTGCGAAAAAATCGTAAGATTTTTGTGGCAATCCTTATTGTTACCCACCCGCATTCGTAACTTTCGCAAAGCTCAAGTACGACTGCGACCTCCCTAACTAGGGAGTTTTTTAGAATTATAGAAAGCATCATTTGATATAAAACCCTCTCCCGCCTTCGGCACCCTCCCCATGTAAACCAATAAAAGGGGAGGGGACTAAAGTCGTTCAATTAACGCTCGCAAGAGCGTAGGAAACAGTTGCGTATTTTTTCTTTTTTGCTTACTTTTTTCTTTTTATTTCGCAACAAAAAAGAAAAAAGTAAGAATTATTTTAAATAAAAAAATATGAACAAAAAACGGAAGACAAAAGTCCTCCGTTTTATTAAAATCTAATTTTTTGTTGGGCTGAAAGCCCAACCTACAACAATTCTTTATTTCTTATAAGAAATAAAGTCCAATATTCCATTGATGAAAGTCAATGGGTGAACTGGGCAACCAGGAATATACAAATCAATTGGATATTTTTCCAAAAATTCTCTATTTAACTGTGTTGAATTTTGGAACACACCGCCAGAAATTGCACAAGCACCAGCCAAGATAACAATTTTTGGATCTGGAGTTGCTTTATAAGCATCTTCTAACGCCCAAGCCATGTGTTCAGAAATTGGTCCAGTAACAACCAAGCCGTCAGCGTGTCTAGGTGATGCTACGAAATTAATACCAAATCTGCCCATATCAAAGTTACAGTTAGAGCAAGCATTTAATTCCATTTCGCAACCGTTACAACCAGCAGCAGAAACCTGTCTTAACTTCAAAGATTTACCGAAAACTTTTTTTATTTCTTTTCTGGCAGTAATAGCTGCTTTTTCAAAATCTTCTGGAGTCATGTTTTCTGTAACAATTAGTTTATTTCTATCAGTTGATGATAGCTTGTAATAATTGCTAAAACGAATTGCGCCACATTCACATTGACCACAAAGTGTACATTTACCTAAGTCAATTGACAAAGGATTAGCTTTCAAAGCTCCAGTTGGACAAATTGCTTCATCAACTGTACAACCTTCACAGTTTTTCAAAATAGGAAAACCTCTGAATTGGCTACGCATTGGAGCGTTTGGAATATCAGGAATAAATTGTTTTCCTTGAAAATATTTTAGTTTTAATGTATCTAGCATAATTAATTCCTTTTTATTTCCTACAAATCATTGCCACAATAAGACAAGTTGAAACTCTTGTTACACAATGGGAAGTCAGAAACACCATTATTTCTTACTGCCATTGCCAACATATACCAGTTGTTGAAAGAAGGGTCTTTCATCTTGTATCTCAACAACTCGCCATTCGCACCTGTCACAGCTATGTGTACAATTTCACCTCTCCAACCTTCAGTCATAGAAACTACAAACGAATTTGGAGTTAGATTTTGGTTAGGTGTAACCTTAATAGGTTCAGCCTTGTATTCTTTAAGTTTAGCAAGCAATTTCTTAACGATTTGCATTGATTGCTTAACTTCTTTATATCTTAACTTAAATCTTGAGTGAACGTCACCAGTTGCCTTGAATGGTTTTACAACATCAAGTGAAGTGTACCATTTATCGTTGAAATCAAATCTAGTATCAATATCAACGCCAGATGAACGAGCAGCCATACCAACTGCGCCCAAAGCTTTTGCGCTATCTTGTGATACAACACCAGTTCTTTCCATTCTTGAAATACAAGAAGGAGTTCTCAACATAACCTTAGTTGTTCTATCAACAGTTTTTGCAACGCCATCAAGCATTTCAACAATCTTATCTGACATTTTTTCATCAATATCAAAGTTTACACCACCAACATTAATTAAACCTCTACCAAAACGGCTTCCAGAGATTTCCAACATAGTGTTGATTACCAAAGTTCTTGTGATACCAAAGATTGATGCGCCCATAAGGTATGCCATATCACCGCCGATTGCACCCATATCACCAATGTGAATTGCCATTCTTTCCATTTCTAGAGCCACACGTCTAATGATTTGAGCTTTGTTTGAAACTGCTGAATCTGATAAAGCTTCCATAGCTTGTGAATAAGCCATGTTGTAACCGATTACAGAGTCGCCACAAATTGATTCAGCTAATCTGTTGTTATAGCCTTTATTCTTTAAGAACAATTCTTCTACGCCTCTGTGTTGATAGCCCAACATGATTTCCAAATCATAAACCTTTTCACCTTGACACATAAATCTAAAATGTCCTGGTTCAATAACACCTGCGTGAATAGGTCCAACTGCAACCTGGTGAACATCTTCGCCTTGCATTTCAAAGAATGGATATTGATCCTGATTTTTACGAACAGGTTTCAACCAAGGGTGATGCAAAGGTTCAATACCAAATTCTTCATAAAATTCTCTTTCAAAAATATGAAAAGCAGGCATTTTTTGCGTAAATGACTCATAAGCCTTAACGTCAGGTGTAAACAATGTTGAAGTTACATAAAGTTTACCAACCTTATCGTCAGCCATTACCACATATAATCTAACGTTATCAAATTCTTGTTTTCCAAAGAATCCAACAACTCTCATTTTCATTTTTTCAACGTCAGCTTTGATTTCGTCTATCGAAATAGTCGGAATATCAAATGCGTTTATCTTTTTATTATTTTCAGTTATTATCCAATTCATAATTACCTTCTTTAAATAATGTTATATTTTATTTTGTAAGAGATTCCCTTATCACTAAAGACAAGGGATACTCTTCTTAGAAACCTGCTACTGTTGCAATGATAGCTTGTGACAAACCTTGTGGCATATAAATACCAATTACAAATGCCAAAATAAGCATTACAACTTGTGGCAAATACATTGTCCAACTTAGTTTTACAGGTTCAACTTCATGAGTTGGTGCAGAGAAAGACATTTTTACAACTGCCTTACCCAAACCATAAAGAACAATTGTTAATAATAGCAAGAACAATGCACACATTATAAAATGACCGTTCAAGAACATTGTCTTAACCATTAAAAATTCACTTATAAATAGAACTGATGGTGGAAATGCAACTATTCCTAAGAATGATGCAACCCATAACCAGCCAGTTTTCTTATCAGTCTTCAAAAGTCCAGTTACTGATTTAATCTTCTTTGTTCCATAGATTTCAAGAACGTTACCAGAAGTTAGGAAGAAAGAAGCCTTAATCAAAGAGTGACCAATCAAGTGAATAATAGCAGCTAACATACCAACACCACCTAATGCAGTACCGATTGCTAAAATACCCATATTTTCAATAGATGAATATGCTAACATTCTCTTGTAGTTGTTGATATGATAAACAAATACTGCAGTAATAAACAATGACAAGAAACCCATTGTCAAAAGCATAATTCTTGCAAAACTATCACAACCAGAAAGAACCATAATTCTGAATACGTTTACAATCATCAAGAATGCTGAGTTCAAAAGAGTTGCTGATAACAAAGCTGAAATTGGAGATGGAGCTTCTGCGTGAGCATCTGGCAACCAGAAGTGAACAGGAGCAAGACCCATTTTTGTACCAATACCAAATAATATAAATACAAAAGATAATTGAAGCCAGAAATGATTGAACAAAGAAGCATTATTAAATAATTCGTTATAGAACAAAGTATTTAAACTTCCTGTTGCAACTGTCATCAAAATAATACCAACGAAGGCTAATGCAATACCGATTGAACAAATAAATACATATTTCCAAGCAGCTTCAATTGAATGTTTTGTTTTGTGAAAATAGATTAAATACGCACTTGCTAAAGTTGTACCTTCAATGAATACCCAAGACGCACCTAAGTTTGTACTTAAAACTGCACCTGTCATAGAAAATACAAAGAACAATACCATATAAGTATAATGTCTAAGCTTTCTAGTTAAAGAAGTATCATTTTTTGTATAACCATTGTTATAAATCGCAACAGCTAAGAACACAATAGACATTACCATCAAGAAAATTTTGTTAGTGCTATCTACTGCAAAGAACTTGCTAGACTGCCACATTGGCAAGAAATCAATATTCAAACAGAATGCCAATGAAACAACGAAGTGCAACAATGCGTATAAATTAATCATTAAATTGTTTAAAAATTTGCTCTTGAATAAGAACAATATGATACACGCTAATAGCGGAAATAATAAAATTAAATTAATCATTGTACTCGTAATCCTTCAAATCTGATAATTGTGAAACTTCCAAATCGTCAAATTCATTGTTAATTTCTTTAACTAACATACCCAAGATGAATACGGCGATAAAGATATCAAGTAAAACACCCATGTTTACGATGATTGGCATTTCTTTTGCAACAGATAATGACAACAAGAAGATACCATTTTCCATTGTGATAAAGCCAATTACGTTTGATAAAACTTTGTGCTTAATTGTAATCAACCACAAGCTTGTAATAATCATTGCAATTGAAACTCCGAAGTACATTGGTGATACCAATTTGAATTGAGGAGCATCAATATTTGCAACCAAGAAGCCAGCAAACAAGATTATACTTGATATAAACAAACAGTAAAAGTGAGGGATATTCGCATCTGTATCTCTGTGAGCTTGTGTTTTCTTCACAACCTTTTTAAGGAACAAAGGAATAACAAACGCTTTTACGATTAATGTTTCTACTACAACAAATAATAGACCTATGATATGAGGCATATTTGCCATAATTGATTCTGGACCAGAAATCATTGTCCAATTGAACCAAGGTTCTTTTGCAAAACCAGACAAACATACAAAGAACAACAACCAACCTTGTGCAACCAACATGTTAACGTGTGCTGCCAAACGGCTTGTCGCAGCTATGTATATCATAGATAAACCTAATAAAATTATAAATATGTTTTCCATAATATTTACCTTTTAAACTACCTTTTCGACTTTAGTTTAGTTAAAAGAAAGTGCAATAAATGCACTTTCTTTTATCCTCCGTATACTCTATATGTAACTAGAGCAAGAATTAGAAGTGCTGTCAAAGACATAATGAAAATAAATTCAAAAACGTGAGTCATTCTAAATCTTGCCATAGAAGATTCAACAGTACCGATTATTACTGAAAGAATAAATATAACTGCAACGTAAGCCAAGATAGCTTCAATTCCTGTCCAAGAAGTAGGAATTACTAAGTTTGCAATCAAAGATTCAAACAATAACAATTTAATAGCAGATGCCCAAGTAATTAGACCTAAGTCCATACCAGAGTTATCAAGAATCATAACTTCGTGAATCATTGTTAACTCTAAGTGAGTAGTAGGGTCGTCAACTGGAACTCTGCAACCTTCGATAAGCATCATAATAAATAATGTTACTGCAAGAAGAATTATTATAAGAACGCCATAAACACCAGCGTTTTCTAATATCATTCTTAAATTTGCGAAACTAAAGTTTCCAGTTAGAGCAACAACAGATGCCATTGCAATAAAGAAAGCAGGTTCAACAATAGTTGAAAAACAAGCTTCACGAGCAGCACCCATGCCTTCAAAACTGCTACCAGTATCCATTGCTGATAACAATGCAAAGAATTTACCCAAGCTTAATGAATAAGCGAACACAATAAACGCACAAGGAATATTAATTATAGACATTCCATTTGCCATTGGAACAAACAAAGCTGCGAAAATTGTTGTTGCAAAGCCGACAACAGGAGCAAACTTAAATACCCAAGAAGTAGTTGTACTGATTACAAATTCCTTCTTCATTAGTCTTAAAAAGTCCCACAATGGCTGCCAAATGCAAACACCTTTTCTTCCAGCAAAGAATGCTTTTGTTTTTTTGATTACGCCTATCAATAAGAATGGAGCAATTAAAAGAATTAATATATTTATTAATAATAATACCAAATTCATTAGTTTATTCCTCCAAACCAAACAAGACATACAATAGTTAACACAAGAAATGCTAAACCATAAGCAATGTATTGTTGAATGTTACCACTTTGTATTCTTTCAAATTTAGACAATAATTTTTCGTCCCACTTAATAAGAGGTTTAACAATATAAGCTTCTTCAATGTCTTCAATATCTTGTTCATAATGAGCTTCACTAGGGAATAATTCCTTAGGTTTCTTAATGTGTGTAACTCTCTTAAACAAAGGTTTCAAAGTTGATAAGAACAAGCTTACATAAGATGCGCCTGTATACTGAACGTGAGCGTTGCCTCTATTGTATCCGCAACCCCAAGTTGTATGTTCTGCAACTTTCTTGTGTGCGAATAATTTGTACAAATACAAGGCAATAATTAGAACTGCCAAGATGAAGAAACAAATTGAAAGAATTTGCATCATTGTCAAAACAGTCATTGGAACAATTGCATTAGGAACTTTTACGAACATGCTAATTGGTCCCATAATTAATGCTACAAATACTTGAGGCATCATACCAATACACAAAGCTGCAATTGCAAGCAATGCCATTGGAACCCACATACATTTAGGTACATCACCTTCAACGTGGTCATAAATCTTTTCATCTCTTGGTTGACCCAAGAAGGTAATACTAGCCGCTTTTGTGAAACAAAGCATTGCCATAGTTCCAACCATAGCTAAACCAGCCATTGCTAAAATTAATGTAATCAATAAAGCTGTATTACTTCCCAAAGTACCTTTTAACATACCGAAGTATATTAAAAATTCACTGATGAAACCGTTGAATGGTGGCAAACCGCTAATAGCAGCTGCGCCAATTATAAATAAAGAAGCAGTGTTTGGCATCTTTTTAATCAAGCCACCCAAAACTTCCATATCTCTTGTGTGAGTTTTATTGTAAACTGAGCCAGCTCCGAAGAACATCAATTCTTTAAAGATTGAGTGGTTCAAGATATGCAAAATACCACCTGCAAAGCCAAGCATTGCAACTAGCTGATTTCCATAAGCTAAACCAATCATACCCAAGCCTAAGCCCAAGCCAATAATACCAATGTTTTCAATTGAAGAATAAGCTAATAATTTCTTCAAATCTCTTTGTGCTAAAGCATATAAAATACCGTACAAAGCAGTTACCAAAGCAACTACAAATACTGTATAAGCAATGCACTTAGATGGTGTACCAATCAAAAATAGCACTCTTAGAATACCATACAAACCAGTTTTAATCATCACACCTGACATAATAGCTGAAACGTGAGATGGTGCAGCTGGGTGAGCGTCTGGCAACCAATTGTGGAAAGGTACAAAACCAGCTTTGATACCAAAACCTAAGAAGGCAAGGAAGAATACAACATTTGCAAATTGTTCATTGCCTTGTAAAGCTGGCGCAAAGTCCGTAAAGTTCAAACTATTTGTTTGAATGTTTAACATTACAAATGCTGCAATAATAAATATTACAGACAAGTGCATGTAAACTAAATATTTAATACCAGCAGAAACAACTTCTTTCTTTTCGCCCTCGAAAATTACTAGGAAGAATGATGATAAAGACATCAATTCCCAAACAATCAAGAAGAACAAAGCATTCTGCACCGTTACAACCATTGTCATTGACATAATCAACATCATCAAGAAGAAACAGTGTGATGAAACATTCATGCCCTTATCAAAATAAGGTTTCATGTAACCATTCGCATAAACCGTTCCCAAGAAGCTCATAATTGAAATCACAATTACAAAAAATGCTGATAATGGGTCAATAACGAAATTCACATCACCCAAAATCGGTGACATGTAAACTGTACTGCTTAAAGGAACACCAGTAAGCATTACAGCCACTGCTGGCAATAGCAATAAAATTGCTGACAGCAATGAAAATACTGAGCAAACTTTGAATTTAAAGCGCTCTTTTACTACTACGGACAATAAAGCTCCCAATAGCAGTAATCCTAATGCTAAAAAATAAATTTCCATAACTATTTACATTCCCAAAACTGTATATTTCTACCATCTATCGTTATATTGCTAACAAAGTTAAAATTCAACCCCATGTTTTAATGTTTGTTACCTTTGTAATGTCATGTTCTTTATATTAAATATTATTAAGAACTAATCTTGATTTTTTCCTTTATCTGTAATATATTTAGCGTGTAGAGTGCTTACGCCAATATGTCACTCACACGGTTCGGCGGGGTTTGTAGTCGATGACAAATTTCCAATGACCACAACAAAAAGGAAATACAATAATGAACTTAAAGAACAAACAAGAAATTATTGAAAAATTCGGTGCTAATGCAAAAGATACTGGTTCTGCAGAAGTACAAATCGCAATGTTAACTAAAAAGATTTCAGAACTTACTGAACACATGAAAGCTAACAAAAAAGACTTCGCTACAAAACGTGGTCTTTTGATGATGGTTGGTAAGAGAAAAAGACTTCTTTCATTCTTGAAAGAAAAGAATCTTGAAGGTTACAGAAACCTAATCAAAGAATTAGGAATCAGAGGTTAATCAAAAAGAACCGCTCAAACGAGCGGTTCTTTTTTTATGTCTTTTTTGTTATTTAATTATTGATTGTCACAAAAAAGAATAATAGAATTTAAACTATCGCACCATGGCTTGCATCTTGAACTGTTCTGGAATATTTACCCAAATACCCTGTTGCTTTTGTTGTAAAAGGTTTTAGATTTTTTCTACGAGCGTCCAATTCCTCATCTGAAACCAAAAGATTTAGTGTACGTTTGTTAATATCAATTTTTATTTTATCGCCATCTTTAATAAGTGCAATTACACCACCATTTGCCGCCTCCGGACAAATATGTCCCACACAAATTCCTCTTGTGCCACCTGAAAAACGTCCATCTGTAATTAAAGCAGCCTTTGTACCCAAACCTTTTCCTACCAACAAAGAAGTTGGTGCAAGCATTTCTCTCATGCCAGGGCCACCCTTTGGGCCTTCGTATCTGATAACTATTACATCGCCTTCGGTTATTAAATCCTTTTCAAGTGCGCTCATAGCGTCCTCTTCAGAATCAAAAGTTTTTGCTACACCTTCAAATTCGTAACAGTTTTCATCAACCGCAGAAATCTTAATTACAGAACCTTCTGGAGCAATATTACCACGCAAAATTCCTAGCCCAGGTTTTGTTGTAAAAGGTTCTGAATACGGGTGAATAATGCTTTTGTCCGCATAAACTCCTGCAAATTCTCTTTTAGCCTTAAATTCTGGAACGCTTTTTATAAGTTCGTCAACCACTGCAGGAACTCCGCCTGCTTGATGAAAAGCGGTCATCGTTATATTTGAAGAAGGTTCAAGTTTAACAAATTGATGAATTTTATGAGAAAGTTCGTCAAAATCTTTGAGAGAAACAGTTGCCTGTTCGCCTTCTTTCGCTTCCTCACCTTGAGAAGAATATCGAGATGAGGTGTCAGCCGATGCTAAATTTTCACCTAAGCCTGCTGCATTTGCTAAAGCTAAAATATGCAAAAACGAATTTGTTGAGCCGCCCATTCCCAAATCTGCAATTATCATATTTCTTAACCCATCTCTTGTAATTATATCTAAAGGCTTTATACCATCTCTTACCCAATCTACAATTTGCATACCACTTTCAAACGCTATTCTACGTTTTTGAGAAGATACTGCAGCAGCGGTTGCGCAATATGGAAGGCTCATTCCTAACACTTCAGTTAAACATGCCATTGTATTTGCAGTGTACAACCCTTGACAAGCACCAGCAGAAGGGCAAGAGGCCTCTTCAAGTTCAAGCAAACGTTCTTCTGAAATTTCGCCGTTTCTGTATTTGCCGATTGCCTCAAACGCACCTTTTATCATTGTTAATTTTTCGCATCGACTTTCCCCATCAAGCATAGGTCCAGCCGTTACGATAATTGTCGGAATATTAATTCTTGCAGCTGCTATTAACATTCCTGGAGTAATTTTGTCACAATTTGATAACAGAACTAAACCATCTAGTTGATGAGCATTGGCGACTGTTTCAACACAATCGGCTATCAAATCACGTGAAGGTAAAGAGTATTGCATGCCAGAATGTCCCATTGCAATTCCATCACAAACCGCAGGAACACCGAAAATAAACGCTTGCCCACCATTAGAGTGAATACCTTTTTCAATTTGTCGTTCTAAATCACGCATACCAATATGCCCTGGAACTAAATCAGAAAAAGAACTTGCTATTCCAATAAATGGTGCGTTCATATTCTTTTTAGAAACTCCTGTTGCCATTAGAAGACTTCTATGTGGAGTTCTAGCAATACCTTTTTTTATATTATCACTTCTCATAATAAAAACCCTTTCATATTGATTTTATCACGAAAGGGGAAATGATTTTAAAATATTATAAGGTTAGATTATTAATAAAAATCTTTTTATGCGATTGCACTGTATGAATTAGTTACATTTTGCAAAGCTAGTTTAACTTTAGGATCAAGTTTTTTATCTTCTAGAGCTTGTTGTTTTGTTAATTCTAACAATTGCAATCTACCTTGAGCAGTTTTCTTCATATTTTCAACTTCAACTTTTGAACCTACATCTTCACCAACAAGCCATTTTGTAAATTTTCCCATTGCCCAAGTACCAATTGAACCACCAACTAAACCTGCTACCGCACCGATAGCAGTACCTAAACCAGGACATACTGCAGTTCCAATTGCTGCACCAGCTTTTGCGCCAACCCAAGCACCTGCTGCTTCACCCACTGTCCAACCAACAATTGAACCAGCTGCTTTAACTGTAGTTTGACCTAATTGTTTAGCCCCAGTCTTGCTATCTTTTGAGAAGGCTGTTCTAATTTTACCAAAATCCATTAAATATTCGATTGCTGCGAAGAAGGCACCACCTTTAAGCCCTTGTGATTTAAAACCGTGTGAGATTTGTTGACTCAAAGTTTTTGAACCAGATTCTGCAACTTTCTTTCTTGCGATTTCTGTTAATTCACTATTTGCTGGTATTCTTTCTGCGATAGTTTTAGCTTTCTTTCCTGTAACTTTGTTCCAAGCTTTTGAAATTAAACCAGTTTGTGCGCCAGTTGCAATTCTGATTTTTTCTGTAACTTTTGCAATCTGCTCTTTATTACCAGATTTCAAAGCTGATTCCATTTCTTTTTTCAAAGCTTTATAAGTATTTTCATCTAATCTTGATTTAAACAAACCGATTCTTGATTTTGAAGCACCTTCTAATTTGTGCATTTTATGATAAGCATCACGCATTAAGTTTCTTGAGTCTGGATTATTCCATAGTTTATTTAAAGTTGTTCCATCTTTTTTTACATCAGCAAACATTTTTTCAACTTTACCAATTGTTGATAAAGAATTGAAAGGGTGAGCAATAAATCTTGTGTTATTTACTAATGCAAATGCTGCACCACCACCTGCTGCACCGAATACAGATTCAGAAGGTTCCATACCTTTCAAGTAATATTTACCAATTGTGTCTAAATCTTTTGAAGCACCAGTAAAACCTGTTTGATTAGCTGCTTGTTCGTTTGAAGAAAAAATATCGTTTCCTGCTACATTAGAATTTCCATATCCTTGTTGTGCAAATTGATTGTTCCAAACTGATTGGTTATTATAACCATAAGGCATTTGATAATTCCAAGAGTTACGGTTTGCCATATAACCATTTGAAAAGCTTGGGCAATTAGGATTAACGCCAGATGCTCCGCCGTATAGCATATATTCCATATTCGTAAGTGAATTGATTGGAGATACCATAACCTTTTCTACCTTTATAAATCTAACCTTATATATATAAAGTTATTCTCTCTCCAAAAATTGCCTTTTTTGTAACGAAATGTTACAAAGTTAGTTTTCCAAGTTTTATTCCTTTTAATTTATGTTTGTATATTATTTTTATGATAGTATATCTTTAATATTTTATTATACTGGGTAGTTTACACAATTTCTTAAATTGGTTAAATAGACAGAGAGGAAATATGAACATATTAAGCTATTTTAAAGCAGTACATGCACAAAGACAAATTAATAAACTTGCACGCAAATACAAAAATAAAAAAATTGTAATCTACGGAGCTGGAGAGTATTTTCAGATTTTAAAAAACAATTTTGATTTGTCAAAATTAAATATAGTAGGTATTGCCGACAAAAAATTTGAAACATCAAAAGAAACTAATTCTACATCATATTTAGCTCTTGCTCCCGAGGAGCTAAAAAACTTTAATTTTGATGTAATATTAGTTGCACTATATGACGATACGAGTTTGTGCGACTATTTAGAATATCAATTACTGATAAATACAGAAAATGAAGACAAGCCTGTCCGTTCAATAATTGAACCAACAATTTTATATACGATAAAAGTTTTATTAGGTAAATAATGGAAAAATCAGTTTTAATTAAAAAATTAAAAAATAAATTTAAATCAAAAGAAGAAAAATTTAAGAATTATTATAAAAAGAGTTATCATACATATCAATTCCTAAAAGATATTGCAGACACAAAAACTCTTAAACCTTGCAAGGGTGAATTGCGAGAATATCAACTGAATTTGCTCGATTTCGGAAAAAATTGGTTTAAAGAATTTGAGAGAATCGATATAAAATATTTTCTAATCAGCGGAAATCTTCTTGGCGCATACAGAAACAAAGGCTTCATTCCTTGGGACGATGATATAGATATCGGAATGATTAGAGATGATTTTGATAAACTTATAGAATATTTGCAAAAAAACTGTTTAGAAGTTGATGTTAGCGATATTTCGTATACGAAAAGAAACAGAAGTTTTGTTATTAATGAATTTATAAGAAAGCACCCAAATCAGATGTCTTTTGCAATTTTTCCAACACACTTGCAAATATTGCAAGGTAACAATATGAAAAATCTTATGACATTGGACATTCACCCTTATGATTATTATTCTGATGATTATACTGATGAAGAAATAAAAAAAGATATAAATTTAATCAAACGTCAAAAAACAAAAATAGATAATTTTGCAGAACTAAATAAATACTTAAAAGAATTAAGATTAAATAATAATAGAATTGGCGTAAAATCTAATAAAATTTATTATGGTTATGATAACTATGATATTACGTTTATACCTTTTACTGATTGGTATAAGGCTGATGACATTTTACCTGTCCGAAAAAATGATTACGAAAATACGCAATGTTATATACCAAACAAACCAGAAAAATCTTTATTAATAAATTATGGTACAAATTATATGTCTATGCCAAAAGATATTATTTATAATTCACATATTGATTATAGAGAAAATTGCGAGGTTGTAAAACATAGTCTTGATAAACAAGTACTGCTAAAAAGACTAGAACGAAAATTTAGGTTTTCAAAAGAAAAAAAATATAAAGAGCTTTACAAAAAAACTAAACCTTTAGCAGATTTAATGCTTGATATTGTTGACATAAAAACTGTTAAACCCTGCCAAGAAAAACGTCTTAGACAGTATCAATTAGATTGTGTTAAATTTGCAAAAAAAATGACAGATTTTTTTGATACTCATAATTTAGAATATTTTATAACATCAGGAACATTAATAGGTGTAGTTAGACATGGTGGCTTTGTACCTTGGGACGATGATTTTGATGTTGGAATGATGCGTAAAGATTATGAACGACTAAAATTAATCTTAAAAGAGAATTTTAAAACAATTGATATTTCTAAAATTTCTGTTTCAAAAGGTAATTCTATTCAAGTTATAGATTCAGCCTTAAAAAATAGCAATGGTGAAATATTATATTATAATGGTCCAAAATATACACAAATATATCAAGGCGAAAGTTTCAAAAATTGTAGATTGATAGAAGTATTTCCGCATGAATATTATAAAGACAATTATACTTTAGCTGAACACAAAAAATATATGTCAAAAATCAAAAACCAACTCGGCTTAATTGATTCTTGGCAAGACATGACAGATTTTTTAAATTCGGAAATAAAAAACAATAAAAACGTAGTAGATAAAAGTAGCTTTATTTATTATGGCGTGGATAGTCTTGGAAGTTATATAGTTAATCCTACCGCTCCAATGAGTCAGGATATGATATTCCCTCGCAAAAAAGTAAAATTTGAGGGTTATGAATTTTGGGCGCCAAACAACCCTGACGGATATATTAAAGTTCAATATCCAAATTATTGGAATTTCCCTTCTAATTTTTCTATAGCACCATTATTAGAAATAAAAACGAAACAAAAATCTTAAAAGTTTACGCTTTAATCTTTTTATAATCATGTGTTTGATATTTTTTTCATCACAAGTATTTTTGTTATGTTTGTTGACAACCTGACCGTATGGGTCAAATTCCCATCTAATATTGCGTTTGATAACTTTTGCCGGATTTCCTGCAATAATACAACCTTCTTCTTCAAATTTTTTATTAACAAGAGAACAAGCTCCGACAATACAATTTGAAGGAATTTGCGCACCTTTAATCAAAGTTACTCTTTGTGCTATCCAAACATCATCACCTATTATAATATCTTCTGGCTCGTTGTATGGTAATTTTTCACCAACATTATAAATTGAATGCCCATCAGAGGTTCTGATTGTAAGTTCTCTGCCAAATTGCGCTCTTTTGCCAATTACGAGTTTGTGAGGTTTAAATCGCTCGTTATTGTTAATGATTACATTGAAGTTTGGTTGATTCAACCAAATTCCTTCATCAATAAAACAACGCCCCCAACTAGCAACATAAATACTTGCCCTATTTACTTTTATTGGAGTCTTTTTAATTATACAAACAGCATTTTCTCCTGCTAATTCAATATTTGTATCTTTGAATGCTATTGGCAACTCAATCTCTAAATAATTATTCACGCCATGAATTGAAACATTCAGACCATCTAACTTTCTCTTTAATCTTTTCTTTTTACCGTTATATGTCACAAAGATTTTATTATTTTTACCTTGCGTTTTATACGGAAATAAATTGTTTATTATATTAAAAAACTTTTTTAACATAACTTATTCCTCTACTGATACATCTTGTGAAAAATGATTATCTGCTTTTTGTTTTAATTTTTCGTAGTTTGAATAAATTCTATCCTTTAATGAAGATGATGAAACACCTTTCCCATAAGGGAAATACACTACAGTAACACCTAAATCTTTTAAATAATCATATTTCCCAGTCCAATCATCACCAACAACAAAAACATCAAAGTTCAGTTTTTTCACTTTTTCTCTATGATCTAAACTATGTTGAGGTATTACAATATCAGGATATTTTATTGCCTTCATCAACGCAATACGTTCTTCAAATGGAATAATAGGTTCAGATTTATAACTTGCTACAAGTTCATCAGTATTTACCCCGACAATTAGAATATCACCCAATGCACGAGCATATTCAATCATTTTCAAATGATTTATATGTAGCATATCAAATGTGCCTGATGTGTAAACTACAGTTTTATTTCCTATCATAATTTTATCCTCTTTGTGTTATCAACCTCCATGAATAGGGAGGTCACAGCTGTTAGTGAAGCTATGCTGAGCTTTACAGATGTGGGTGGGTTTTGGTAAGTAAAAAGTTGTTTTAAAATTGCTTATTTCCACTTTGTTTCATTTTTTTTATTAATACCCTTCCCAACCTTCCCTAACAAGGGAAGGAGTGTCAAGATTTGTTAATCATTTTATCTCCTTCAATGTCAATTCCAAAGCTTTTAAGCATTGATTAATTTCATTTTCGCCAATATTTCCATAGTTACCAATTCTGAATAATTTAGTTTTTAAATTTCCGCCTGATGGTGCTATTTCAATATCATATTTTTCTCGCATTATTTTTACCACAACTTCTGCATCTATATCATTTGTCATTACTGCACTTACGCAATTTGCAGGTGATTTAGCTAAAATCTTAAACCCAAGAGCTTCTAAGCCTTTTCGTAAAAACTCCGTATTTTTTTTGTATCGTGTTCTAAAATTTTCTAAACCTTCTTTTTGTATTTTTTCTAAGCGTTTTTCTAATTGATTAACTAAGCTAACTGCTGGAGTAAAAGGGGTTTGACCTCTTTTTGCATTATTTACATAATCAAAAATGTCAAAATAGAAATTTCTCAAATCAGATTTTTGTGCAAATTCTAAAGCTTTTTCGTTAACAGAAAGAAAGCCTAAGCCCGGAGGAAGTGCAAATGCTTTTTGAGAAGCTGAAATAGCAACATCAACTCCCCATTCATCTTGTAAAAATTCATCTGCCAGCAACCCACTTATGCAATCAACTACAAAAAGTGTTTTAGGAAATTGTTTTATAATTTCACCAATAGATTTTATATCTGTTAAAGCACCAGAAGAAGTTTCATTCAATGTAGCAAATACAACTTTTGTTTTTGGGTGTTGTTTTAATGTTTGCTCAACAATTTTAGGTTTTGGGCTTTCTCCAAAAGGTACCGAAATTTCAACAGTATTAATTCCATGTTTTTTGCAAATATCTCCCCAACGTTTACCAAAAGAACCTGCATTTATATAAATTGCCGTATTATCTTTGCTCAAGAAATTTGTAACTGCAGCTTCCATTACACCTGTACCAGATGATGCGGTTACTACTACTGTATTTTTTGTTTGAAAACAATATTGCAAACCTTCAAAAATTTTAAACCATTTTGAAGTATAATCTGTAGTCCTCATATACTCTTGTGGTTGCGATGCAATTTCTAATATATCCCTCTCAACTTCTGTCGGCCCTAAAACCATTAATAATTTGTGCTTCATAATAACATTGTAGCATGAATTTTTACAAAGAGCAGTTAGTTAAAAAGATTAAAATAAAACTTTTGCCAAATCTTCAACAATAATTTCTGCCGAATTTGGATAATTCAAACCTTCTAAAAGCTCTAGTCGCTCTTGCTTTTTCTTATCATTTTTCTTAATCAAAACTTCTTCAAAAACTTTATTCATTTCTTCTAAATTATGTACATTATAATATGTTTCACATATTTTATTAACATTTTCATTCCCGTTAAAATACTCTGACACAAGGTGTATACAAGGTTGTTTTGTAAAAAAATATTCTGTCAAAAAAGACCCGCAATCAGTTATCATAGCACGAGATTGTTGAAACAATTGCATATAATCACCATCTTCACACACTACACCTATTTCATGCCAGCGTCTATAATACTCATCAGCATCATTTTTTGACATATAACCAGATTTTAAAAGAAAGTTATACAGACAAGGGTGGGGTTTAAAAACCCAATTTAATTCAGAATGTTTTTCCGCAAATTCAAGTATTTCATATCCGTTCCAATCAAAAGTCGAATACCTTAAATTTTCACCACAAACAGTCCAATGCGGTGCATAAATTACATATTTTTGTTCTTTTTCATTTTTGTTATACAAGTAAAAATCTAATTGTGGGTGTCCTGCGATAACAAGTTTTTCACCTTTGTCATACATATTTGGAGCATAATTTTTTCTAATAATTTCATCAGGAACATAATATTTATAAATATATCGATGAAACCTCAAATCATACTCTATCGGGTTATCAATGTCCGAAATATAATAAGGAACGTAATACGTTAAGGTAAACTTTGAGCAAACTACAGGACCTTGAGAGGTTTCTACATACCAAGGGTGTTGGTAAATTATAATATCTGGTTTCGGACTCATTTTTTCAAACGGAATAAATGCATCTTTTTCTAAATCATAAGCACACTGCACCTTCATTCCTTTTGTTTTGAAAAATTCATACGTTTTTCTAATATCATCAATTGTTTGATAATTAAAATTATTTTTAGGTGCATTGCATTTTGTAACAAAAATACAAGGGGAAAAGCGTTCATCTTTTTCCATCAAATCATAAACACTTTGACACTTCCATTTTGCAGAATCATACACATAAAAAGCAACTTTTAACTGAGTTTTACCTCTTAATTTTGCCCTAACTTTTTTTTGGTTTCTTTTTATATATTTAAGATTTTGTTCGATTTTTTTATTATAAAAAAAATCTTTCCCAAATCTCAATATTTTACCAATTTTTTCATAGTCTATATACATATATTAATTATAGTATTTTATCTTGCATATTGCAAAATGTAGAAGCCTGAATTTTCAAACTCTTGTTTTACGCCCGTTAATTTAAAGCCCAGTTTTTCGTAAAACTCTCTTGCCGGTATATTTTTGTCCAAAACCCAGAAATAAATAGGTTTACCCATTTTTATAAACTCGTTCATGACATAAGTTCCAATGCCTTCGCCTTGGAAAAATTTGTCTACATAAAAATCACTAATCGTGATTTTATCCTCTGCAACCTCTGCATTTATCATTGCTTTTACTATGCCATCGTCATAGACATACATATTATCTAGCGCATGAGGTTTTCTGAAACCTTCTGCCTCTGAAAGCACTTGAATTACATTAAAAGAAACGTGGTCATTTTTGAAGATGTCACGATAAGTGTGTCTTTTTGTAAAAACTATAATTTCTGCAATTCTTGCAATATCTTTTTCTTCCGCTTTTCTAAGCATTGTTTGCTCCTAAACTTTTCTCATAATTTTAGTATACCACTAGCAAAAAATATTTTTACGAGTTTATAAATAAGTATCTAAAACATTATGCAAATCTCAACATCACAAAATAGAAACAACTTGTCATATAAAGGTGGGTTAAAGTCCTTGAATGCTTTAAACCCAATTTCATACTACGCAAATAATTATTTCAAAAAATCTGCAAGAATTTCTAACAAGAATTTTTCACCAATTAGCGAAGCACTTCACGGCAAAATTAAAAAAATTAATCTAGGCAAAATTTCTGCGTGGGATATTAACCCCGAAAACTCTAAAGACTACATTTTCTTTTTGCATGGTATGTCACAAAATGTAAGCAATTACCAACCGCTCTACGAAGTTGCGCTCAAAAACAAAAAGGCTATTTTTGCAGTTGAATACAGAAGTTATGGAGAAAACAAACCTGCCAGACTTTCAGAAGACAAATTACGAAATGATGTTGAAAAAGCTTATAAATATTTAACCGAAGAAAAAAATATTAAGCCCGAAAACATTATTGTAATGGGACATAGCATGGGCGGAGCATTAGCAACTGATTGTGCGAGCAAGCACAAGGACATTAACACGCTCGTTTTACTTTCGCCAATTAGAAGTATGACAAGCATTGGCAAAAAATTCTTTTTAAATAAAAATTTAGGCATAGGAGTACCTAAAAAAGTAAATAAGTTTACAGAATATTGTAAACCTCTTAAATGGCTTTTAAATCTTCGTTTTAACTCTCAAAAGAAGATGGCAAAAGTCGAAACTCCGACATTTATTCTACAATCAAAAAACGACTCCGTAACCTTAATGAGCGGAGCAAAAAAACTTGCCGAAACTGCAAAAGCAAAAGGAATTTTGAAAGACTTTTTAATATTTCCACTTGGCGGACACAAGGTTGATAGTAAAAAAGTTGAGGCAGTGGACAAAATTTTAGAAAGGATTAAGTAATGCAAATAAATTCTATACATAATAATTTCACACCGAATTTTCAATCGACTTGCAGAAGGTATAAAACCAAAGACGGCGAGGAGTTTGGGTGTTATACAACATTTTTTAGAGATGATTTAGATTGGGAAAAATTCGCAAAATATGAAACAGAGCATTTTAAAGATAAGGACAAAGTTAACGTGATGATGTTTGCATCTTCTGACGGTTCAGAAGCTTATTCAAATATCATTTCGTTGTTTGAAGGTCCAGCCGCAAAGAGAAACGAAAATGATGTCAAAAAGTTTTTCCCTATACAAGCCTATGATATTGATGAAGAGATTGTAAAAGCGGCTCAAAGTGGCTATATTGTGGGAAGTTATTCTGATATAGTGGAAACCGCCTGTAGGAGCGACGATTATCGAGAATATTTTAATATTACAGACAAGGTATTAAACATCAAAGACGATATGAGCTTTATGGGGGCTAAAGCTTTACAGGCTAGCAAAAAATTGACCGATAACGTAAAGTTCAATCTTGGCGACATGTTTGAGAAAGTGAAAACAATTAAAGATGATTCAAATACTGTCGTTATGTGCAGAAATATTTTGGGATATTTTTTGGACGATAAGATAGAAGAATTTGTGCAACTTACTTCAAAGTTTTTAAACAAAGATAGCTTATTTGTAATTGGCGATTATGATAGAGAGTTTATGGATATTGATGCAGTTCTACAAAAATTTAACTTTAAAAAAGTTTTGAAGAATGTTTATAAAAAAGTTTAAGAGTTTTAATTATTGATATTGTTGGGCTAAAAGCCCAACCTACTGGAGCTTTCACGTCCAGTCATTACGAGGAGCGTGAGCGACGAAGTAATCTATCTTGAGGTTAAGCAGAGTAGGTTGGGCATACCTGCCCAACAAGGATTATAAAACCCTCCACGCCTTCTACACCCTCACCCGAGGGAGGGCGTGAACTGCGTTTGTTGAGCGACTTTAGTTCCCTCCCCTTTTATAAATTTTACATGGGGAGGGGCAGGGGAGAGGGTGTTATATCCTTAAAAGTCCAACCCTCACCCGTATCCGTAACGTTCGGCAGAGCCTTACTAACGGCTACGACCTCTCCCATTGAGAGGTTAATTGTATACATTCTTTACAATCTCTATAAATATCTTAAAAACATGTTGAATAAAAAAAAAAAAATGATACTATATTGGTACTTTATTAAAGTATTTTTACGAGAAAGTGAGAGGTATCTGTGAAAAAGAATTTTTATGACGCTTTTTCTTTAATGGAAATGATGGTTGTGCTACTTATTGTAGCAATAGTTGCAGCGGCGACTGCACCAATGGTTACGAAAAAAATGGCAAGAAACACAGGCTCAGGTGATAGCCCTTGGGTGTTTACAGGCTTAGGCGGAAATATCGCCTACAACATGAACGGTAATGATAATACCACAGTCTTGATTGGTACAACTTCTGTTCCAAACGGCTGGACGGGACATGCAAGATTGTTTGTTGATTCTGGTAACAACGCAGCACATATCGCATTCGGACATGGTAATGATACACCATTACTATTAACTGCCGACCCTGCTGGTAGAATTGGTTTTTCTAATGCGCAAATTCCTGCAAACTCTGTTGCTTTTGGGACTGAACAAACAATTACTGGTACTGAACATGTTGCAATTGGCAGAAATTTAGAGTTTCAAAGCAACTGCAACAATTCAATAATAATTGGACAAAATGGAGAAACAAATTCTTCTAGAACAATCGTTATTGGTAGCTCTGATATAGAAGACAACGGCCCTTATGCATCAGAAGATGACGCAATCGCAATTGGTAGTGGCACTGAAGCCACTGGCGTTAGCGCAATTGCCATTGGAGGTCAAAATGAGCAAAAAACGACTGCAAGTGGAGCTCGTTCAATCGCAATAGGTACACATATTACAGATAGTAATACTTATGGACTTACAAAAACACAAGCAACTGCTACTGACTCTATTGCAATTGGGACTAATGCTACTAGTACTGGTGCACAAGGTGTCGCAATTGGAAGATTTGCTCAAGCTACAGGCGTACGTTCTCTAGCTATAGGACCCGGTTTTAAAGAAGGCGGTACAAGTGCTAGTGCAAGGGCAACTGCCCAAAACTCAATGGCACTTGGTATGAATGCAGAAGCAAACCATACAAATTCAGTTGCAATTGGTCCTGGAGCAACAACTAGTGGAGATAGACAAATTGTTTTAGGATCTGCTAATACAAGAGAAATTATTCTAGGTAGCGAAGATACTATTGTAACAATACCTGGTTTTTTGAAAGTTGGTAAAAATACAGTTTTAGGATATAGTGGAAATTCATATAGGACATTCGTCCGTCATAAAACTTATAAAAAAGACAATTGGTGGCTAAAAAGCATAGAAGTAGAAAGCGGTAGTGGTAATGATAGATTTAGATGGGGTGAAGATTACTCGGAATCAGCATTTAAAAAGGCGTTCACTTCTGACCGTCGTTTGAAGAATGTTGGCGAAAAGTATACCGCAGGTTTGGACGAGTTGAAGAAGTTGGAATTTTTCCACTACACATTTAAGAAAGACGAAAACAAAACTCCAATGGTTGGCGTAATGGCACAAGATTTGCAAAAAGTTTTCCCTGATGCAGTAACCAAAGGTGATGACGGATATTTGAGAATTAGACTTGAAGATATGTTCTATGCTGTAATTAATGCGGTGAAAGAATTAGATAGCAAGATTGCTCAAATCGTTGAAAATATTAGTGGCATTAATTCTAAAATTGAAAATTTGGAAAAAGAAAATGCTGAATTGCAAAAAGTTAATTCTGATTTGGTAAAAACAAATGAAGAATTAAAAGCAGAAATAAAGAACATTGAAAAAAGAATAGAAAAGCTTGAGAAGTAAGGCTAGGAAGGTTAAAAGGTTAATACCCTTCCCAACCTTCCCTAACAAGGGAAGGAGTTTCACCTCACTAGTTAGGGAGGTCGCAGTCGTGCTTGAGCCTTGCGAAAGTTACGAATGCGGGTGGGTTTTAAATAAGAATTGCCACAAAAATCTTACGATTTTTTCGCAATGACACCCAGCTAGAAATCTTATTACGACAAGTGATATTGTTGGGCTGAAAGCCCAACCTACTGGGAGCTTTCACGTCCAGTCATTACGAGGAGCGAGAGCGACGAAGTAATCTATCTTTAAGTCAAGCAGAGTAGGTTGGGCATACCTGCCCAACATTAATTAAGCTTTTCTAAAAAAAATTTCTTTTGCCTCTCACGGGCAATTTGGGCGAAAGCTACGCTTTCGCCCTTTCTCTTTTACAAAATTAAAACAACTCTTATATTTAAAACAAAAAACAACGAGCAATTTTTATCGTTTTGCTCGTTGTTTATGTTTCATCGTTGCACTTCTCGCCAAGCGCCTAGCGTCTTTTTCACTATAACAAAACTCGTCCAAATTCAAGTCTATTCGCCCGCCAGACTCTCTTTGCAAGGTCTTTTTAATCTTATAAGGATAATCCTCATTCCCTCTTAGTCCACCGCTTTCAATAATTGAAATTATTTGATTTATATATTTTTGGCAATTTCTAACGACCGCAGGAAACATTTTTATATACTTGCTCAAAGGCATATTAGACCTCAAGCTATTAGCGTTTGCAGAAACCAGCATAAAATTAGAAATAATATTCTCGCCTTGTTTAGAATTAGGTTTAACATGTTCAATCGTAGCCGCAGACGCTCTAATAATACGTTTTGCAATCTCTGCTTGCGAACGGTCTGCATACTTTACGATAAAAGCATTTTCGCTAGTTCCAGAGGTCGGAAGATAAAATGCTCTATCCTTCAAGCTTTCATAAATCTTCTTTTCACCACGTTTTGGCTTAATTTCTTCTAACGAGTCTAAAAGGACTTTACGCTTAAACATATCGTCTTTATTATTTTCTATAATAACCTGTCTGCAGCGAGTAGTCTTGTGATGGACGTCCAACGCTTTTTCTGGCGAAAGTTTCAATGAAATTTTGTCCACATCATCAAGGACACTAAATTCTTCGAGTTTTAGTTTAACCAATGCCTCGTTATAATGCGCTTTCAAAATATTTGGTAAAACCTCTTCAGGTTTTTCTTTCGCAACCTGTTCAAACATCTTAAAAACTTTTTTCTCAGTTTTTTGCATAAAACTTCTATAAGGTTTTAAAAGTTTCACAACCTCGCCGACATTTTGACATCTATCAATCTTAACCTCTAATCTGGGTAACTCTGCACTTGTAATCATTTTAACGCCAAAATACGGACAGACAACTCCTCGAAGTTTTCTCAGCGGATTACCAGCCGATGTAGTACCCTGAAAGCTCGGTAACGAATTGCCAACAAGTGCAACTCGATTTTGCCTCATATCATTTTGAGAAAGTTGATGATTAAATATTCTATTTGTTATAGCTGATATTATCACTCTACATAATCCCTATCTCTATAATAGCAGTTGTTACAAGCTTTGGCAATAGTACTATTTCCTAACAATTAGCGTAATATCATTAAACACAACAAATATCATAAGAATTATTAACAAAGAGAAAAAGACAGTTGAAATAACTTCAATAACCTTTTCATTCAATGGTTTGCCCATAATTTTTTCAATTATCAAAAACATCAAATGACCGCCATCTAAAGCAGGTATTGGTAAAATATTCAATATGGCAAGGTTCATGGAAATCAACGCAGCAAGCAAAACGCCAGACGCTTTACCACTCTTATCAATCATATCACCGCCAATTTTTGTAATCGCAACAACACCGTGCATATCTTTTAGAGGAATATTGCCCGTAAAAAGTTGTCCCAAAGAATAAATCATTGTATATGTATTATCCCAAAGATAAGCGCAACTTTCCTTAACAACACTTGTTGGAGTATTTGTTGCAATCATTGTTTGTTTTGCGCTCAAACCTATTCCAATAATTCCTTTTTCATCAGGATAAATTGGATTAAGTTTGATTTGTTCCCCTTCTCTTTCAACAAGCAAATTAATTGGGTGAACACCATTTGACAAAACTTTCGCAACATCATACATTGTGTATTTACCATCAGAAGTATAAACTTTTTTACCATCAACTACCTTAGCTAATTCGCTCAAATTATCATCAATTTGAAAGCCCTCTTTCTTGAAGTACTTAGCACCTTTTAAAGCATATTTATCCATCTTAATAACGTCTTCATCAAGTGCCTCTGGCAATCTTATAGCAATACCTTCTGGAATAATTTCATCTTTTGACAACCCAGGGTTAAGTTCCTTCAAGCGTGCGAAGTTTTTATCAACAGTTTCTTCGGTAATAAATCCGTTATCTTTTGCACTATTCTTAACAATAGTTACAAAAGAATAGGCATTATTGATTTCACAGTCGTTTACTTTTAAAATTCTATCGCCCTTCTTCAAGCCAGAGTTCCAAATACTAGCGTCTTTCGGAGCACTTATTTCACCTGCATAAATTTCGTAATTTCCTGAAGGTAATTTATGAGAAACAATTGCAACAAGCATTACAAGAGCTATTGCACAAAAAACATTTGCAATAACACCCGCTGATACAACAATCGCCCTCTGCCAAGCAGGTTTGTTCATAAATCTTTCTGGGGAATCTTTTGGTAATTCACAGTCCTTTTCATCATCAGGAAAAGAAACATAGCCACCTAGTAAAAGTGCGTGAATAAGAACTTCAACATCGCCAACTTTTGTTTTAAAAAGTGTTGGACCGACTGGCAAGCCAAAACCAAATTTATCTACCTTAATTCCACATGCACGAGCAGCAAAGAAATGCCCAGCTTCATGCACTAAAATTAGTAAACTTAATAATAAAATCATTATGATAATTGACATAAAAATCTCCCCTTAACCATCAATAATTTTATCATGAATATAAAAAAAATAACTTTCCAAAACTCAAAAAATTTGCTACAATCAAGGCATGGCAGATTTGGTAGAAAAATTAAAAGAAATAGGATTTAACACTTACGAGGCAAAAGTTTACATTGCGCTTCTAAAAAAATATCCTGCAACAGGTTATGAAGTAGCAAAACTCGCAAACATTCCACAATCAAGAACTTATGACACCTTAAAAGTTTTAGAGGAAAAGAATATTGTAGTTTCTACGAACACCAAACCGCAGACTTACACGCCAATTAAGCCTAAACAGCTAACAGCAAGATACCAAAAGAAAATTAATTCAACAATAAGTTTTTTAGACAAACATTTGCCAGAAGTGAAAGACAACTATAACGAGCCAATTTTAACAATCAACGGCATTCAAAACATACAAGAAAAAATTATTGAAGTGATACAAAACGCCAAACACGAAATATACATGGAAATTTGGTCGCAAGATTTCAAAGTTTTTGAAAAAGAGTTGTTGAACGCATATAACCGAAATGTAGAGATAAGAATTGTTGGCTATGACAACTTTAATTCACGCTTTGGTTTGGTTTTTGAACACGCTTTTGCAAGAGATATTGAAATGTCACTAGGCGGAAGAATGATTATTATTGCAGCCGATGATTCAGAAGGCGTTGTCGGAAAAATTTCATCGCTTAAAAACGACATTTCAGACACCAACATAATTTGGACAAAAAACAAAGGCATTGTATTTATTATAAAAGAATTTATCGTGCACGACATGTACCTAATCGATGTAGAAGAGAATTTGGTTGAACAAATGAAATACATTTACGGCAAAGGCTTTAAACGCCTAAAAGATAAGGTTTTGGGTACAAATGCGACTTATATGATACATTAGGGTTTATTATTATAAATGTAAATAACTTCTTTTAAAGCAAAAAAAAAAAAGAACCTTAAAAGGTTCTTTTTTTAAATGGTGGGCGTTAGAAGACTCGAACTTCTGACCCTCTCCTTGTAAGGGAGACGCTCTACCAACTGAGCTAAACGCCCTTTTAGCGGAACTCTTTGGATTCTCGAACCCTCTGAGCTTTTTGCTACCGACTGTCAACAAAATTAATCATAGTATAAACATTTTTTAATGTCAATCACTTTGTTTAAAATTTTTTATAATCTAATTAACGTATTTAATTTTTCCCACAAATTGCGTAAAATAAAGGAAATAAGAAAGGAGTTTTGAACTATGGAAATCAAAGTTGTTCAAGATGTTAAAGCTATTGATGCTGATATTCTTGTTGTAAACATGTTTGAAGGTGAAAAAACTATTAGCGAAATTGCCAACAAATATGCAATCGAACAAGATAATTTTAAAGGAAAATTCGGAGAAACTTATCTTCTTCCTACTTACGGTCAAGAAGTTTACAAAAAAGTACTTGTTTTAGGTTTAGGCAAAAAATCAGAACTAACACCTAACAAATTAAGAGAAGCTACATACAAAGCTATCAAGAAATGCATGCAAATGGAAGCTAAAAAAGTTGCCTTCTCTCTTGAAGGAATTGAGTTTGATTATTCAGAACAATTCACGATGGGTGCACTAATTGCTGACTATGTTTTTGACAAATATAAATCTGAAAAGAAAGACAACAAAGTTAGAGAAGTTTACGTTCAAGCAAACGAAGGTATTGTTAGAAAAGCAGAAAAAATAGCCGCAGCCATGACTTTTGCAAGAAATTTAGCCAACGAACCTGCACAGCTTGCTACTCCTAGCGAACTTGCAAACATAGCTTGCGATTTTGGTCTGGAAACAAAAATTTACAACAGAGAAGAATGTGAAAAAATGGGCATGGGTGCTTTTCTTGCAGTTGCTAAAGGAAGCGCACAAGAGCCAAAATTCATTCACATGAAATATTCTGTTGAAAATCCTAAAAAACGTATCGCAATTATCGGCAAAGGCATTACGTTCGATAGCGGTGGCTTAGACATCAAGCCAGCATCTTCTATGTTAACAATGAAAGATGACATGTCAGCTGCAGCATGCGTTCTTGGCATCATGAGCATAATTAGAGAATTTCACCCACAAGTTGAAGTTCACGGAATTATCGCAGCTTGCGAAAACATGCCTGGTTGCAGCGCTTACAAACCTGGTGACATTCTAACTGCAAAGAATGGCAAAACAATTGAAGTCGACAACACAGACGCAGAAGGCAGACTAACTCTTGCTGATGCACTTTGCTACGCTTGCGAACTAGGTGTTGATGAAGTGATTGACCTTGCAACCCTTACAGGAGCATGTGTTGTAGCTTTAGGTACAAATGCAGCTGGCATTATGGGTAATGACGACACGCTAGTTAAAAACCTTATTGCAACCGCAGACAGAAATGGTGAAAAATATTGGGAACTTCCACTTTGGGACGAATACTTTGACAGTCTAAAAAGTGACATCGCTGATATGAAAAACACTGGCTCTCGTTGGGGTGGCGCATCAACTGCTGGCGTATTCTTACAAAAATTTGTAAAAGACGTAAAATGGGCGCACATTGATATCGCTGGGGTAGCTTTCTTAGAAAAACCTCAACAAGAATTTATTAAAGGCGCAACTGGTGCTGGTGTTAGAACCTTATTGAACTATATTCTAGAACAATAATTGTTATTCTTTGTTAAACAAAAGAGGTCTGCTTATTTTTTATTAAGTAGACCTTTTTGTTAGCAAATAAAAGACAAAAATTATACTTTTTACTAATGATATTCAAGCAAATTATTTTATACTAATAATACAAAGAAATGGAAACAAAAAATTGACCGCTATAACCCACATGCTACATCGCACGTTTACAGAAGGCGTACTCCTTCTTGAGGTTAAATGCGGTAAAGGGCAACTCTAAGTTTGCCCTTTATATAGTAAAAGAGCTGATTTAACTTTTTATAATCAGCTCTTTTTAAAACTTGAAATAATAATGTTTTTATGTAAAATATCGTGTATAGAAATATTTTTAATAATAGATGAGAATAATATTATTATGGAAGATAAGAATAGATTAAGAAATTTAGGAATTAACATTAAGAGCGAACGTCTTAGACGTGACATCTCTCAAGAAAAACTAGCAGAACTTACAAACATTTCAAGAAACTCAATCAGTTTGATTGAAACAGGTAAGATTAACCCAACAATATTGAAGGTAATTGATATTGCTAATGTTTTAGGAGTTGACCTACCTGTTTTAACTAGAGATGTTTAATTAATTGCATGCTAATTTAATGTTGGAATTAGATGCGTCTTTAGACTGAAAATTATTTTTGCGCATTTAGTGTAGGTAGTTTTTTGTTTTGAGGCGCATCTTTATATCAAAAAAATTGGTGCGCCAAACAGCAACACCCTACATTTTGAGGCGTGTAAATGTTTATTTGGCGTCATTTTAGGTGCAATTAGCGTTCAATTTGATACGGTAGTAACACCCTCTACGTTAGAAGTTACTTTTCAACGTATTATGTAGCTTTTCACACCCTACAATAAAATAAAAGCTGGTTTGTTGTACTAATAGCACTCTAAAACCAGCTTTTAATTATTAACGCAAAGTTTTGTTTTTATAAGAACGACTTAAACCTTCATTTCTTTTTCAAAACCGAACAAAGAACTGATTGATTCGTCATCGTGTATTCTTGAAATTGCTTGACCTAGCAATGGCGCAATTGACAATTGTTTTACATTGCTTGGCAAATCTTCTGCCTTCCATGGGATAGTATTTGTAACAATACACTCTTCAATAGGTGCATTCTTCAATCTTTCGATTGCTGGGCCAGAAAATACAGGGTGAGTTGCTCCAACATAAACCGCCTTAGCACCTTTGCTCTTCAATAACTTTGCAGCCTCGCATATTGTTCCAGCAGTATCAATAATATCATCAAACATCAAGCAAACTTTGCCTTCAACATCACCAATAATGTTTGCAGCGATTGCTTCGTTATGTTTATCTCTACGTTTGTCAATCAAGGCGATTGGACAATCAAGTTTTTTCGCAAAGTGTCTAGTTCTATTTGCACCACCCATATCAGGGCTTACTGCAACCATTTCATCTGGGTCGATGTTAAGTGATTTTACATAATCTACAAGAATTGGAGTGGCAAAAATATGGTCAACCAATATGTTGAAGAAACCTTGAATTTGACCAGTATGCAAATCTACTGCCAACACTCTATCAGTACCTGCAGTTGTTAACAAATCTGCAACAAGCTTCGCTGTGATAGCTTCTCTACCAGAAGTTTTTCTATCTTGACGAGCATAACCATAGTAAGGAATTACCGCAGTAATAGTTTTTGCACTAGCTCTTTTGAACGCATCAATGATGATTAAAAGCTCCATCAAATTCTCATTCACCGGATTGCAAAGCGGTTGTATAATAAATACATCATCGCCCCTAATACTTTCTTTTACTTGCACATAAATTTCGCCATCAGCAAAATTTTTGATAACCATAGGTCCAACTGTTGTACCCAAATAATCAGCGATTTCTTGCGCTAGTTTAGGGTTAGAACGACCTGCAAATAATTTAATGTCGTGAGTGGGGTTAACTGCTTTTTCCAGTTGCGGATAAGTCATTTCAAGAACCATTTGAAAAAATCCTTTCATAAAAATTGTTATAGTTGAGTACGTTTATTCTACTACTAAAATGATTTTTTCTAAAGTGTTTTTTACGAAATATTAAGCACAGAATTGTCATTTTTAATATCCGCTATTTTCGCCAATCGTATCAACCGCTTCAACCTTGATATCAGTAATCAATTCAGAATAAGAAATTACAACAATTGTTGGAATATGGCGTTCCAGCAACTGATACAATGGCAATCGTATTCTTGGTGAACATAGAATTACAGGTTGTTGTCCAATAGATTGGTGCGCTCTCATCAACGTCATAGCAGTTGATTCAATCAAATCTTGAACCTGCATTGGATTTAGCAAGAACATCGTACCGAGTTCTGTTCTTTGACAGCTATCATCAAGTGTCTTTTCCCATTCTGGTGAAAGAGTCAAGGCATAAAGAACATGATCTCTATCCACATTGCTCAAACAAATTTGTCTACCTAAAGCTGCACGCAAACGTTCAGACAGAATATCTGGTTCTTTTGAAAATCTCGCATAATCGCACAAACGTTCAAACACAAAGATAATATCCTTGATAGAAACTTTTTCTCGGATTAAGTTTACAAAAATCTTTCTCAAATCTGACGTTGAAATAATTGCTGGCACCAAGTCGTTTACAAGAGTTGGGTCTTGAGAACGTACAAGTTCCATAAGTTTAAGAACGTCAGTTTTTGTCATAACTTCGTCAACGTGTTTTCTTACACATTCTTGTAAGTGAGTAACAAGAACATCTGTTGCATCAACCGCAGTAACATTCTTTGTTGCTCTAGCATCGTCTTGAGATATCCAGTAAGCTTGAGTTTGATAAGTAGGGTCAACACCAACAATCGCATCTTCTGGAATAGTCTTCTTAACAGAATCCCATTGGTCTGCAATTACCATGTACTTTCCAGGGTATACATAACCAGAAGCTACCACGTTGTTACGAATAGAAATAACGTACTCGTTAGCCTCTAATGCAGAGGAGTCCATAATACGAATATTTGGTAAAATATAACCTAACTCATCTGTAACTCTTTGACGTAAAGCAGCGATTTTAGCAAGCAATTGACCTTCTTGATCAGGGTCAGCAATAACAAGCAAGCCTGCACCAACTTGCAAACTCAATACGTCAACACCAAGTCTTTCGTACATCTTGTTAGGGTTAACCAAGTCTTGCATATTTTGACGAACGCTTTCTAATTGTCCCAATTGAGATTGAACATCAGCGTTAACTAATACAGAGAAGCCTGCTACTGCAAGAATTATTGTAAAGCACAAGAATGGGAAGAAAGGCAAACCTGTAATAGGAGAGCTTATTGTAATCAAGCCCAAGAACAAAGCTGCGAAGAACAGTGAATAAGGTTTTGCCATAATTTGAGCAGTCAAATCACCACCCAAGGAAGTGCTTGTTGCAGATGCACGGGTCATTACGATACCAGCTGAAATTGACATCAAAAGTGATGGCAACTGTGACGCCAAACCATCACCAATAGTTAAGACAGTGTATTTACCCACCGCATCTGCTATCGGCATTTGGTTAACCAAACAACCAATGGTCAAACCGCCAACAATGTTAATTATTACAATGATGATACCAGCCATAGTATCACCTTTTACGAACTTCATAGAACCGTCCATAGAACCAAACAAGCTTGATTCTCTTTGTAGGTCTTCACGTCTTTTTACCGCCTCTTCTGGTGAAATCAAACCTGCATTAAAATCGGCGTCAATCGTCATTTGTTTACCAGGCATAGCGTCTAAGGCGAAACGAGCAGAAACTTCAGCGATACGTTCAGCACCTTTTGTAATTACCATGAACTGCACAACGGTGATAATCAAAAAGATTACACCACCTACAATCATGTTACCACCTGTTACGAACGTTCCGAAAGCGTGAACTACCTCACCAGCATCACCTTTTGCCAAAATTAATCTTGTTGATGCAATAGACAATACCAAACGAAACATTGTGCCCAAAAGAATAATTGAAGGAAAAGCTGCAAGTTCAAGAGGCTTTTGGACATACAAAGATATCATCAAAAGCACAATACCAAGGGTTATATTCAAACTTATTGAAAAGTTGATAACCCAATTTGGCATCTCCATAATCAAGATTAACACAAGGGTCATTACGAAGAGTGCCAAGAATATTTCTGATATAGGTTTGCTTTGTTGTCCTTCCGCCGCCATTTCGTCCTTTCACTAAAATGAATTAAATTTCAGTCCTATTCATTTACACACCTTCTAACGCCTTTTTAATGATTTCTAGCTGAGTGTCAATAGAGGCATCAACAATACCATTATTTGTTTGAAATACACAACCGCCTTCTTCAATAGATGGGTCAGCCACCACATTTATTTTAGCATCAATACCATATTGGTAAGTAATATTTGGCAATGTGTCTTTTATAAATTGAACCGCTTGTGGTTTTACTCTAATGTTGATTTTTGGTTCACTCTTAGAAACAGTTTTCAACACATCAACAATTGTATTAACTAATACTTGCGGATCGCTTTCAACTTCTTTTTTAATAATCTTTTTTGCTACATCTACGCTGATTTCTAAAATATCAGGTGCAATATATTCAAAAACATTTTTAGGAGCATTCATAAACTCTGACAAGCTGTTTCTAAAAGCTTCCATATCAGCACTTGCTTGCTCCATACCTTTTCTGTAACCTTCTTCAAAAGCAGATTTCTTAATTGTTTCTGCCTCTTCTTGCGCACGAGAAACCAAATTTCTGTCATCAATTCGACGATAACCACGTCTTCTTGAACCACGTCTACGTTCTTGACGCTGTGCAAAATCAATGTTTTCAATATCAAACAAATCGATTTCAGGCTCTGGCGGTGCTTGCGATTCTGGAGGTTCTGGAGTAAACTCCTCTTGCTGCACTTCAAATTCTTGGGGTTCTTGAATATTTGCATCAGAAACTGGAGCCTCAATCTTTTTAGGCTCTGTTTTTTCTATCTTCCCCCTCAAATTTCTCTTTTTAATTATCATATAAAAGTATTATACACTCTCTTCAATGTATTGTGCAACAATTCCCGCAACTTTTAACGGCAAATCGGAATACTCGCCATCATAAGCCTGCGCTATAAACCTTTTTACAAGCGGACGTTCGTTTTTAATAACTTTTTCTATTCGCTCACGAGGTGTTTCTCGATAAATTCTTAACAAATCGCCTAGAACATTTTCTTTAGTCAACTTGCGTTTGATAGGCAAATATTCCTTCATTTCTTTTAAGCAATCAGTTACCAAATCGCCATCAAGATGTGACTCCAAATCTGCCATGTTCATATATTGCGAAATCTCAAGCGAGTCATTTGAATTAAATTTATTAAGAATTGTCGTAACCTTATCTTGTGACATAAGTTTTAGCACAAGAGCTAACGACATAAGTTTCATTTGTTTGTTTGTAATTCCTTGTGGAATTGAAACCTTTTGTTGACGCTTTTGTTCACGTTGTCTTTGGCGTTCCAATCTGCGCTGTTCTGCATCTTGCGCATTTTTCTGCGAATTTTGCGCTTGTTCTTGTTTTTGGCGTTCTTGTTCTGCTTGTGCTTGTTGCGCCATCGCATCAATGTTTGACTGGCTTTCAGCTTTATTTTTTGTAGCTTCGTCAATAACACCTTTCTGTTGCAATTCTTCAATACTTTGATTATAAACCTTGATTACATGGTGTTCAACAGCCTGCAACAATTGGTCTTGTGGGATTTTTCTTATAACGGCTTGTTTTGCAACCTCAAAAATCGTAAATGCAATTTTCTGCATTATTCCGTCCCAATATTGAGGAAGAATGCCTGAATGAATTAAGTCGATTGATTTGTGGAACGACCACTCGGCAATAATTTGAGTAATAAAAACTGCTTGATCAGCATTCAAATTAAGCTGTTGGTCATTATAAAGAGCTTCACCTGCTAGCAAAGTAAAGTTGCCTAAAGTCTTTACAATATATTCTTTTTCTCTCTCCTCCAACTCTTTTGGAACAAGCTCTTTTGCTTGCTCTGACATTGAAGCTGCAAAACCTTTATAATCAAACCCTTCGATTGGCATATTTTTTCCTTTTTCGTTATAGATATTTAGATATAAAAATCCCTATTGTATTATACATTAGAGAGTTTGTTTTAACCTCATATATTTAATTGAAAAAATAAAGAAATCAATTTTATTACTTTTTATGCTATTATATAGTTAATCGAAAAAGGAGAGTTAATATGTTAACTAAAAATTCATCATTAAGAACAGTTTTTTCAGGTGTAGATTTTTCAAAATATTCATCAAAAACATCTGAATTTGTAAACGAATTTTCTTCTCGTGCAAACAAAGAAGGTAAATTCTTGAATTGGGTAAACTTACCACAAGAACAACTAAAAAGACTAGATGACATCTATTCTTTAGCATCAAAATTAAAGGCTCAAACTGGCGTTAACAAACTTAGCGTTATGGGTATCGGTGGTTCTAAACACACTGTTGAACACATGTTAGGTATCAACGGTTTGAACATCAACTCTGATTCAATTTACTTCTATTCTGATGTTGATTCAATCAGCTTAGCTAGATTTTTGCACAAATTGGGTAACGATGTATTGTCATCAAACTACCTAATCGCATCTAAATCTGGTTCAACTTTTGAAACAAAAGATGGTTTCTTGAGAATACAAAAAATGTTAGAAGACGCTTATATAGCAAAAGGTCAATCTGCAGAAGAAGCAGCTAAATCAGCTAGCAAACACTTTATCGCAGTTACAGATAAGAACGCTGAAAAGAGCGAATTAAGAAGAACTTCTAACGAAAATGGCTGGTTAGGCGATTTATTTATTCACGATGATGTTGGCGGAAGATTTTCTGCATTTGATGACCACGCTTTGTTCACACTAGCGTTTGCGGGCATGAAAAAAGAAGATATGGCATCTATGTTAAAATCAGCACAAGAAATTTCTGAACAATCACTTTCATCTGATTTAGAAATCAATGATGCATTAAAAGAAGGTATTTTCTGGGCGGACGCAAAACTTAACGGAATTGCAGCTTCTGTTCACCAATACATGGGTTCAATGTTTGAAAACACTGTTTATTGGCACGCACAAATGCAAAATGAATCAGTAAAAGACACTTTGAAACAAATTGCAAAAGTTCCAGATGCTATGCACCACTCAGCAGAAGCACACTTCAACCCTGCTAATAAGTTAGTTTTCGCACTTACAGTTCCTATGGATAACGGTGTTTGTGCAGAAAACGCAGAAGCTTATATTGGAGCATTGACTAAATCTTATGAATCAACTGGCGCATTCTTCAAAGAATACGTTGAAACAAATTCATTGGGCTTAACTCCAGAAGCAGCTGGCGCAGTTACACAATTAAGAGCATTTGCAACTTGCTATCAAGAAATCGTTGAAGCAGTAATGCAAAATAGAACTTTGCCAGAAGTTTTAGATAGCGTACTTCAACCACACGTTGAATTTTACAAGAAAAATTTAAAAGGTGGAGTTGTTGTTCCAGGTAGAATTTCATAAGCTTGAGATTTGAACGAATTTTACAAAAAAGGGCTTGCATACTGCAAGCCCTTTTAATTTTTAGCTATTTTGTTGGGCTTTCAGCCCAACATACGGTTCAAATGATGTTAAGCCAATTCTTAAACATATCCAATATAAGGCAAGTTGCGATAGTAGCCATCGTAATCCAAGCCATAGCCAACTAAAAACTTATCATCAATTTCAAAACAATAATAGTCGGCATCAATTTCGACTTCTCTTTTAACCTTTTTATCCAGCAATGAACAAAAGTTCAAGCTCTTAACTTTAAAATTGTGTTTTATAAAATCAACCAAGAATTTTGCCGTATGACCAGTATCAATAATATCTTCAACAATCAAAACATTTTTATCATTCAAATCGGGTAGAGAAATATCAACCGCATTAACTTTACCAGTAGACGCAAAGCCTGAACCATAGCTAGAAAGTCTTATAAATTCCATTCTAAGAGGCATTTTTAAATGTTTAGACAAATCTACCATAAACATTACTGACCCTTTTAAGACACATATCAAATAAAGCTCTTCTTTTCCATAAACTTCATTTAACTTTGTACCTAAAGCTTTAATGCCTTTTTGAATTTCTTCTTCACTAAATAAAACCTTCAAATCATTTTCAGTTATCATCTTCATTTTAAATCACCTCTAAAACATGCGTTGGCTCGACTTTTACACCGATTTTACTACTTATTCCAACTCCAAACACCCACAAAACCTCTGTATCGTTGCACAAAAGCATAATTTTATCTCTATTATGTCTTGCAACACCTTTAGAATTAAGGTACTTCTTCAATTTCATAGTACCCGTCATGCCAAAAGGACTAATTACATCACCATCTTTACGATAACGCAAGGTTAGTGGAAACTTTACATTAGATAAATCTACATAAGCAAAATTTGAAGTAGATGCAGGGAATACAAACAGCTTTTTTTCTGCATAACTCTTGATATTAAGCGTTTTGTCGCCAAATTTATATTCGCCTTCACCTTCCACCAAAACAACTAAGTCATTCTTCTCAACCTCATCTTGTTTTCTAGGTGGAATCGGTTCAATAATTTTATCATCTGCATAAAGCCAAAGTGCTGTAGCTAAAGACTTTGTAGTACCATTTTTTTGAACGACATTTGCCTCTACAAATTCATAAAGTTCATTGATTTTTTTAAAATCATAATCAAGGTTAAGCTTTTGGACGTATTCATGCAAAAATCTTAATTTAGCTGGCTTAATAAGTTTTCTATATTCAGCAGAAATAATTTTATCACCGTCAAAAACCTTTTCTCTCAAAGGTTTTAAATATTCCTCAATAATTTCATTATCGCTATTTGCATTAATCGCCAAGATATTTAAAGCATCTTTAACGTTCTCATTAATTTTCTCTAACGCAGGAATTACATTCAACCTCAAATAATTTCTTTTATAAGCCGTATTTGAATTTGAAGAGTCATTATTTGGAGAAAGATTATGTTTATTGCAATAATCTACAATTTCATTTCTTTTTGTTCTCAATAGCGGTCTATAAAAGCAATTTCTTCGTTCTGAAATGCCTTTAAGTCCAACAATGCCAGTCCCTTTAATAATACGATACAAGACCGTTTCCGCATTATCATCTTTATTGTGGGCTGTAAAAACTGCATCTGCGTCATACTCATCAAATGCTTCTTCAAAAAACTCATAACGTGCAATTCTGGCATCATTTTCAGTCTTTTTAAGCCCTTTTGGAGCTTCTTTTAAATAAAAATCAAAGCCTTTGCTATTTGCAAAAATTCTACAAACCTCTTGCTCTCTAAGCGACTCCTCGCCTCGCCAATTGTGATTAAAATGAGCGGCAACAACAGTCATTTCTGCATAATCAGCAGATTGCTTTAATTCAGAAAGAATATTCAACAGACACATCGAATCATAACCTCCTGAAAAACCAACAATAATTGTTTTATCTTGAAGATTATATTTATTAATAAAATCCGCAACCCTTTGGGTTAACGTGTCCATAATTCCTCCAATTAAGCCATTCGTCTAATTTTTGCTTGAATGCCGTGTCTAATTTCGACTGCGTCAACTCCAAGTTGGTCAAGCACCTTCATCGCTAAAGAATCTGGCTCTTCTGTAATTGCAATTAACAAATCAACCGCCTCAATTTTTTGCTTATTAGATTTTTTAGCCAAAAGCCAAGCACGCTCTAAAACCTTCTTTGCTCGATTTGTGAACACGATTTCTTTATCAAAGTATTCGTTACCGTAACCAACTAAATTTTCAACCACAAGACGAGCGTCCTTCATTGTGATTTCCAAATCGTTAAGCACCTCGAAAGCTACGCTAGTACCTTCTGCAATAACTCCAAGTAAAAACATTTCTGTACCGACTACATTTCTACCAATTCTTCTCGCTTCTTCCTTTGCAAGCTTCATTATTGTAAGCACTTCTGGCATTTGTTTTTCAATTGGTTTCAAAATATCTTCTGACAAACCTTCTGAATTAATTCCTAAAGATTTGATTACATCATAAGCAAGCCCTTTTTTGTTCTTTAAAACACTCAAAACAATGTGTTCTGGAGTTATTACAGAAGAACCTAATTCTTTTGCAGTTTGCAAAGCCTTGTTCATCATTAAAAATGCGTTAGGAGTAAAAATAATTTTCTTGTCTTCGTATTCTGCTTGTCTTGATTGCTGCTCTGCCAATTTTTGTTCAAAATTTTGCGCATTCAAACCATATTTATTAATTGTCTTAATAAGTTCAGGTGACGCATTTTCTAAAATTGACGCCATGATTTGTTCAGTACCAAGAATTTCATAACCTGCAGCAGACAATTTTGAAACAGCTCCTTCTAATACGCCAGAAAGAGCCTCTCCTTCGTACACCGCCTCAAAGTTGCTTTTATTTTCATCATCATCAACTGCCTCTGGGTGTTCCAGACGTTTGATTTTCTTTTCAACAAGCTTTGTTAAAATATCTTTTGAATTGTATGTATTGAAGTCAAAACTTGTTAAAATCGCTTGAATATTAGAGTTTTTGTCATTAAGCACAGACAAAAACAAGTGTTCAAACAAAATATTATTGTTACCAGATTTGTTTGCCAAATCAAGAGTGTGTTTCAAGATTTCTTTGAAAGAGTGGCTAAATGGAATATTTTCAACTTTTTTTGAAGTCTTAATTACATACTTAGCAACCTCTTTAGCCATAGCGTCTGGAGTTACACCATACATTCTAAAAAGCTTTAGAGATACACCTTTTGCCTCATTAACAAGTGCAAGTAACAAGTGTTCCGGATTAACTTCAGAACAACCCATTTCTTTTGCCAATCTTTGAGCTTCACTTACTACATTAACCGCTCTTTCAGTAAATCTTTCAAACAAAACTATTCTTCCTCGTCTTCTTCATCTTCTAATGATTCAATGTAGTTGCAAACTCTGTTAAACTCATCTTCATCATCAATACTTTGGAAGTAACCGTCAGCATCTTCGCCTTCGCCTTCTTCAATGTATTCCATAATGATAAGTTCTGCATCTTCATCATCAGCTTCTTCAAGTGGCAATAAAAGAGCATAAGTTTTGTCTTCAAAATCAATTACATCATAAATTTCGCATTTTGTTACAACGCCATCTTCATCTGTAATTTCTACATAGTTTTCTAATTCTTCACTCATAATCATTTCCCTAAATATTGTTCTAGTATCACACAGGCACTTTCCATATCGACAAGTCCCTTATTTTTTCTGAAATCTACTTTTCTGTTTCTCAGCCTTTCCTCGGCCTCTTCAGAAGTTAGTCTTTCATCTTCTAATATTATATCAAAACCAATTAATTTTTGTGCAAAATTTTGACAATCTTTTGCTTGACCACCGAAAGTCCCGTCCATATTAATTGGAACTCCAACAACAATCTTTTCAACTCGATTTTCTTTTGCAATTTTTACAATCTCTGCAATCGCTTTTTCTTCTGGCACTCTTGAAATAAAAGAATGCGGTGTTGCAATCACCTGCAAATAATCGCTCAAAGCGATACCAATTCTTTTTGTTCCTACATCTAGAGCCATAACTTTATGCATTATTCAACCCACCTAGCTTCAATACTGGATATAATCATATCTAGTTGCAAAAGTTGAAAGTCCTCAATTCTTGGCTGCATTTTCTTTTCAAAAACATTTGCAGTATTTCTTTGATTTTTCAAAATATACCGTTTTCCTACATAATATTCATAAATACTTTTTCTTATAATATTCGTTAAAAAGGCATAATTTGAGCCTAAAGAATAGAAAATTTCTGCCAACTCCTTGTCGCCTTTTAGCATTCTCAAATATGCTGCAATATTGAAGGTTATTAACTTATACGCAAGTTCTTTAGCTGTAAATATACTATCAAAATTATCCGCAATATATTTATCCAAATCAACGTCAAAATTATTTGACTTATACTCTTCTGATAATTTATCGATAAAAGTCTTAAACTCCTCCGAAGTTATTTCATCAAAGAACCAGTTTTGAACATAATCGCTTAAACACAATTTATCAATATCTTTTTGACTAAGTTCTCGTTTCTCTACATATAAATTTGGTTTTTCCATTTCTATATCAAGTAAAATACTTTGCCAACAAACATATTCATAAGGTATTGGCTCATTATTAGTATAAGACCCTTCTTCTGCTTGATTTATCAAGTATTTAGCAACACCCGCATTAATTTCGTACTTTTCTTGATAATTATAGAACTTATCAACGATTTTATAAAAATCACGCTCTGACATAGAATTAAAGCCAAAAGAGTCCAAAATACCATAACGTGGATTAGTAACGATTGCCAAGAATTGCAACGTGTGATTTGCTCTAATTCTTGAGAAAACTATTCCCATATTTCCATGCCCATCTGGGAAAGATACATATACTTTGTAAGGTTTAGATTCCTTTAAGATATTTCTGTAAAATTCCTCTGTGTTATCTACACGAATGCCAGACATTTTCAATTCTGAAATAGCTTTGTTAATTCGTCCTTGCATATCACTTGACACAAATTTCTTCGCATTCTCTAAGGCGTGATATGCAAGTTGAGATTTTGAACGACCTAAAATATCAAGTGCAACATTTCCAACCTCTGTTCCCATATAATACAAAAATACAGGAATTAAGATATTTGCTAAAGCGTCGTTTGCATAATCTTCTTCTAAAGATTTGATTAAGACAATTTTATCCTCATCGCTAATTGCACTCAAGAAGTCCATAAAATCAATTTGAGCTTCTGGGTTCATAATCGCAGTGTCCAAAAGTTGCTTAGTTTCTTTATTAATCAACTCGTTAAACTGTTCAAAATAACCACTAATTACATCATAGTCGATTTTATTACCCAAATCTTTAAGCATATTAAACGCAATCATTTTAATATGGTCGCCATATTCTGGAGCTTTGATTACATTCCACAACTCGTTATTAAGAGTATCTTTATCAATCAGTTCAGTCAAAAGCCAACAAATAATAAGTGCTTTCTGTTCAGGCGCATTTACTAACTCTTTTATCAAAATATCAAGAACAGTCTTTTTATCTTCAATCATCTTTAAATCAGTTATTAAAGATGAATTTGGTTGAGATGAAGTAGAAAGTGCAGAGATAGTTGCGAGTATTTCCGCCTTTATTTGAATTTTATTCATAAAACCCCTCTTTTACAAATTTTATTAATACTCTCTAACAAGCTAAGGACCAATTCTTGTTATAAGAATTGTACCTTAAAAAATCACTTTGCGCAATCTTATAGAATATTTTAATCTTTAGGAATTTCTGCAAACAAGCAATGAATATTTCCATCATTATTTTTTAACATGTTAGAAATAGTTTTGTCACCAACAAAATGTATATCATCAGGTGCAATAATTCCATTTAAACTCTTTTTGAAAATTCTTTCAAAACTAAAATCAATTTTTTCTGCAATTTCTGGCGTAATTCCCAACTGTTCATCTAGCACAGATTTTCCTGCAACATACACAAGCGATTTATCTGGACGCTCATGCACAATCGCATTCATAAAATTCATTTTGTATTTTATATCCTCTAAAAACGAAGGAACATTTCCGCTAATTGCTCCACTAGAATTTGGCTTAACTATCAAGCCTGGGACTTTTATTACATTAAACTTATTGTATTTAAGTTCTTGTTGCAAAGTCTTGTATCGTTTTGGAGTATTATATTGTTTATCGCTTTGTAGGATTTCGTCTTTTAGATAGCTTAATTTTCTAATCACACCTTCTAATTGGCTATCATTATTTTGAGCAAAAACCTCTTTCGCTCTTTTAAGACCTTTATCTAATTCACTCAAAAGCATTCTAGGGTCATTTACTAAAATGCGCTTGTTATTCAATGGTCTGATTGACAAATCTAAGTGAAAATCTGGTTGAGAAACTGTAATTACTTTATGTTTGCCAAAGAAATCTTGAATAGATTTTGGACTTTTTACGCTTAATTCTTCTTTGCCTAAAAGCACAACATCTCTGCCGCCATCTTTTATAAAGAAGTAGTTGCCGCCTTCTATATGGTTATATTTTTCTTCTGCCGGAAGTTTAAACAAACTTTTTATATCATCTAAATTTGAATCTTCCATAGTAAAACCTTTTGACTCAATAGTTTTGTTAGGAAAGAAAGCTAGCCTATCTTGCACCCAAGGCCAAAAATTTGAGAAATTAGGCTTAGCGTCTGGAAAATCATTTTTCAAGATTTTTTTAGGAGTTTGAATAAAAACGTCCACACCTTCTTTGTTCAAAATTTTAGCAGTTTGCCCAGCCATGTCATAAAAAGGTTTGCCGAACCCACCATCTCTCGTAAAAATTCCTTTTAATGGTCTTGCATCATAGCCTGTAAAAGATATATTATTAGACATTTTTCACTCCTTTATACAAATACTAAAACTCGTAAAAAATAAATTTGCCATGTAAAGTTTTTGTTAGGCAAGTATACCCAATCAACAGTTACCTCACTTGTTAGGGAGGTCGCAGTCGTTCTTGAACCTTGCGAAAGTTACGAATGCGGGTGGGTATTGATTAACTAAAACTGCTCAAAGAGTGGGAAATGTTATTGTTGGGCTGAAAGCCCAACCTACAAAAAAATACTGCGGTTTTCTAAAGAAAACCGCAGTATCAAAAGCTAATTCAAATTACAATCTAAAAAATTATAATTTTGAAGCAACCATCTTAGTAGTTTCAGCTAAACGAGTTGAGTAACCCATTTCGTTATCGTACCAAGAAATAATCTTAACTTGGTTGCCACCCATAACTCTTGTTAATAGAGCGTCAACTGTTGAAGATTGTGAAGTACCAACGTAGTCAGAAGATACCAATGGTTCTTCAGTGTAGCAAAGAACGTGTCCGTCAGCACCTTCTTTAAGAGCTGCGTTAACTTCTTCTACAGTTACGTCTTTAGAAACTTCAAATACAACGTCAACTAATGAAACGTCTGGAGTAGGAACTCTCATAGCGAAACCGTCCAATTTACCTTTTAATTGAGGTAATACTAGAGCAACAGCTTTTGCTGCACCAGTCTTTGTAGGAACGATGTTTAAAGCACCAGCTCTAGCTCTACGAGGATCTTTGTGACCAGCATCTAAGATTCTTTGGTCACCTGTGTATGAGTGAACAGTTGTCATCAAACCTTTAACGATACCGAATTTTTCATCGATAACTTTAGCTACTGGAGCTAAGCAGTTTGTTGTACAAGATGCCATAGAAATAACGTTGTGTTTTGCTGGATCGTATTCTTTATCGTTAACACCTAAAACGATTGTTTTGTCTTCGTTAGTTGCAGGAGCAGAAATAATAACTTTCTTAGCACCAGCATCGATGTGTGCATGAGCCTTAGTTGCATCTGTGAAGAAACCTGTTGATTCAACAACAACTTCTACACCTAGATCTTTCCAAGGTAATTGTGCAGGGTCTTTTTCTGCGAAGAATTTAATTTTCTTACCGTTTACGATGATACCTTCTTCATAAGCTTCTACTGTACCATCAAATTTACCCATTACAGAGTCATATTTAAAAATACGTGCAGCATCTTCAGGTTTTAGACCTGGGTCATTGATTGCAACGTAATCGATTTCATTGAAGATACCTTCTCTGATAGCTGCTCTTAATGTGTTACGTCCGATTCTACCGAATCCGTTAATTGCTACTTTTACCATAAGTTTTACTCCTTCTTACTTTGTAGTAACTTTCTCTTAACATGATTATGTTAATTCAAACAAAAATCTTAATCAACATTTGAAATATTAATTTTTCATTAACGTTCGTTTTTTTGCAATAAAAATCGGCGGCACTTTCTTTGAAAGTGCCGCCGATTAAATACCAACCTATTCAGCCTTTTTGCTAGGTATCCTCATTGCATAGAAGGAACGAATAACAAAAATAAGCGCAACTACTAAAATTACAACACCTGCCAATTTAGCATGTTCCTTGAAAGTTGGGTTAATCGCAATTTCCATTGCCAACAAACCAAACAAGGTAGTAAATTTAATAATTGGGTTCATTGCTACTGATGAAGTATCCTTAAATGGATCACCAACAGTATCGCCAACAACAGTTGCTGCGTGTAAATCAGTGCCTTTTTCTGCCATATCCACTTCAACAATTTTCTTTGCGTTATCCCAGCAACCGCCAGCGTTAGCCATAAATACTGCTTGGAACAAACCAAACACTGCAATTGCAATCAAATAACTTACAAAGAAAGAAACTGGAGCAGAATCGTCACCCACTGGTGCTGACAAACAAGCTAGAGCCAAAGCAAATGCAAACAAGGCGATAAAGATATTATACATACCTTTTTGAGCATATTGAGTACAAATCTTAACAACTTCTTTTGAGTTTGTTAAATTTGCGCATTTATCGTCAGCTTCGCCTAATTTAATATTATCCTTAATGTATTCAGTAGCTGAATAAGCACCAGTTGTTACAGCCTGCATAGAAGCACCTGAGAACCAGTAAATAACCGCACCACCTGCAATAAAGCCTAACAAAGTATATGGGTTAAGCAGGTTCAAAATCATTTCTGGTTGAATTCCCAAAGTTTCTTTAATTACAAGAATCAAAGAGAAAATCATTGTAGTAGCACCAACCACCGCAGTACCAATTAGAACTGGTTTTGAAGTAGCTTTGAAAGTGTTACCTGCACCATCATTTTCTTCTAAGTATTTTTTAGCATTTTCAAAATCTGGTTTGAAACCATAATATTTTTCAATACCTTCTGCAACATTTGGAATTTCTTCAATCAAGGATAATTCGTAAACTGATTGAGCGTTATCAGTTACAGGACCATAACTGTCTACCGCAATTGTTACAGGTCCCATTCCCAAGAAACCGAACGCTACTAAGCCAAATGCGAATACTGATGGATAAATCATAACATCGTTTGGAATATATTGACTGGCAAAATAAGCCAATCCCATTAATAATACAACGATTGCACCTATCCAAAAGCCGGAGAAGTTTCCAGATACAATACCTGATAGAATTGTTAAAGAGGCACCACCTTCTTTTGATGCTACAACAACCTCGTGAGTATGTTTTGCCTTAGGGCTTGTAAATACTTTTGTTGCTTCTGGAATAAGAGCTGCACCAAGAGTACCGCAAGAAATTATGATTGATAATACCAACCACAAATTGTCCCCCATATCTTTTAGCAAGAAATTACTTACACCAAATGTCATAATAATTGATAAAATTGAAGTAATCCAAACAAGACTTGTTAGCGGTGCTTCAAAATCAAATTTCTTTACGTTTGACATAAATGCTTTTGTTAAACCGTTGTTTATCCAGTATGCGATGATTGAAGTTATAATCATCAAAAATCTCATTGTGAATATCCAAGCCAATAATTGAACTTGAAAATCTTTAAATACACCTAATAGAATAAAACTTACAAGCGCAACACCAGTTACACCATAAGTTTCAAAGCCATCGGCAGTTGGTCCGATTGAGTCACCTGCGTTATCACCGGTACAATCTGCAATTACCCCAGGGTTACGAGGATCGTCCTCTTTGATACCAAATTGTATTTTCATCAAGTCAGAACCGATATCTGCAATTTTTGTAAAAATACCGCCTGCAACACGAAGAGCAGACGCACCTAAAGATTCACCGATTGCAAAACCGATGAAACAAGCACCTGCAAGTTCACCTGGAACAAAAAGTAGAATTACAAGCATCATAATTAATTCAATTGATACAAGTAAAACACCAATGCTCATACCAGCTTTAAGCGGAATGTTTAAGATATTTAGGGGTTTGCCTTTTAGGGCAGTAAATGCAGTTCTTGAGTTTGCTAAAGTGTTCATTCTGATACCGAACCACGCAACAAGGTAAGATCCAAGAATACCTAAAACAGACCAACCTAGGATAATTAGTACTGATTTAAGCGGCATAGCTTGAAGATACCAGAAATAAAAAGCAATACATAAACCAATTAAAACTTCTAGGGCGAACAAGAATTTACCTTGTTGCACAAGATAAGTTTTGCAGGTTTCAAAAATAGTATTACCGACTGCGTCCATAGCTTGATGAACGTCAACTTTTTTAACTTCTCTGAACATACATAGCCCAAAAAGCACACCGAAAACTGAAACCACTAAGCCAATTAGCAGTAACCAATAGCATTGAGGGTTTTCCAGTCTGATATTTGGAACTACGAGAGAAGCTTCACCAGCAAAAGCTGGAGTAATCATTGTAAGCAACATCGCAAACAATGACAAGGCTTGTTTTTTCAACATAACTCTCTCCTTCTTTGTGTAAACTCATGCAAAACACTAATATGGATATTATATATAATTTTTAAAGATTTTACAATAGTTTTTGAAGATGAGATTCTTGACAAACAATTTTGGTCTTGGTATATTAGATTTGTTCCACGGGCATGTGGTGGAATGGTAGACACGCTAGTCTTAGGAACTAGTGCGAAAGCGTGGGAGTTCGAGTCTCTTCATGCCCAATTATAAAAAAGACAGATTACAAAATCTGTCTTTTTTTTGTTTTTATTTTTTGTTGGGCTGAAAGTTATTGTTGAGCAGGTATGCTCAACCGACTTTTATAATATGGATTACTTCGTCGCTCACACTCCTCGTAATAACTGGGCGTAAAAACGTCTAGCGGAGCGTCATTACAAGAAAATAGTGAGATTTTCGTGGCTAACAAAGTTATTGGTGCGTCAAAATAAATTTCCCACGCAACTAGCAAAAAATTTTTTCACAAGTCTTATATAAAATATGAAAGTTAACTCGGTCGACTACAACACGTCTTTTAAAGCTCGGAATTACGAATTGCGCAAAGCGGACGATATTATGCGCAAAATGCTAAGCACTTATCCTTCTTGCTCAACAACAAAAGTTGAGCTATATGATATTGCTAAAAAAGAACTTATTGATTTAAGAAAAATTCTAAAAAAAGAAATTGACAAAATAATAGAAATTAGAATTAATCGAGTGCAAACCAAAGACCAAAATTTTCTCAATCAAGTTATAGAAGACGTGAAAATTCACAAACTTGCGAATTGCGGAGAGTTAGCAATCCTAGCAAAGGGGGCTTTTTTAGCCAATGGTTACAAAAATTTGCAACTAACAAATTTACACACAAAGTGGCATCGAGAGGGCTTTGTAGACACTTACGAAGATATGGATCATTGTTTTTTACTAATCAATAGTAACGAAGACGCTGACTACGACGATTTGACAACCTTCGACCAAAAGACAATAGTTGCCGACCCTTGGCTAGGTTTTGTTGACTACATTCGCCCAGCCATAAATCGTTTCAACAACATACTCAAAGAGGACAAAGGTCCTACAAAAACTGGCAAGCTCGTTTTTGGTCTTCCAGACCTTCCAGAATCACCCAAAGATACTTGCGATAAATTACGCCGAGAACACCCTGAATTTATTGTTTAATTAGAATTTTCTTGGAGCGACACCTCTGCGCCAATTTGATTCGATTTCTTCCAACGAAATACCTTTTGTTTCTGGCACAAAGAAGTACACGAAGATTATACATAGCAATGAAACAATTCCAAATATCCAGAAGGTCCAAGCTCCGCCAATTCTATGCAACAGAACAGGGAAGCTTCCAACCACAAAGAAGTTAAAAGCAAAGTTTGAAACTGTGCAAATACTCATTGCAACTCCTCTTATTTTTAGAGGAAAGACTTCTGACACAAGTATCCAACCAATTGGACCGAGGCTCATTGCAAAGCAAATAATATAAGTTACCAAACTTCCGACTGCAACCCATTTTAAGCTTGTGCCTAAAACGTCTGCAAATGCAAAAGAAGTTCCAAGGGCAAACAAACTCAACATTACACCAGTTAAGCCAAAATATAACAAGGGTTTTCTACCTAATCTATCAGTAAAGAATACAGCAACAATTGTCATAACAAAATTTACGACGCCAATGCCTGTTGTTGCATATATAGCAGTCAAATTGCTATCAAAACCTGCCGTTTTGAATATTGTAGGCGCATAATAAATAATAGTATTTATGCCTGTACAAATTTGGGCAAACATTATACCAACACCAACAACAAACGGCATTATCATAAACTTCTTAAATCTGAAATTTTTTTCTTGTCCTTCAGATTTTAAAGTCATTTTAATCTCTTGGATTTCTTTTTCTGTATCTAAATCTGGCTCAATCTTTTTGAAAACTGTCTTAGCTTCGTCCTCACGATTTTTGCTAACAAGCCATCGTGGAGTGTCTGACATCAAGCACATTCCAACAAACAAAACCAACCCTGGAAGTACGCCAGCAAAAAGCATTAACCTCCAGTTGTAAACATTTTGAGCGAACGCAGCATTTATAAAATAAGAGAACAAAATACCAGAAGTTATTGCCCATTGATAAAGTGATACGAGCGTTCCTCGCAAATTCTTTGGTGAAATTTCAGAGAGGTAAAGAGGAACAACAAAGTTCACAATACCAACTGCAAAGCCAACAAAAATTCTTGATGCGATAAGAACATAAACATTTGGCGCAAAGGCACACATTATTGAACCTAGAATAAAGATTAAAGCAGTTGCCAAAATAATCTTTTTACGTCCGAACATATCAGCAAGAACACCATTTGTTGCAGCACCGATTACCGCACCAATCAGAACAGAACTTACCAAAAAGCCCTGCAAGGTGTCTGGCAATATCCAGGTTTCGTTGATAAATAACAAAGCACCAGAGATTACGCCAGTATCGTAACCAGATAAAAGTCCACCTAAAGACGCTACAATAGCTACAACATAAAGCCAAATGTATTTCATGTATTCACCTCTATAATAAACACGCTCTACTTTTATTATAGCAGATGTTTTTGAGGTTTAAAGTGCTTTTATAAAATTTGTCCAATAAAATTTTTCAAACCTTTTGTAAAGTTTTGTAAAAATATTGACATGTAAGTAGCAAAATTTTTTATTTACGATTTTTTATAAAAACATAAAGCTCTCTCTTCTTATTTAAACGGACAGGCCTTGTTTCATATACACAAGGTCTTTTTTTTATCCATGAACAATTTTAACTTCTTTTTCGTTATACTTATATAAGAGGTACAATATGGATAATAAATGCACGAAATATGAAGGTTTATTTGTTTTTTCTGATGATGAAACTCTAAAAAAACACATCGAAGAATGTGAAGAGTGCAGGCAAGAAGCTGAAAAAATGGAAAAAGTTTCAGGCTTAATTGACGAAGTTAAGTTTTATTATCACGCAAAAAACAAAAAACGTACTAAATTTAAAGTAGCTTGCGCAATGTTATTGCTGATATTTTCAACATTAACTTTCATTTATGTTTTTTCAAATGACGATTTATTAGACACCCTAAAATATGGCGACAATTTATCAGCAGAAGACCTTGGTTTTCCTGTTGATTCTTATGGACTTTTGATGGTGGACGAATGAATTTTAACGAAATAATTAACGCAAACAAACAAAACATAAAAAATATTATTAAACTCATTACAAAACAAGAAAATGAAGATATAGAACAAGAGGTTTACATAAAGCTTTGGAAGAACGCTGACAAGTATGAAGAGCGAGGTCCTTTAAAGAGCTGGGTAAATACTATTGCCAAAAATACATCAAAAGACTACCTTAAATCAGCAGTTGTAAAAAATGCACAAAATTCGACTTCTGACGATTTGGTTTTGTGTAACATAAAGGATAACAAAAATACGCCAGAAGATTGCGTCATTACAACTGATAGACAAAAAAGAATTATAAAAGCGATTGATAGTTTGAAACCAAAACTTAGAGAGGCAATTATGCTTTGCGAAATCTACGGCTACACTTATGAAGAGGCGTCACAAAAGCTTAATTGCCCATTAGGGACAATTAAATCTAGAATTTATAACGCAAAAAAAGAATTAGCAGAAGTTTTAGAAGATTTATTATAAAGGAGAAGTAAAAATGAAAAAATTAGTAATTTTAGCTTGTACACTGTGTTTAATGTCAACTGCAGTTTTTGCAGCAGAAAATAATTTCTCAAAACCTGACCACAAAAATCCACCTTCAAAAGAAGAAATTATGAAAATTAGAAAAGCTCGTGAGGCAGCTTTTGAACAAAAATTAGGTTTGACAGAAGCTCAAAAAGCGAAAGCAAAAGAGCTACGAATCAAGGGTCATAAAGAAATGAAACCAATTATAGATGAAATTAAAAACAAGAAAAAAGAAGCTGAAATGGTTAAAATGTCTAGGATTGCAGGTTGGGTTCAAGAGGAAAGATTAAATGCGCTTGATAAAGATATCAAAAACTTAGAAAAGAAAGCCAACGCCATTCGTAAAAAGAATATGAAGGAATTTGAATCAATCTTGACAAAAGACCAAAAGAAAATTCTTGAAGAAATGAAAAAAGAAGGCAGACAAAAATTTGAACAAGGTCGAAAACCAAGTCCTTGTCCAGAAAACAACACTCCTCCAGAGTTTGTTAAATAGTTAATTTTCATACTCGGTGCATTTGCACCGAGTATGTTATTTAGTAGAGTAGCTGAAAATTAGTCGTTACCCACCCACATTCATAACTTTCGCAAAGCTCAAGAACGACTGCGACCTCCCTAACAAGGGCGGTTTAGAAAAAAGTAGGGTGCCGTCGTTTGACGCACCAATAACTTTTCACCCCCACCCTGAAATCAAAGCTTTCGCCCCTCCCTCAAGAGTAGAGTAAGCCCCACTACACCCATTGAACGCATTATAAAAAAACAAAATTTAATACGAACTTATTCACTCATTCACCTATTGCCTTATTCACTTCTATAACCAATAAGATTGGCTACAAAGATTAAATTTAACGTCAAATAACCAACAAAGTCAAACTTTGAAAAAATATCCACCAACAACATGAACACTATTTTTTAATAGTCGTTTATAATATAGACGGACAGTAGTGTTTAAAAGTAAACAAACAAAATAATGAAAAACAAGATAAAAATTATTATAGTTGCTCTATGTTTAAGCTTGAGCCTGCAAGTAGGAGCAATACAGACAATTAAAATTGAAAAAAATTCTGATTTAGGACTTAATGATTGTATTAAAATTGCACTCAACAATAGCCCCGTAATCAAGAAATATATTTTAAACCTCGATGTCGCAAAATCGACAGTTGGCGTTGCAAAATCAGCATACTTTCCTAGTATAAGCCTAGGTGCAGGATACAAACAAAGTTTTGGAGAAAGAAGTCACAACTTTGGTAGTTATCAAACAAGAACACTCCCTGGGTTTGACGCTTCACTTTCGCAGTTATTGTGGAACTTTGGTAAAACTGATGCCAATATTAGAATGGAAAAATTTAACAAAATAGCGGCAGAATTTGATTTTGATGAAATGGTTTTAACAACTATTTATAACGTAAAATTGCAGTACTACGGAGTTTTGGCAGCAAAGTCTTTGATGGAAGTTGAGCGACTAAACGTTCAGATTAACGAAAGAAACTACCAAAGAACACTAGCATATTTTGACGAAGGGTTAAAATCAAAAATCGACTTAGTTAACGCAGAAGTAAATTTGAGCGATTCAAAAATTGCCTTAGTTAAAGCCGAAAACACTTACAAAAACGCAATTGTAAGTCTTAACAATTCTATGTATGTTGCTTACGCTCCAGAATATAACATTAAAAATACTGAAACCTTCAATCTGGGCAACCCTTACGTTCCAATGAGTTTGACAAACATTGAAAACTACAAAAAACTTTTAGCTCTACCAGATGATGTATCTAATGCAACTTATGCTATAAAAGCAGAAAAAAGTGACTTCTTAAAAAATTATGTTTTCCAAAAATATCCATATACGTTTGAAAAGTCAGTAAGCATTGCAAAAGAAAATCGTCCAGATTTAAAAGCCTTAAATTCTACAGTTAAAGCAATGCGCCAATACGTTTTATTAACCAAACGCCAATATTTGCCAGATTTAAAGGGGGGTGTTGGTTATAGCTTTGCAAACAATCGTTATTATGCTGATAGCGGAATGAATGTTTCTGTAAATTTAAACACGACCTTTAACATGATGCAGGTAAAGCACGAGGTTGATATTGCAAACTCTCAACTTAATCTTGCTAAAACAGAAGTTGAACTGCTTAACCAAAATTTGTATTTTGATATCCAAAGTGCTTATGTGGATATGATTCAGCTTGAAAAACAAATTCCATTACTTGAAACAAAGGTTCGACAAACTTTAGAAAACCTCGAGCTTGCAGACGGACGTTATAGCGTTGGTTTGGGAGATTACATACAGCTTCAAGATGCGAGAGTTAATTATAACAACGCACAAAGCTCCTATGTTCAAGCAGTTTACAATTATAACGTAGCCAGAGCAACTCTAGAAAGAGAAATTGCTCTTCCTCAAGAAGAAACCTTGACAGTTGAAGAGGTTAAAGATTATCAAAAAGATTTAAAGAAACAAGATAAAAAAGTTAAAACCTCTGTAAATACCAAAAGTTCAAAAAAGGACAACGTATGAAGATTTTAGAAATAATGAAGAAAATAAAGAAAAGATATATAACCGCTGGAATAGCAGCAATTTGCGTACTGTTTATAATCGTTTCAGGAGCTTTAAAAAACAAAGTTGAATATGAAACAGCTCCAATTGAAAGGCGTACAATTACACAAGTTGTAGAGGCATCTGGAACAATCAACCCCGTTAACACAGTTTCAGTTGGTTCTACTGTTTCTGGCTTGATTAGTGCAATTTACGTCGATTTCAATTCCGTTGTAAAGAAAGGACAATTACTTGCAGAAATCGACCCTAGAACCTTTCAGGCAACGGTTGATCAAAATTTAGCCTCTGTAAATTCTGCTCAAGCAGATTTAGCTAACAAACAAGCAGCGTACGAAATGAGTACAAAAACTCTTAAACGATACAAAAATCTTTATGCAAGAAGTTTTGTTCCAAAATCAGAATTAGACCAAGCAGAGGCAGATTATAAAGCGGACCTTGCGCAAGTAAATGCAGCAAGAGCGAAAATCACGCAAGCAAGAGCGCAATACAATCAATCTTTAGTAAATTTAAACTATACAAAAATCACCGCACCAGTTGATGGTATGATTATCTCTCGTGAAATTGACTTAGGACAACCTGTTGCAGCTAGTTTCCAAGCTCCTGAATTATTCACCATTGCGCAAGACTTAGAAAAAATGCAAATTGAGGTTAACGTATCAGAGGCTGATATCGGTAAAGTTAAAGAAGGTCAAGAAGTAACCTATACTTTAGACGGTTATCCAAATAGCGAATTTTATGGAAAAGTAACACAAGTAAGAATTTCACCTACTACTGTTTCAAACGTTGTTACCTATTCTGTTATCGTAACTGTTGATAATAGCGATTTAAAACTTAAACCAGGTATGACAGCCAATGTGTCTATTATTACTGCTAAAAACGAAAATGTTCTTTGCGTTCCTAATATTGCTTTGAAATTTACGCCAAAAACTGATGGTCAAAAATACAAAACTCAAGGGCTTTGGCTTAAAGATGGCTTAAAACTTGAAAGAATTGATATTAAAACTGGCGCAAGCGACGATTCTTACACAGAAGTTATTAGCGATAATATAAAAGAAGGCGAAAAAGTTCTTGTAGGAATTAAAGGCGGCGGTAAAAAGAAATCAAATGACGCTCCACCTCCTAGAATGTAAGACCATAATAATTAATGAGGTCGTACAAAATTACATTACAAAAAAACGACGCAATGGCTCTAATACCTCGCCATTGCGTCGTTTAAATTTTATATTCAAATTTGGACTCAATTATTCTGCTTTAGCGGCTTCTTCTGCACCTTCTGCTTTTTTTGCAGCTTCGCCAGTTCCAGCTTCAGCAGTTTTTGCGGCTTTTTCTTCCACCTTTTTAGTTTCAGCCTCTTCTGGTCTTAAAGCTTTTTTGATATCTTCACGCAAAGCTTTTTTGCCATCAAAGAAACCTTTATGTTTATTTTCTGCGATTTCATAAGCAGCATCATTTGCTTCTTTCAACTTTTTAGCTTGTGCTAAAGCATCGTCTTTTGCTTTAAGAGCATCATCTTTCGCCTTGAGGGCAGTTTCCATAGCCTCTTCCAAGCCTTTTGCAGATTTTTTACCCATTGCATGCCCGCCCCACAATGCCAAACCTGCAATTGCGATTGCACCTAGAGCCTTCATTCCTAAACCACTACTAGCAGCTTTTTTCTTGTCTTCCATTTCTGGGTCATAAACCATTGGCATAGAAGAATAATCTTCTTGAGGAACCTGCACATCATTTTGTTGTTGCGGCATAGTCATCGCATAATCGTTTGCGCCTACATTTTTAATTGGGTCCATTTTTACCTTCTTTCACAAAAATTTACTACACTTTTACTATATCCCTGTAAAAACTCATCAAGTATCAAAATTGCCTATATGTTAAGAAATCTTTACATTATTTATTTCTCTGGAAAAATTTTGCAATATCTTTATGCTCAATGATATGAGAAATTGGTCTACCATGCGGACAAGTAAAAGGTTTTTCGCATTTTCGCCAATTCTTAATTATTTCTTGCATCTGAAACATATTCAAATATGTATTAGCCTTCACAGCTGCTTTGCAAGATGTTGTTATCAAGATTTTTTCTTCTATATTATCAATATCGCCAGAAATATTTTCTAAAATATCCGCTAAAATTTCTTTTGGTGCAACCTTTGATAATAACTGAGGAACCTTTTTAAATATAATTTCATGGTCAGACATAAATTCTACATCATAACCAAATTTTGCGAGTTTTTCTTTGTTGTGTTCTAAAAGTTCTCTATCACTCGGTGAAACCTCCAATACATCAGATATAAAGAGCAGTTGGCAGTCTATATTCTTAGATTTTTTAAGTTTTTCATAAATATAACGCTCTTCTGCGATATGCTGGTCTACAATTTCTAAACCTTCTTCTCGCTCAATTAAAATATACGTTTTTTTATATTGACCAATAATAACATCTTCAACCTCTGGAACGCTTGGTGTTACAAAGGTTGCTTGCTCTACTTTTTTGAAATTCGCAGGAGTAATTGGCTTTTGAGGTTGAAAATCAATTTTTGGTTCTTCAAAAACATGTGCAAGCGTTTGGTGATTGCTTACATAAACTTCATCAGAAGTTTTTGACTGAAATACAGGCAAGCTCGTTTGATTAATAGCTTGAAGTTGTTGAATTTCCACGACTTCCTCAACTGGTCCTTCAAGAACAAGCGGTTGTTCTTTTTCAACATATCCAGAAAGTGCCATATCAATAGCGGAATGAATAAAGTTGAAAATCTGGTTAGGATTTTTATATCGAACTTCTTTTTTGGTTGGGTGAACATTCACGTCAACATCTTCTGGTGGAATTTCCAAATTCAAAATAATAAATGGATATCTTGAACCAATCAAATTCTTGTATGCCATATCAACAGATTTTTGAAAAATCGGACATTTTACAATACGAGAATTTACATACATATAATAATCTTTTTTGCTGGCTCTTGTATAAGCTGGCGTACTTATGAGTCCAGAAATTTTTAGGTTAGAAATTTTATCTGTCTTTAAAACTGGACGCAAATTCTTCACAACTTCGTCCGAAAAGACCTCTTTTACAGTTTGCGCCAAATCCTTTTGACCAGTCGTTTTTAAAGTTACTTTGTCATTATTTTTAAGTTCAAATGCTACTTCGGGGTGAACCAGTGCTAAAGATTGAATAAGTTCACTTATATACGCAAACTCTGTTTTTGGCGATTTCAAGAATTTCAACCTTGCTGGAAGATTGTAAAACAAATCTCTCACGTCCATAATTGTACCAACAGCACAACCAGTTTGAGCTTTTTTCACCTCAGAATTTTCACACTCAACTTTTATTCCATAATCAAAATCTTTTGTTCTAGTTATACAAGTCAATTTTGAAATAGAAATAATACTTGCAAGAGCTTCGCCTCTAAACCCCATCGTTTTTACAGCATACAAATCTTCACCAGAAGTTATTTTGCTTGTCGCATGTTTTGAAAAAGCTAGCAAAATATCGTCTGGATAAATTCCAGAACCGTTATCTGCAACTCGAAGATTTCTACACTCATTTGAAACCTCAATACTAATCCTTGTTGCGCCAGCATCAACGGAATTTTCGACAAGCTCTTTGATTACAGAAAACGGACGCTCAATAACCTCGCCTGCTGCAATTTGATTTATAACATTCTTTGATAGTTGAACAATTCTTCCCAAAATAAAACCCCTTCATATATTCGACTTGTAAAGCCAAATAACGTATATTAGAATAATAACATGAATATTAATATACGAAACATGAAATTTGAAGACAAAACAGAAGTCTTGAATATGATGCAAACCTTCTACTCATCTGATGCCGTTTTTACGAACGGCAGTAAAGAAATTTTTGAAGCAGATATTGAAAATTGCTTAAACAATTCTCCATTTCTAGAAGGTTTTGTTTTTACGTCAGAAGAGCAAATTCTTGGCTACGCAATGCTTGCAAAAAGTTTCTCAACAGAGTTTGGCAAACCTTGTATTTGGTTTGAAGACTTATATTTAAAGCCCGAATTTCGAGGAAACAAAATCATTCCTAAGTTTATAGAATTTATTGAAACGAGTTTTCCAGATGCCGTATTTAGACTTGAAGTTGAAGAAGAAAATAATCATGCCTGTCATGTATACAAAAAACAAGGCTTTACAGTACTTCCTTATTGCGAAATGATAAAGTGCTAACTACATTTTATTTTTAAGTTATAATAAAGATATCAAACACAGGAGTAAAGATAAATGGCAAAGGGAAAAAAAATAAAAGTTGCGTTTCCTCACATGGGAACAATTTCAATAGCATGGGCAGCAGGGCTTAAAAAGATTGGAGTTGAACCATACGTTCCACCATATACAAGTAAAAAAACTTTGTCATACGGCACGAAAAATTCACCAGAAGCAATCTGCCTTCCATACAAACTTATTTTAGGCAACTTCATTGAGGCGATTGAAGGTGGCGCAGATTATGTTGCAATGATTACATCACCTGGAATTTGCAGACTTGGTGAATACGGTAACAATATCCAAAATACGCTTAAAGATTTAGGCTACAAAGCTAACTATATTGAGCTTTCTTTATATGATGGCATCAAAGGCTTGTACAAATTTTTGAAAGAACTTTCTGGCAAAAATGACCCAATTCTAATTATGAGAGCAATTAATATCACGATTAGAAAAATCTTTGCAATCGACGATTTAGACCGTGCGCTTGCATATTATAGAGCTAGAGAAGTTAAATTTGGCGAAGCTGAAAAGCACTATAAAAAAGCTTTGAAAATGATTGATAAAGTTGATTCAACTCTTGATTTAAAGCACGTTTACCACGAAGCCTTGAAAGAGATTGAAAAGACTGAAATCGACCCAAATAGAGAGGTTCTTCATGTTGATTTAACAGGTGAAATTTTCCTTGTAAACGATGAGTTTTCTAATCAAAATATTGAAAGAGAACTAGGAAGAATGGGTGTAGAAACCAGAAGAAGCTTGACAGTTGGCAGTTTCTTAAAAGACGCAATTATTCCAAAAGCTTTTAGACCGCCAGAAACTCACTTGCAAAGAGCAGAAAGAATGGCAAAACCTTACTTAATGAGAGATATCGGTGGTGACGCATTGGAATGTGTTTCTGACGTAGTATTCGCTGATGTTCACGGGAAAGACGGTATTATCCACATTTCACCATTCACTTGTATGCCAGAAATTATGTCACAAAACATTTTCCCTACAATGAGAAGTGAACACGAAATACCGATTTTGACCTTGATTATGGACGAACAAACGGGTAAAGCTGGTTACATAACAAGGCTTGAGGCATTCGTAGACTTGATGAGAAGAAAAAAACGTGCAAAATTAGCAAAAAACAAAACAAGAATTTAAAATTAGAAAAGGTTTGACGCTAAGCGTTAAACCTTTTAACTATTAATATATTTAGCATTAAAAATTTATTGGTGCGTCAAACGACGCACCCTACATTTTTGCGCTCTATCAACTTCGTTTAAGAATATTTCTGACTTGCCATAAATACAACTTACCATCTTTCAAACCGCCCTCAATATCTTGTGGACGTCCAAAAAACTCTTCCAACTTCAAAGAATTTTTTACAAGTTTTTTCAGAGCTGGAAGAAACTTATCAAACTCCTTCACAAAATCTGTTTCCAGTAATTTTTTTGACAAAACTTTGTAATCATCACTTATTAAAAATTCACCCATTTCAAAAGATTTTTTTATAATACAAAAGGTGTCCGTTTTGGAATTATAAGCAACAGTAACAGGGTTTCTACGTTCACCACACTTGATTTCACTAATTTCTATCAACAAATTTTTATTCTTGTCTTTTGTATAAACCGTAAAACCATAATCTGCATCAATATGTTCTTGAATAATTACAGACGGCTGAATTGTACTTGCAGAAATATTATGCAATTTTCTTGAAATTTTTGCTCGCTCCGAATTTTTTGAATTGCATACATCATCTATACATAAAAGAATTTCATCTCTTGTCGAAACAACACTTTCATACAACCCTGCTGCAGAATAGTTATCAATATCTTCGCCATTAAAAGCAGAACGCACAAGCAGATAATTTTGGTCACGAAACTTTGATAAGATATCAGTTTTAAACTCACTCTCATCAAGCATTTCATCAACACTTAGCGTTTGTATTCGCTCCAAATATTTCTTTGGTAAAACTACACCTTGTGGCACAGTAACCTCTTCTAAAAAACCATTTTTAGACAACTTATCTAAAATAGAAATTCTATAAGCCTTATTTCCGCAATTTGTTTTAGAGCATTCTTCGTAATTTAAAAGCTTATCAGTATCATCTAAAATAGGAATTTTAACTTCATAAAGCTTATTTGGTCTATAAGCCTTGATTTCCAACTGTTGTAATCGATTGTTTTTATTAGAAAGTCGAAGAAACTCGCCTTGTTTTTTGAGAAGATTATTTATACTGTTCTCATCATAATCTATCGAAACCATGTCAAAATACGTTCGATAAACTGATGCTATATGTGAAAGGTCGCCAAGATTTCCATTTGTAAAAATAATTCCACGCACATTAGCTGGTAACATTTTATTAAAAAACTCTTCTTTTTTAAACATTAAAATAAGCGGTTCTTTCTTTAATTCGTCCACCTCATTAAACTTTTGATAAAATTCTTTTGCGTCCTCAAAAACTAGCAACCTGCCAGTCGCCTCACCTTTTACCAATGAGTAACTTCCACCATTAATACTTTTATTAACAAGTCTTTCGAGTTTTGCTTTATCTAGCTTAACTTCTTCGCCATTTTTTTCAAATTTATCCGTGTCTTTGTAATAAATTCTATACTTATCAACATCAGCGTCAATTTTTGCAGTATAAAAATCGCCCTTTTTTAACATAGGAACTTGCATGTCCCCAGAAATCAAAACAGGCTTATTGCCTAAATTTTCAGCATTATCTGTTGAAATTTGGTTTACTGATACAGAATTATTCTTTCTTAATAAATTATAATAATTTGCTTTGAAATTTATAAACGACGATTGGATTCTCATAGGTTAATATTAGCATAAAAGTTACAAATGTTTACATTATAAGCAGAATCCAGCAATTATTTATTAAAATTATACTTTAAATATTTATATAAGGGTTAATTTAGTGGAAGGATTGTTTTTATGAACATCAATTTATCGTTAGCTAAAAATTATATGACAGAGTTTAACAAACTAAATAAAACAAATTATCGCTCTATATTAATGACACAAGCTAAAGACACTTTTAATACAAACGGCATAAAATATATTTCCAATCAAAAAAAATCTGTTTTTAAAACAATATTAAATTATGCAAAAGAATTTAAAGCTATGGTTAAAGAAAACTCAAAAGCAATGGGGATAAACTGCTGGGATATTTTAAAAGCCCAGAAATACCATACTCCAATAATGCCAATATCATCATTATATTCAAAATTAAAAAATATAGAAGTTCTCGCTCCCGATGTACAAATAAAAATGCGAAAATCATCAAAAACAATTAGTGGGCGTTTAGAAAAATTGACTTTTAAAGATGGTAGCACCATATATGTACTAAAAAATCAAAAAAATAAACAACTTGGTTATATGCAAGCTACTAAGAATGAACAAAATGAATTATACATCGACTTTTTAACAAATATCCTCGGTCGCAAAAAATATAAAAATATAGAAACTACTTTATTACAAGGTGCTATCGAAGATAGCATTAAAGCTGGCAACATTCCTACCTTGAAAGCAGATGCAGTAAGTATTGCTGATAATATGGGTAGAGGATATAACAATTCTGCTTTATATAAAAGAATGGGCATGGAAACTGGAGAAGATGCAATGTATCTTGATAGTGCCAAACTTAAAGAAATAATTTCTTCTCGAATAGCAAAATTTGGGGAAATAATTAATGGCACTTCAAATAAGCTTAATAGTCTTTAAAATATGAGGTGCAACCTTTTAGGTTGCACCTCATAAAAATTATAAACAAGCCTTAATATCTTCTACTATCAACTCTGGAGTTAAGTGATAACGAACATAAAGCTCTTCAACAGAGGCTCTGTCAGTAAATTCTTTTTTAGCACCGAAGTTCAAAACCTTCATGTCAGAATTTCCAAAGTAGCGAGCGATTTTTTCACCAAAACCGCCATCTAGAACTCCATCTTCAAGAGTAATAACAACTTTGTGGTTAGCTTTTAAGTTTTCCATAAGTTCTTCATCTACTCCAGTAATGAATTTTGGATTAATCAAAGTAGCTTTAATGCCTAGTTTTTCACTCAATTCTTTTTGAACCTTTTTGCCTAAGTGGAAGAAGTTACCCAAACCAAGAATTGCAACCTCTGAACCTTCTTCAACAACTTGATATTTATTCAAAATAGAATAATCTGTCCTATCCTCAACACCCGTTGAAATTACTTCGCCAAAAGGAACTCTAATCGCAACAGGGTGTTCGTTTTGTTCTACAGACCAATCAAGCATTTTCAAATACTCTTCCCTGCAAGTTGGAGCAAGATAAACCATATTTGGAATATTGCTAACGACAGGAATATCAAAGATTGTCAAGTGAGTAGCGTCCATGCCAGTAATTGCACCCCAGAACACTAAAATTGTTGCAGGGTTACTATTTAATGCCAAATCTTGAGATAATTGGTCATAAGTTCTTTGAATAAAAGAGCTCATAATTCCCAAAATAGGCTTGCCACCATTTTTTGCAATACCAGAAGAGAAGGCAATTGCGTGTTCTTCTGCAATGCCAACATCTGTATAATGAATACCGACTTTATCTCTGAAAACAGGACTAAAACCACTTACTGCAGGTGTCGCTGGTGAAATTGCAATAACTGTATTATCTTGAGCTAACTTGCCTTCAATATATTTAGCAGTAATTGAGCCATAATCTTCAACTTTTTTAACCGATTTTAAATCATCTTTTTTATCCAAAGCTCCTGGAAGTATCCAGTGGTAACTTTCTTTATCCAATTCTGCAATTTCTAAACCTTTACCCTTAATTGTATGCAAATGAATTAAAACAGGGTGGTTTGTATCTTTAACCTTGCTAAACAAATCAATCATAGCTTTTATATCGTGACCATTATCTAAATAATGATATTCAAAACCTAGTGCTTTAAAGAAATTACATTCAGCCTCGCCGTTTGTATCTCTTAATAGTTTTAAATTAGCATACAAACCGCCTTCATTTTTAGCGATTGACATCTCATTATCGTTTACAATAACAATAATATTACTACCTAAAACTGCAGCATTATCCAAGCCTTCAAAAGCTTCGCCACCACTTAAAGAGCCGTCACCAATTATTGCAACTATGTTTTCTTTACCGCCTCTTAAATCTCTGCCTTTTGCTAAACCTGTTGCCAAACTTACAGACGTTGAAGTGTGACCAACCTTAAACAAATCGTGCGCACTTTCTTCTGGCGCAGTATAGCCTGTATATTTAAGGTATTTGTCTGCGTCTGTATAACCTTCTTTTCTTCCAGTCAAAATTTTGTGAGGATAGCATTGGTGAGAAACGTCAAACACAAATTTGTCAACTGGGGAATTAAAAACATAATGTAATGCAATAGTGGCTTCTACAAAGCCCAAATTTGGACCTAAGTGTCCACCAATTGTGTTAACTTTTTTTGAAATAAGCTCACGCATTTCAGCAGAAAGCTTATTCATTTCTTCTATACTTAATTTTCTTAAATCTTCTGGATTGTTTACTTTGTCTAAAACGGTTAGTGTTGTTTCCATATTCGCTCCTTTCTTAATTATAATATTATACTACAACTTGAGAGTAACTATCAGTCAAGCGAATTGGAAAAAATTGTTATAAATACTAATCACTAAATGTTTTGAAAGTTTTTTCAACGTTGTCTTTAATAACTTTCTTAACTGCGTCCATTTCAGTTGCCAGTGCGTTTTGCTCTGTATCCAATTGTTTAAGACGTAGTTCTAGTGTTCTATCTTCTTGCTGAATAATAGAAGTTTTTGCATTAATATCCGCAATAGTTTTTTCATACTGTTCTTTTTTATAAACATATTCATTCATTGCATCTTTATAAGCAGCTTCATCAGTAACTGTTTCAACGTTCAAATCATAAACTACACTATTATTATCAAATTTTACAGAGGTAAAACGTCCATTGCCATCAGTTTCAAGAAGAGCATGATTTGTCTGTTCTATCCTTGTTTTTAAATATGATGCGTTATAATAAGCCAATTTTTCTTGTACATCGATTGGTTTATCATAATTATATTGGGTCTGCATACTGTTATACAAATCTTGCTCAGTTGTAAAATAAGTTTTGCCTTGCATATCAAAGCTATAAATACCTTCGCCATTATAAACAAGGTTGCCATCGTTATCAAAGCTCAAATAATCCTTCATAGAAGAATCTGGGCAATCCTTCAAGACTTGAGCAAGCTCTGCTGCCTGATCAGAGGTCAATTCATTTAACTGTGTAAGTTTAGAATTACCAACATAAGATGGTACATAAACTGTTGAATAATCTTTTGGCTCTTCAATTTCATTTTCTAAAAAGAAATGCCATGTTCCATTTGAATCTTGATAACCATAAACTCCGTCAGTAGTCAAAACGCCATCAGCTTTTGCCATATCTTTTGCGGTTTCAAAATCTGTCAAAGCGTTTTTTAACTTCAAATCAGATTCAACATTCTTTATTGCAGAATAAGTTTGAGAATTTCCATCAGCCGTAGTGATTGTATATGTATTATCATTAGCGTTATAAGTTACTTGTGGATTCTGGTCTTTAAAATCATTAATAGTAACTTCGCCTTTTGTTTGCACTTGTGGGTTTTCTAGCAACTTTCTAGAGCCAGTATAAACATTTGCGTAATAATAACTATTAACAATGTAATTATAATTAGGATCTGCGCTTGATAATTGTTGCCAGCTATCTAAAACTGATTCATTTTCGCCATCAGTATAAGAGTACTGTAACTCGGTATAATCAGTGGTTTTTGGAGCATTTGGAACTTCTAAAGCAAGAAGTTGATTAAACAAATTTGCACTCTGGTTTGCAAGTGCTGTACGGGCTTGGTTAATTTGTTGACCTTCCCATTCAGTATTTGTTTTTCTTGCTGTAAGTGCCAGATATCTGGCTTGTGATGCTGCCATTCCCATAGCAAAATCTCCTATTAATTACAATTTTGGTTTAATGAAATTTTTCACACAGTCAACATGATAAACGGCAAAATTCTACAAACACTTTAAATAACATAGAAAAAATACTGCATCTAGAGTACTCTAAACCACCATATCATTGAAATCTTTTGCATCATCATAATTAAACATGTGAATGAAAGTATAAAGCATTTTAGCAGAGAATTTCTTAGAACCGACCTCCAACATAGCTCGCAAAACCTCTTTATTATTAGCAACCACGGTATGAGTTCTATTAAACGCTAAGTTATCATAGAAGTTTGCAACATTAATAATTTGGCTATATTCTGAAATAAAATCGTTTGACAAACCTTGCGGATATCCAGAACCATCGTTGTTTTCGTGGTGTTCTAATGCTGGTAATGCAATTTCTTCTGGAAGTTCCAAACCTTCTTTAATCAGTTTATATCCGAGAGTAGTATGTTCTTTAACTTCGTCCTCATTCATTGTCAAAAGAGCCTGCATATCTGGCAAATTGATTTTGATTTTACCAATATCATGCAAAAGAGCTGCCAAAATAACTTGATCAACTGCAGACGCCGTAAACTCAAGTTTTATCGCAATCAAACCAGACATAATTGCTACATTTAGCGGGTGACAAAGTTGATATTCGCCTAAAAAACGTATTTTAGACCCTTTGCTTGATTTATTTAATTGTTTATAAACCTCAGTTTTTAAAACGCCAATCAAAGAATTTAGTTTTAGCAAACCCTCTTCAAAATAACCTTCCAAAAACAAATCTAAAATACGTTTATAGAAATATTTAATTTTTGCCTGCGTTTCCATCTTAATATAAGCATCTTTGTTCAACACAGTTTCAAAATCTGCAGGATCTAAACTATCATAAGAGAAATTCAAAAGCTTAGAGTTTTTCTTTTGTGGCTCTGCCGTTTCAGAAGTCTGTTCAGTTTCCAAATCACTATTAAACTCTTCTGTATAAACGTGAACATGATTTTTAAGCATTATAAGCTTTCCTGGAGTAAGCACTTCACCAGCTTCCAGAATTTTGCCTTTATTTTCCGAGTATAAATCAAAGGGTAAAACCTTATAATTACTCAATTCTTTGTTTGTAACTATTCTCATAGTTAGAATTATAGCACTTTTAAAAATTTAAACATACGCTATTTGTTCTATTTTTTACAATTCTCTTCGGCCTTCGATAGCTCTAGCTAGTGTAACTTCATCTGCGTATTCTAAATCTGCACCAACTGGCAAACCAAATGCTATGCGAGAAATTTTGATACCAAAAGGTTTAATCAATTTTGTCAAATAAAGACTAGTTGCCTCACCTTCAACCGACGGTGACAATGCTAAAATTACCTCTTGAACTTCTTCAGAAGTTAACCTTTGGAGTAATTCTTTTATTCTAATATCTTCTGCACCAATCCCGTCCATTGGCGAAATCAAGCCTTGCAAAACGTGATATAGTCCACGATATTCGTTAGTTTTTTCAATCGCAATTAAGTCTTTTGTTTCTGCAACCACACAAATCACAGAACGGTTACGGTTAGTTGAAGAACAAATCTCACAAGGTGATTGGGTTGAGATATTGAAACAAACCTCACAAGTTTTTGAACTTTTTTTCGCTTCAAGAATCGCATTCGCAAATTTTTCCACCTCTGAAAGCGGCATCTTCAAAACTTGAAATGCCATTCTTTGAGCAGACTTTGGGCCTACTGATGGAAATTTCTGAAATTGTTCAATTAGTGTAGCAATTGATTTTGGATAAATCATGATTTTAACTCGTAATACTTGTAATGACACAATAGAGGGTGGCAGTTAGATTTAATTAAAACTTGTAATCTTACAATTGCCACCCGACCATATGTCTACGTGCGTAGCACTAGAATAGTCCTGGAATGCTAATACCGCCAGTTACAGATTTCATTTTTTCTTCCATAACTTTTTGAGCTTTTCCAGTAGTTTGGTTAATTGCAGTTGTGATAATATCTTCTAACATTTCGATAGTATCTTCTGAAACTGATGATGGGTTTTCAGGGTTAATAGCTTCTGCAGAAAGTTTGATTGATTTGAACAAACCTTTACCATCGCAAATAACTTTTACTGAACCATTTGCAGCTTCTCCAGAAATATCCATTTTATTAAGTTCGTCTTGAGCTTCTTTTAATCTTTTTTGAATATTTTGAGCCTGTTTCATCATATTCATCATGTTCATCATAGTTGATTTCCTCCTACCTATGTACTCCCTATAATTGTTCTTCTATTTTTGCCATTAAATCGTCATCAATATCAAAGTTTGCGTAAACATTCTGAACATCGTCGTGTTCTTCTAATTTACCCAACAATCTCATGATATTGATTGCAGTTTTTTCATCTGTAACTTCAATTGTATTCTGCGGAACTCTTGTAAATTCTGCTGATGTAGATTTAAAACCTTCTGCCTCTAAACCTTCTGTCACAGGTTGCAAATTTGGAATAGAAGTATAAACTTTATATTCATCTTCCTCTTCTACAATATCTTCAGCGTCAAGCGTAATTGCTGCTTCAAAAAGTTTTTCGTAATCCACGTCATCTTTGTTGAAAGTGATGCAGCCTTTTTTATCGAACATCCAACCTACGCAACCAGTTTCACCTAAGTTGCCATTGAATTTTGTAAAGTAACTTCTAACGTCACCAGCAGTTCTATTTTTGTTATCAGTCATAGCCTCAACAACAACTGCTACACCGCCTGCGGCATAACCTTCGTAAACCATTTCATCATAGTTTTCGTTATTACCAGCACCAGAACCTTTTTCAATAGCTCTTTTGATATTATCGTTTGGAAGTCCTGCAGCTTTTGCTTTTTCAATCGCAGTTCTAAGTCTGAAATTACCAGCTGGATCTGGACCACCTAATTTTGATGCAACAATAATTTCTCTAGAGAATTTTTGAAATTCTGCTGCACGAAGTGAATCTGTTTTTGCTTTTTTATGTTTAATCGTTGACCATTTTGAGTGTCCGCTCATAAAATATCCCCTTTATAATTAGTCTGTACTGCTTTACAATGATACATTAAAGGGTTTTATATAGCAATAGTTTTTTTATAAATGTTTATCTAATTTTAATCTTTTTAGATGATGAAACTTTACAAACTTGATTATTTAATAAAAATGTAATAGAATACCATTATTGTTTTGATAAGAGGGAATAGTTGAAATGAAAAAAGCTTTAATGATTGCATCAGTATTGCTAGTTGCCGTAGTTTCTACTGCATGTATCAACAATATTGCAGTGCAAGAGCTTAATAATAAAGCCGCAGAATATATGCAAAAAGGTGATTATGAATCAGCAATGAACAGACTTCAAGCAAGTCTTGATTTGGATTCTACTATGTATGAAACATACTACAACCTTGGTATTGCATCAATTAACGCTAAAAAATACGAAAAAGCTATCGAAGCATTTGAAGGCGGAATTAAAATTAAACCAGATTTTGAAGATTTTTATTATTCTCTAGGTGTCGCACAAGCAGACCTTGCTGATGAATTGGTTGAAGTTACTGAAGACAAAAAAGAAATTAGTGATGAAGACAAAGCTAAAGCTATTGAATACAAAAAATCAGCAGTCGAAAATCTTACAAAATATTTAGAACTTAAACCAACTGCAGAGGATAAACAAACTATCGAAGAGTTGATAGCAGAGTCTAATTCTTTTATCAACGGCGATGAATCAACTGCGAAAGAAGACGCAGAATAATGTTTACTTCTCCATCACAAATTCTATGCACCATATTTGGTGTTAATATATATTATTACGGCGTAATTTTGGCGTTGGCTATTTCAATCGGAACGCTTTTTTCTGATTGGGTAGGCACAAAGTATTTTGGCTTAAAAAATGAGACAATAATTGATTTAGCACCATACCTTATAATCTTTGGAATTTTAGGCGCAAGATTGTATTATTGTACGCTTAATTACGATTTTTATTTAAGATTTCCTACAGAAATAATTGCAATTCGCCATGGAGGAATATCAATTCACGGAGCAATTATAGGCGGTGCATTTGGGCTTTGGCTATTTAGTATTCGACACAAAATATCAGCTCTTAAATTGGCAGACGTTTGTGCATTAGGCTTGCCTTTAGCGCAGGCTATTGGAAGATGGGGTAATTTTTTTAATTCAGAAGCTTTTGGACGCCCTACAAATTTACCATGGAAATTGTATATTGCACCGCAATACAGACCTATTCCTTATCAAGATTGCAGCTATTTCCACCCAGCTTTTTTGTATGAAAGCATTTTAGATATCGCTATTTTTGTAATTTTGTTTTTCTTGATGAAAAGTAACAAAATCAAAAAAGAAGGCAATCTTGCATTAATATATCTTATACTTTATTCTATCGTTAGAATACTAGTTGAGAGCGTAAGAATTGATTCTGTAAAATACCTTTTTGGTTTGCCTGTTGCAATCTGCGTGTCTATAAGTATAATTATTGTATCAATTATCATCTTAATTAGAAGAAAGGGTTGATTTTATGAAATTAAAAAATACTATCACTTTATCATTAGCAAGTTTAATATTACTTACAACCTCTGCATTTGCAGCTCCAGAAGCTCAAAAAATCGCAGTTGTTGATATACAAAAAGTTGTAGCATCTTCTGCACAAGTAAAAGCTTTGAAATCTACTCAAGATGCTAGAAACAAAGAACTTACAGATTTCATCAAAAAAGCTCAAGCCGATGTAAACAAGCAAACTGATGACAAAAATAAAAAAGCACTTGCTTCTAAATATGAAAAACAATTAGTTGCGAAAAGAGAAGCTTATGCAAAAGACTATGCAACAAAACTAAAAGCAACTGACGCAAGTATAACAGAACAAATTGGCAAAAAAGCTACTGAAATGGGATACACAATGGTTCTTCCAAAATCAGCAGTTGTTTATGGTGGAGATGATATCACTGCAACAATTTTGAAGGTTATTAAATAAGATGAAAGCAGTTCTTTTTTACGGTCCACAGGATATAAGATATGAAGAAACTAGAATTAAGCCTTTAGAAAAGGGCGAAATTTTGGTGAAAATTGAAGCTGCATTGACTTGCGGAACGGACGTTAAGACTTTTAGACGTGGACACCCCGTTCTAATTAAAGAGATTCCGTCCGGTTTTGGACACGAATTTTCTGGCGTGGTTGCAAAAATTGCACCAGACGTTAAAAACGTTAAAGTTGGTGATAGAGTTGTATGCGCAAACTCTGCTCCTTGTGGTGAATGTTTTTATTGCAAGCGTGGTGAATACAATCTTTGCGAAAACTTAAACCTGCTAAACGGTGCTTATGCAGAATATATCGTAGTTCCTGAAAGAATTGTAAAAAAGAACACACTAATTTTACCACCAAGCTTATCCTTTGAAAAAGCTGCTTTTTGCGAACCGTTAGCAAATGTTGTTCACGGTGTAGAAAGAACTGACATAAAAGCCGGACAAACTGTTGGCGTAATTGGAATTGGACCTATTGGTTTGATGTTTGCAAGACTATGCAAACTAAAAGGCGCACGAGTTATAGTTGCTGGTAGAAACCCACTTAAATTAAAGCTTGCAGAAGAATTTGCCCATGTAGATGATATAGTAGATTTAAAAAAATATGCTAATCCTGAAAAAATCTTTAGAGATTTTTCAGATGAAGGCAAAGGCTTAGATGTAGCGATTGAATGCGTTGGCATGCCAGAGATTTGGGAACTTGTGTTCTCTTGTGTTCGCCCAGGAGGTACTGTTCACTTCTTTGGCGGCTGCAAATCAGGTTCAAAGGTAAGTTTTGACACAACAAAAATGCACTATGGCGATATCCGCTTGATGAGCGTTTTCCACCACACGCCAAAATACTTTAGACAAGCACTCGATTTGATTGCTTCTGGCGAAGTTGAAGTCGAAAAACTCATCACTGCCGAACTTCCGCTTGAGAAAGTTGAATACGCAATGCAACAACACATTGCAGGCAACGCAATTAAGTTTTTGATTAGACCATAGCAAGTTACAACAAGAATTTGTCGTTTTCGATTATAGTTTTAGTTTCGCCAGTACGTTCGTTTATGGCAGTTATTTTCACGTTTTCACCACCGACCATAAAGTCTTCATGAATAGGTGAAAGGTTAATTTGGTTTTCCTTCATGTATTTTTTATAATCAGCATAATTCTTGATTTCGTTTGCGCCTTCTACACAATATCCGTAGGCTTTTCCTAGCGCAAAGTGACAAGTAGCATTCTCGTCCACTAGAGTTGTATTAAAAAATCTGCCAGTTTTTGCAATTGGAGAACCTGCAACAAAAGCAATTTCGCCCAATCTATCGGCATTTTCATTTGTCTTGATAAAATCTTTTAGCACATCTTCATTCTCTTTTGCGCTCACTTTGACAACTTTACCGTCTTTAAACTCAAAATTTATTCCCGTCACAAGTTTTTCATTAATTAGCAATGGCTTTGTAACCGCCAATTTGCCTTGTGCAGAATTTGCCATCGGCGCAGAGAAACTTTCCTCGGTTGGAATATTTGGAATCGTGCTATGTTGATTTTTCTCATACTCTAATAATGGTCCTGCAAACTTTGATTTTGGAGAAAGTTTTATATTGAAATCTGTTTTTCCATCAGGTTTACCAGTTTTTGAATCGATACTTTCATAATGAAAACTTCTAAAACCTTGTTCTGCAAGCTCGTTTAACTTTTTTGTTCTTTCGATTAAATTTTTTCTATGCTCACCCAATGCACCTATTCGGTTGATTTTGTTTGCGTCAAGAAAAGCCTGCTCAATACCATTAAAAGGTGCATCTTTCAATTCTGGATATGCTGAAACACAAGTCTTTGTTGTCGGAATGTAATACACAAGCCAAGGCGTTTCATTAAATCGCTTATTATTAATCTCTGCCATCGCTTTTGAACGATTACTCCACCATTTGTTAATTCTTTTGGTATCAACACCTTCCATTGAGTTTTGGAAACCAGCGTCAATATCTAATAAGGCAGTATCGGTTTTTAAAAATTCCTCGCTTGCCATTTTATCATAAGTTGGAAACTCTTCTAAAATATCATCTTTTGCATATTTTAGCATACTAATTTTTGAATCTTCTGAAATTCTTACATCTACTAACTTTGATTTATTTTCAGAATACAGATAATCAACAAGTTTTTCAACAAACGGCAAATGCTCTCTTTCTGCGGTTATCACAATTGATTGTCCTTGTTTTAAATCTAAAGCTTCTTTAAAAATTTCCTTTGGATTGATTTTAAATTTATCATAAATATTTTTAGGAATTTCAAGTTTCATCTTATTCGTTTCTGCAATGGTTTCAGCTTCTGTTAATCTAGAAAGCTTGTAAGGGTTATTCTTGTCAGAAAATTCTAAAAATAAAGCATTTGATTTTTGCAAATCTTCTCTTATCGCTTTTTGATACTCAAATTCTTCTTTGATGTTATATTTCTCTTTCAAGTTTTCAAGTTCAGGCTCAAGCACTTTATATTCCACCTTACCAGAACCTTTTTTGTAAGCAAGTTCGGAAAGAATATTCATAAAAGGCACAAACTTTGACTCTGCTCTCATATAAACTTTTTGGTTTTCTTTCAAACCGCTCAATAAAGTTTCTGCGAACATCTTCATTTTTGTATTTGGAGTAACTTTAGCTAAAGCTTTAAAAGCCACAGAATTTGTTTGCAACACTCCTTCTTGCTCTCTCGTAAAATTATTTTGATTAGTTTTCTTCATTCGTTTTATACTGATTTTTTGATTATTTTGGGTTTTATTAATTGCAGAAACTTTCATTTGCAATCCTTTCTTTTTTTATATAAAACCCTGTAAAAAAATTTTTTGCTATGTTATTTATTTAGAGGTCTGCCGAACATAATTTTCATGCCAGCAAAACGTTTGTTAAGCGTTCGCTGAAAACCTATTACAATATCGTTTGTATTATTAATTACAACATTAATATTATCAATAATTGTATTTATGTTTGCAATAACACAATCAACGATTCCAATCGTATCAGTATTTATATGCGATGTAGTTTTTGTAATATCAAGACTTGCATTCTCAAAATTCTTAGTCGTCCTTTCAATATTTTTTGTGGTCTGCTCAATATTTGCAAAAGAATTACTCAAGCGTTTTGGCTTTAATGAACTATTGAGTTCATACGAAGTTTCTTTTAAATTTTGACTTGTTTCAGCCAAGTTTTCTGCAGTAATTTTAATTGACGGACGAATATCCTTCAAAATATCATTTGCTGTGCCAAAAAGTTCCGTTAACGCATCAAGCGTATCGCCAGCTGACGCAACAGTATTATTCAAATTATCTTTGATTTCATCTAGTCCGCCAGCCTCGGCTTGTTTATCTATATAATCTCCAATATTAAGCCCCTTTTTGCCTTCTATCACAGAATGATTTTTTAGATAAGTAATAGATGGTGCATTTGGGTATTCTAACTCTATATAATCTTTTTTGTTTTTTGACTTCATTTTGGCAGTTGTGTTGTCTGGCAAACTCAAATTTTTCGCATTCAAAATCATCTCAACTTGCGTTTCTGTAAAATCTTTTGATGGGTGCACACGCACAGTACGTCCTAATTTAAAGCCTTTGTAATAAACATTCAAATTTTTAGGAAACGGCTCTAAATCTTCAAACACGGCAGTAATGTGCATGTTATAGAAACTATGGACAAGAAACACAAACCCCGCAATCCCCAGAATTGCACCAAGAATTAAAATAAGAAATTTTTTCATATTTTAATTATTAATAACTTCTATATTAATTTTATCGGACAGTCGGGCATTGTTCTAAGTTATTGGTGCAAAAAATTGCACCCTACGTTTGTTCAAGTATCATACCTTCAACATTGAACGTATTTTATTAAGAAATGTAGGGTGCTGTCGTTTGACGCACCATTAACTTAATTGCGACAAAATCTCGCCAACTCGCATTTCACGTTTAATATAATTCTTTGTAAAAATTCTATCTACCTTCTTGTAAAGCACAACAGGCATTTTTAAAATCTTATTATCGCCACACAAAACGCTAATCTTCTTATCTTCAATCTCACAAATTGTACCAGCGTCTTTATATTCGCTATTATTATCAACAAGCTCTGCGCCAAACGGTGAAACTGCAAAACAAGTATTTTTATGATAAAAATACGCCTCACTCCATGGATAAATCGCACGCACAAGAGCATAATTTTCTTCTGCAGATTTAGTGAAATCTAGCTCCAAATCACTCGGATTGGAATAATAGCTTGCCTTATCTTCTCTTTGCGTAAGTGGAATTATTATATCTTCTCTTAAAGCTTTCAAAAGCTCGCACACAACACCTCTTGCTGTCAAAACAGTACGCTCTTTCAAAGATTTCCCTGTATCAGAAGGATAAATCTTAACCTCCTCTTGCGCCAAAATCGCACCGGTATCGAACCCCTTTTCCATTAGATGAAAAGTTATTCCACTCATTTGTTCACAATTTCTAATTGTCCAAAAATATGGGTTTGGACCTCTATACTGCGGTAAAAGCGATGGGTGCGCATTTATTGTTGCAATTTTAGGTAAGTCATAAATCTCTTTTTTGAATTTCTCACCCCAAGAACCTACCAAAATAATATCAGGGTTGAGTTTTAAAAGCTCACGCTTAAATTTTTCACTGTTTACACTATTAACTTCTATTTCTGGCAAATTATAGCTTTTGACATAATTGTATTCAAGCGAGGGATTAAAAATATCCTTCAAACGCCTTAAAAGAGGTGAATACTTAATAGTTTCACGCCTCAGCACGCCTACTATTTCGCAATTCGCATCAAGAGCACCTGCGATTAAGTTTGTAAACATTTCACCATAACCAACTATAACTACTTTAAGCATGCCTCAATATCCTTTTTAATTTGCGCTTTCAATTCGTCCAAATTCTTGAACTTAACCTCGCTTCTTATGCGATTTAAAACTTCTATCCTAAGATTTTGACCGTACAAATCACCCTCAAAATCTAAAATATGCGTTTCTGCAACTGGCGTCAAAGTATTATTAACAGTCGGTTTCATACCCCAATTCATAATACCTCGTCTATCGTCAATTTTTACAGAATATACTCCATAAGGTATTTTAACTATTTTTTCTGGATAATCAATATTTGCGGTCGGAAAACCTATCGTTCGCCCTATTTGCGCACCCTTTTTTACAACGCCTGAAATCACAAAATTGCTACCTAATAGCTCTGTTGCATCGGAAACTTCACCCTGAATTAATTTATTTTTAATCAGAGTTGAACTCACAATTTCGCCATTTTTAGTTAAAGGTGGAACGCAAAAGTACTTATATCCGAATTTTTCTTGATTTTTGGCTAAGAAATCTGTATCACCGCTGCGATTTTTTCCAAAAGTATAATTAAACCCCGTAGATATAAGAATTGGCGCATATTCTTGTTTTAGAAATTCTAAAAACTCCTCAGGTGACATGCCAGAAATTTGCGAGAAATCTAACTCAACAATCTCTTTTACACCTAGAGCTTTAATTTTTTTGAAAGACTCTTCTCTTGTCAAAATCAACTCTTTTGACTTATTAAAATTCTTTAAAGTAATTAAAATGGGACATGACGAATTTTTGATTGCACATGAAATAACTTTTTGGTGTGCAAGATGAACCCCATCAAAAAAACCTAGAATTAAACCATTTTTCATAAACTAAGCTATAGTATTAAGCTTTTTGCCTAAAATTTGTTTGTGGCAAAAATTCTTCCACTCATTGATATTGTCATAAACTTGAGGTAATTTATCAGCCGAAACTGACTTTTTATTGTTATTAGAATAAGGTGTTAAAGAATTAAATGAAGTATCACCAATAGTTTCATTGCTACGATTATTGTAAAACGGCATATTACTACTTATATTGTAACCATTATTGCGATTTACAGATATTGCAGAAACTAACATAGTCACCCCTTTTTCTAATTGTCTGGAGCCTAAAGTACATGCCTTATAAACTCCCACAAGCAGATTGTACCACACTATCAATTTTAGTGCAATAAGTTTGTTGGGGAATTTTGAAAGTTTTTTGTAATTAACTTTTCACCTTGTTCATGCTAAAATCTGTTTATAAAACAAATATATAGAGGAAAATTAACCATGAAAATGTCAAAATTATTCGTTCAAACTTTGAGGGAGTTTCCTTCAGACGCTGAAGTTATTTCACACAAAATGCTTGTTAGAGCTGGATATATAAGAAAACTTACCAGTGGTGTTTACAACTATTTACCGCTAATGTGGCGAGTTTTAAAGAAAATTGAAAACATTGTTAGAGAAGAAATGGACAATGCTGGCGCACAAGAGCTTCTCATGCCGTTCGTACAACCAAAAGAACTTTGGGAAGAATCTGGTAGATGGAATGCTTACGGCAAAGAACTTATGCGTCTAAGAGATAGACATAATCGTGAAATGTGCCTTGGACCTACACACGAAGAAATTATTACCTCAATAGCTAGAGAAGGCATCAAGTCTTACAAGCAATTACCAGTTAACTTGTACCAAATTCAATCTAAATTCCGTGACGAAGTTCGTCCACGATTCGGACTTTTAAGAGGACGTGAATTTATCATGAAAGATGCGTATAGTTTTGACACCTCACAAGAAGGTTTGGAAAAAGAATATGAGAATATGGCGCAGGCTTATACAAGAATTTTCAAACGTTGCGGACTTAACACAAAAATGGTTCAATCAGATTCAGGCGCAATTGGCGGAAGCGTAAGCCACGAGTTCATGGTAATTACAGACACAGATGCCGGTGAAAATGATGTATTCTATTGTGATGATTGCGATTATTCAGCAAACTCAAACCACGCAATCTCAAAACTTCCACAAGCCGATGTGGTTGGCAAATTTGAAAAAGCAGAAATTGTAGACACGCCAAATACACATTCAATAGAAGAGTTGTGTGATTACTTAAAAATTCCTGCAACAATTATTGTAAAATCAATTCTTTATATTGTTGATAAAAAACCTGTTTTAGCCTTAATCAGAGCAGACAAACAAGTTGAAGAAACAAAACTTTTGAACGCAGTTGGCGGCATGGAAATTAGAATTGCTACCGCTGGCGAAATTGAAGAAATGATGGCTGAAAACGGTTTTGATGCAGAAAAAGGCTTTATCGGTCCAAAAGGTTTGAAAAAGTATGGCGAATACGAAGTTCAAATCGTTGCTGACGAAACCATAAAAGAAATGAAAAATTTTGTAATTGGAACAAACAAAAAAGATGTTCACATGGTTGGCGGTAATTGGGGAGTGGACGTAGAACTTCCTCAAATAATTACAGACCTTCGTCTTGTAGAAGCTGGTGAATATTGTCCAGTATGCGGTAAACCGCTAAAAGTTACTAGAGGAATTGAAGTTGGTAACATTTTCCAACTTGGAACAAAATACTCAAAACCAATGAACGCCGTTTATTTAGACACTGACGGCAAAGCAAAACCTTTTGTAATGGGTTGTTACGGCATTGGTATTTCAAGAACCGCAGCAGCTGCTGTTGAAGCTCATTATGATGAACACGGAATCAAATGGCCACTTGCAATTGCACCATACCACGCAGTAATCATTCCTGTTAGCACAAAAGACGAAACTCAAATGAAGGTTGCAAACGATTTGTACAAAACCTTGAAAAAGCACGGCGTTGAGGTAGTTCTTGATGACCGTGACGAACGCCCTGGCGTTAAGTTTAAAGATGCTGATTTAATCGGCTTCCCATATCGCATTACGGTAGGTAAAACAATTAGCGAAGGTCTTGTTGAGTTTAAAATTAGAGAAACAGAAGAAATCTCGAAAGTTAAACCTGAAGAGGCTGCAGAAGTTGTTGTAACTGCCGTTGCAGGCTTAAAATAACATTTAAAAGTTAGAGTTGGGAGTTTCTCTCAACTTTAACTCATATATAGATTTACAATTTAATGGAAAAACTCTAATGAAAAATATCATATTTATATTTGGAACACGTCCTGAAATCATTAAACTTGCACCAGTTATTCTTGAGATGAAAAAATATCCTCAAGATTACAACGTAATTATTTGCAATACGGAACAACAAAAACAGTTGTCAAACCAAACTCTTGAATACTTTGGCTTGAAGGCTGATATTAACCTTGATTGTATGAGAGAAAACCAGTCTTTGTCTTCTGTTCAGGCAAGAATTTTAACCTCGCTAGACAAAGTTTTTTGTGAGAATGAGATTGATGCCACAATCGTTCAAGGCGACACTATGACAGTTTTGTGCGGTGCATTGACAAGTTTTTACCACAAAATTCCTGTGTTCCACGTTGAAGCTGGACTTCGTTCTTATGATATTTACGAACCATTTCCGGAAGAAGTTATGCGACAGATGACATCTCGTGTTGCAGCTTTGCATTTTGCACCAACTGAGGTTAATAAAAAAGCTTTGCTTAGAGAAGATATTTCAGAAGATAAAATTCATGTCGTAGGCAACACAGTTATTGATGCCTTGTTCTGTTTATCAAAAGATGTTATTGAAAATTCTGAAAAATTCTATGCAGAAAAAGGGATTAAGATTGACGACAAATTGGTGCTAATAACGGCTCATAGACGTGAAAATCACGGAGAGAGAATTGACAGAATAATTGAAGCGATAAGCTATTTGGCTAAAAAGTATTCTGACCACACTTTTGTAATCCCAGTTCACCCAAATCCTAATGTGAAGAACAAAATTCATGAGAGATTGGGCAATTTTGCAAACATTCATTTGTTAACTCCGCTTGATTATCCATTCTTGGTTTATTTGATGAAACATGCAAAATTGATTTTGACAGATTCTGGCGGAATACAAGAAGAAGCTCCATCTTTTGCGTGTCCAACTCTTGTTATGCGCTACGAAACAGAACGTAAAGAAGGCGTAGAGGCTGGCGTTTCTAAGCTTGTTGGTGCAGATTATGACAAGATTTTAGAAGAGGCTGAAAAAGTTCTTTCTTCTACTAAGGAATTAACTCGCCTAAAAGCGCAAAACCCTTATGGTGACGGCACTGCATCTCTTCAAATCGAAAAAATCGTAAGAGAATTTTTCGAATAGTTGCGAGAGGTTCTGCTTAAAAACTAGCAAAAAAATATTTTTTGCGGTTTTATTTTGGTATGCAATTAAAAATTCAAAATAGATGTGCAGAAAATACGCTTTTACCTTTTAATCTTGTTAAAGGTAGTGTTAAAGAGCGCAATGCTAAGTCTTGGCAGTATTGGAACAAGTTTTTAGATAAATTTATGCAAGCAGAAGAATACACAGTCGATACGTTTAGAAATGCTATTGATAGTACGATTGAGCCTAATAAAATAAACTATAAGATTTTAAAGGAAAAAAATCTTTATTTTAGCGGCTCAACTGGCATTGATATTAAATTGCTGCCACACGAAAAGGGCGGTTTGTACGTTCAGCGTGTTGGTTACAAAATAAAATTACCAATTTCAAAAAACGGCAAAACTATTTTGAATAAACTAACTGCGGTGCACGAAGCCCGCCACCTGTTTGACTATTTGTTGCAGCCTAAAACGGCTTGCCTTAGAGCAAAAGAACTTGTTAACAATGAAAAATATGATAATGATGTTGACAAGCTAAGAACTATAACCTTAATTGATGTTAAGAAAAAGTTTTCAAGAAAAGATTTTGAACAAAATTTTGAAAAGACTTTAGACAAACTACCTGATAATATTGCAATTGAAGCTTTGCAAAAATTGCGCACTTCACTTATGACAGAAATCAATGCTAGCAAATGCGAGCTTAAATATTTAATCAAAAATAACCCTTTGAAAAATTTCGGGAAAATAATTCGTATATTTTTGTTTTATAACAATTGCAATTTTAAGACTAGAGAAAAGTTTGTTTCTATTAAGTTAAAAGAACTTCTTGAAAAAGCCCGCAACGACTTGAGAGCTAAAAACCTTTAATTTCTAGGCTTGTAGACTTCTTTCCCACTAGTTATATAGTTTTCTAGAACTTTTTCGCCAGCTTGCGGTTCAATGTTGCCGTAAACTGTTATTCCACGTTTTTTGAACTCATTTATCCAATTAGGCTTATATCCTTCGTCGAAGCCTGTAATTTTTTCAACAGAAGTTGATGGCACGCCAAAGTATACAGTTTTAATTCCTGACCACATGATTGCGCCTGCGCACATTATGCAAGGCTCTGCGTTAACATAGATTGTCAAATCTTCGCCAGCCAAACTGTATTCCTTAAATTTTTCATGCGCTTTTTTGATTGTATTAACTTCTGCATGAAACAAACAACATTTATCCTCAACAACGCTATTCGAAGAGGCAACAACAAGATTTCCATATTTGTCATAAATTTCAGCATAAAAAGGACCTTTGCCCTTTTGAACGCCTTCAAGCGTCTTTGCTTGAACGTTTAGCATAATCTTCTTTGCCTTCTCTAAATCGGTTTTAGAAATTGGAGCATTTGCAACAATTCCCATTTTTTGTAAATCCTTGATTGAGTAATTTTCACTTGCTTGAACACTCGAAGAGAACGTAACTAAAATACTAAATAATACTATAACAATTTTTTTCATAAAACTATACCTATCTATATTACTATTCTAATGCAATCCTAAAAATTTCTCAAAACTAAAGTATAAAGAGAAGGATAGATTTATAAATATGTAAAGGTTAGCTATTGGGGAAAGTGTTAGTATTGTTGGGGTTTGTTGCCGCTTCTATGTCTAAAAAAATGTAATATAGAAAATATCCGATTTACCCTTTTCTTATCCTTGGAATTATCCTTTTTTCTTTTAATATTCTGTATTTCAGCCTCAAACTTGCTTGTTTTTTAAAAATTTTAAAGGATAAAAATGGATAATAACCATTACATTTTAGAATGTAATATTAAAAAGATTCCCAGTAGTCGGAAACCTATTTAAAACAAGCTATTTGACGTTTATAAAATTTTAGAGAAAGTAAAAATAGAATTTCAAAAAAATGTAATGTTCTAATACAAAAAAGAAAAACTTCTTGACAAAGTTAGATGTCTAACTATAATAAATTATATGAGTGCAATTTTATTTTTAATATCAAAAATTCATGAAAAAGGAAACCGTTTTATTATTGAAGAATTAAAAAATAATGGTGCCGAAGGACTTGTACCAAGTCATGGTGATATTCTTGTATGTCTTTACAAAAATGGTAAGATGACAATGAAAGATATTGCAAATTGTATTCATAGAACAAAACCAACAGTTACGGTCTTGGTTGATAAACTTGAAAAACTAGGATATTTAAAAAGAGAAGCTTCGGACAAAGATAGTCGCTCTACAAATATAGTTTTAACGCAAAAAGGCGAGGATTTTAAAGCAACTTTTGACCAAATTTCAAATAATTTAAACAAAATGTTAAACAAAAATTTATCAGAAAATGAAGTTAAACTTTTAGAAGAACTTTTGCGAAAAGTGTAAGCAAAAATTTTTACAGTAATAGTTAGATGTCTAACGAAAGGAGAAAACATTATGACAAACTTTAAAAAAGAAGAAATCGGAAAAATTAGTGAAGTAGGCAAAAATTATGAAAATGGCAAAGCATTTTTGCATGATTTGCTAGGATTAACAAGTTGTGAAATTTCAGTTAGTGCAATGCCTGCAGGAGTGAAATTGCCATTTAATCACAAGCACAAACAGAATGAAGAAGTTTATATTTTCTTAAAAGGCGAAGGTTCAATGACTTTAGATAATGAAGTTGTTGAGGTTAAAGAAGGAACTTGTATCAAAGTTCTTCCAAATGCTGTAAGAACAATGGAATCAAAAACAGATTTAGAATATATTTGTATTCAAGCAAAATCAAACAGCTTAGAACAATTTGGACTTGGCGATGCAGAATTGTGCTAAAATTAAAGGGGCAATATTGCCCCTTTTTAATCAGGAATAAAAGTATAAAATGATAATCAACACAGGTTCAAGAACAGATACTGTTCAATATTATTCAGATTGGCTTTTAAAAAGGTTTGAAGAAGGTTTTGTTTATTCTAGAAATCCAATGTTTCAAAACAAAGTAACAAAATACGAACTAGACCTAAAAGTCCTTGATTGCGTTGTATTCTGTTCCAAAAATTATGAACCTATTTTAGATAGATTAACAGAAATTACGGATAAATTTAACACATATTTTCATTATACAATTACTGCTTATGACAAGGACGTTGAACCAAATGTGCCAAGTATAAACGAAAGCATTAATACTCTTATTAAATTATCCCAAATTGTCGGTAAACAAAGAATTGCGTGGCGATATGACCCGATTCTTTTGACTGAAAAATACACTAAACAAGTTCACTATGAAACATTTGATTATATGTCCGAAAGACTTTCACCATATATTGATAGGTGTATTTTTAGCTTTGTTGAAATGTATAAGAAGCTAAAAACAAATATGCCAGAAATTATTAAGTTGACTGACATTGATAAAAACGAAATAGCAAAAAATATCGGAGCAATAGCGAAAAAGCACAATATGATAATTCAAACTTGTGCAACTGTTGAAAATCTTGAGCAACATGGAATTTTACAATCAGGTTGTATGACGTCTGATATTTTAGGTAAGGCAAATGGTATTACTTTTAAAAAAGTTCGACATTCAGGTAATAGACAGGGCTGTCGTTGTATGGAGAATAGAAATATCGGAGATTATGACACTTGTCCAAATGGTTGTAAGTATTGTTATGCAAATCAAAATCCCCAAATAGCACAAGAAAATTACAAAAAACATAATCCAAATGATTTGATGATTTTAGGGAATCTTAAACCGACAGATGAAATCCAACAAAGCAGCCAAAAATCGTTTTTAGAAAATAATATTCAACAAAAATTGTTTTAATCTATTTTGCAAATAAAAAATTGTTTGTCAGATATCTAATTTTAGAACAACGAGAAAAGCCCGACATTTAGTTTGAGAAATTTACTCATAAAAAATGACAAAATTAAAATTTCTCGCTTTATGTCTCAGACATTCTCAATTTATGTGTCTAGTGATAACTATACATATATATATTACTATTCTAATGCAATCCTAAAAATTTCTCAAAACTAAAGCCACCTAATAAGGTGGCTTTAAATGGAGGAGGAGGTGGGATTCGAACCCACGGTACGCTCGCACGTACGACGGTTTTCAAGACCGCTCCAATCAACCGCTCTGGCACTCCTCCAAAGATATTTAATTGGTAACAATTCAATTCTACACAAAACAAAATTTATTGTAAAGAGGGTATTTAAAAAAATTTTATTCCATTTATAGCACATACTTTTGAGCTATAATTAATACATAGGAAAAATAGAGAGAATTTAAGCATGTTTGATTATTTTAGAGGATTAATTACAGACAAAAAACACACATCAAAAGGAACTTTCATCACCATTGAAGCCAGCGGCGTTGGTTATTTATTAGAAGTTACTGAGCATGATTTTATGCAACTTTCTATTGACGAAAATAATTCTCAAAAAGTTTATGTTCTACTTACACACAGAGAAGACGCCATGTCGCTTTATGGTTTTTCAAACAAAGAAACTCGTGATATTTTTCAAATACTCCTCTCTGTTTCGGGCGTAGGTGCAAAAATGGCAATTGCACTTCTAAACGAATTTGATGCATGCGATTTGATATCACTAGTTATTGATGGCAATTTCAAGGAATTAACCAAAGCTAAAGGCGTTGGTCCAAAGCTTGCGCAAAAAATAATTTTAGAATTAAAAGACAAATTGATGAAAACAGAGCTTCCAAAAACTTCTTCAACTCTTCCGCAAACACAGGCTATTGGTGACACTCAAGCCGTTTTATTATCGCTTGGTTATGATGACAAGGAAATTGAAGATGCACTTAAAAAAGTTATGCCTATAATTGAAGACAATTCTAATTCAGAAGAAGTTTTGCGAAAAGCTCTAACTTGCTTGTCAATGTAGGCATTTCAAAAGTTTTTTAATTACTTTTGTAAATTATTGTAACTTTTTTAAAAAAAATAGCAAAAATTTTTTTCACCAGACTTAACAATAATGTAGAAGAAGAAGGTGAAAATGGACATCAAAATATCAACAAATAATTTCAATATTCCGAAAATAAACTTTAAAAGCGGTGATGACAAGAAAAATGTAACAACTCCGAAAGAGTCCAAATTAGAAAAAACACCGCAAAATGATACGTTTGAAATGTCAGTTGGTTATGTAAATGACGAGCATGGACAAACCAACAACATGATGAGAATTTTATCTGGCTTGAAAGGCGATTTAAGAGTTTCAGCTGGTGATAATGATATTGGAGATGAGAAAAACAAAGCCGTTCACAGAGCTACAATGAAATTCATGAATGTTGCAAACATTACTGCAACAGCTTTAGGAAACCATGAATTAGACACTACTCAATCCGATTTGATGGATTCAATTGAAGATTTCGACGGCGACATTCTTGCGACGAACGTTAAGCAGATGGAGCTAGAGGACGAAGATCCAGAAGAAGTTAAAGAGCTTGGAAGAGCACCACTTATCAAGAACCTAAAACATTCAAAAATCGTTGATGTGAAAGGTGAGAAAGTCGGCTTAGTAGGAGCCTCTCCTATTGACATGTTAGATAGACTTACCCACCCAAACTATCACAACGATTGCTCTATTGATGAATTAGAAGATACTATAGAGGATATTCAAGAAGAAGTTGATAAAATGAAAGAACAGGGTGTAAACAAAATCTTTTTACTATCACACCTTGGACATCAAAAAGATCAAATTGTAGCGCAAAATACCAGAGACATTGATGTTATAATTGGTGGACATACGCATGAATTGGTAAAAGACATAAAAGAAGGCGAAAACCTCTTCTACAACGAAGATGGCGAACCTGTGGTATTAACAGAAGCTGGGCGTGATGGCGCATATTTTGGCAAATTGAATTTAACCTTTGACAAAGATGGTGTAATCACTAAGGCTCAAAACAACTTGGGTGAAACAAGATTATTCCACAAAAATATGATTAACCAATACATTTTTGACGAAATTTTAGGAAAGCCTGAAAAAGTTGGTTACATCAGAAAAGCTCCGCCACCACCAACAACATTAATCGAGGAAAACCCTCACGCTAATTTTGTTTGTGACGCAATGAAAGAGGAAATGGGTGCAGACATCGGCGTTTGGAACAATGGCGGTATCAGAAATTTCTTTCACGAAGGTGTAATAGATTCTCGTGATATCAAAGATATCGCACCATTCTTTGACAGAATGTCACTTGCAGAGGTTTCCGAAAAGACCTTGGTAGATATGTTCAAAGCGACTGTAAAAACAACATACACAAGCCACGGAAACAAACCTGGGTTGATTGCGGTTTCTGGTTTAAATTACACTGTAAGCCCTAAAAAAGGCGAACTCACGGCAATGAACTTTGTTGACAAAAACGGAAAAGAAATTCCAATTGATATCAACAACCCTAGAGCCGACAAAATGTACAAGGTTGCAACTGATGAATTTATGATGTCTGCAGGAGCCGATTTTGCAGTACTTGCGCCACACGACAAGTGTATTGAAATCAGACCTTATGACAAAGACATTTTGACTTGCGAATACATCAAGCATCTTGATAAACCAATTGACATCAACCAAACTGGTCGTATCAAATTTGAAGATTAATTCGCTACAAAAGCTCTTTTATCGCTAAAGGTAAGTATTTCGGCAAATCAGAGGCTAGAACAGAATACTCGCTTAAATCTTGCGAAGCAATTTCGCCTGCTCTTGAATGCAAATACACGCCTAACTTAGCAGCTTCAAAAATTTCCATTTTTTGTGCCAGCAAGCCTGCGATAATCCCCGCCAGCACATCACCAGAGCCAGCTTTTGCGAGCGCAGAGTTGCCATGCTGGTTTACAGATATTTTGTCCTTATAACAAATAGTTGTCCTATGCGTTTTTAAAACCGCAACACAATTATACTTTTCAGAAAGTTGTCTTGCGCTACCTTCCAAATCTTCTAAAACATTCTCTAAAGGAACGCCCAGCAATCTTGAAGCCTCCAGCGGGTGTGGCGTGATAATAGTATTTTTAGGCAAATCAATTATCTTCTTTGCAAGAATATTCAAACCATCTGCATCTATCAACACTGGAACGGTTTCCTTTTGCAACCAATTTATAACATCTATGAAAAGCTTTCTTGAAGAACTTTCAAGCCCTAAACCGCAGCCAATAAGAATTGTTGAATATTGCTTAACATTTCTTAATCCTTCTTGCCTTGAAAGATAGACCGCTTCTGGCAAAAGCGTAGACACGGAGCGCACAACCTCTTTTTCCGACGCTAACGCAACAAAACCTGCGCCAGCCTTCAATACAGATACCGTTGAAAGATAGGAAGCTCCAATATAATTTTTGCAGCCAGCAAAATTCAGAACCTTACCAAAAGTCCCTTTATTAGAATTTTGTTCTCTTATTGGCATCTTGTAATCTTGCATAACAAAGCTCCTAGGCTAATTATATGCCAATTTGTCTAACAATTTCATACGCCACAATTGCTACCGAGTTAGACAAATTCAAACTTCTTTGTCCTTCTTTCATCGGAATAGTGATTGCGGTTTCTTGAGTAACGTATTCTTGTGGCAAGCCTCTAGATTCTGGTCCAAAAACAATAAAATCATTTTCTTGGAACTTAAAATCGGTATAAACTCTTTTAGATTTTGTTGTAAGATAGAAAAATCTTCCATTTGGGAATTGTTTATACAACTCCTCCATTGATTCTATCCTATGCAAATCAACAGTTTGCCAATAGTCCATGCCAGCACGTTTTGTATACTTATCAGTAAGCGCAAAACCTAATTTACCTACAAGATATAAAGAGGCACCTGTACAAGCACAAAGCCTAGCAATATTTCCAGTATTTTGTGGAATTTCCGGTTCGTATAAAACTACATTTAATTTTGTCATTTTTCACCATATAATTTAAAACACCCAATTAAGGGTGTTTTATTTATTTTTACTTTTTATCTTCAAACAAGTATTTTGCCTCAAGCACAACAGGCACTCCTCTTACAACGCAAAAGACAATTGCAAAGACTGCTGCCCAGAAACCTATAGCCCAAATAATTTCTCTATGTGGGCAAACTGGAATTTTTGCTGCAATAATAAGAACAAATGCCAAAACTTTCGCTACTGCGTAACTGATTCTCATAAATTTAGAGCCTGTAATAAATTTGCAAACCGGATTAACTTGCATTCCAAATGGAGTTAAGCCCTTCTCCATAGCAGCACTTCTAATTGTATCAGTAATAAAACCTCTTGTTATAGCAATTAATGGGAACAGAATATTTAACCAACCCATTACAGCAAACAATATCCAATAAGTATTTTCAACAATTCTGTCACCCATAATATCTAAAAGCGCACCGAACTTTGATTCTTCATGGAATTTTCTAGCAACATATCCATCTAAACCGTCAAGCGCAAACGCAATTATTGTAAGAACTAATGCCCAAACATAAGAGGCAGTGTTACCCTGGCAAGCATAAATTAGATATACCGCAAAGAACATTACAAATATTCTAAATATAGAAATAAAGTTAGCCATTATTAATCCTTTCTTAAAGCGTACGAGGTGCAAGTTTCGCCCTCATTACTTTTTATTTTTACACCTTCATTCTTGAAAGTGCAAAGTCCTTTTTGTTCAAGTCTTCTACCTTCGAGCCTAGCATAATTTTTTCAGCCTCTTCTAGAACGCTTACGACAGCATATCCGTTAGCACCGTCTGAACGAGCCTTTTGACCTGATGCACAACAATTTACAAAATGTTGACATGCTAGTTTCAAAGGTTCAATTTCTAAATAGTCTAAGGCATAATTTTGAGTATTTGCCGGAACAAAGTTGTCATAGACTTTCAATTTATCGTTTGGAGCAGTGTCATCAAAAATTGCAGTAGCTTTTGTACCTCTAACCAATAAAGTAACGTGCTTTTGAGGTGTAATCCAGCTATCAGAAATATGAGCAATCATACCGCCTTCAAACTCAACTCCAATATGAGTAATATCCATAATATTGTTTCTCTCAGAAGAGCAACCAATAGCAGAAATTACTTTTACTGGATTTTTGCCAGTAACGTATGCAATCATAGAAATATCATGAGGTGCTAAGTCCCACATAACGCTTCTGTCGTTCTTGTGATAATTTACATTCAATCTATCGCTTTGAGCATAAACCAATTCGCCTAAAACGCCTTCTTCGATAAGCATTTTCAATCTGTTTACTGCTGGGTGATAAAGCAGTAAGTGATCAACCATCAACACAAGTCCTTTTTCTTCTGCTAATTCTGTTAATACTTTTGCCTCTTCCGCAACAGTTGAAATTGGTTTTTCTACATATACATTTTTCCCAGCCTCAAGCATAGCTTTAACTATCTTGAAATGTGTGTGGCTAGGTGTTACAACTGCAACACCAGTAATTTCTGGATTATTTATAATATCATTAAAATCTTTTGTAACTTTTACTCCAGAGAACTGTTCTTGAACAGCTTTCAACGAGTCGTCGTCTAAGTCACAAACCATTTCCAACGCATTTAGGTTATAAAAATTGCGGACAATATTTTTGCCCCACATTCCCATACCAATTACTGCTATTTTTTGTTCTTTCATACTATTCTCCCCTATATAAAGATTATATTACAAGCCAAATTTTCAGTAAAGGGGAAAATTAAATAGATACAATATTTTACAAATTCTTAACAAAAAATTCTGTAAAATCTTCAACTTTATACTGTCCAAAGGAAAATAAACTTAACGCCGCCTCGCAACCTAAACATGAAGTTAAAACGACTTTTGCACCGCTATTTCTTATATTTTTATGCTTTTTAAAAAATAATTTTGATAAAATCTTGTATTCACTCAATTTAGTTACGCCATTCAAACCACAACAAGTGTCAAATTCTTTCATCTCTATGTATTCAAGATTTTCGGTATTATTTAAAACCCACTTGATATCATCAAAATTTTCAATATTGCAAGGTTTATGAAAAGTAACTTTTTTATGTTTTTTCAAACTTAGTTTCAATTCGTTTTCTCTAATGTATTCAAAGATGTTTTTAACCTCTATTTCATCAGAGAATTTTTTTATAGTTTTTTCACAACTTGCACAAGTTGTAACAATCTGTTTTATTCCATACTTATCTATTATTTCAAGGAAATTCTGCTTAGCTTTTTCAAAAGACTCAACATCTCCTCGCACCATATAAGGAATCCCGCAACAACCAAAATCTGGAGTTATCACTTCTATGCCACAAGAATTTAAAAGTTTTATAATTGAATTGTTACCTTTCATTTTTCCGCTACAACCGCCAAAATAAAGAACTTTTTTTTCAAAAATCTGCGATTTAGCATTTTTAGCAAAAAAACTTAAAAAATTCACACCCAAACCAAACAAAAAATATTTTTGAAAAAAAGAAATAACTCTTTCAAAAAAGTGTGTTTTAAAATATTCAGCCTTTGCAGAAGTTATAATATCAACTATATCAATCCCACTAGGGCAAAATTTTGAACAAGCACCGCATTTAAGACACAAATCTAGGTAACGATTAAGCTTCGGTGACATTTTTAATTCACCTTTTATCAAGCCTCTGAGCATAATAAATTGCCCTCTTGATACCGAGCAATCATTCCCTGTAATCTTGTAGATAGGACAAACCGCTTGGCAAAGTCCACACTTTGAACAAGAGTGAATATCTTCTTTATACTCCGACAAATTCTTCATACAAATATTTTAGCATAACAAATCAAAATATTAAAAAAGATGCGCCAATTTACTACTTTGGCGCATCTTTTTAACAAATAAATAAATTCCAAATCTCTACAAAATTTCCATCACTGGTTCTGAATGTTTTACCTCTGGAATTTCTCTCAAATTTGGCAAATCAACTGCTTTTGGAGAGTGTTTAACCTCACCAGTTGCTTTTGCAACCTTATGAGTTGTTTGCACATGAGCCTGCTTAACTTTTGTAATTGCAGGGTCTGGGTTCACTTTTTGATGATTGTATTCTGCCATAATTTGGTTTACAAATCTTCTAGTTTCACCATAAGGTGGAATTGAACCGCCAAACTTTTTAACATTTCCTGGACCTGCGTTATAAGCAGCCAGTGCTAATTCTGTTGAGCCAAACATTTTGTACATCATTTTGTAATAAGTCAAACCTGCTTTAATGTTTTCACTCAAATAGTATGGGTTAAAACCCATTCTGTGTGCTGTTGATGGTAACAGTTGGAATACACCCACTGCACCGTAGGGGCTTCTTAGTTCATGTCTAAAACCAGATTCCTTTTTTGCGATACTTAAAGCTAACGCTGGGTCTACGTTCATTTCAATAGAATGTTTTACGATGGTTTCTTTAATTACGCTTTCCTGAGTCGGAGCAGCTTGCACCCTAGCGCATAGCAAAGTAAGCAATGCCATAGTTGTTAAGACTGTCTTTCTAATCATTGAAATCCTCTTATTATGTTAGTAAATTGTATCCTATAGAGCTACTATAAAAATCCTTCTTACGGTTTCACTATGTTCTCGTTTAGTTCCTAACATAGCGTCTTTCCTAAATTTTTTACCCTAAGTTTATTAACTTTGGTGCAACTGCTTAAAGCTTATTGCCGTAAAAAACTTGTTAGGCGACTATCTTATGCTATTTCCCGCACTCCGAGTTGGATAAATAACTATACAGAATTTATGTCATGGTCATACTAACTCAAACAAACAAAAATTTCAACCCTTTTGTTGTAATTTATACACTTAATACTTCAAATAGCATTTTTTTACAATTATATTATGCTAAATTTTCTATTAATTAATTTGTGTTTTTCGGCTATAAAATCAATTTCGCTAACAAATAAATCGACTTTTTTATCAACATTCATTATATTAAATATTGCAAACACGTCTGAAGTAATATTAAAAAGTGCAAGATTTTTAATTTGGCAAATTAAATCAATAAACTCCATACTGCACTCATTAACGTAGCTCATATCGAGTCCTACTTTTAGGTTTCTGTTTGCAAAAATTTCTTTAAGTAGTTTTTTCGCATCTATTTCGCCTAACTTAGAACTAAATGGGGTAATTATACAATATTTGCTTGATGTTTTAATTTCCATAATATTATTATAGATTTTGTTTCTATTAATAAGAATTATCCGAAATTATGAAAAACCTATAACCAAAGTTTGAACCTCAAGTTTTTGTTTTTGTTATAATTTTAGTATCGTATTATTATTTATTTATGCGACGAAAAGGAGAGTTTAAAAATGGACAGACAAAGACCACATGAACAGGATAAAATCGAACGTAGAAGTAATTTTCTTCCAGTAGAAGAAAACCTTACACCGGAGCAAGTTAAAGCAGAAGCGTCAAGATGCCTGACCTGCAAAAATCCAAGATGTGTAAAGGGTTGTCCAGTAAATATTCATATACCGGATTTTATCAAAGCTATTAAAGAAGACAAGCTTGATGAAGCTGGTGAAATAATTAGACAAACAAGCATGCTACCTTCTGTTTGCGGTAGAGTTTGTCCGCAAGAAAGACAATGCGAAGGAAGTTGCGTTTTAGGTATTAAAGGTGATGCCGTAGCTATCGGTGCTTTAGAAAGATACGTTGGCGACAACACCTCCGCTAAAACTCCCCAAATCGTTCCAACTGGCAAGAAAGTTGCAATCATTGGTTCTGGCTGTGCAGGCATGACCGCAGCATGTGATTTGAGAAAAGCTGGGCATGAAGTAACAATTTTTGAAGCCTTGCACAAATTTGGCGGAGTTTTAAGATATGGTATTCCACCATTTAGGCTTCCTAGAACAGTTTTAGATAGAGAAATTGAAGCTCTAAAAAGCATGGGCGTTAAATTTGTAAAAGACGTTGTTGTTGGAAAATCAATCACATTAAAACAACTTCAAGAAGATGGTTTTGACGCTATTTTTATCTGCTCTGGCGCAGGCTTGCCAAAGATGATGCATATTAAAGGTGAAAACCTAAACGGTGTATTTTCTGCAAATGAATTTTTAACAAGAGTAAATCTTATGCACGCAAATGATGAAAACTCAGCAACACCGCTAAGAGTTGGTAAATCAGTAGCAGTAATTGGCGGTGGTAACGTTGCAATGGACGCAGCTAGAACAGCCGTTAGAGTAGGTTTTGAAAAAGTTTATATCGTATATAGAAGAACAGAAAAAGAACTTCCTGCTCGTTTAGAAGAAATTAGACACGCAAAAGAAGAAGGTGTAATTTTCCAATTCTTACATGCTCCTACTGAAATTCTTGAAAAAGATGGTTATGTAGCTGGCATGAAATTTGAAATTATGGAACTAGGTGAACCTGATGAATCTGGCAGACGCAAACCAGTTGGTACTGGTCGTTATGTAGACTTAGATGTTGATACAGTTATTGTAGCACTAGGCACAGGTCCAAACCCAATCATTCAAAAATCAGCACACATGGACGGTTTAGACTTCTCTCTAGACAAAAAAGGCTATTTTATGGTTGATGCAGAAACTAGAGAAACATCTATTCCAGCAATCTTCGCTGGTGGCGACGTTGCGCCAGTTGGGGAATCAAATGCCATCAATGCTATGGGCGCAGGTAAAAAAGCAGCAAAAGCTATTAATGAATACCTCGCAAATAAATAATTTACAAGATGTTCATTTTATGATATAGTTTTGATGTTGTATAGTGCTAATATTATATTGGTATACAAATCTAACAAAAGAAGAGGTTGTTTGATGCTTATAGAAAAATATTTGGAAGTTGTTGTTAAACAGAGAGGTTCAGACTTACACATTTCAGCAGGACTTCCACCAGTCGTTCGTATAGACGGTAATCTTCAAAGAATGGACGTTCCAGCTTTGAAACCAGAAGAAGTTGAATTACTTTTATTCCCAATGTTAAACAAGGAACAAAGACGTAAACTTGAACAAGACTGGGAATTAGACTTTTCATACGGCATTCAGGGTTTAAGCCGTTTCAGGGTGAACATTTATAAAGATAGAGGTAATTATGCTGCAGCTTTCCGTGTAATTGCATCAAAAGTTCCTTCTTTCAAAGAATTAGGTTTATCTGATACAGTTAGAAAAATTGCAGAAAAACCTCGTGGTTTGGTTCTAGTAACAGGTCCTACTGGTTCTGGTAAATCAACTACATTAGCAGCAATGATTAACTATATCAATGAAACTCGTTCAGAACACATTTTGACGATTGAAGACCCTATCGAATTTATTCACCCATCAAAACGTTCTGTTATTCACCAAAGAGAATTAGGACAAGATACCAGAAGTTTTGCAAACGCTCTTAAATCAGCACTTCGTGAAGACCCTGATATTATTCTAGTAGGTGAGATGCGTGACTTAGATACGATTAGATTAGCATTGACCGCTGCTGAAACCGGTCACTTAGTATTCGGTACTTTGCACACCTCTTCTGCATCACAAACTATCGACCGTATCATTGATGTTTTCCCAGAAGGTCAACAACAACAGGTTCGTGTTCAGCTTTCTAATTCACTTGTTGCAGTATTTTCACAAACCTTGTTACCACTACTTCAGCCAGATGGAACAAAAAGTGGTCGTGTAATGGCACAAGAAGTTATGTTAGTAATCCCTGCGATTGCAAACTTGATTAGAGAAGCTAAAGCCGCTCAAATTTATTCAACAATGCAAACAAACTCTGGTTTTGGTATGCAAACGCTTGAAATGTCTTTGCGTGACTTGTATATGAGAAAGAAAATTACCTTGGAAGATGCTCTTGCTCGTTCAAGCCGTCCAGAAGAATTTAAACGTGGCTTACAAAACTCATAGAGAATTTAGATTTATACAATTCAAAAACGACCGATTTAATAAATCGGTCGTTTTTGTGTTAGAATAGTGACATTATGATTACAACAGAAAATTTGACAGTGCGCTTTGGCACAGAACCATTATTTGAAAATGTTAATATTAAATTTGCAGAAGGCAATTGTTACGGGCTTATTGGTGCAAATGGAGCAGGAAAAAGTACTTTTTTAAAAGTCTTATCAGGTGAACTTGAGCCAACAAGTGGCGAAGTTCATATCAAAAAAGGACAACGTATTGCAGTATTAAGACAAAACCACTTCGAGTTTGATGAATTTACTGCAATTGACACCGTGATTATGGGACACAAACATCTTTATGAAGTTATGAAAGAAAAAGATGCTTTGTACATGAAACCCGATTTCAACGATGAAGACGGTATCAAAGTTGCGCACCTTGAAACTGAATTTGCAGAAATGGACGGCTGGCAAGCTGAATCAAATGCGTCCTCTTTGTTGAATGATTTGGGTATACCGCAAGAACTGCACTACTCCTTGATGAAAGATTTGTCGGGCAGTGAAAAAGTTCGAGTTTTATTAGCGCAAGCCTTATTTGGAACTCCAGATATTTTGTTATTAGATGAACCTACAAACCACCTTGATTTGGCGACAATCACTTGGTTAGAAGACTTTTTGATTGATTTTCCAAACACTGTCATAGTAGTTTCACACGATAGAAAATTTTTAGATAGAATTTGTACACACATAGCAGACATTGATTTTAGAAACATTCAACTTTATACAGGTAACTATTCTTTTTGGACGCAAGCAAGCGCTTTAATCATGAAACAAAAAGAAGAACGCAATAAAAAGTTGGAAGAGAAAGCAGAAGAATTTAGAAAATTTATTGCAAGGTTTAGCGCAAACGCCTCTAAAGCAAAACAAGCGACTTCAAGAAAAAACATGCTTGAGAAATTGACTTTAGAAGATATTAAGCCTTCTACAAGAAGATATCCTAGTATAAACTTTAAATTCTCAAAAATGCCAGGAAAAGATGTGCTTACTGTGCAAGGTTTAAAGAAATCAGTTAATGGCGAGCTTTTAATCAAGGCCTTATCTTTTGATGTAAGACAAGGTGAAAAAATCGCTTTCATATCAAAAAATCAACTTGCAATAACTACTCTTTTTGAAATTCTTGAAGGTAAGCTTGAACCAGACGAAGGTTCTGTAACTTGGGGTGTTACTGCAACTCATTCTTATTGTCCAAAAGATAATGGCGAGTTTTTCAATACAAATAAAAATTTGATTCAATGGCTTGCACAATATTCTCAAGAGCAACATGTAAGCTTTTTGAGAGGATATTTAGGCAGAATGCTTTTCTCTGGTGAAGACGCTGAAAAGGCTGTCAATGTACTATCAGGTGGCGAAAAAGTTCGTTGTATGTTTGCTAAAACTATGATAGAAGAAGCAAATGTTTTAATATTTGATGAACCTACAAACCATTTAGACTTAGAGGCAATCACATCATTAAACAATGCACTTATTGACTACACAGGCTCAGTATTGTTTACCTCACAAGATTATCAATTCTTAAATACGGTTGCTGATAGAATCATTGAAATCACGCCAAACGGATATTTGAACTATCAAATGCGCTACGAAGATTATCTTACAAACGCTGACGTTCAAAAAAGAAGAGATTTAATGTATAAGTAATAAAAAAGGTGCTATTTAATTTAGCACCTTTTATTTTATATCGTATGATAAGTTCCTATAATATAAAACATTTTTACAAACTTTTTAATCTCTTCAAATGCACCTTGCACATTTGTATCATTGATATGACCTTCAAAATCAATATAGAAAACATACTCACCTAATTCTTTTTTTGACGGACGAGAATCAATATATGACATATTTAGTCCATATTCATCAAGAATTGTAAGAATTTTGCTCAAAGCTCCTGCCTTATTTTCAGTAGAGAAAGTTATACTTGTTTTGTCGTTTCCAGTTTGTGGTGAGATAAATTTTCCCAACAAAATAAAACGAGTTTTGTTGTTCGCCTCATCATTTATATTAGTTTCAATAACTGGAATATCATACATCTTAGCGCACTCTACGTTACCAATTGCAGCAATTGACTTATCTTCTGGCGTCAAAGAACGAATACCAGCCGAAGTAGAAAGCGTAGCCTCTTCTATCAAAGCGTCTGAAAAATTGTCTTGCAAATATTTTTTACATTGTGCTAAAGCTTGAGGGTGCGAACGTACAACTTTTATTTCAGATTTTTTATCAGCAAAACCTATAAGGGCATGCTCAACATTCATAGTAGTTTCAGCAATAATTTTATACCCCTCTTTTTTAAGAGAAGACAAATTATCCAAAGTTTCACGCACAATTCCTTCTATAGAATTTTCAATAGGAATTACGGCTACAATATCCTCTGAATTTTCATCTTTTAGAGCCTTAATTACGCCAGAAATCGATTTGAGATTTGTACTTACACACTTCAAACCAAACGCCTCAATAAACTTATTTTTAGCAAAATCGCTATACGAACCCTTTGGTCCTAAAAATAAAAGTTTTCTTATTCTTGTTGTATCTAATTTTTCTGGCAACATTTTTAACCCTTTACTATAAATGATTATCTATCAGAGGAAAAATCTCTTTGCAACACATTGTTAATTCTTCTTGTTGCTTTATCGATATCACCAGTCTTGTAATATAATCTTGCAAGCAACATTTCTCTAGAAGATGATGGTGACATGTTATAAGCCTTTTGTGCATAAGAAAGAGCAGTACCATATTTTTTTACAATGGCATAAATTGTAGCAATTTCTTCGTAACTGCGAGCAACCATTGAAGTGTCATTTGTTATTGCAGGAATTTTTTGGTACTCTTGCAAAGCTTTTACAAATTGTCTATCTCTTCTGTATTTTTGCGCAGTCAAAAAGGCTTTTTCTGCCTTCTCTTCTGGTGTTAGTTCAACTTTCTTTTCAGCTTGAACCGCACCGCTACCATCAGAATTAGCTTCAACTGCATCACTAGGTAAATCTGTAATATTTTCTAAAGGTTCAGCTACTTTCTCTTCTTTTGGGGTTTCAGTTTTTGGCTTTTGAACAAAATCTGGAGTCAAAGTTATATCAAGAGTTTTCTTTTCTTTATTTTCTTCATTTTCGTTAGTTGCCTGTTCAGCCTCGTCTTGCGCAGGTTTGTTGATATTTTCAATATTGTTACGGCTAATTATAGCGTCATCATCAGTAACTGGAATATACTCAAATGCTTTAATAATAACAATTAAAAATACTACACAAATTAAAACTAAAAGTACTAAAAACTTTTTAGAATTTGAAACGATGTATTTGTTCATCAGCTATGCTCCTAATTTTGTACTATTTAATTCTACACCAAAAGCAAACATTGCGAAATCATATTTTGCTGGATCATCTGGTGAAAATTCTTTCAACTTATTTGTTAATTCAATAACTGCCTTAAAATCATTGCTTTTGCGGTTCAAAAGCCCCATATTTCTTGAAACTCTCGCAACATGCACATCTAGTGGAATTAGCAAATCTTTTGGCTGCATAAATTTCCAAATACCCAAATCAACAGGCGACTTTCTTACAAACCACCTTAAAAGCATGTTCATTCTCTTCATAGCACCACCATTTGCTGGATTTGGCAGCATGTGATAAAAACCTTGTCCAACAGATTTTGGCGCACGAGAGTAAAAGTAGTCAACAACCGTTTGAAAAAATGACAAATAATGGGTATCAGTGGAAGTATTTTTCCAGCCATATTCAAATAATTCCTCTAAACCACGACTCTCAGAATATAATTGATGCAAAATTTCAAAAATTGGAATAATATCATAATCTTTAGAAAATCTATATTCTAAACCTTGTAAGTTCTTAAAATCGCCAGCTTTAACGTAATTTGCAATCTCGTTGCTTGCTCTATTGAACAAATCGTTCAATTTTGCAATAAACATTTTTCGATTTCCATAAGCAAACAATGAGGCAATAAAGCCCGCAAGTTCAATATCTTCTTTATCTTTGAACCTATGTGGAAACTGAATCGGATCATCTTTTATAAAATCAGGCGTTTCGTATTTTTTTACTAAATTATCTAACTCTTGTTTTGTTATCATACTTCTTTTTTTTTGTTATTGGGCTAAAAGCCCAACCTACCTTTTCTCACCTTCTTATTTTGTCAAAAAATTCTTTTAATATTCTATCACATTCTTCTTCTTCAATACCACCGTAGACCTTGATTTTGGAATGCGCTATTTTGGGCAAATCCAAAACACTTCCCATTGCGCCATATTGAGAATTATATGAGCCAAAATATAGCCTGTCTATTCCAGCTTGCAAAATTGCCCAAGCACACATTGGGCAAGGCTCTAGAGTAACAAACATTTCGCACTCAACAAGCCTTGATGTTCCTAAGATTTTCTGCGCCTCTTTTATCGCTAAAATCTCAGCATGTGCAACTACGTCATTATCCAATTCTCGCCTATTATAAGCAGAACAAAGAACACGTCCGTCTTTTTTGATTACGCAACCGACAGGAACGTCAATTTCACATTTTAAAGCTTCATTTATAGCATTTTGCATAAATTTTAGTCTAAAGTATCAATAAGTTTCTTACTATATTCGTCGCACTTCTTTTCCAAATTGCGATTTAAAACGCCATTTTCTTTAAAGAATTTTTTGTAAGCAAAATTGTCCAAAAAGTTTTGGCGTTGACGAGTTGTTGTATAAGAGGTCATTTCCACATAGTCTTTATGTAACATACCTGCTTTTCTAGCTTTATTTATTTGAGAAGTAAGCACATCTTCTGAATAATTAGAAGGCGCTCTATAAGCTTTCGCAATTTCGTTAAATTCTGCAACTTTCGCAGAATCTTTTGCAAGTTTTGTAGTTTCAAACATATCTCTATAAACCATTGAATCTAGCTTTGAAACGCTTTCTGCAAGCCCTTTTGCATAAACAACATCGTGATAATCATTTTCTGTCTTATTATTATTTATACAGTAATCATGTGTGAATTTGTTAAATTCCATATTATGCTCGCATGAAGTTAATGCTACCGCACCTGCAACAGCCATTGAAACAGGTAATACTGATTTTAATGATACGTTCATATCCGCCTCCTTTATGTACTTATATAAAATTAAACTTTACTTCCTTCACCCCAGATTTCATCATCATAGTATCCAAGCTCTAAGTGCCCCAATATCACGGTATCACCATTTTTCAAGCCGTAATCATGTAATTTTTCAAACACACCCATGCTTTTCATAATATTTTGTAATCTTACAACTTGTTCTGTATTTCTTGCGTCCGTAACCTTTGCCAAACGATTAATTTTTCCACCAGAAATTATATAAACATCTTTTGCAACCTTATTGACCTCAAATGCGCTATCATCATTATCATACGCACCCAAATCTTCTTCTATATCAATATCAAACTCTGGTTTTGGAATTTCATCAACTTTTTGAGAAATGAAATACAATAACTCCTCTAAACCTTGCTTAGTTGCGGCAGAAATTGCAAAAATATCTTTAGCTAGCGGTTTAAATTCCTCTTTATATTTTTCTAAATCTTCTTCAAAAATAGCGTCAATCTTATTCAACACTAAAATTTGATATAGATTAGCCAAACCTTCAGAATGTTTCTTTAATTCATTATTAATAATCTTATAGTTTTCAACAGGCTTTTCTGCTGTCAAATCAACAATATGAACTAAAAAACGACATCTTTCAACGTGTCTTAAAAATTCATGTCCTAAGCCAACACCTTCTGAGGCACCTTCAATCAACCCTGGAATATCAGCTATTACATAAGAACCGCCATCAGGCTTTTTCACAACGCCTAAATTTGGCACTAGAGTAGTAAACGGATAATCTGCAATTTTAGGTTTTGCAGAACTCACTGAACTTATAAACGTTGATTTGCCCGCATTAGGCATGCCCAAGAGTCCAATATCTGCAATAAGTTTAAGTTCGAGTTCCAAAACTCTTTCAATACCAGGTTCACCAGGTTCGCAGAATTGTGGAGCTCTTTTTTGCGCAGTCGCAAATCTCGCATTTCCTCGTCCACCACGACCACCTTTTGCAATAAGCACAGTTTGCTCATTTTCAGTTAAATCAGCTATAATATTACCTGTTTTTGTATCTCTTACAATGGTTCCCATTGGAACTTTTAAATACAAATCTTTAGCACAAGCTCCGTGCATACCTTTTATACCACCATTTTCACCAGAAGGAGCTTTAAAAACTGATTTAATTTTAAAGTCCAAAAGTGTTGACATGTTTTCGTCTGCAACAAAATAAATATCGCCTCCACGACCGCCATCACCACCGGCTGGACCACCTTTGTCAACATATTTTTCACGACGCCAAGCTACCATACCGTTTCCGCCATGACCTGATATTACTCTTATTTTTGCTTTATCTAAAAATTTCATTATTTTCACCTACTTTGATTTGTGAATAAATTTGTGAAAACCTCACTTGATAGGGAGGTCGCAGCTGTTGGTAAGACTGCGTCGAACCTTACAGATGCGGGTGGGTTACGATTATTTTGATACCCTTCCCTACCCTTCCCTAACAAGGGAAGGTGTTTAAATTAGCTTACTTTTCACACAAGCACTTTATTATTTGTACATTTGTATTATAATGCTACTATGAACAAGATAAAAAATACATTATTCAGTAACAAACCTGTTACAATTAATAACGATTCAATCATTATGGCACTAGAATCTAGTTGCGATGAAACGGCTTGCGCCATTGTAAAAGGCGGAAGAGAAGTATTAGCAAACGTTGTAGCTTCTCAAATAAAAATTCACGAAGCTTATGGCGGTGTTATTCCAGAAATCGCAGCTCGAGAACACTTAGAAGCCGTTAACGTAGTTATAGAAGAAGCTTTCAAGCAAGCAAACTTAAAAGGCGAAGATATTACCGCTTTTGCAGGAACTGTTGGTCCTGGGCTGGTTGGTTGTCTTTTAGTTGGGTTAAATGCTACAAAATCGCTTGCTTTAGCTTACGATAAACCCTTTATCGGTGTAAATCATCTCAATGCTCACTTAGCCGCAAACTTTATTGACACAGAATTAGAACCACCATTTATTGCACTATTAATAAGCGGTGGTCACACACAAATCATTAAAGTTAGCTCTTATTCTGACTTAGAAATCATTGGTGAAACCATTGATGACGCAGTTGGCGAGGCTTATGACAAAGTTGCCAGACTAATTGGACTACCTTACCCAGGAGGTCCTAAACTAGATAAATTAGCACAAGAAGGAAACCCACACGCTTTCAAACTACCAGAAGCAAAAGTTGGCGGTTACGATTTTAGTTTTAGTGGCTTAAAAACGGCAGTACTAAGATTGGTTAAAAGCTTTGATGGCAAAGAAATGCCAGTAAATGATATTTGCGCAAGTTTCCAAGAATGCGTTTCATCTACTTTGTTCAAAAAAGTTAAACGAGCATTAGAAGAAACTGGCTACAAACAAGTTGTTCTAGCTGGTGGTGTTGCTGCAAACTCTGAAATCAGAAAGAAAATTTTCAGCCTTAAAGATGATGGCTATGCAGTGTACGCACCAATAATGAAATATTGCACAGACAACGCCTCTATGGTCGCATCTTCTGCATTTTTCTTTAACAACACCTTCGATGACATTGATGTAGAAGTATTTTCAAGAGCAAAATAGGTGTTAAAGCTTATCCATTTATATCAAGATTGCCGGCATTTTGGGCTTTCTTTGCAAGTTTTGCTTTTTGCTTTTCTAACCTATTCATTTTAATTTGCTTAATCATTTTTTTCAACGAATCAATCTTAGCACCTAGGCTAAATAATTGGTCAGTAAAATAATCCGAACCATATTCTTCTACTGTAAAGTTTTTAACATGGTTTACTCCAGTACCTCTTGATTCCGCGTAATTATTTAATTTCATCATTTCTATATCTAACTGCGCAATTTGTTTTTCGTATTTTGCAATTTTTTCTTTGTCAGCTTTTGTTAATTTTAAAATTGGACCTTTGTATTCACCCAAAGGTTTTAATGCTCCAAATGTCGTTGCGCTATTCATAACTGCTAAATTCATAATTATTCCTTTTTAATCTTCACACTTACTACTTATTGTATATAAACAAATCAATATTAAAAATTGCTGTATTATTAAAAAAAATTTACAAAATAGAAGGTGTGAATTTTACCTTATGCGTTGTTTATAGTATAATCAAAAGCAAAGAAGAAAGGAAACTTTTTATGACAAATTTATCACCATTACAAATCGAAAGATTGAAATACCAACCAAAATTACCTTCATCTTTGGCAAATGGTATTAACCACTTAGTTTCTCAAGAAGGTTCTGCAACTCAATCTGTTGCTAACCAAGAAGAAATTAAAGCATTATTCAAAAACACTTATGGAAAACCAACTGTAACTTTCCAAACTTCAACAGAATCAACTCCTAGCGAAGTTAGAAATGTTGGTGTTATCTTATCTGGCGGTCAAGCTCCTGGCGGACACAACGTTATCGCTGGTTTATATGACGCTCTAAAACAAGCTAACTCAAACAACAACCTTTACGGTTTCTTAGGTGGCCCAAGCGGTATTATCGAAGGTAAATACGTAGAATTTAACGACGAATTTATCAACGATTATAGAAACACTGGTGGCTTTGACATCATTGGTTCTGGTAGAACAAAATTGGAAACTGAAGAACAATTCAAATCAGCACTTGAAGTTTGCAAAAATTTGAACATTTCTGCTGTTGTAATTATTGGTGGTGACGATTCAAACACTAACGCTGCATTACTTGCTGAATGGTTCGTTGCGAACAACGCTAACATTCAAGTAATCGGTTGCCCTAAAACAATTGATGGCGACTTGAAAAACGAACAAATCGAAATTTCATTTGGTTTTGATACTGCTACAAAAACTTATGGCGAACTTATTGGTAACATTGAAAGAGATGCTAACTCTGCTAAAAAATACTGGCACTTTGTAAAAATCATGGGTAGAAGTGCTTCTCACGTTGCTTTGGAAGCTGCTCTTCAAACTCAACCAAACATTACTTTGATTTCAGAAGAAGTTGAACAAAAGAAAATGTCATTATCTTCAATCATTGATTATATGACAGACATCGTTGTTAGACGTTCTGAAATGGGCAAAAACTTCGGTATCGCAGTTATCCCAGAAGGTTTAATTGAATTTGTTCCAGAATTGAAAACAATGATTGCTAACTTAAACGACATTATGCCAACATTGGAAAAAGATTCTAAATACACATCTGGCTCTGATGCTGAAAAAATCGCTATCATTGAAAACACACTTTCAAGCGAAAATGCAAGCGTATTCAAATCTTTACCAGCATTGATTAAATCTCAATTATTGATGGATAGAGATCCTCACGGTAACGTTCAAGTTTCAAAAATCGAAACTGAAAAACTTTTAATCTCTATGATTGAAGAAAAATTAGCTGGTTTGAAGAAGGAAGGCAAATACTCTGGTAAATTCTCAACACAATCACACTTCTTCGGTTACGAAGGCAGATGTGCATTCCCTTCTAACTTTGATGCTGATTACTGCTACTCATTAGGTTTCAACGCTTTTGCATTAATCAACTTTGGTTTAACAGGTTACTTATCTTCAGTAAGAAATCTTACTGAACCAGCTAACGATTGGGTTGCAGGCGGTGTTCCACTTACTATGATGATGAATATGGAAAGAAGACACGGCGAAATGAAACCAGTTATCAAGAAAGCATTGGTTGAACTTGACGGTCCTGTATTCAAGAAACTTGAAGCAAACAGAGAAGATTGGGCTATTAACGACAGATACTTGTTCCCAGGAGCTATCCAATACTTCGGACCTTCATCAGTTTGTGATATCACAACTGTAACATTGCAACTTGAAAGCGAAGCTAAATTAGCTAACGTTTAAGCAATGAACTAAAATAAACAAAGGCAAGAATGCGTCGAGTTGGCGCATTCTTGTTTTTATTTTATAATAGGAAAAATATTAGTAATAAAAAGGAGGAAATATGTTAACAGGGCCGTTTTTAGATAGAAATTGGATTGGTGAAAACAAGGATTATGACAAATCAAATATAGTTATGTTAGGATTACCGTTTGACGGAACTGTTTCATATCGCCCAGGCTCACGCTTTGCGCCAGAACAAATTAGACTTGCAAGCTGGGGTTTAGAAGAATATTCACCATATTTTGACAAGCACTTAGAAGACTGCAACTTCCACGACGCTGGCGATTTAGAATTTCCTCTTGGAAACACAGAAAAATCTCTAGACTTAATTGAGAAAAATGTTGAAGAAATCTATAAAGACGGCAAAAGAGTTTTCGGTATCGGCGGCGAACACTTAGTTACATTGCCAGAAATCAAAGCCGTTTCAAAGTTCTATGACAATTTGGCAATCGTTCATTTCGATGCGCACACAGATTTGAGAGAAGAATACTTAGGCGAACCTCTTTCTCATTCTGCCGTAATAAGACATTCTGCTGACATCGTTGGGTTTGAAAACCTTAAACAAATCGGCATTCGCTCTGGCATGAAAGAAGAATTTGAACTAATGAAAAGACACAATACTTTAATTCACGAGTACTCTGAACTTGATGGCTTTAAAGAGAAAAACATTTTCATCACAGTAGACCTAGACGTTTTGGATACATCAATAATGCCTGGCACTGGAACCCCTGAAGTTGGCGGTCTAAATTTCAACGAACTTGTTGGTTGGTTTAAATATTTGTCAAAATTCAATATCATTGGTGCTGACGTTGTGGAACTTGCTCCAGATTATGATGCGAGTGGTGCGTCTACTGCCGTTGCGACAAAGGTCATCAGAGAACTGTTGATGACAATGAATTAATTTATAAAGTTTAAATTAAAACGGTGCGCCAATTTTATAATTGGCGCACCGTTTTTAAATTTAATTATAATCTCTTAATGGAGGTCTTGATGGGTCAAAATCGCCATACAAATTATTCTTTCTGGTCTTTTTAAGATTTACTGGCTGATACAAGCTTTCATCTTGCAATTTTACAGGCTTTCTGTAATTTATATCTTGAATGCCAGTTTCTAATTGTTTTGAAGAATTTTGTACAGGTTCTGCCTTAACCTCCAATTGCTTTTGCAAAGATTTTTCTTTTGCTTTTTCAGCTCTTTCTTCCTTCATCTGGTTATATTTTGACTTTGTTTTTTCTTTGGTTTCATTAATTTTATCTTTTGTATCTGCAATTTTTGCATCTACTCGAGATTTAGCTACGGCATAGTCTTTACCGCCTTCTTTATGCCATCTTCTGTATTTTTTTGTAAACACATTGTCAAAATTGCCCATATCATAATAAATTTGATTTGATTCTTTTGAATATGTTTCAGGTGGCAAAACTCTTTCTTGAACATTTTGTGCAATTTCTGGACAAAGCATTCTTGAATAATCTCTAATTTTTTGGAGTTGCTCAGTTTGTGGCGAAGGTCCACGAGTGATAATTCTATTTTCAACAACACTTATTGTCTTGTAGAAAGTATTTGACCATAAAACCACATTTTTTTGTAAATCAATCAACACTGCATAAGTATTGATTTTATACGCAGGATCAACAACAGTCGCCCCTGGAATATTTATAAAATCCCAAAAAGTTCGTCTTAAAATATAGTTTTCTGAATCAATTGAAGAAGTTATTAGCAAAATATATCTTGATTGATTAGAAATTTTCTTCAATTGAGTATAATCCACGCTATATGAAGTTTTAAATTTGTTAGTAAGATTTCTCGCAGGAATCATATAAGAAGGATTGTTCTTTAAACGAGCACGTTCCTCACTAACCGTTGGCGATTTAATATAATCGGTTTGGTTGAGTAAATTAATAACCTCATTTGCAAAAAATTCAGAAGTTGCGTTGTATATATAAGAATCGACCGCAACATTATCTGTAACAATATTATCTGGAATAACAAGCACCTTATACTGTTCCGCCATCGCAAACGGAGCAATAAAAATAACTATCCCAACCAATAATATTCTTAATAAATCTCTCACAAAAAGATTATAGCATAGTTGAAGACAAATGCCAACAATAGTAACAAGTTAGTAGATTTACTTTCCAGCCATTACGAGAAGCGAGAGCAACGAAGTAATCTACAATTAGGTAAAGCAGCGTTTGTTGGGCTAAAAGCCCAACAAAAAAAATGTGGAGTCGCTTACGTTTCCCCACATTTTTCAAATCTAATCAACTTTTTCTTCTCTGCGTTTAGCCTTATAACTATATAATGCATAAATTGCAACGCCTATCAGCAACCAGATTATAAAATACAGTGCAGAGGTTGCTTTTGCGCTAAATTTGCAATACATCAAGCCTAAGCAAGTCAAAACGCCCAATATTGGGAACCAAGGACAGAAAGGAACTTTAAATGGACGTTCTCTATTTGGTTCAGTCTTTCTCAAGATTAAAACTGCAATACAAATTATAATGAATGATGTGAATGTCCCGAAGTTACAAAGTTCTGCAGAGATATTCAAGTCCATAAACAAAGCGCACACAATAACAATCAAACCTGATATCCAAGTTAAAATATGCGGTGTTTGGAATTTATCGTGAATTTTATTTAAAGATTTTGGCAAGAAATTGTCACGGCTCATTGCAAACAAAATTCTTGTCGTACCCAATTGATAAATCAAAAGAACAGAGGTTAAAGCACATAGCGCACCCATAGAAATTAAACCAGCATACCAATTTATACCAATATAGCGCATAGCGTGAGCCAAAGGTGCTTGCGTATCAATTGCATTAAGTGGCACAACACCTGTCAAAACCAAGGCTGCTAAGATATACAGAACAGTACACAAAACAAGAGTTCCCATAATCGCAATCGGCAAATCTCTTTGAGGGTTCTTAGTTTCTTCTGCAGCAGTTGAAATTGCATCAAAACCAATATACGCAAAGAAGATTACGAATGCTCCAGTAAAAATACCCTCCAGACCATTTGGTGCAAATGGAGTCCAGTTCTCTGGTTTTACATAAAATGCACCAACAACAATAAATGAAAGAATTATAAACATATTAACTCCAACCATTATTGTTGCAACTTTGGTTGATTCCTTAACGCCTTTAATCAATAAAATCGTCAAAATTAAAACAATCGCAATTGCTGGCAAATTCACTGCAATAGGGATTTCAAACCCCATTGGCAAATGAAGAAACGGCATTTTGTCATGAACATTCCAACCATATTTACTGCACAACTCATACATTGTTCTATAATCGTTTCTAAGCCACAAAGGACAATTAACGACAAAGGCTGGTAAAATATGTTTAAAGCCTTTTAAGAACTGAACGAAATATCCTGTCCAAGCACTCGCAACTGTAATATTGCCGATTGCATACTCTAGCATAAGTATCCAACCCACCATCCATGCCATAAATTCACCCATCGTTGCGTATGTGTAAGTGTAAGCACTACCTGCAACTGGCATCATTGCGGCAATTTCTGAATAAGATAATGCAGAAAATACGCTTGCTATTGCAGCCAATGCCATTGAAACAACAACCGCAGTTCCAGCACCAGCTCCATCTGCTGAACCAGCTATCGCACTTCCGATAATTGTAAAAATACCTGTACCAACTACTGCACCAATACCAATTACAATTAAATCAAATACATTCAAGGTCTTTTTTAAACCCGAGTTTGAGCCCTCGTCAATTAATTCTTGAGGGCTTTTACATTTTAATAAATTACTTAATAACGACTTCATCTTTTTCAATTATTTCTTTATTTTCTTCTACTAATATTTCAGCTTTTCTATTTTTCTTGTAACCATAAGAGGCATAAATCAACGCACCCATAATTACCCAAACTATAAATAATTCTGTTGATAGTTTTGCAGACTCACCTTTTGCTACAACCATTGAATAAGCCATCAAACCACCGCAACATAGAATACCGGCAAGTGGAAACCAAGGGCAGAAAGGAACTTTAAATGGACGTTCTCTATCTGGATCAACTTTTCGCAAAATTAAAATTGCAATACAAACTATAATAAACGAAGTAAAAGTTCCAAAGTTACAAAGTGAAGCTGCTACGTTCAAATCTAGTAACAAAGTACCTAAAATACCAACAACACCAACTGTAATTGTCAAAATATGAGGTGTGCCGAATTTTGGGTGAACCTTTTGGAACACTCGTGGTAAGAAATGGTCACGGCTCATTGCGAACAATACTCTTGTTGCAGCCATGTGCATTACAAGCAGTACAGAAGTTAAACCAGCCAACGAACCTACTGAAATCAAGCCAGCAATCCAATTTTGGTGAACAACAGACATTGCAAACGCCATCGGAGCTTTGTAAATACCATCTGGAATAGCAACACCACTTGTTGGCTGCATGCCAGTTAGAACCAATGCTACCAACACATAAACTATAGTTGTCACAACTAATGAACCTAAAATACCAACTGGCAAGTCTTTTTGAGGGTTTTTACATTCTTCTGCTGCAGTAGCCAAGGCATCAAAACCAACATAAGCAAAGAAGATAATGAAAGCTCCCATAAAGATACCTTCAAAACCGTTTGGCGCAAATGGTGTCCAATTTTCTGGGCGAACATAAAAAGCACCCGCAATTACGAACAATGCAATTACGCCCAACTTAACGACAACCATAATACCAGCCATTTTTGCAGAGTCTTTAGTACCCTTAACAAGAATTGCAGTAATTATTCCAATCATAATCATTGCAGGAAGATTTATGCACAAAGGAATTGAACCAATATGAGGAATCATAGCATGTGCATCAATTCCTTGAGCAGAGTATGCACTAACTGCAGAGCGATAGTCATTAATCAACCACAAAGGCGGGTTAACAAGCCAAGCTGGAAGAATGCTTGAAAAACCTTTTATAAATTGCATAAAGTGGTTAGTCCAAGCACAAGCAACCGCAATAAAACCAACGGCATACTCAAGCATTAAAATCCAACCAATAATCCATGCCGCAAATTCACCAAGAGTTGCAAAGGTATAAGTATAAGCACCACCTGCAATAGGAATCATCGTTGCAAATTCACTATAACAAAGTGCTGAAAAGACACTCGCAATTGCCGCAATGACCATTGATATAATTAATGCAGGCCCAGCGCCAGGACTTGTTCCATCAGCGCTACCAGCGGCAGCAATACCAACAATCGCAAAAATTCCAGAGCCAATAATCGCTCCAACACCCAAAATGATTAAGTCCCATACTCCTAGAGTTTTTTCTAAACCGCCTTCAGCAGCTCCTGCCAAAGCGTCATCAGGGTTTTTGCGTGTAACCATTTTTGTTAATACTTGTTTCAGTGTCATTCAGATACCTTTCATTTTTTCTTTTTAGTCGAAAGTGGAAAGTTGATGAATCTGAACTTTCCACTTTCTCAATTCAATGTTCAATTTGTTATTTATTGACCAGCTTTCAAAAGTGGGAAACCGAGTTTTTCACGTTGCTTAACGTACAAGTTCGCAACCGCAGATGCCATAGTTCTGACTCTGTTAATGAAATTAATACGTTCATCTTTACTGATTACACCTCTTGCATCAAGCAAGTTAAAAGTGTGTGAGCATTTAAGAACATAATCATAAGCAGGAAGAACAAGCTCTGCGTTTATACAATTATCCACTTCTTTTTGGTAAGCGTCAAATAATTTGAACAATCTGTCTGCATCTGAATATTCAAAGTTATATTTTGATTGTTCAATTTCGTTTTGTAGGTAAATATCACCATACTTTAATTTATTGTTCCACATAATATCAAAAACAGATTCCTTGTTTTGAATATACATGGCAATTCTTTCTAAACCATAAGTTATTTCCAACGCAACAGGCTTAACTTCCAGACCACCAACTTGTTGGAAATATGTAAATTGAGTAATTTCCATACCATCTAACCATACTTCCCAGCCTACACCAGCAGCACCTAAAGTTGGAGATTCCCAGTTATCTTCTACAAATCTAACGTCATGCTTTGACAAATCAATTCCCATTGCCTCTAAGCTCTTCAAATAAAGTTCTTGAGCATTGTCTGGAGATGGTTTTAAGATAACTTGATATTGGAAATAATGTCCCAATCTGTTTGGGTTTTCACCGTATCTTGCATCAGTTGGACGTCTGCAAGGTTCTACCATCGCAGTTGACCAAGGTTCTGGTCCTAAAGCTCTTAAAAAAGTTGCAGGGTTCATTGTTGAAGCCCCTTTTTCAATATCATACGGCTGTTGAATTATACAACCATAATCAGACCAGTAACGTGATAAGTTTAGAATTAAATCTTGAAAATTTAGCGCCATTTTTCATTCCTTCTATTGTAAATTTTACACTTAATTATACATGTAAAGTATTGAAATTAAAAGAGAAATCGAAAATTTTGTTAATTTTTGTAAATTTGAATAAAGCGCAAAATAAGTAAGTGATACGCACTTATAACAACAATTTCGATTATATAGTGTAAATTTTTGTAACATTTATATGTAAAACATTAAAGTTTTAAAAATTTATGTCGATATATATGGAACAGAGATATTAAATAAGGATATAATATGGCAAATGTATCTGTTAACACTAACTCAAGTCAAAGTTTGTACAACACATGGCAAGAGAAATTGAAAGCAAAACAAGCAAAAGAGCAAGAAATTAACAAAACTAATACTGAATTAACAGCGGCACAAACTAATATTAATATCAAATCTACGGCTAAAGCAAGCGCAGAAGAAGTTGTATCAACCGCAACTCAAAATGTGACAACAGAAATAATGAACTATAATAACATTGCTCAACAATGGAACTTTGCAAATACCCAACTTCAAACCTTAGCTAGCAGATGCGCTCAAGACCCAGATAATGAATCTCTTAAAGCACAATATGAAACCGCTAAAGCAAATGTCGAAACGATTAAAGCTAATTTAGAAAATGCCAAAGCAAAAGTTGAAGAAGCACAAGTTCAACAACAAAATGCTGAAAAAGAATTGGAGGCGGTAACAAAAGAACTTGAAGCAGCAGAAGAAAAACACAAAACCATAGAAGAAAATCTCGCAAAGCTTAATGAAGAATTGACAACGCTTGATTCAGAAATAACAGGCGCAGAAGCTGATTACGAAGCTGCTAAAGCAGAAGAGGCTGCCGCACTAGCTGCTGCAGAAAATTCTGATAAAGCACAACTTACAGAAGCTGAGGCAGTTGAACAGGGATACACCGTAATTAAAACGGCACAAGAGTTAGCCGCAATTGCAAACAATTTAAGTGGCAAATATATCTTGATGGCAGACATTGATTTAGCAGAAACAAACTGGACGCCTATTGGTAATAATGAGAACCCTTTTGAAGGAGTTTTGAATGGTAATGGTTATTCTATCAAGAATTTGAACATCAATGTAACAGATGATGACGCTCAAAACATAGGTTTCTTTGGTGTTACACAAAATGCAACAATAACCAACATAGATTTTGAAGATGCAAAAGTCACAACACCAACCGATTTCGTCGGAGGCGCAAGTTCTGTAGGTATCGTTGCAGGTCTTGCAAGAGGAACAACATTTGATAACATCAACATAACAGGCGAAGTTAGCGGTTATGAAAGCACAGGCGGTCTAGTCGGTACATTAAATGACAATTCGTACTATAAAAATGATGGCGACGAATTGATTTTAGTTGAAGTGGGCAATAGTTCTATTTCAAATGTTGCAACAGATGTTAATGCGAATGGCAAATATTATGTCGGCGGATTAATCGGTTCTATAATTGACACAAGCACCGCAGAAGGCGTTGCAACAAGAGATTTAAAAATTTCTAATTGTAACACAAGCGGAAATATTGTATTTGACGAAGAAGCTGCAGGTGGTTTAATTGGTCAATCAGGAAAAACAATTATTACAGTTAACAACTGCACTAGCAATGCTAACATCACTTGGAACAACGATGAGAATGATGGTGATTTATCCTTCTTGATGGAAACAGGAAGAGCTGGAGGCATTGTTGGTTGCGTAGATGGTTCTTACATTGCAATTTGTAATTCTGAATATAATGGAAATCTAAATGTTGACGGGGATTTCAAGAGCAATACCTACGGCTGGTACATGAATGATGCTCAAGTTACAATATACGATTTGCCAGCAGGACTTCCTATTGACGATATTTTAAATATTGATGGTATTGATGCTTTAACCCCTATTGTTGATGCGCAAACAGGCATTGGTCATTATGAAGTTACAGTAAGCACTTTGACGGGTTTAGACAAAATTGTTTCAATGATTCAGGCGCAACCAGCATTAGCAGAGCTTGTAACGTTTAATGTAAACTTCGATTTTGAAGCAATGGACGGACAGTATGATCCGAGTGTATATTCTCAATATGGTATTGTTCAAACACTTCATGAAGATGAAGACGGAAATGTATGCAACGATGTTTATATTGATAATGAAATTGACCTCGAAACAACTTACCATGGCAATAACTATTCAGAAAGTACTACGGAAGATACTGAATATAAGCTTAAAAACACCATGGTATCTGGACTTTACAAAGATGAAAACAATAATTACGTTGTTGGCACTGACGATGGCTATAAACAAGTAAATATGAACTTCAATTACAGTTCACAAAAAACCAACGTTACAAAGCGCCTTGACACAGATGAAGTTAAATACCGTGAAAAAATTAATGCGATGGTATCGTACTATCAATCTAAAATGCGTGCAATCATCAAGGCTTTGTTTAGCATTGGCAATGACACAGAAGTTCCATTAATTAGTAAAGCTGAATATAAAAAATTGATTAAAAAACAAGAAGCTGGTATTGAACTTACTGACGTACAAAAAGCCGCTATTGCAACTTATCAATTAGATACAGATATTATGAATAAAGTTGCAGAAACAACACACAACGAAGGTTGTGGCATGGGCGGCAATGCTTCCTTCTTAGACAAAACAACTACTGTAATTCTACAAGATGAAGACGGTAGAGTAAGATATACGACCATGAGCGGTGTGGAACTGCGTCAAAGTCAAGATGAAGAAGGCAACTTATTGTTTGATGATGACGGAGAGCCTATTTACGAAAATCTCGACGGCAGCGAATATATGGGCTTAGAAGAGGTTTACCCAAAACGTGCATATCCAAAAACAGATGAAAGCGGTAATCTGCTATACTCTGACGAAGAAGGCAAGTCACTGACCGAAACCACCGACGAGAATGGCGAGAAAGTTTACACTTACGAAGATGGCAGCGTCTTTGAAGGCGATACAGAAACTCTTTCTCAACAATTGGAAGATTACAACATTGGAAGTGAATACAAGAACCTTCAAGATGAAATGACCAATATGCTTCAAGAAGTTGAAGATGGCAAATATCCACTTGATAAAGAAGAAAAAGTTGTTTCTTAAACAGAAGTTGTAAATCGAGTTTAACAACCATCAAAGGTGCAAAATTTGCACCTTTGACGGTTACATAAAGAAGGTGCGCTCTTTAAGAGCGCACCTTCTTTTATTATCGTTTAACTATTAATTAAACATTACCATAGTAACCGTCGATATAAATTTGTTTGATATCAGACATCAATGGGTAAGCTGGGTTAGCACCTGTACATTGGTCATCGAATGCCAATTCAACAAGTTCGTCCAAGTTGTCCATAAATGTTTTTTCATCAACACCAAATTCCTTGATTGACTTAGGAAGTTCAATTTTATCCATCAATTCATCAACTGCCTTGATTAACAATTCAACCTTTTCATCATCATTCTTACCGCCCAAGCCTAATTCGTCAGCGATTTGACCATATTTAGCCTTAGCGTTAGGGAATTTGTATTGAGGGAAGATTGCTTGTTTGTGTGGAGCATCTGATGCGTTGTATTTGATGATTTGTCTGAATAACAATGCGTTAGCTACACCGTGTGGAACGTGGTACATAGCACCAAGTTTGTGAGCCATTGAGTGGCACAATCCTAAGAATGAGTTAGCGAATGCCATACCAGCGATTGTAGCTGCATAGTGCATTTTTTCTCTAGCGATAGGATCGTTAGCACCTTCCTTGTAAGAACGTTCTAAGTATCTGAATACCAACTTAGTTGCTTCTAAAGCATTAGAGTTAGTGAAGTTAGTAGCCATACAAGATACATAAGCTTCAAATGCGTGAACTAAAGCGTCAATACCAGATGCTGAAGTCAAGCCTTTTGGCATACCATCAACGAAGTTAGGGTCAACAATTGCCATATTTGGAGTTAACGCATAATCAGCAATTGCATACTTAACGTGAGTTTCGTCATCAGTAATGATAGCGAATGGAGTTACTTCTGAACCTGTACCAGATGTTGTAGGAATAGCAACCATAGTAGCTTTCTTACCTAATTCAGGGATTCTGCAAATTCTCTTTCTGATATCCATAAATCTCATAGCGATATCTTCAAAGTTTGTATCAGGTTGTTCATACAATAACCACATAATCTTAGCTGCGTCCATTGGAGAACCGCCACCTAATGAAATGATTACATCAGGTTCAAATGGTTTCATAATAGCCATAGCTTGATCGATTGTTGACAAAGTTGGGTCTGGTTTAACATCGAAGAATACTTCGTGTTCGATACCAATTTCATCAAGAACATTAGTAATAGCATTAACAGCACCTGAATTGAATAAGAATCTATCAGTTACGATGAATGCACGTTTTTTACCTTCTAATTCACGAAGAGCTAAGTCAGTAGCACCTCTCTTGAAGTATACTTTAGAAGGAACTTTGAACCATAACATATTTTCTCTCCTTTCAGCAACGGTTTTGTAGTTCAATAAGTTTTCTACGCCTACGTTACCTGAAACAGCGTTACCGCCCCAAGAACCGCAGCCTAGAGTTAATGATGGTTCAAGTCTGAAGTTGAACAAATCACCAATACCACCTTGAGATGATGGAGAGTTAATTAACACTCTGCAAGTAGGCATTTTTTCGCCAAACATGTTAATTCTATCTTTTTTACGTTCATCAGTATAAAGAACTGAAGTATGACCCGCACCACCTTTGCTTACTAAGTGATAAGCTTTTTCAACTGCATCTTCAAAGTCGCTAGCTTTGTAAAGAGTTAGAACTGGTGATAATTTTTCTCTTGAGAATGGATCTTCCCAATCAACTTCTGGTCTTTCTACCAATAAGATTTTTGCATCTTCTGGAACTTCGTTACCAAAACCTGCTAGTTCAGCAATTCTGTGTGGTTTTTGACCAACTACGTCAGGGTGAGCAGTACCTCTCTTTGGATCAATAAGAGGAAGGTCTACTAATTTTTGTTGTTGACCTTCGTTTACAAGGTAAGCACCTCTGTATACAAATTCTTTTTTAACTTCTTCATAAATGCTATCAACAACTACAACTGATTGTTCAGATGCACAAATCATACCGTTGTCGAAAGATTTTGACATAAGAATTGAAGATACTGCCATTTTGATATCAGCAGTTTCATCAATAACAGCTGGAGTGTTACCAGGACCAACACCTAATGCTGGGTTGCCTGATGAATAAGCAGCCTTAACCATACCAGGACCGCCTGTAGCTAAGATACAATCAATGTTAGGGTGTTTCATCAATGCGCTTGAAAGTTCAATTGATGGAACATCAATCCAGCCGATAATATCTTCTGGAGCACCAGCTTTAACTGCAGCATCTAAAACGATTTTTGCAGCTGCAATTGTTGATTTTTTAGCTCTTGGGTGTGGTGAGAAGATGATACCGTTTCTAGTCTTTAATGAGATTAAAGATTTGAAAATTGCAGTTGAAGTTGGGTTTGTAGTTGGAACGATACCTGCTAAAACACCTAAAGGTTCTGCAACAACTTTTGTACCATTAATTTTGTCTTCTCTGATAATACCGCAAGTTTTAGCGTGTTTATGTTTGTTATAAATATATTCAGAAGCAAAATGGTTTTTAATAATCTTATCTTCTAAAATACCCATACCAGTTTCTTCAACAGCCATTCTAGCAAGAGGGATACGAGCCTTATCTGCTGCAGTAGCTGCTGCTTTGAATATAGCGTCAACTTTTTCTTGAGAGAAAGTTGCGAAAATTCTTTGAGCTTTGTGAACTCTAGAAATTAAGCCTTCTAATTGTTCAAGTGTTTCAACAACATTTGAAGAAGCTTCTAGGCTTTTTTCCAAAGATTCAACGTTTTTTTTAGTCTTAGTTGTCATTTTGAATCTCCTTTTTTTAGTACAGCTATACTAATATTGCAACACAAATTAAAATTATTGTCAACGCAAGTCAACATGAGGATTTAGGGGATATATTGTATATAAATAAAGCTAAAATCCGCTTGTAAAAAAGCCTTTAGCGAGTGTATGTTTTACACTCGCTAAAAAAGCTTTATAAATTCTTTATATTGTATTTAAGATTTTATATTTTAAGTTTGAGCAATTATTATGAAGCCATTTCTTCTAATTTATCAGTGTCATAATTAAATACGCTTGATTGAGATGTTTGATTGTCGGTATTTTCAGCCTCTAAATCGTTTTCTCGAACTTGGTTTGCTGCCTCGTTGATTGCGTTAGCCTCGTCACCAATTGAACTTGCGTTATCTAACCATTCGCCTACTGGTTGCATAAAGCTTGTAAAATCAGAAACGTAGCTATCTGTATCGCTTAACATTGAACCAATTGCGGTTGGGAAGTTTGAAAAATCTGTTAAGTTTGTAGAAATCATAGAATTTAAACCTGTTAAGGTAGTTGCGTTGCTTGCAGCACCTGAATTTCTGATTGAACCGCTTGCAAATTGGTCTTCTGATACTTGATATAATTTTGATGCAACTGTGCTGCCAGCTGCGCTTGTGAAAGCTCCAACTACTGGAATAAATGAGCTTGATTTTGAACTAGCTTCAATTGCAACTGCTTCTGCTTGTGCGGCAGTACCTTGAGTATTATTAACAACACCAGTTGCAGCCGTTGTAGTATTTACAGTTTGTTGAGTTGCAATGTTTTGAGCGATTGATTGTTGCTCTGCAACGCCTTCTTCAACGATATTATTGCCTTCATCATTAAGGTCAGAACTTTCTTGTTGTGAATCTTCAACATTTTGAGAGCTTTCTTTTACGCTAGAAGTCAATTTTTCTAATGCGCTTGAAATGTCTTGAATAGAGGCACTAATTTCGGTTAACTCAGATAAGTACTCAGAAGCTTTTTCTGGGTTTGCTTGAATTTCAGCTTTGATTTCATTAAGTCTTTGAACTTTTTCTTCAATTTGTTTTTGGTAATCTTCTTTTTCTTTAGAAGTTTCTTCTAAATTAGCGATTTCTTCTTGAACCTTTTGAGCATTTTGTTCCATTTCTGCTATTTTATCAGCTACTTTTGATTGAGTTTTTGCAGCTGCATCAGTTAATGCTTTTTGAGAAGTTTCTGCACTTTTTGCATTATCATTAACTTCTTTTGCAGCGTTTGCTTCTTCATTACTACCAACCAAAGAAAGAAGGAAGTTTAAACCAAAATTAGTAGCTTTTTGAATTTTTTGTTCAGTAGTTGCGTTTGGATCACCAAAAGTATAAACAGAGTTAATAAATTCTTGAGTATTAACATTTGAAGAAGAGCCAGCACCAGTTGAAAAGCTACCAACGCCACCAACGCCGCCTGTTGTTTTATTAATAATGTCTAAAAAATCTGGTGCCATCTTACTTACTGCGTCCTTTTTATACCATCTTATATATATAAAGTATTTACAAAGTAAGCAATTTCAGAGGTTACACTTTTCTTTACAATTCTTTACACAAAAATTCCAGTTGGGACATTAATCTCAACTGGAATTTAAAAAATTTTGAATTTCCCTTATGCAATTAGCATAAATTTATGGTCTTTCGCATCAACGTGTGCTAAGCCAACGCCGTCTTGACCTGTTGCGATTTTGTTTCCTGCCTCATCTTGCGTATAAGAATGATTTTGAGGAATTGAAATACCATACTGATTGTCAACCGAAGGAGTTGGGGTTACACGAGGTTGTACCGTTAAACCGCCAAACGGAATTTTACTTCCTTGACCGTATAGACCATATTGAAAATTTTGTTCGATTGGTGATACACCCATAGTCATATCCTTTTCAACTTGTATATATATAATAACGTTTCAAAATTTAAAAAATTGCGTTGTATATAAAAATCTTTACAAACCTTTACATAATTATTATAATTAGTTTATGAAAACGATTGGAATTATTGCGCTTTCTGGCGAATGCGACAAAGAAAAAGTAGAAAATGCAAAAAATTATTTTGAAAAAGAAGGTTACAAAGTAAAGCTTTCTTATAACATTTTTGACAAAGAAAGATACCTTGCAGGCAGTGATAAAAAAAAGCTTGACGAATTGCACAAATTCTTCTTAGACCCAGAAATTGATATCATAATGTGCGCAAGAGGCGGATATGGCGCAATTCGCCTAATTAACAACATTAACTACGAAATCATCAAAAAAAATTCTAAAGTATTTTGTGGTTTTTCTGATGTCACGGCTCTTTTATTAATGATTTACAAAAAAACTGGCTTAACAGTTTACCATGGACCAATGGCAACGAGTGATTTTGGCGATGAGCCAGAAACTCAAAACCACTCAGATTTTACCTACACAAATTTTTTAAAGGCTATTAATGGTGAGAAACTGGAATTTGATGGCAACAAAATTTATAACGCTGGAACTTGCGAAGGAATTATTTGGGGTGGAAATCTAGCGACAGTAGTTTCACTTTGCGGCTTAGATTTTATACCAGATGAGGAATTTGTATTCTTTGCAGAAGACTTGAGTGAGCCTGTTTACAAGATTGATAAAATGTTTCAGCAACTTATAAACATTGATAAATTTAGACAAAATTGCAAAGGAATTGTTCTGGGTGATTTTCTTGATGTTGACAATCAAGAAGGGTTAGAAACATATTTCAAAGAACTTGCTACAAGATTAAATATACCAGTTGTTGGCGGTTTCAAGATTACGCATTGCAAAGATAAAATCACAATTCCGATTGGCAAAAAATGCAAATTAGAAGATAGAAAGCTTGTAATCATTTAGTTTTTATGTTACGATTTCTCTGCCGTACTCCACGGGGAAGTAGCGTTCTCTCGACTTGAAGCGATTGCAGGGTGCAGAGCCTACTGTGAGGGGTACAGGGAAATTGCCTATGTTTATGAGGTTGTTGATAATTTAGATTATGATGGCGTGAGATATCGAACCGTGTCAGGTTGGAAGCAAAGCAGCACTAAGATAACCCTTGCGGGTGTCATTTTTCTAAAAAGTAGATTTTATAAGCAAAATCAATTTTACTGTATTTCGATAGGTAGTGGTACGGTATTAAAAAGGGCAAAATCGGAGAAACCGATTTTGCCCTTTTTAATTACAAAAAATAAACTTAAATAAATTTTTCCATCGCCTTAACAAAGCCATCGTGGAAAACAGTATCTGTAACATAATCGGCAACCGCCTTCAGCTCTTCTGTTGCATTACCCATCGCTACTTTTATTCCACCTGCTTTTAAAAGCGCAATATCATTATTTTGGTCACCTATTGTCAAAGTTTCAGCTTCTTTTATTCCCCAATATTTTTGCAAGAATTTAACTGCACAGTATTTAGAACCTTCTTTATTTGAAAATTCTAAAAAGTATGGAGTTGATTTTATTATGTACAAATCTGGGAAAACCTTTGGCAACTCTTTTTCAAGTCTATTAATTTTTTCTGGATTATTATAATCAATCGCAAGCAATTTGTTAACATTGTCTTTCTTGATATCACAGAAATTTTTTATCGTATATTTTGTATGTAAATTGTTGCAATAACGTTCAATTTCTGGACATATTGTTTCTGAATACAAAATATCATCGTTATACAAATTCAAATGAATATTTTCAGAATTTGCCCAATCAATAACTCTTTGCGCTTGCTCTTCCGTCAAACATCTTTTGTAAAGAGTTTCACCATTGTATTTTACAAGCCCACCTTGATAAGAAATTACTGGAGTTTCTAGCCCCAAATCTTTTGCAATCAATTCCGCAGCAGCGTTCATTCTACCAGTCACAAGAACAACTTTAATTCCTTTTGCACAAAGCTCTTTGATGCATTTTTTTACGCCTTCGGTAAAATTTCCTTCTGGAATTAAGATTGTCCCATCTATGTCTGTTGCAACAAGTTTTATCATAACAATTCCTCTTCAATTAAGATATCGTGTCCTATATCCTGCATAAGTTCTAAATAAGAATAAAAGTGTCTAGACATTGCAGTCAAGTATTGGCTCAAAACCTCTTGATGTCCATTTTCGTTGATTACCAAATCTGTATAAGAGTTTTTACCCTTGATATAACCATCTGTTGAAAGTTTAACAATTTTTTCTGAATCTTGAAGAATTTTCCTTGAATGTTCCATATTTTCAGCAGAATACTTAAAAGTATTGTAATCCTTCTTCAATTCATATTTTAATTGGTATTCATAAGCTTTTTTACTAGCTTTGCTTCTTTCCAAGAAAATCTGAGCCTTTTGAATTTCTGGCGTATAGTTGTACAAAATCGGAACATCAATACCAAAACCAACAAATGCACCACCGTAATCATTTGGAGCATTACGATGTGCCTGCCAAGCATAACCACCTGCAACACTTACGTCTGGAACACGATTTCTTTTCGCCATAGTAACTTCCAGTTCAGATTTATCAATATTTTTTTGAGAAATTTTCACCATATAACTATACTGTAAAGCTATATTTTCCAAAAAATTGTATTCAGGTAATTTAATATTTAAAAATGCCCAATTTCCCCATAGCGAAGCTTCTTTTGTATCATACATAACACTATCATCGCCAGTATTAAGAATTTTATTAAGTTCAAATTGCTTTGCTAAAAGGTTAGACTTTGCCATATTAACCGCAATTAACTGTTGTGCATATTGAATATCAGCCTTTAAATTATCTATTTCATAAGAGGGATATTTGGGTTTATCTGTTGTTATTTGAACTAAGTTTTTAAACAACTTTAAACGTTCTTCTTGAATGTTATAAACAGATTTTGCATAAAGAACATCAAAATAAGCTTGCATAACTTGCAACTTATAATTGTGTTCTGCCTGTTTTAACTCTGTTTCTTTAATATTATATTCTTCGATTGCAACCTTTTTTCTTATTCCACGTTTTAGAACCTCAATTGGCAAAGAAACACCAGCTTGAGAAGAATTACCAAGCGCAACGTTCCCCATCACAATATTAGATTGAATTTCTGGATTTTTAAGACGGTTGGCAATCTTAATATCTTTTTCAGCCGCTTTTAATTCCATACGCTTAATTTTCAAGTCGCAATTTTGCTTTAACCCAATCTGCACCATTGTATCCAAATCAACATTTTTGACATTTGCGAATACTGCAATTTGAGTAGCTAGAATTAAAATTAGTGTAAAAATAAATCTCTTCATACAAGGATATTTTAACATAAAAATATTAAATGGTTACGATTATAATAAACCTCAACACAAGAGCTAAATTGGCACAAGGCTTGAAAAAATTGAATAATATTGTTATAATATTAATAGATAGTTTTGATACGGTAAATTCTCGGCACCGAGCCAACAGGCGACAGAGGGACAGTCCGAGTCCTCAAAATCAAAACTATCTTTTTTTATGTTTTAGTTTTGAATCATCACAACGATGAAAAGATGTTAAATAATTTTCTTGCTTATTTTTTGTAGTTTTAATAACTACTTCGTACAATTTGTCATCTACTCTACGAAACATTCTTAAATTCAATTTTCTATCTTGTTGTACACAATCAGGCAAACTAACAATATTTGGAAGAATTAAATTATAACTACTAAAATTCAAATCAGCATGTTCTATAAGATTTTTGATTAAACTATCCAGTGAAAATTTAATAACAGAAATATTTGTTCCTAAGATTTCCATTTGTTCATTGTTTAATTCACCAATTTTGAAAAAGTTTTTTAGTTCCTGCCTATCAAGATTTTGTCTTGCATAATTAATAGCCTCTTTTCTTGAATTTGTATTATCAAGAACCAACTTGCTATATTCAATAGCCTTTTCATACAATAAAATAAATTTTTGCACTTCTTCCATAAAAGAATTTTAACATAAAAAAAAACGCCTTTCGGCGCAAAAATTTGGTTAATTAATAAGGTATTTTATAAGGTTATTTGTATATTTTTACATTATTTTTTCCAGAATTTTAACTTTGAAAAGAAATTAGAAGTTTGTGGTTGCTTTACAGGAGGTTTCTTGCCTCTTTTCAAGCACAATGCAGCCGTACCAATAATAAGTCCAGCAGCTAATAGTCCTTTTATTGAGTTTGGAGTGTTAGAAATTGCTTGTCCTAATTTTCCAAAACCACCACCAAAACCGTTTATACCAGCTTGAGAATTATTTGTTAAAACATTACCATTAACCCCACCTAGGCCGTTAATTCCTGCTTGTGGGTTGTTAAAACCAACATTTCCGTTTACTCCACCAAAACCATTCATGCCAGCTTGTGGATTATTAAAACCATAATTACCATTTATTCCACCAAAGCCATTTAAACCAGCAGTATAATAACCACCGCCAGCGTTTCCACCAACATAACCAGCGTTAGCGTGACCAGCAGTTCCATCTTGTGTAATAGCATTGATGCCTGCATTTATATAAGAAAAACTATCAGGAGCCATTCCAGCTGATTGGTAAAGATTGCCTTGCATTGCCATATTCAAATAAGGATTTTGCATGCCAGCAAGAGAAGAAACATTTGGTGCGCTTGCCAACTCTGCAGGAACATAATCTAAAATTCCTTGATTATATAGATTTTGTAAAGAATATAGACTAACCACTTTTAGACAACCTTTTAATTAACTACACATATTTATAAAGTTTTTTCGTTTCAAAAAATTGCTTTATTTGTTACGCTTTGTTAAGATGAATTTATGAAAAGTTTGAAGAATAATTGGCAATTAATTTTATTTAATACAATAATCATAGCAACTTTCATTCTCTGCTACGGGCATTTTGGCGACATTATTGTAGACTCTTTTAGAGAGGCTTATATCCCAGCAGAAATTCTCAACGGACAAGCCTTATACAAAAATATATTTACAATTTATGCACCGCTTTCATATTTAATTAATGCTCTGTTATTCTTAGTTTTTGGAGTGCATTTAAAAGTTTTGTATTTTGCGGGATTAGCCGCAACTTATGGAATACTAAATCTTGTTTTTGCAATTGCAAACAGATTTATGAACAAAACTTATGCTTTAAGCATTGTACTCTTCATAATTTCGGTTTCTGTTCTTTCGCCAAATGTTTTCAACTTTTATTTTCCATACTCTTTTGGAATACTTTATGGACTACTATTTATACTTGCCTCTATTTATTTTGCCTTAAAAAATAAATTTCAACTTGCATATTTGATGTATTCTTTTGCAATTTGCACCAAATACGAGTTCATTTTTTTACTTCCACTTCTTTTTTATGTAACAAGAACTCAAGCTTTGTGGAAAAATCTTTTAGCTCTAATAATTCCAGTCATAATATCTTACACTCCATTATTTTTTATGGGTGTAACTTTTAATGACATAATGACATCTTTTCAATTAATCATTGCAATGTCTGCAACTAAAACAATTTACTGGTTTTATTCAGTGATGGGTTTAACTTTTAGATGGGAGCTTATACCAATATACTTAATGAACTTTTTGAAAATAGCAATACCGCTATTATTTATGTATTATTTTAGAAGTTGGTGGCTAATTATTTTAACGATAATTTACTTTTATTTCATCGTTTCGCCAGAACTCTTTGTTTTCGCCTTCCCTTTTATTTTAATAATGATGGCATTCAAATTTTCAACTTTATCTTCTGAAAAACTATTTTTTATTTTAGCTTCACTTCTTATATCTATGAAAATATTTTTCGCCCTAACTTTTATGTCTTATGGCGTATTTTTCATACCATTTGCACTAATTTCGATATTTATTTTAATTCCACCAAGATTTAAGAAATCATTTTTTATCATACTTCTCATTTGTGCTCTTAATTTTGGCATCAAAAATTCAACAAGTTTATTATCAAAAAATGTCAAAATTCAAACAGAACGTGGAACTATTTATACTTACGAAAAGTCTGTAAAAGAAATTGTCAATTTTATTGAAAACAACACACATGCGCAAGATAGAGTTGTCGTGTATCCAGAAGGTTTGGCAATCAACTTTTTGAGTGCTAGAACTTCTGATGACAAATTTTACTCACTAATACCACTTTATGTAGAAACGTTTGGAGAAGACTTAATCTTGAAACGATTAGACTTGATTAAGCCTGAATATATAATTTTAAGCAACTACAACACATCTAACTATTATTTCAGTTTCTTTGGACAAGATTACGCTGGCGAAATTTATAGCTATGTTTTGAGAAATTATTCACTAGAAAAAGAATTTGGCAAAAATCTAAGATTTATGGTTTACAAAAGAATTTAAGACGAAACTCAATCTTCATCTTTTTCTGATGCACGTTTTAAAATATTTGGATCAATTTTCTTTTTGCCGTATTTTTTATGAGAAGCCTCCATCAATTTTTCACTCGGACGCTTTGTTTTTCTTTTTTTAGTAGTAGTTTCTTTTAGCTTATAAGCCTTGTTAGAGAGTTCTCTATACCACATTGACCAAAGAATTGAACGTAATGGCAAAGTGTATTGAATCAAAATTTGTGCTACAAAAGTCTGTATTGTAAATTGAGCAATACTATCTTTTGAAATTTCAGGAATACCGTACATTGTAAGATTAATTTCTGGCAATTGGTTTACAATTGGCATAATCAGATTTCCTAAGAAGGTACTAATTCCCGCCATGTCAAACAGTTTTATAACGATTTGAGGAATAAACAAGTAAGTAAGCAAACCAACAAGTGCCATCAGCATAAAGGTAGAGGCAAAATGTCCTTTTACTAAATCTAAACTTCTTTTTACACACTGTGCTGGTGACAATTCTGGCTCAAAAGTAAATACTTGAAACACCAATACAAAATACACGGCAAGTATTCCACAAACCACCCAGAAGAGAGGGCAAACGGCTATTAAAGAAAAAATACCAAACAAAAACCAAAGTCCTACAAAAGGCACACTTCTTCTTTTAATAAGTTCAGTATGAGCATCAAAATCATAAACTCTGCCACTTTTGAGCATATTATCAAGCATCGAATTTATTGCGCCATAAGCTACAAGATAATCCCAAAACGCCTTGATAAAAATTGCCAACCCAGGAAGCGTTATCAAAATAGACAATAAAATTAGTGTATTAAAATCATTCAGCGCAGAATATTTTTCTATTAAGCTAGGTAAATTTTGTGTGTAGAAAAATGTTATTAATAGAACCAAGCCCAATCCTGCGATTTGACCCAATACAGGAAAAGACATGTATTGAATAAATTTATCAAAATTTGAAAAATACAACCCAATTGCTTCTGAAAAAATTCCTAAAGGTGTTTTATTTTGTCTTGCCACAACTTGCTCCTTTTTGTAGAATTATAACAAAAAATAAAGTCTATAAAAAATTTTACAAATAACTAGCAAAAATTTTTTTTAGCAGTTTTAATAAAAAAGCTAATATGAGGACAGAAGTATGGATATAAGTTTTAAAGGTTTACAAAACACAACAATTGCAATTACTAAAGGCAAAAGTTCTTCAGGCAATATAAAAATGCAAGCTTATCGTTTAGTTACTAATTTAACAAATGACGATAAAGGTGCGCATTTTGACAATTTTTATAAACAACTGGATAAGTTAGGTGAAAAAGAAGCTTGGCAATTTATACCAAAAGATTTTCCAGAAGATCAAATAATTTTTGATATTTCCAAATTTGAATTTAATAACAAAGAATTTATGCCACCACAAATTAATTTCATGCTAAATAATCAAAACTTGGAATTGGATAATGACAGAGTTTTGGGCTTATTTTCTTTCTTAGCTAAATCAATAAGTTTTATCAAAAACGGAACAAACAACCCTGACTACAAAAAAGTTGCAGATAAAATGAACAACATTATTGAAGAAGCTGTTGTTGACTATATTGGCTAATTACAAATGTTTTTCAATATTTGTAATTATTGTGCTTTTTGGCATCAAACCAACCATGCGTTCAACCACTTCGCCATCTTTGAACACCAATAAAGTCGGCAAACCACTTACTTGATATTTTTTTGCAGCTTCAAGATTTTCATCTGTATCTATCTTTGTGAACTTAACCTTTGATTCTAAATCTCGTTCAACCTCTTCTAAAATTGGACCTAATTTTCTGCAAGGTCCACACCAATTTGCAAAAAAGTCTACAACTGTAACACCGTCGTTGTTCACAACTTCCATATCAAAAATGTCTGTGTTAATTTCCTGAACCATATTCACCTCTTGTTTAATATTTATGACACCCTCTAACTTATTAGCAACTCTATATTACCACATATAATATATTTATGCTATTATACTTATAGGGAGAAATAAAAGGGTAAAAAAATGCCGAGAAAAAAGGAAATAGAAATAGTATTAGACACTGAAACAACAGGTCTTGATTACACTAGAGAAAGAATTATTGAATTTGCAGCCGTAAGACTGGAAAATGGAAAAATTAAAGATGAATTTCAAACTTTAATAAACCCTAACCAACACATTAGAAAATCTAGCATTGCCGTTCACGGCATCACACAAGATATGGTTGAAGATGCTCCAAGCGAGGAAGAAGCATTACCTAAGATTTTAGAATTTATTGGCGATTACCCAATAGTTGCTCATAACGTAATCTTTGATTACTCCTTCCTTAATGAAGCTAAAATGAGAGTGTTCGGCGAAAAATTAGAAAACCCGAGAATTGACTCTCAAGTTATGTTCAAAGAAATCGCTCCAGATTTGGAATCACACGGTTTGGAAGCATTAACAAAAAGATTTAACGTTGAATTAAACAATCACCATAGAGCAATGGCTGATACAATGGGCTTAGCTTTAGCTTATCCAAAACTAAAAAAATTATATTTACAAAGACTTGATTGGCAAAAGAAACAATTAAGCAATGTTGACTATTTATTTGATAGATATTTAAGAATCCAACAAAGCATTGCAACTATGCAATCAGAACTTCAAGATTTGAAATCTGTATTCAAATTATATTTTGAATTAGGTGGCGAACCACTCGTTGCAGAAACAGGTGAAATGATGATTTACCAATCAAAACAATCTTTTGGATATGATTTAGCAGATATTAAAGATGTACTAGAAAGCGTTGGAGCTTTAGAAAAAGCCGTTAAAGTTAACAATGGTTTTATTGATAGACTTTGCAACGGCTTGAGCCTATCAGATGAATACAAAGAAATCATTCGTGATGCTCGTCAAGAACTTTCTGAAACCCGTAACATTCAAGTGATTAAGCCATGCAAACAGTAAATAAAAAAGACATTCCACAAGAACTCTTCGTAGAGATAGAAAAAATTTCAAACTTAGGTTTTGGAATTGCAAAAGTTGATGGATATGTAATATTTGTTGAAAGTGCCTGTCCAAAAGATAAGGTTAAAATTAGGCTCGGTAAAAAGAACAAGAATTACGCTAATGCCAAAGTAATAGAGGTAATTGAACCATCGCCTTATAGAGTTGAGCCATTTTGTCCAATGCAAAAGGTTTGCGGAGCATGCCAGCTACAATTTATTGATTATGATTACCAATTGCAAATCAAAAAACAGATTGTAGAAGATGCAATTCACTCAATCTGCGGCACCACAATTGAAGTTAAGCCAACGATTGCCAGCCCTAAAAATCGTGAATACAGACACAAAATTCAATATCCAGTAGCAGAAACAAAGAACTCTAAACGAATTTTAGCAGGATATTATAAGCCAGCCTCTCATGAACTTGTAAATATAAAATATTGCCCAATTCAGCCCGCATATTGCGACAAAATAATTGATTTTATTAGAGATGCAGCGCAAGAAGTTGGAATTTCTGGCTACAATGAGAAAAAACACGCTGGTGATTTAAGACATATTGTTATCAGAACCTCTGAATACAATCAAAAAAGCCTTGTCATATTGGTGGTAAATTCTACCAAAACATTTGATAAACTAAAAAAGCTTGCAAATCGAATTTATACAGAGTTACCTAATATTGCAGGAGTTGGCGTAAATTTCAACTCTAAGAAAACGAATTTAATCTTAGGCGAAACAACAGAAATTTTAGAAGGTGAAGAATTTATAGAAGAAAAATTGTGCGACAAGATTTTTAAAGTTGGCGCAAAAACCTTTTTCCAAGTAAACCCTGCAACTGCAAACAATATTTTTAACTACGTTAAAGAATACATTTCAAAGAATTTTGCGTCCCCTCTAATATTAGACGCTTACGCCGGAATCACTGCCTTTGGCATCAGCCTTTCTGATATTGCAAAGAAAGTAGTCAGTGTTGAAGAGGTTAAAGATTCCGTTATTTTGGCAGACAAAATCGTAAAAGAAAACGGTATCAAAAACGTAGAACTGCACAATATGGACGCAGCTAAGTTTTTTGAAAAAGAATTAAATACAAAAGGACGAAAATTTGATGTAACGCTTCTTGACCCTCCAAGAAAAGGTTGCACAGAAGAAAGCCTAGATTACGCATTAAAGCTCACAAAAGATACAATTATTTATGTAAGTTGCAACCCTGCCACTCTTGCAAGAGATTTAAAATACCTGATTTCAAAGGGGTGTAAGGTCGAATTTCTCCAACCTTTTGACATGTTTCCACACACATACCATGTGGAAACCGTTGCAATAATAAAAAGGTAATGTTTTAAAATTATTCTTTGTTTAGTGTTTTCATATTGACAAATATTATCATATAGTGATAATATGATAATATGATAAAATCTTTCAGTGATAAAGAAACCGAAAATATTTTTAATGGCATTAATTCAAAAAAATTCAATTCAATACAAAAAGTTGCCAAAAGAAAACTTGATATGTTGCATTTTGCATTTGCTGAACAAGATTTGTTAGTACCACCTGCCAATCGCTTTGAGCACCTTAAAGGTGAGTTATCAAAATTTTGTTCAATAAGAATTAATGACCAATTTCGCTTAGTCTTTAGATTTGAAAATGGTTGTGCTTATGATGTACAAATTATGGATTATCACAAATAGGAGTATTTTATGAATAATAGACCTTATACACACCCTGCAGAAATATTATTAGAAGAATTTGTAAAACCTTATGGTTTAACACAAAAACAACTATGCGAACGTTTAGGCGTAGGAATTAAAACAATAAGCGAGCTATATAACAAAAAAAGAGGAATTAGCCCTGTCATGGCACACAAGCTTGCAAATTTATTCGGCACTACGCCTGAATTTTGGATGAATGCACAATGCTACTATGATTTGTACGTTGCATACGAAAAAGAAAAAGAAAGTATCGACAAAGTTCATAAGATTGCATAAAACATTAATTTTCCATTGCACGCTTTAACAATATGTGATAAAATATCACTATGGAAATAGATTACAAATTATTAATGGATACGGCAAAAGAAGCCGCAAAAAAATCTTATTCACCTTTCTCAAAATTTGCAGTAGGTGCAGGTGTTTTAACATCTAACGGTAAAGTTTATGGCGGTTGTAATATAGAAAATTCTTCATTTGGCATGACAATTTGCGCTGAAAGATGTGCTATTTTTAAAGCAATCTCTGATGGAGAAAGAGAAATTCTTGCGGTAGCTATATATTCACCAAATGAAGATGATTGCTACCCTTGCGGTGCTTGCAGACAAGTTATGTACGAATTTCAAGGCGACAAGGAAATTGAAATTATTACAGAGGAAAAAGGCAATTTGAACATCAAAAAAATGAGCGACTTTTTACCTTTTGGTTTCAAAATTCAAGGCGCATAACAACTAACTATCATGTATATAGTAGAACTTTTTATTAAATGGCTAAACAAGAATAAAAGAGGAGATGGGGCAAACCCTAATAATATTTATTCAGCAAAAGAAATTACAAAACAGGAAGACGATGAAGCGTTAACCTGCAACCATAATTTCATGCCAGTAGATAGTACGGGTACTGTTTTGGCTTGTACAAAGTGCGGGTTTGTAGTAAAAGAGAGAAATAAGGGAAAATAGAGGACTACTTACCAATATTTCACAACTTATTTCACTATAAGGGAAATCAATATATGACAAATTTTTTAGATTTTATATCATCAAAAACCTTTAGAAACGTAATGTGTTTTATCGTATTCACGTTTCTAATGACAGTTACAATATCTTCACAAAACTATTTTTTTCAAAAAGTAATTGAAAATGGTATCAGTAAAAGAGATATCGTAGCGCAAAAAGATATTAAGGTTATTGATACAAAGAAAACTGAACAACACAAAAAAGAAGTTGCTCAAAATGTTGAACCGATTTTGACACAAGCAGAGGACGAATTTATTACAACAAGCCTTTTGACTTTACAAAATTCTGTAAAAAAAATTCGTGAAAAAAATGTTTCAGAAGATATAAAAAAAGATGAACTAAACGTTTTGTTTGACGAATCTGGCAAAAAAGGCTTGATTGAATTTTTACTAAAAGCCAGTGATGACGATTTACAATCAGTTTTTGACAAATCAAAAATCACTTTGACCTCTGTTCTTAATATGGGCATTTCTGCAAAAGACTTCGATAACAACAATGTTTCAGCCATCATCAGAAGGAATTTGCCAAACAATGTGCCTCGCTATCAAGGAACATTAATCGTTGGAATTTTGAACCAAATTATAGTACCAAACCTTGTTGTTGACGAATTTGCTACCGAAATAGCGAAAAAGAATGCGCAAAATGCAGTAAAACCTTATGAAGTAGTTTTCAAAAAAGGACAAAAAATTGTTTTTGAAGGTGAACCTGTGACGAAATTAAAACGTGATGCATTAAGAGCTGCTGGTTACAACGTTTTAGAGATAAATTATGGTGGAATTATTGGTTTCTATATACTTGTTGCATTTTTTACATTTGTGTTCTTGCAATACGAAAGAAACTTTGAAAAGCAATATTTTAACGCAAAATACATGCTTATAATGTCCTCCTTCACGTTCTTTACAGCTTTAGTTTCTGCAGTACTTCCAACAGGTTTCTCGCCTTATATAATTCCAATTCCTGCTTACACAGTTTTGCTTTCAATCTTCACAACGCCTAGAAACGCCTTCTTCGCATCAACAATATTGTTGGCATTAATTTCTATTGGCATGCACTGGAATATTGAAGTTGTAGTATCCTTTATGTTATTGAACACTGTTGTTATGACTGCGGTTTCAAAACTTAAATTTTCAAAACGTTCAGACTTGTTGATTACAAGTGCAAAGATTTCGTTGGCTGGAATTTTAATTGTTGGCGGAATTTATTTCTTAGAAAAATATATGATGGATATTGATAACTCTTTGATTTTCCAAGATTTAGGCTACATTGTAATCAACTGTTTTGTAATAAGTGGTATTATTCTGTTAGGCATTTTGCCTATCATTGAAAATGTATTTAGAGTTATGACACCTTATGGTTTAGCTGAACTTGCAGACCATAATCAACCACTATTAAGAAAACTGATGAACGATGCTCCTGGAACATTTAACCATAGCTTGACAGTTTCTCACTTGTGCGAAAACGCAGCCGAAGCAATTGGTGCAAACCCAGTATTGGCAAGAGTTGGTGCAATGTATCATGATATCGGTAAGCTATTAAGACCAATGTTTTTCGTAGAAAATCAGTCCTTTTATGGCATTGAAAACCCTCACAAATCTTGTACTCCAAGATTCAGTAAAATGCTTATCACTGCACACCCTAAAGATGGTGTTGAACTTGCAAAAGATGCACACCTTCCTCAAATCATTAATAATTTTATTTTGCAACACCACGGCACAAGCCTTGTAAGCTATTTCTACAATGAGGCTCTAAAAGAAGAGGGTGCAGAAAATGTTAATGAAGAACAATTTAGGTACCCTGGACCAAAACCGAATATGAAGGAAACTGCAATTTTGATGATAGCTGACGCTGTAGAATCAGCAGTTAGAGCGGCAAAAAACCCTTCTAACGAAGAAATTGATGCTATTATTGATAAAATCATCAAAGAAAGACTTAATGATGGTCAGCTTTCAGACTCACCTTTAACATTAAAGGATTTAAAAATTATTGCTGAAACATTTTCGAGAATGCTTAGAGGAATGCATCACAAGAGAATTAAGTATCATAATGATTTAGTTAAAGAACTTGATAAAAGCAATAAATTAGGACATGATATAGTCAAACCTCCAATGCCTGCGCTAGATAAAGATTTGGACGCAAAGCTGAAAGAATTGGAAAAGAAAAAAAATGACAACAATTAATATTTTTACAGAAAATATATTTGAAGGCTGGCAGCCTGACGAAAAAGACGTTATTGAAAAAACAAAACGCCTATTGGAGTTTTATATTTCAGAACTGGAAGAAAAAAGTTGTCTAAATAATCGAGATTATTCTACAATCACATTGGATATTGTTTTTTGCGACTCTAAAAAAACTCAAGAATACAATAGAGATTACCGCAACAAAGACTATCCTGCGGATATTATTACATTTGCAATATTTGCAGATGATGAAAATAGCTTTATATTTGATGGCGAAATAAATTTGGGCGAAATCGTAATTGCTTTAGACAAAGTCCTAGAGGGCGTTAACCGTGATATTAGCCATTCTTTGAATAAAGAACAAGAATTATTCTTTCTGATAAGCCACGGCTTGATGCACTTGTTGGGGTTTGACCATCAGAGCGAAGAGGAATATAATTTTGTTATAGCTGAACAAAGGAAAGCTTTGGAGTGTATAGAATATGACAAAATTTAAAGCACAAGGGTTTAATAACACATTTAAGAATGCGAGGAAGGGGTTTAGACTTGTTCTAAAAAGCGAAATGAATATTAGAATTCATGTCGCAATAGCAACCTTTGTCGTTTTTATGGCATTGTTTTTAAAGTTTTCTGCGGTTGAATTTTGTCTTTTGCTTTTTGTTATTGGACTTGTTATTGTAGCAGAAATGCTTAATACCGCAATTGAATTTACATTAGATTCAATTTATCATAATCGCTATTCCAGAATGGTTGGTATGGCAAAAGATATCTCTGCTGGCGCAGTAATGTTTGCTTCATTTATAAGCGTCCTTGTGGGAATTGTTTTGTTCGGCAATAAACTTTTCTTTTAAGTTCGGGGGTTGAAGTTTATAAAGATTACCACAAAAATCTTACGATTTTTTCGCAATGACACCCCACTAAAAAGTCACGCAAAGGCATTACGAGGAGCGTAAGCGACAAAGTAAGCCATAATTTTTGTTGGACAAGTTTTCGCAACCATTTGTAACACGCTTTTGCACAATAAAAAGAAAAACCCTTCAAAAATCGAAGGGTTTGGAATCTTGTTTAATAATTCCTCATGTGTAGAAGGTTAGTGTGTAGGTTGTATGAAAGGTTTGTGTTATGTGTTTCGTGTTTATTTTGAAGTCTTGATTATTTAGTTTCGACTTACATATATATAAAGTATATTTCTCTTTAAGAATTTCACTATACGACTTATATTGTTACAAAACTTCACAAATAGCGATTATTTTATAATAAAACTTGATTTTTGTTTTTTAGCATACGATAATAAATTGTAGATTAAATTAAATAAATATCGCGGGATGGAGCAGTCTGGTAGCTCGTCGGGCTCATAACCCGAAGGTCGTTGGTTCAAATCCAGCTCCCGCAACCAATTAGAAAAAAGGAACTCGGGAATGCGAGTTCTTTTTTATTTAGTAAATTAACAATCAAAGGTTTTATTTTATGACAAATATTTGTGTTATAGGAGCGGGGTATGTTGGTTTAGTTGCAGGAGCTTGTCTTGCAGACATGGGAAACCAAGTTATTTGCGTCGATAACGACAAAGAAAAGTTGCGTAAGCTTGAAAATGGAATTATTCCTATTTTTGAACCTGGCTTGGAAGAATTAGTAAAAACCAATGTATCGGAAAAACGTCTACAATTTTCTGCCGACCTAGATAGTGCCGTAAAAAGCTCACTTGTTTGCATAATCGCAGTTGGAACGCCTCAAAACGAAGACGGTTCAGCAAATTTGCAACACGTTTATGATGTCGTTGAAACGATTGCAAAATCAATGAATGGGTACAAGGTCATTGTTGACAAATCAACCGTACCAGTTGGCACCGCAGAAAAACTTTCTGCCTTGATAAAATCACATACAAAGCACTCCTTTGACATAGTTTCAAACCCAGAATTTTTGAAACAAGGAAACGCCGTTGACGATTTTCTTTACCCTGATAGAGTTATAATCGGCTCTGATAGCGAAAAAGCAACTCTAATTATGCAAGAAATTTACGCTCCGTTTTTCCGCACTGGAAACAAGATTATTGTTATGGACGTAAAATCAGCCGAAATGACAAAATATGCAGCAAATTCTTTTCTTGCAACAAAAATTTCCTTCATGAATGAAATCGCCAATCTTTGTGAAAAAGTTGGCGCAGACGCTGAAATGGTGCGCATTGGAATAACATCTGATAGCCGAATCGGTAACAAATTCTTATTTCCAGGGGTTGGATATGGTGGAAGTTGTTTCCCTAAAGATGTAAAAGCATTAATCAAAACTGGCTATGAAAATGATTGCGAAATGAACATCATTAAAGCAGTTGATAAAACAAATAAATTACAAAGAGAACTATTCGTTCAAAAGATTTTAAAGAGATTTAATAACGATTTAAGTGGCAAAACCTTTGCCATTTGGGGGCTTGCGTTTAAGCCAAGAACAAACGACATGCGAGAAGCTCCTTCAATCACAATAATTAACGAGTTGATAAAATATGGCGCAAAAATTAACGCTTATGACCCAAAAGCAATGGAACTCGCTACCACGATTTTTGGAAACAAAATCAATTACGCTAAAAATTCTTATGACGCCTTAAATAATGCAGACGCCTTGTTGCTTTTGACAGAGTGGAATGAGTTTAGACGTCCAGATTTTGAGAAGATTAAGCAAGAATTAAAAACCCCAATAATTTTTGACGGAAGAAATCAATACAACGCAAAACGCTTAATTGAAAAGGGTTTTGAATATTATCAAGTCGGAGTTAAGCACTAAAAATATCGCATAAACATTTCGTTACGTTTTATTGAACAACTCGAATTTTATTGATACACTAGTCCTTGAAGGAGTATTCAATGTCAACATCATACGCAAATAAAAGAAAGTCATCACAACAAACAGAAGATTTATCACACTTGATGCCACAAAATATCGACGCAGAAGAGGCTATTTTGGGTGCTATTCTGGTTAATCCAAATTGTATGAACAAAATCGTTGAACAACTAAAGCCTGAATCTTTTTACAAACCTGCGCACAGATATGTGTATGATGCTATGTTACAGCTATACAATAGCCAAGATAAGATTGATATAGTGTCAGTTTCTGACATTTTAAATATAAACCAAAAATTGGAGCTGGTTGGCGGGCGTGCATTTGTAAACGATTTAAGCTACAAAACTATTACCACCACTAACGTTGAATACTACGCAAGAATTGTACAAGAAAAAGCCATCAAGCGTTCATTAATTAATGCTGGTTCAGAAATCGTTTCCTCAGGTTACGACCTTAACCCAATCGAAGAATCGCTTGAACTTGCAGAAAAACTGATTTTTGATATTGCCTCTGCAAAGGCTTCAAAATCACTTTCACCAATCAAAGATATCGTTTACGATACTTATGCAAAAATTGAAGAAAGATATAACAACAAAGGTCAATTGACTGGTGTGCCGACTGATTTTTATGACTTAGATGCAATGCTCAACGGGCTTCAACGTTCTGACTTGATTATCTTAGCCGCTCGTCCTGCAATGGGTAAAACTGCTTTTGCACTAAACATTGCACAAAATGTCGCACTAAGAGCAAAAACTCCAGTTGCAATATTTTCTTTAGAAATGTCAAAACAACAATTGGTTCAACGTCTGCTTTGCTCTGAGGCAGAAGTTGATTCACAAAGACTTAAAACAGGTAATATGCAGGCTAAAGACTGGGAAAAACTTGCGGTTGCAATGAATGACCTTTCAGAAGCGTCAATATATATTGATGATACGGCAGGTTGTACGATTACCGATATTCGTGCGAAATGTAGACGTCTTGCAATGGCAGAAAAGAACCTCGGCTTAATTGTAATCGACTACTTGCAATTGATTGAAGGAACTGGAAGAGAAGACCGTATGCAACAAATTTCAAGCATTTCTAGAGGTCTTAAAATTTTAGCAAAAGAACTTAACGTTCCGATTATTTCGCTTTCACAGTTATCTCGTGCGGTTGAAAGCAGAACTGATAAACGCCCAATGCTTTCTGACTTGAGAGAATCTGGTTCTATCGAACAAGACGCCGATATCGTTATGTTTATTTATCGTGACGAGTATTACAAAAACGCTAATGACGAAGAGGAAGAGGCAGAAAAAGCTGCAAACAAAGGCGAGGCAGAAATTATTATTGCAAAACACAGAAACGGTTCTGTTGGTACTGTTAAACTTCTATTCCAAGGTAGTATTACAAAATTCAAGAACCCTATTAAGACTGATGTGTTTTAATGTTGGACTAGTTTAGGCGTTGCTTTGCTTAAAGTCAAGCAACTTAGAAGAAAGATTTATAATTTTGTCATACATATCAATAATACTACTTGCAATAGCACTTTCTATCGACGCTTGCGTTGTATCGTTTTCTTACGGCATAACTTTCACCCAAAAGCGTCTAAAGAACGCACTTTCATTAGCAATTTGTACAGGACTTTTCCAAGGTATAATGCCAACAATTGGCTATTATTTAACAGGTTTTGTCAAATCTTTTATTGAGCCTTACGCTGGTTTGATTGTATTTTTGATATTCACATATTTGGGTGTAAAAATAATTCTGGAGGCCTTTGATAAAGAAAGAGAACAACGACTCTGTATTGATTTTAAATGCTTAATTTTGGTTGGAATTGCAACTAGTATCGACGCATTTTCGGCTGGAATAACCTTGTCATTATTTGGTAATCATATACTTAAACCAGCACTTCTGATTGCCTTTGTGACCTTTGCTAACTCTATTTTAGGTTTCAACTTAGGAGGCAAATTAAAACACTTGCCAACTAAAGGGTTGGAAATTTTCGCTGGCTTGCTTTTGATTGCATTGGGCGTAAAAGCTTTGGTGTAAGTTAATCAACCGCATTTATAACTAGGGGAGTTGTGGCTATCCTTTTTTGAAACCCACCCGCATTCGTAACTTTCGCAAAGCTCAAGAACGACTGCGACCTCCCTAATAAGGGCGGTGGAAATCGCAAATTAGAACAACCGAATGCACTTAATCCAATGCATTAAGCTTTTTTGCCAACTCTGAAGAATCTAAATTCTGCAGGAGCGAGTTGTTCAAAAGACATTGAACTCGTTTTCTCTTCTAGTTCTTGTTCGACATAGTCTGTACCATCAAAAATATATTCTGATACAAAAACGCAATCTTCATTCAATTGTATTTTTTTATTCAAAACAGGTTCGCCAACTACATATTCAGATGTTTCCTCGTCTGGCTTTTTAACCTTTTCTTTTGGTGATTTATAATTTGCTACAACAATAATAGTGTTTTCTGGGTTACTATTTTGAATTTGCCAATAGACAAAACCATCGTCTTCGTGGTGCAAAGTATGAGCTTCACCATAACAAATAATCGAATTATCTTTAGCAAACCTGTCTATTGCGTCGAATTTTGCAAAGAACTCCTCGTCCTCGCCTCTTTTTAAGAAAACTTCGTTACAAATTGTTGCTTCAATTCCGCCCTTAGAAAAAGATTCATCACCATCAACATACATAGTTGGACGTTGCGCATAATATCCTCCTGGGAAGAATTTATACTTGAACCACTTAAACAATGCGCCCTCTTTTCCAAGTTGAGCTGGGAATCTATCAATATACTGGTATTCGCCATCTTGATTGTTATAAGTTTTTAAAACTGCTAAAGCCTCTTCGTCCTTTAGCGAACGATTATATTGCGCCAAATTATAATTATCAATATCAATCACCATCGGAGTTTTGAAACTTTGAGCAGGAATATCATTTCCCCATAGTACATCAAAATTCATCTCCTCGTGGTACTCTTTATAGAAATTATCCCACAACATGTATTCTGCAATTGATGCAAAATAAGGTGATGTTGTTTTAAGTTCATCATTTAATTTTTTAAGAACAAGCTTAGGTATTCTATAACTTATTGGCTCATTGTCTTTTTCTGACAAATCATCTATCACATGGTTTACATGGTCAACACGAATACCGTCAAAATTGAATTTTTCAACAAGATTTTTCACATAATTTATGTAAAACTCAATAACCTCTTCATTGTATTTGCCATTTTCAAAAAATACAAAATAGAAAGGCGATTGGCAATCAAGATTAGCCGATTTTGTCACATCTTCATTTTTATAATTGTAATGTTTCATCATCGGATAAAGTGCGTTTTTTGCCATCTTATCAAAAACTGGAACACCTGCAGAGTTCCAAGCACCACCTGGGAGTGGCCATAAACCATTTTTGATTAACGCTAATTCTACTTCTTCTCGATTTTTAATATCATCTTCTGTTATTTTTTCAGAAGTAGTATTTAAACATTTTTGTATAACCGCCTTTGCCTTATTTTGTATAAGCTTTTGGTTTTTCTCTTCTTGCATTGCTTGACAAAGTGCTTTTTTAAATTTTCTTAAATTCATATCATTATCAATTTGTTTAAGAATTTCTTTTGCACGTTCTGTAATAGCGAATTTTCTTTGACCAAGAAGAAATTTTTTGTATATTTCAATTCCTTCGTTTAATTCTTCTTTTGAATATTTATCTAACAAATCTTTTGAAAGAACTTTATGCTCTGATGCTTGCCATACGTTATCAAGCGCAGTGTTAATCTTTTTGATAAGTGCGTGCACATCAAACCATCTTACACAACTAGGCTTAGTAAGTACGACTTTTGAATATCTGCCAGTTTGTGGCAAAATATCGTAAATAACTGGGTGTCCTGCGAGTTGAGCCAATGCAATAAACATTTTAACCTGCTCATCGGCCTTTAGCCCCGTTTCAGCCAAAATAGTTTTGTCTTCTAATAAAGAATCAACGCAAGAGGCTTGCGGAATATATGCACACCCAAATGCTCGTGGGTGGAAGGGAGTTATATAAATTGTTGTGTTGAAAACCTTGTTTGATAAATTTCCTGTCGGCAAAATCACAATTTGACGCAACCAGTCCATAAAACAAGCCTTTTGCTCTTTTTTATCTGCGTCACCTAATGCCAAAAGATTTATTAGCTTTATATCATGCCCTTCTCTTTTTATCCAATTAGAATTTTTGACGTTATTTCTAGCAAGAACGCTTATTTCAGAGCAAGCAAATTCACCTTCTTTAAGCACGCCTTCTTTTGCTAGTTTTTGTTCAAGAGAGAACAAAACTTCTGCGTCAGATAATTCCTTCAAAGCCTTTATGTAAGAAAAAGGTAAGTAACCGTATTTTTGAATTTGTTCGCTTAAATAATTACGCCTTTCTTCTGAAATCAAACTTTCAGGGTATTTGTTTTTTAATATTGTATAAAATCTACTAACTTCACTTATCAAACCATTTAATGTTTGCACCATATTACCTCTATTCTCTTCTTAAATCATAAACTAATACTGATAATACAATATTTATCACATATTCGCAATAAATATTGTACTACCGTATTGTAACTTCACATCATAAATTATTTATTAGTGGTAACTGTTGTTAGTGTATCCACCGCCACCACCTAATACTGGGGTACCGCCGTGTCCACCAACACCAATAACGCCGTCCATTACAGACCCCCAACCGCTACCAGCAACCGGACTCCAGCTACCGTCTGGACAATATCCGCCATTAGTAATTCCGCTAGAACTATTGCCACCTAAAGCACCTGAGCCACCACTAGTTCCCCAAGTGAAAACTCCTATACAGCCTTTTTTAAGCCAAGCCTCTAATGCGTCAGCTAATTTTGTATTGCCGGCATCTTTAAGCTCTGAAATTAATGAACTCAAATATTGATCACTAATCTGAGTATTATTTGTTACGTTTGATGGGTTGCTTGCCTGATAGTCAGAGTATGACATATATTGTCCAGATGCACTTCTTACTGCGTATGCTTCACCTTCTGGTGTATAATATACAGTTACACCATTAGTACCTTTAATACCTGAAAGTGTCATATCACCAGTATTCGGATCTATATCATAATAATATTTCATTCCATCTTTGTTGGTAAAAATTCGACCAGTTTCAACTTTCTTACCATTTATTATTGTGTAGCTTGATTCTATAGATTGTATACCAGAATCAAATGTTGGTGCATGGTCTTTTTTAATGCTATTGCCACTAAACACCCTAACTACAGGTTTTTCACTGTTCATTGATGTTGTTGAGCTTGGTGCATTTTTATATGCATAATTAGTAATCAAAGCAATCATTTCATGATAAGTTAATTTTTTACCATCTTTATCGAAACCGTTTTTATCAAAACCAAATTTGTTAAAGCCGTCTTTATCATAGCCCTCTTTATCGAAACCATTTGCATCATAGCCTTTGTCGTCATACTTAGTTCCATTTTTATGTATTCCATTTTCATTAAAGCCATCTCTATTATAGCCATCTTCGCCAAACTTAGTTCCTGTTCTTATGTTATTTCCATCAGCGTCAAAGCCTTTTACATCATATTTTGTTCCAGTAACTTCGTTTATACCGTCTTCATTAAAGCCGTATCTATTGTAGCCATTAGCGTTTAGACCGTCTTTATTAAAACCATTGTAGTTTGCATCAATAGCATAACCGCAAATTAATTGTTCAATTTCTAAATTGTCACCGATGTTTTTAACAGTCTTGTTGCCATCAGCGTCTTTAATTGTTACTGTGTAACCATCATCAGTTTCCTTAATTACAATAGTTGAATTTTCGCCATAAATAGTATAACTAGTTTGATCGTCTTTTTCGCTTTCTTTGTATTTTACTTCATGTTGTTTGCCGTCATTATCAACCCAGCTTACTGTACCACCGTTGTCGTCATTCATATCATCTAAGAAGGTTGGAATTGTAACTCCATTAGAAGTTTCAATGTTATAGTCTGGAATATCAGATTCTGAAGTTTGATTCTTCAAACTGTCATAAATTGCTTTCGCATCAGAATTTTTCTCTGTTACCAATTGTTTCCAAGCATAAAAACTCATATCATAGTCTTTGCCTTCGATTGTTATATGACCTTCGTATTCTTTATCACCATTTACGATGCCCATAATATTTGAAATATCAGAGGCATAAACTGATGAGGCAACCGCATTCGCAACAGTTGCAGACATTACGCTAGTAGCCGCATTGCTAACTTCTTTTGCCAAAGCTTCGTTCAAAGCAACACCGGTTTGTGTTCCAACAGATTTTTTAATCGCTTTATTTAAGTCAGAGGCTTTAATTGAGCCACTGTATAACATCGTTGTAAAATCTTGTTGGCTCAACTTTGCGTTTTGTGACAACATCATTGAATACAAGGTTGTTGCAAACACATCTAAAATTGGTGACATTTCATCTTTAGAGAAACCTGCGTTACTAAGACGTTGCATAAAATCACCTATATCAATTGCACCATCTGCACTCAAACTTGATAAATAACCGCTTACAATACTTGTATACAAGTCTTTTGTTTGATTTTGTTTATCAACAGCCTTTTCAAAGTCACCGCTTTGTAGTTTTTCTGCCAATGTTTTAACAAAGCTAGCTGGCGTAAAGTTAGTATCTGCAGCCATTTGCAATAATACATCTCTGAATTTTGTCAAATTTTCTGCGCCAGCATAAATATTTTTAATCAAAGCTAAAGATACTTTATACAAATCAGAATCTACATCAAACAATTCAACTGTGAAATTGCTTTGAGAAGTTGGTTTATCACTTGCTGATTCAGAATTTGTATACAATTGAGCAATGATAGTATCAGCATCAAAATCTCTAGATTTTGGCGTTACTTCTACCTTAGAACTATTTACTGCAGTCGAAGACAACATACCAATGCCCATTTTCGCAAATTCGCTCCAAGTCATTGTATAAGACTTAGTTGAATTTGATGGGTCTACAAAGGTTACTGTTCTCTTGTTTTTATCAACATTTGTAATAGCGTAAGTGTGACCACTATCACCTAATTTAACGCTAAAGGTAGAGCCATCTGTACATTTTGCAGATTTATCTGAATAGTACATGCTAAAGGTTAAGGCTGAATTTGAGCCATTTTGAACATTCAAGAAAGCACCAACTTCTGAGCTTGCAAGACCTTTTGACAAGGTTGATTTTACTGTGCTATCAGAGGCATTGTTTGGAATATCAACTGTCTTTGTACTAGAAGTATTACCAGTCAAGAAATACAATAATTGTTGAGCATAACCGCCATCAAGAGTGTTAGCTCTGTTGCCTTCATAAGAGTTTGCATCGACACCAAGTACAACCTTGCCGTTATCAATATCATTCTTCAATTTCTTAACTGCAAGTTCGATTGCCAACAAATCGTTGTCACCTACTGAATAAGCAACTACTGTTTTAGTAGCAAAACTTGCTTCGTTATCATAAAGTTTCATTTCTTCATAAGAAATTCTGTATTCAGCGTTTACACCTGCAAACTTAACAGTTACAGAGCCATCTTGATTTGCACTAATTGAGTTTTTCAAGATTTGCTTACCATTTGTTGTATTATTTAAAGCTAAAACGCCTGCAATAAGCCAACAATCTTGTGCACCGCCTTGAGCAACCGCTTGATCAATTTCACCGTTAACATTTACACTTCTTTTGTTTCTACCTGATATATAATCACCTAGTAAAGAATCGAATTTGCTACATACATCTGACAAGTTATATTGTTGATTATCAGAAATATCTAAGCTTGAAAGTACAGAATCTAGCGCTTTATTAAGCATGTCTGCATCACAAGTGTTAATAGGTTTTTGATAACCACGTCGGTACAATTCGACATAGTATTCTATATTTTTCTTGATTTCTGAGCCAGAAGTCATTTCATTGTTAAAATGCGCCTTTCTAGTCTTTTCATAGAATTGATTTTGAATATCCCAATCTGACAACTCTGCTAAACGTCCGATATCACGAGTTGGAAGATTACCAAGTGCTAATTTTTCTTTATCAAGGCTATATGTTCCATCTTCATTCTTTTTAAACATAAAATCTATGTGACTAGGATTAGCTCTAAACTGATATTTAAGTTCACTCTCTGTATATACCATTTCGCTATTTTTATAAGCACTCACTAAATCATCTAATGTTGTAATATTGCTATTAGGAAATCTACTTTTAATAGCACCCATATTCATAATATAAGTATTTTCGTTAATCTTTACAAAACAGTCATTAATAATAGTTTCATCTAACCCATGCGCACCACGTAATAAACCGCTTGTAAAATGTTTACTAGATGCGCTTGTATTATTAGTAGTAGTTGGTGTAGTTGGTGTAGTTGATGTAGCTGGTGTTGTAGTCGTTGTAGTTGTTGCATTTTGACTTCCGCCAGTTAATGTAGCATTTGCATCAACTAGCGCTTTTAATTGACCAAAAGTCGTAATTTCTAGATCTGCGAAATCTTTCTTAATCTTGTCTTTATTAAGAGTATATTTTCTATTATTACCTTCACCTGTTACTGTAAAATATTGAAGATACTTATCACTTCCCATTGAATATGCGCCATAAATATACCCAATAGATGCACTTCCATTTTGCATTGCATCTAGCAATTCTTCTGCAGTATTGATTTCCTTACCAAAACAAGATTTCACTGCATCTTTATTAAGCGTATAACCCTCGTCATTTTTCTTAAAGAAAATTTTGATATCTGAATCTGACAATTTATAAGTCATTAAGTCTTTTTCAGAATACAAACTTAATTCTTTAGAATTAGTTGTTTCAGAAGCCTCATTTTTTACCTTAGATTTTTCAACTTCTGCCAAGAAAGTTGCATAATTAGTACGTTTTAGACGATATGTCGTATTTTCACCATCAATAGAAGCGACTGATTCAAAATACTTATCTATAATTTCTTGTGTTGCACCTGTTGCCTTCAAATCTGCTATATTATATGTTGTTGTTACACTATCGTCCATTCCACTTGTTGCTTTAAATGTATTACACCAGATTGTGTATTTCTTATCATTAAACGTAAATTCATAACCATTCATTATTCCACGTTGTTTTGATAAACGTTTTACATCAGTTACCCCAATTGCATCGAAAAGAGTATTCATCAATGAAATAGCAATATTGCCTTGCGTATAATCATTAATCAATTTATTTAAAGCATTTTGTTTTGTAGTATCTTCTTCACCCAAATCTTTTGTTATTTTATCAACATACTGAGTATAATTATCCTTAGTGATTTCAATATTAGTGCCATAATATTTCTCCATATTTTGACCACTATTTGTTCTACGGTTTTTATCATTCATGAAATTTAGCAAAACCATATCTTTTTGATAATTTTCAACAACTAATTGTTGAACCTCAGCTAGGGTTTTGCAACCTGTTTCTGCGTTCAAAGTATAATTTTCAGAATTTACATCTTTTTTAAAATATTTATCAATAATATCCTCTGTAAACTTATATGAGTCTTTTAACTGTGATAATGTATAAGTCGGAACTTCTGTTGCAGAACTTTTGACTTGAACAACTGTATAAGTTTTTCCATTATACAAATATTGAACAGTATTATTAGAACATTCCTTTGATACTGCACCCAATTGACGCATCATGTTTCCAAATTCAATAGTAGTAATTTCGCCATTTTGAAATTTCTGTGCAAGTTCTTCTATTTTTGCTAATTTTTCATCTTTTACAATCGCATTGCCAACTTGCAAAGTTAGGGGTTTGATATTATTGCTTAAATTAATCCTTGCTGTCATTTCTTGTTACCTCTTTATCAAAAAAACTAATTACTTAAAAGATATTTACACGGAAGCATAACTAATCGTTTGTTCCGTATAATTTTAACTATTAAATTATTGAGTGTACATTCGTTCTCCTCATAATATATTTGTTCTTCCATATCTTTATCGGCACATTTTTGAAAAACTTTAATGTTTTTCGATAAATTGTTACAAAAATTAATACAAATTTATGAGATAGTTACACAAAAAATAATACAAAAACAAAAAAAGACTCACATAATGTGAGTCTTTTTAAAATGCCCTTGGCCAGACTTGAACTGGCACCGAGGGTGAACCCCGATTGGATTTTAAGTCCAACGCGTCTACCGATTCCGCCACAAGGGCATGCGGATATTCAATTTTCATTTTCTCTGCTGCGGAATCGGTAGACTGTCTACCTCCCCTCTCGTAAAACTTGACATTTAGTCAACTTTTGCTCGGCAGAGTGCCACAAGGGCATGCGGATATTTAATTTTCATTTTCTCTGCTGCGGAATCGGTAGACCATCTACCTCCCCTCTCGTAAAACTTGACATTTAGTCAACTTTTACTCGGCAGAGTGCCACAAGGGCATGCGGATATTTAATTTTCATTTTCTCTGCTGCGGAATCGGTAGACTGTCTACCTCCCCTCTCACAAAACTTGACATTTAGTCAACTTTTGCTCGGCAGAGTGCCACAAGGGCATGCGGATATCTTAAATATCACAAGTCTTATATTAATATAAAAAATTTTATAAGTCAAACGCTAAATTTTAATATAAATTTTACTTTATTTATGATTTTTGACATGCTAAAATTATACGAAATATGGAGAGATATTTATGAACACAGCCGAATATTTAATAAAAAAATTAGAAGAATTAGGAGTTAACGACTTTTTCGGACTTCCAGGTGATTACAACTTTAACATTTTATACGCAGTAGAAAATAACCCAAACACAAATTGGATTGGTTGCACAAACGAATTAAACGCAGGCTACGCTGCTGACGGTTACGCTAGAATGCGTGGATATGGTGCAATTATTACCACATACGGAGTTGGCGAATTAAGTGCAATTAATGCAATTGCAGGAAGTAACGCAGAAAATGTGCCTGTAATAAGCATAGTTGGCGTACCAGCAACAAAATGCATTGACGCTAAAACTTGCGTACACCACAATTTTCAAGAAGTAAACTATTATGCTTGTTATGAAGCACACAAACCTGTTACCGCAACAACCGCATACCTTACAAAAGACAATGCAAAAATGGAAATCGATAGAATCCTTAAAGTTTTTGTTAAGGAAAGAAAACCAGTCTATGTTGCAATTCCTCTAGACATTGCAAAAATGGAAATTTCAGACAAGCAAGTTGATTACGATTGGACAAGTAATGAAGATAATCTTAAACAAGTTACAACAAAAATCGTTGCAAAAATTAACAATTCTAAAAAGCCTGTAATTCTAGGCGACTTATTGGTTAAAAGATTTGACGCTCGCATAGAATTTAAAGAATTTGTTGCAAAATCTGGCATTCCAGTAACTAACTTTTTAATGGGTACAAATCTTATTGACATGGATTACGAAAAATATATTGGCGGATATTATGCGAAATTTAAGAACCCAATCGCTGAAAAATACGTTAATGAAACAGATTGCCTTATAGCAGTTGGTCCGGTTTACACCGACCTAAACGCATTTGGTTTCAATCTTCCATACTCAATAAATGACCAAATCGCAATCTATGGCACATACACTTACGTTGATGGCGTAAAATACGAAGACGTTAAAATGGTTGATGTATTAGAGTCTGTTACAAAATTAATCGACACAAAAGAAATGTTCGTCGAAAAGCCACGCATTGGATATGAACATGTTGCAACAAGTTCAACACCTTTAACATCTGAATACATCTATCCAAGATTGCAAGAATTTATAAAAGAAAACGACATTGTAGTAGCTGAAACGGGCATTATTCCACACGGTGTTGCACCAATGAAGTTGCCTAATAATGTTGAATTGCAAACTCAAACTTTGTGGGGTTCTATAGGCTGGGCAACTCCTGCAACACTAGGCGTATGTTTAGCAAAGCCTAAATCAAGAGTAATTCTTATTACTGGCGAAGGTTCGCACCAACTTACCGCAATGGAAATTGGAAATATGCTAAGACGTGGCATTAAACCTATTATTATTGTTTTAAATAACAAAGGTTACACAATAGAAAGAGTACTTTCAGATAGTCCAGATGACAAGTTCAACGACATTATGCAAATGAATTATTCTAAATTCGCTAGAGTTTTTGATGGTGACGTTTGGTCTACAAAAGTAACCACTGCAGAAGATTTTGACAAAGCACTAAAAGTTACACAAATAATGAACAAAATGTGCTATATCGAAATTTGCACAGAAGCAATGGACATGCCAAAACTTACAGAAGATTTGATTGCAAACTTTAGAAAAAATGCACAAAAGACAGAAGCTTCTGCGCAAGAACTGTATTGCGAAAAAGCCAAAGTAGAAGAAAAAAAGGTTTTTGAATTAAAATCAGACAATGTTGGTTTTGACTATGAAACAGTTGTTCACAAAGGTTTGGAAGGGATTGAATAATGACTAAATTATTTGTAATTTCTGGTTCATCTGGTGTTGGCAAAGGCACTGTAATTAAAGAATTTTTGAGCAAGCACCCAGAATACAAGCTTTCGATATCTTGCACAACAAGAGGAAAAAGAGAAGGCGAAGTTCATGGAATTAATTATTTCTTTCTAAACAAAGAAGAATTTAAACAATGCATCTCAAATAACGAATTTCTTGAATGGGCAGAATTTTCTGGCAACCACTATGGCACCAAAAAAGCATTTGTTGAAGAATGCTTAAAAAATGGCGAAAATTTAATTTTGGAGATTGATACCAAAGGCGCTTTGAACGTAAAAAAAATAATGCCAGACGCAGAGTTGATATTTATTGCACCACCTTCTATTGAGGAGCTTGAGGCTCGTCTAAGAGGACGCCACACTGAAACAGAAGAAGCTATACAAAAACGACTTGCATCAATTAAATTAGAGATAGAAAATTCTAAACATTTTGACCATAAGGTTGTTAATGATACTGTCGAGAATGCAGTTAGACAGTTGGAAAAAATTATGATGTAGAGTGGTAATGACCAACAATTGTTACTCGTCAGTCAAAAAGTTATTGGTGCGTCAAACGACAGCACCCTACTTTTCTATTATAAACCTACGGGCAGATACCCTTCCCAACCTGTCTTGGATTACTCGGGGTGTCGGCGGAGTAACGTCCGACCTCCACCTTACGGGCTTACGCCCTACCGAGAATCCGCGTCCCTAACTAGGGAAGGAGTTCCACCTCACTAGTTAGGGAGGTCGCAGTCGTACTTGAGCTTTGCGAAAGTTACGAATGCGGGTGGGTATCAAAATAGATTACTATGAAAATCTTACGAATTTTTCATAATGCCACCCAGCTAATAAACCCACTTTCCAAATTAATTTGAGAATTATTACTAACACTGATACTCAAGTCTAATGAACAACATTTCTTGACTTGCTCCTATATTTAAAGTATCCTTACTATTGTACATGTCGTACTTTTTAAGGACACTAGAATAACTTAGGGAAGAGAAATATGGATTTTACAACACTAACTATCGACGTATTAAAAATGCTTTCTGTTGCAGGAAGTTATGGGATCGGAATTATTTTACTTACAGTTCTTGTTAGAGCTGCAATGTGGCCATTAGGCTTATCACAACAACGTTCTATGAGAACAATGCAAATGTTGCAGCCAAAAATGAAGGCTATTCAAGAACGTTACAAGAGCAATCCTCAAGTAATGCAACAAAAAATGATGGAGTTCTATAAAGAACACAAATTCAACCCAATGGCAGGTTGTTTTCCACTTTTAATACAAATGCCAATCTTCATTTTATTATATTCAACTTTAATGAGCCCTCAATTCATACAAATGGCAGGTGACTCTCATTTCTTATTCATAAACAGATTAGATGCAACTTTAAAAACTTCTGCTGGCGTATCACACGACGGCATTTTAGGAGTTGCGAAATATGATACATTTATGGCAGGCAAAACTGCAAAGGTATACTTAAAAGGTGTTGAAGAACCTTTACTAAATGTAAAAGTAGTAAAACCTACAAAAGCGGTTGAGGTTCAAGGTGAATTAACTCCTGGCGAAAACGCAGATTTCAAAGTTAGCCTTGATAGCTTAAATTTAAAATTCAGCCAATTAGACCAAATCGAAAAAGCTGAAATCGATGTAACAGATGTTCAAACAAAAGAAACTGAAACTTTGAACTTTGAAAGAAAAGATGGAATTTTGATTAGCTCAATTCCAACAAAGGAAATGAAATCTTCTTTCCACTATGATGTATTGTTACTTATCGCATTATTTGCAGTGACAATGGTATTCTCTCAAAAAGCAATGATGGCAATGAACAAGTCTGCTCAACAAGATCCGGCACAAGCTGCTATGCAAAAATCAATGAACACTTTTATGCCAATTATGTTAACTTTCACATTTGTTATCATTCCAATTCCAGCAGGTGTTCTTCTTTACTTAATCTCAAGCAACATCTTCCAAGTTGTTCAAACTTTGGTTATCAATAAACAACTTGAGGCAGAAGATGCTAAAAAAGAAGCTAAGGTTGATGATATCGATATAGCTAACGCTAAGCAGATTAAGGAAAAATAGATTAATTTTAATCACCCCTTCCTTGAGAAGGGGTGAAATTTTTGATTTCAAAACGGAGTACAAACATGTTATTATCAGAATTTGATTATCAGTTGCCAGAAGAACTTATCGCACAACGTCCGAGTGACAAACGTGAAAACTCTCGAATGATGGTTCTTAATCGTGAGGAGCATAAAATTTTGCACAAGCATTTTTATGACCTTGTCGATTTATTGGACGAAAATCATATTTTGATACTTAATAACACAAAAGTAATTCCTGCTAGACTTTATGGCTACAAAGATACGGGCGCAAAGATTGAAGTATTTTTGCTAAAAGAACGTGAAAACAAAGAATGGGAAGTTTTGATTAAACCTTCTAAACGTGTTCGAGTTGGCACTGTTATCAAAATTTCAGACGATTTGTCTTGCGAAGTTAAAATGCCACTTCCAGATGATGGCAAGTGGCTTGTTCAAATGATTTACGAAGGCGATATTTTTGAAATTTTACACAAAGTTGGTAACATTCCATTGCCTCCTTATATTGAACGCAAAATGTCTAATGAAGAGCTTAAAAAACTTGATTTTGAGCGTTATCAAACAGTTTATGCTAAAGAGGAAGGCTCTGTTGCTGCTCCAACGGCTGGTTTACATTTTACACAAGAAATCTTAAAAAAGCTTACAGATAAAGGCGTGCAGATTGGATATGTAACTTTAAATGTAGGCATTGGAACGTTTAGACCTGTTAAATGTGATAATATTTTAGACCACCACATGGATTCCGAAACTTTTGAGATTACGCAAGAAACCGCTGATTTGATTAATGATGCAAAACAAGCTGGGAAAAAATTGGTTGCAGTTGGTACAACGACGGTTAGAACATTAGAAACGGCTTATAAATTGTTTGGTGGTATTCAGGCATGCAAAGGAGCGTCTGAATTGTTTATTTATCCGCCTTATGAATTTAAAGTTGTTGATAAATTAATAACAAATTTCCACTTGCCAAAATCAACTTTGTTGATGTTAGTAAGTGCATTGGCGACTAAAGACTTTATTTTCGAGGCTTACGAGGAGGCTATCAAAGAAAAATATCGTTTTTATAGCTATGGCGATTGCATGTTTATAAATTAAATAAAAAAGACTTTCCAAAATAAAATGTTTATGTTATTATGAATTTAATGCCGTGGAGACGTGGCCGAGTCGGCTGAAGGCGGCACCCTGCTAAGGTGTTATATGGGGCAACCTGTATCGTGGGTTCGAATCCCACCGTCTCCGAATTTTAAAAACCCGCTATATAGCGGGTTTTTTATTGTGTGTAAAAATTTTAATTATTTTTTCGGTTCAAACAAATTACCCACGTTTACGCCTTCGAGTTTTAGTAGGGCGAGTTTTGTTTGTATGCCGCCTGCGTAGCCTGTTAGGCTGCCATTTGCCCCTACTACTCGGTGGCAGGGTATTATTATTGAAACGGGGTTATGTCCAACTGCTCCGCCGATGGCTTGAGCAGACATTCTTGTTTTCCCCTGTTCTTTTGCAATGATTTTTGCAAGGTCGCCATAAGTCCAAACCTCGCCATAAGGAATTTCACAAAGTAGTTGCCAAACTCGTTGTCTAAAATCGTTACCCATAGGTGCAAGTGAAAATTCTGCAATTTCTGGTTTTTCACCTCTAAAATATCTCTCAAGCCAAGCTTTAGTAAGCTTAAATATTTCAAGTTCATTATTTTCACTAATTTCAGTGCCAATTGTATCGCAAAAGAATTTTTGTCCTTCCAGCCAAAGTCCAACAAGCCTTTCCCGCTCATCGCAAGCAAGTGTATATTTCCCAATTGGCGATTGACAAGTCGTAATATAATACATTTAAACAAAGTCCTTTTTTTAAATTATATAATAAAACTTGAGTTTTTCTAATAGCAAAAAATTCTTTCATCTGTTTTATATAAAACATAAGATATGTACATAAATTCAATTTACAAAAATTTTTATACTCCACAGAAAATCTCTTCCTACACTCAAAACTTGCAACCCACAAGTGCAAGGTTTTGTCCTTCTTTTGAAGGTGATGTTTTTATTCTTAATGGTGCTTCTAAGGCTCTTAAAGATAACAAATCAAATTTTCACACAAAGCTAGGACAAATATTATCTACAACCAAAGAGAAAATTTTCACCAGCAGCAAACCGCAAATTGTTGAGCGAGAAGAAGGGTTAGCAAATAGTTGTTTAGTAGATACCGTGAAAATGGCTTTTATTAATACAAGAAGTCTATTAGAAGACATTGATTGTTTTGACGCCAAAGATTTGACTCAACTGACAGAAGAACAAAAAAGAATCATGAGAAAAGGTGTAAAAAGCCCATATTTTATATATCAGAGTTTTTCGATTGCAAACGATGCAGATAAATACATAAAAGAAGCTAAAAGTTTAAAATCACAATTAGAACAAAGATTTCCAGATGGTTTTTCAGTTGTTTCAGTCGGAAGTTCACCTTCGGTTTTGTGCGACATTCTAAAACTAGAGAACATAAATGTGAAATACCTACCGTTTTCTAGAGTTTTAGGCTTTGCGTTTGAACCTAATTGCAAAGATTTTAAAAAGCTATACAAAGAAGCTGATATCACCAGCGATTTTATTAACAACGAAAAAAATGTTGTTTTTCTTGATTACACTTATTCTGGCAAATGCCTAAAAGCTATAAAAGCAATTACTGAAGAAATGTTTGACAAACAAAAAAATGTACACTTTTTAAGCATAAATAAAGATTTAAAGCTAGATGATGAATTTGTAGAACTTTATTTAAAATCGTCCAATAATGGAGCTTTTTCGTTTGTTTCACCGATGCCTAATTTAGAATCGCTCAAACAATATGTAAACCACAAATCAATCTTCAAACCTTCGTTTCCTGCTAAACTTATGAGATTTGCGATATTAGATAAATACGGGAAAGTTTAAAATTTGTCGTGTTCAATGAAAATTGTTGAACACGATCTACACCTAATAATCTATTCTTTCAATCTTGAAAATGACTGGTCTTGTGCCATCGGAGCAACAGGTTATCATTGTATTTTCATTTTTTATCCAGCCTTTCATTATAGAGCCGCCTTGCAAGCCAGTATAAATATAACGAGAAATTGCGTCCCACGCTTCTGAACAATGTGGCATTTTAGGTCCACCCGCAATTGTATCTGGATTATAGTTGGTTTTGGTTAAAGTATTTAATCCCAGATGCCAAAAATCGTCTTTGCCATCTTCTCTTTCAAAAATAAACTCATCACCAATGTTATAACATGGACAAGCACCTGCATTCGGGTCAGTACAATATTGTTGTTGCAATTCTGGGTATAATTTTTTGTCAATAACTGTTAATTTTACTTTGTGTTTCATTTTTCACCTCAACTTATTTATATTTTACTATAATCTTATTTATAAAAAAGCAAGGGTGAGTAATGGTTTTCTATTTTACTTGTCGTGTTCAATGAAAATAGTTGAACACGAACTACACCTTTTGTAATTCTCAATTTTTCTTCTTGTGTACATTTCTTAACCACTGTGATAAAATTTTGGTATGGAATATTTCAAAAAATTATACGAAAAGTTCAAGGGATTGGATAAGAAGAAGCGCAACTATCTTATTGCCGTTTTTGCCGTTGTTTTTGTCATGGCTTGGGCGTTTATTTCTGCTGGCGTAATTACTGCAAATTTCAACCGTTCGCAATTAAAAAACTCTGAAAACGAGCAGAAAGTTGATGCTTCTGGCATAATCATTACCGAAACAAAAGATGGTAACAAATACTTTGAAATATATGGCGAAACAGGGCATTATAGCAATGACCACAGTATCGCAACCCTAAACAATGTTATTGGCAACTTCTACAAAGAAAATAAAGTTGCAATGAGTTTTCAATCTTCAAAAGGCACTTATGACGAAAATACTGGAATCATAACGCTTTATGAAAACACTTACATTGTGCTTGAAGATGGAACTTCTCTAAACACTGATAAACTAACTTGGTACGGCAATGATAAGCAGACTGTTGCAGAAGGTCACGTCTTAATCAAAAAAGATAAACAAATGATTGCAACAGCTCAAAAGGGTGTAATTGACGCTGGTTATGAAAAATTTAGAATCATCGGTAAAACCAAAACAAAGATTTTTAGCGATAAGGAGAAATAAAAAAATAATGAAAAAGATTTTAATAGTCGCATTACTTATATTATCAAGCTTAGCGGTTTTTTCATCTGATTTAATAATCGAATCTAAAACCCAAACTTTTTCTGATGCTGAACACAAAATCAAACTTGATGGCGGTGTTAAAGTTAAACTTGATAACTTAACTGTACAAAGTGATAGAGCGGACGTATCAATTAGACGTAACAACAAGCTTGATACTGCAACTTTTTATGACAAACCTTACGCTTTTGAAATAAATGAAAACAAAAAAAGAGAAGTTAAAGCAAACATCTTGCAAGTATCTCTAATTAACAAAGTCGTTAGAGCCGAAGGCGAAGCCCAGTCTGTAATTACAGAAGGCAACACGCCAATCGTTGTTATTAACGCAGATGTTCAAGAATATGACACAAAAAGCAGTGTTATGGTTTGTACTGGCGGTGTAACCATTAAGTACAAAGACATTGATACTTATTCAGACAAAGCTGTAATCATTGCCGACCAAAAGGGCGGTTTAAGAAAAATCGATTTAATCGGTAATGCTAAGGTTAAACAAGAACAAAATGAATCAGAAGGACACCACTTTGTATACAATCCGATTACAGAAGAAATGAGTGTTTCTGGCAACACAAAAACAATTGCGATTTCAGATGATGGCAAAAAATTAACTATCCACTCTGATTATCAACAATATAGCAAACACCAAAATACTTATGTAGGTAGCGGTCACGTTAAAGTTTGGTATGATGATTATTATGCACAAGGTCCAAAAGTTTCAGTATTCCCAGATGCTAAAACCAATAAGCCAAACGAAGTTTATTTCGTAGGTCGTTCAAAAATTGTTCAACAAGACAAAGATATTATTGCAGACAAAATCAAAATGACAATGGAGCCAAAAGATTTTATTGCAGAAGGAAATGTTAGAACAATTATTCACAACATTGATACAAAAGACGAAGAGGACTTATAGATGTCAGAAAAAATTGATAAGGCGATGAGCCTATTTAAGGAACGTAAGTACAAAGAAGCTATTGACGCTTTTCATTCTGTTTTGGAAACAGAACCAGACAATGCTGACATATATAACAACCTTGGAGTTGCGTATTCTTGCTTGGCGAACTTTGAGCAAGCTGAAAACTACTATGTTAAGGCGCTTGAACTAGATCCTGAACTTGCACAAGCATATATAAATCTATCTGATTTGTATTATAAGGCTGGCGATTTGGCGTCTGCTGTTGGAACTTTGCAAAGAGGAAGTTACGAATTGCAGGACAACTTGGCAATTGCACACTTGCTCGCTAGAGTTTATATTGAAGACCAACGCTGGGACGACGCAATTGATGAATTGGAAAGAGTTTTAGATGGCGAGCCTGAAAACTATGACGCATATTATGATTTGGGTCATGTGTATTTTGAGCTTGGTGACTACGAAAGTGCAATTTCAAATTTTGAAACCGTTATAACTTATCAAGAAAACAATGAACTTTTGTATTACGCACTAGCTCAAGCTTATGAGGCAAACAACGAAATCGATAAAGCAATTTCTAATTACTTAAAAGCAATTGCCGTAAATGACAAATTTACACTTGCTTATAAAAAAGTTGGCGTTTTGTTTTTGGCAAGAAATGACTACGAGGACGCTATTGAGTATTTTGAAGACTATCTTAACTTCGACATTCCGCAAGAAGAAAAAGATAGCGTTGAAAAACTAATCGAGCGCATTAAAGCTAAAATTTAGTCTTCTCAAAATTGTTTATGCTAAAATTAAGTAATGAAGGACAAATATTGGATAGCGTTTTCTGCAATAGAACAACTTGACTCAACTTTTATCCAAAGGTTGTATAATTATTTTGGCGATATTGAAATTGCTTTTAATGCAGAACTCAAAGACCTCAAAGAGATTGAAGGCTTGAGTGTTAAAAAGGCTGAAAATTTTATCGAAAAAAAGAAAAATATTAACCCTGATAAAGCTTTAGAAGAAGTTTTAAAACGTAATATTAAATTCATAACGTTTGATTCTTCTGATTATCCTTATATGCTTTCGCAGATTTCAAACCCACCAATGACAATCTTCTATAAAGGCGATTTGTTGACTTGTAACTTAGATAGAACGGTAGCTTTTGTTGGTTCAAGAAGAGCTAGTTTAAATGGCAAAGACGGAGTTAAGCGTGTAATTTCTGATTTGAGAAACACTGATGTATGTATAGTTTCGGGTTTAGCCTCTGGAATTGATGCGATTTCTCACGAAAGCGCAATTAATAATAATTTAAAGACTATTGGAGTAATTGCAAGCGGTTTTGACTACACTTACCCAGAATCAAATAAATACCTTTATGAAAAAATTGAGCAAGAGGCTGGCGCAGTTATAAGCGAATACTATCCGACCTTTCAGCCACTAAAATTCCGTTTCCCACAAAGAAACAGGATTGTTACAGGCTTATCTTTTGGAACGGTTGTTGGTGAAGCTGCACTGAAAAGTGGCGCATTAATTTCTGCAAACCTTACGCTAGAACAAGGACGAGAATTGATGTGTATACCTGGAGCAATCAATAATGTAAACACAGAAGGTATTTACAAACTAATAAAAGATGGTGCATCAATAGTGACTAGCGGTGATGACATATTAAACGCATTAGGCTGGGAAATTAAAAAAGTTCAACCGAAAAATGAAACGAATTTATCATTAAATCCGCAAGAAAAAATAATTTTTGATATAATAGGAGTTGAACCCAAAGGGTTTGATGAAATTCAAGCAGAAACAAAGCTTGAAACAGATGAGCTTTTATCTCTTTTGACTATGATGGAGATAAAGAGCTTGGTGGAACATATAGACGGAGATAGGTATAAAAGGGCATGACAACTGCAACTGCTGTAAAAAAAACGACCAAATCAAAAAAGGAGAAGGCTTTAGTAATAGTCGAATCTCCTGCAAAGTCAAAAACAATTAAGAAGATTTTAGGCGACGGCTATCAAATTGAAGCAAGTTTTGGTCATGTAAGAAATTTGCCTGACAACACTCTTGGTTTTGACGTGGAACATGACTTTCAACCTACTTACGTTATTATTCCAGAAAAGAAAAAAGTTGTTACAAAATTGAACGACCTTGCAAAACGTTCTGACAAGATTTACCTAGCTTCCGACCCCGACCGTGAAGGGGAAGCAATTGCTTGGCACGTTAGAGAACTTTTACAAGTTCCTGATGACAAAGTTTTTAGAATTGAGTTTAACGAAATTACGCCAAAAGCCGTGAAATATGCGGTTGAGCATTCTCGCCAAATTGATATGGATAAAGTTAAAGCGCAACAAACAAGACAAATCTTAGATAAACTTGTAGGTTACAAACTTTCGCCAGTTTTGTGGAAACAACTTGGCAATTACCACTTATCAGCAGGGCGTGTTCAATCAGTTGCTTTGCGTATGATTTGCGAAAGAGAAGAAGAGATTGAAGCATTTGTTCCAAAAGAATATTGGTCAATCCATACAATTATGGACAAAGATGGCAAACTCTTTGAGGCAGAGGTTAATAAGTATAAAAACAAAAAAATTGAAATCAATAACGAAGAAGAAGCAAACAAGATTAAGGAATTTTTGCTTAATCCTGATACAGAATTTGTTGTTGACAAGGTTACAAAAAAAGAAACCAAAAGAAAACCGACTGCACCATTTATTACTTCAACATTACAACGTGCAGCCAGCTCTAAACTTGGTTTTGGCGTATCTAAAACAATGCAAGTTGCTCAAAAACTTTATGAAGGTATTGAAATCGATGGCACTCCAGTTGGTTTGATTACATATATGAGAACCGATAGTGTTCGTATTTCCGACGATGCGCACGAAATGGCGAAGAAATTTATTTTGGACAATTATGGTGAAAAATATTATCCGCCAACTACAAATGTTTATGTAAAAGGTAAACAAAACGTGCAGGACGCCCACGAAGCCATTCGTCCTTCTTATCCTGAAAGAACTCCAGAAAGTATTAAACAGTATCTTGCACCAGACCAGTACAAGTTGTATAAGCTAATTTGGGAAAAATTCATGTCATCACAGATGGCTCCTGCTGAAATCGCAAACAAAACAATTGATATTAAGGCTGGTGATTATAACCTAAAAGCTGGTACTAGCAAAATTTTGTTTGATGGTTTCTTGAAACTGTACAACGATGCAGACGAAGACGAAAAAGATGCTGATGCAAAAATTCCTGATTTAGAGAAAGATGACAAAGTTAAGTGTAAAGAAATCACGCCAAAACAACACTTTACACAACCACCACCACGATACAACGAAGCGTCTTTGGTTAAAGCTTTGGAAGAACACGGAATCGGACGTCCGTCAACTTACGCAACAATTATTACGGTTATTCAAACTCGTAAGTATGTTGAAAAACGAGATAAAGCACTTGTGCCTACTCTTCTTGGTAGAACCGTTTGCAAGCAGCTTGTTGACCAGTTCGCAAATATTATGGATTATAAGTTTACGGCTGGCATGGAAGAAAAACTTGACGAAATCGCAGAAAAGAAGGCGGTTTGGAACGTTGTTCTTAAAGAATTTTACTCACCATTTATGGAAGTGGTTAATTCTGTTATGAAAACGGCTCAAAGAGTAAATATTGAAAGCGATAAGAAGTGTCCAAACTGCGGCAAAGTTATGTTGGTAAAAACTAGCCGATTTGGCACGCAATTCTTGGGTTGCTCTGGTTATCCAGAATGTAAGACTATTATTTCTTTGAATAATAGTATGGAATTGGACGACGCAAATAAAGATGGTGAACCACAAACAGTTGATGAAAAATGCGACAAATGCGGTGGTGAAATGGTCATGAAAATTGGACCTTACGGCAAATACCTAGAATGCAAAGAATGCGGTAACCGCAAAAAATATATTCGCTCAACTGGAGTTAAGTGTCCAAAATGCGGCGAAGGAATGATTGTTGAGAAAAAATCTAAGTACGGCAAAATCTTCTTTGGTTGTAATAGATATCCAGATTGTTCTTATGCTTTGTGGGACGAACCAACTGGCAACAAATGCCCAGAATGCGGCGAATTATTGTTAAAGAAAAATACTAAAAATGGTGTTTTTGAAGTTTGTTCAAGCAAAACTTGTTCTTATAAAAAAGCCATGGAAACTGAAGAAGGCTAAAAGTTATTTGATGCTAACACCCAGCAAGCAAGTTTTGGGTTGTTCAAGTCGCCAAGCAAATTAAAATGGATTACTTCGTCGCTCACGCTCCTAATAATGACTAGGCCTAAAAACTACTAGTTGAGCGTCATTGCGAGAAAATCGTAAGATTTTCGTGGCAATCAATTAACATCTAAAATATATTAAAAATATTATTACGATTTCTTAACAATTCTCAAATTTTAATTAGACAACTCATTTCTCAAACTAGGCGATATGAAATTTTTCATAAGAAAATACAATTTTACTGATGAGGAGAAATTATGTTTTCTAAAAATAAATTTATATCACTAGCGTTATTACTACTTCTGTTAATCAACAATTTATCAGTTTTATCTGCAACAAAAACTGATATTCAAGCCGTTCAGACCGAGAATTGTAAATACCCCGATTACGCTACGATGTACGTAGGCGAGGATAAATACGAAAAATTCAACCGAAAAATGTTCAACCTTAACACAAAATTAAACAAATATTTTGCAAGACCAGTACATATTTTGTGGTCATCTGTTATGCCAAAATACGGAATGGAAAGAATCAAAAGTGCTTACAACAACATTGAATACCCTAAAAGGCTTGCAAGTTGTTTATTACAAAAAGATGGCGAGGCTTTAAAGAAAGAAACCGTAAGATTTTTGACTAACACAACAATAGGACTTGGCGGGCTTTTTGACCCAGCGGATAAAATCTTTAACATAAAACCGACCAACGAAAACATGGAGCAAGCTCTTTGCAAATGCAAGATGAAATCAGGTCACTACATGGTTGTTCCAATTCTTAACGCTTGCACACCACGCTCGCTTTGCGGAAGAGCATTAGAAGCTGCTCTTGATCCTTCGGTTTATCTGGCAACACCACTAACCTCAATTATCAAATTTGGACTTATGGTTAACCGAACCTCGTATATGCAACCATTAGCAAAAATGATTGAGGCAACTTATGCAGACCCTTATGATATACAAAAAAAGCTTTACGGTTTGGAAAACTATATTAGAAATTCAAACTTAGACAGACAAGATTTGCTTGAAACAGAGGCGGAGCTAGTTCAAGAAGGGCAATCAGCCCTAGCAGAAGAAATGATTGCTCAAATTGATGACGCTTCAGAAACCACCGATGGCGTTCCAACTGGAATGGCTTCAAATTTAGACATAATTAAGAAACCAAAGCTTGAACCAGACATCGTATTAAACGATTATCACCCGCAAACGCCAGTAGTAGATTCTATGCGCACTGCCCTTTTTGACGACAATTCTGTAAACAAATCTATTTGGAACGAGCTTTCTATTTGGAACAGAAGTTTTGCCAAAAGAATTAAAACGGCAGAAATAAGCGTTGACGCAGGTCGTGAGCCTTACAAATACCGCTACATCTTACAAAAAGATAAAACAGCACCGTTAGTAATCATGTACCCCTCAATAGGCGAAGGTTCTAACGCTCACCACTCTGTGATTTTTGCAAAAATGTTTTATGACGCAGGCTATTCTGTGGTAATTCAAGGCAGTCACTTTCACTGGGAATTTGTAAAAAGCATGCCAGAAGGCTATTGCCCTGGGATTCCCTCACAAGATGCCGATTACATCAAGCTTGTAACCTCAAAGATTTTGGAGTCAATTTGCTCAAGATATGGTTGCAATTTTAGAGAAAAAGTTGTTGTAGGTACGTCGTTTGGTGCAATGGCAACATTGTTTGTCGCAGAAAAAGAAAGCAAAAACAACACTCTTGGCATAAACAAATTTATTGCAATAAGTCCACCAATTGAGCTAGTTTATGCACTTGAACAGCTCGACAAAAACAGTGACGAATTTGATAAAAATTCGCCAGAAGTCAAGCATAAAACTGCGATAACTGCGGCTAAAATCTTACAGTTAACGCAACTTAAAGAAAACTCTGATTTCAAAATCGACACACTTCCGTTCACAGACGAAGAAGGGAAATTAATCACAACCTTTATTTTACGTCAAAAGTTGTCGGACTTAATCTTCACAATCGAGAATATCGCAAAAAATTCCAAAACAGATTTTTACCAAACTGTTAACAACATGAGCTATCGAGATTATGCTGAAAAATATTTGTTGAAAAACGGTTTGCTAACGCTTGATGACCTGCGTTACGAAACAGGTTTGTACTCGCTCGCAGACTATTTGGCGCACAATGACAACTACAAAATTTACCACTCTTTGGACGATTATTTTATCAACAAAGACCAACTCGCAAGGCTTAAAACTTTGGCAGGCAAGCATCTCGTATGTTTAAATTGTGGTGCGCATTTGGGCTTTCTATATCGAAAAGAATTTATCGACTCTCTAAAACATGAAATCGATTTAGGTGGTTAAAATAAGAGTTGAGCAAAAGTTTTTCTCGGAGTATAATATTTGCGAAATGTACGATAAATTATTTAACGCATTGGCTAAATCAACGTTCAGAAGTCGATTTAAGCTAAAAGATAAAGACAAAGAATATATTGCACAAAAAGGGCTTGATACAATAAAATCTCATGCCAAAGATTTTATTGCAAAGCGCATTGCACCAGCCGAACTTCCAAATGATGGCAAGCAAACCCCAATGCGTGGTCACCCAGTGTTTGTAGCCCAACACGCAACCGCAACTTGTTGTCGTGGGTGTATTGAAAAATGGCACAAATTTAAAAAAGGTGTCGAATTAACGCCCGAGCAACAAAATTATTTAGTAGAAGTTATAATGGAATGGATTAAACGTAATGGCTGAATTTAAGACAAATGTAATGCGCATGTTAGACAAAGCAAAAGTAAATTATAAACACTATACTTATGCAGAAACTGACGCTATCAGTGGAATTGAAGTTGCAACCGTATTAAAACAAAACCCGTTGCAAGTCTTCAAAACACTTGTTACTGTTGGAAAAACTGGTCAACATTATGTGTTTTTACTTCCTGTAGAAAAAGAACTTGATTTAAAGAAAGCTGCGCACGCAGTTGGCGAGAAGTCGGTTGAAATGCTTAAATCAAAAGAATTATTACCATTAACTGGCTATATTCACGGCGGTTGTTCACCAATTGGTATGAAAAAGTTTTTCAAAACCACAATTGATGCGTCCGCAAAAAACTTCAACACAATAATCTTTTCGGCTGGTAAAATCGGCTATCAAGTTGAGCTAAGTCTAGAAGATTTAAGCAAAATTATCAAATTCGACCTTTGCGAGATTGTTTTCCAAGACTAATTTCGTCATTTTTTATCTTCATATACCTTGCACATTGGCGCACTCTATCATACCCCAGCATTATACCGAGCATGAAATCTTGTTCTGGCGTCAATTCGTTTAATTTTGGGTTCTGAAAAGATTTAACAACATCTACGCAATCTTTTGCACCAAAATAAACATTAATCTTTTCTGGCGTAATATCGTGTATTAAATAATCAATGTTTTCTTTTTGCAAACGCTCCGAAATCGAAGATTTGTATTTAGATTTTTCCGTTGTAAGAATTAAGTTTCTTATGCCTTTTTTAAACTCATAAATATGGTGATGAAACACCCTCAAATCAGCGATTTCTTCCGCTAATTCTGGTGTCTTTGTAATATTTTTACTTTTAAAATTCGGTTGCAATTTTTGATACGCTTGAATACTATAAATCTGCATAAAAACCTTCTCTTTTTGTTAGTTCTACCTAACTTTAAAGTTTACAATGTTTTGCTATGCTTGTCAATAAATTTTAACAAGAAATTACCTTACATCTGATTGAACATAAACATTGTTAAAATATTTATTTGCAACGCTTATAATATCAGACGCAGTTACTTCGTCTATCATTTTCGTATAATTATCCAAGAAGTCGTAACCAAAACCATAAGCTTCAAACAAGCCGATATTTGACGCCTTTTCAGAATTTGTTTCCATTGCGATAACAAAACTACCCTTCAATCTATCTTTTGCGTCTTGTAATTCTGTATCGGATACAAATTCTAATTTCAATTTATTCATCTCTGACAAGATTTTCTTTCTTGAATACTCCAAAGTATCAGGATTTGTGCCGATATAAGCCATAAACACGCCACCTAACATTTTAGGAGAATAACTTGTTCCCAATTGGTATGCAAGTCCGTCTTTTTCACGCAAGTTCTTAAACAAACGAGAACTCATGCCAGAGCCCATAATAGTATTAATAACCTTTAGTGTCACAAAATCTTTTTTATTGCTTACGCCAGTAGTTTGCCAACCAATAAACAACCAAGAGGTTTGCAAATCTTTAACTTTTTGTGACAAAGTTTTTGGCGCAGTCAATTTTGTTACATTGAATTTTGAATAATCAACTTTGCTCAAATTCTTGTTATGCAACATAGAACCAAATGCTGATATCATTTTATCCGTTTCAACATTACCGTTTATAGACACAATAACATTTTTTGAATCAAGTATACTGTTATAATATCTTAAAACGTCTTCTCTCTGTACGCAAGGCAAAGTCTTTTCAAGTACTTTGTTTGAATGTGAGTATACGCTATTTTCAAAAATTGCAGTTTTAAAGTTTTCTAACGCAATATTCATCGGAACATCACGTTTTTGTTTTATCTTAGCCAAGATTTCTGAACGTTTCTTTTCTAATTCATAATCATCAAACATCGCATTATTGATAACTTCGTCTAAGATTTCCAAAGTTTTATCAATTTGCGCAGTTGTTGTTTGAACATTTATTACAAAATAATCCTCGCTGCAATTTGCGTCAATTTCAATACCATTTTCATCTAGTATTTGTGCCAACTCTTGTGCTGAATACTTTTTCGTACCTTTCAACATCGTATTAGCAGTAAGAGTGCCTTCACCTGTAACTTTTTCTAAAAACTCTCCGCCTTTTGCAATAATACTTATCGCAATAATATCGTTGTTTTTATTTTCATTGATTAGCAGAGTTGAGCCATTATCTACGGCGTACTTAATTGTTCCGTTGTGTTCTGAAATTTTTGTTGCAGAAGGTTTTACCTCTGCTTTTACATTACTCACTTTTTGCAAATTTTCTGGCAAAACAATTGACACCGCACTTCGATTTTGTCCAAGATATTTATTTGCAACGGCTTTAACTTCATCTGCAGTAACTTTTTTTATGCAATCAACATAATTGTCGTACAAGGCAGAACTATTTGTTAAAGCCATAATATAGCCAAGCTCAGAGGTTATATTAGAGGTAGATTCTCTTGAATAATAGGTGTCTTGAATAATCATATTCTTTGCACGCTTCAATTCCTCGTCAGTAATTCCATATTTTTGGATATTCTTCACTTCCTCGAAAATTGCATTTTCTAACTTGTCCAAACTTGTTGGAGTAAAGTTTGCAGTAATGTAGAAAATGCCATCATCTCTAAAACTGCCATTTGAGGCTGAAATAGAATAAGCAAGTCCTTTTTGTTCTTTTATATCACGATAAAGTCTTGAAGATTTACCACCACCTAGAACTTCTGACAACACATCTAGCGCAAAAGTTTCTCTGTCATTAATACTTACGCCACGAAAACCAATCATCATATAACCAGATTGAGTTTCTGCATAATCAACCTTGCGTTTTTGAGATTGCAGTAAACCTTCCTTCTTAAAACTTTTTTTAATTGGCTTTCTGTACTCTTGATTGAAACATTGCTGAATCTTCGCAACGGCTTTTGGAGTATCAACATCACCAACAACAAGCGTTACCATATTTGAAGGTGCATAATATTTATTAAAATAATCTAAGATTTCTTCTCTTCTTATTGTGCCGATTATATCAGATGTACCAATAACCTTACGTTTGTACGGGTGAATTGTATACATCATATCATTTAAGTTGTCGTACACCTTTTTAGAAGGCGTATTACCATCTTTCGCAATCTCTTCTAAAACAACTTTTCTTTCTTTTTCAAGTTCTTTTCTTGGAATTTGAGGGTTTAGCAACATATCTGAATGCAATTCCATCGCTTTTTCAAAATATTCTGAAGGAATTGTTATGTAATAATGTGTAAAATCTTTGCTTGTTGCAGCGTTTACAATCGCACCTTTTGATTCCAGAATTTTGTCAAACTCGCCAGTTGGGTGAGCTTTTGTACCTTTAAAGAATAAGTGTTCCAAAAAGTGCGCAACACCATTATTCGTATCCGTTTCGTTGATTGAGCCTGTTTTTATCCAAGTATCTATTGTTACAATTGGGTTATTTTTAATCTCATAAACCACAACAGTTTGACCATTTGGAAGTTTCTGAACTGTATAATTCGCAGCCCAAACGCTCGCAGTAAAAATCAACATTATCAAAACAGTAAGAATTTTCTTCATTTTACCTTCTCCTAAAAAAACGAATCCTTATGAAATATATAATAATATATTTATTAGAGAATTTCTACTATCTTGAAGAGTATAAATTCAGAAAGCAAATTAAGCATTTGACACAAAACGTATACAACCTAGCAAAAGCAGAGTAAAATGCGTTTGTACAACAACTTGTTAAACTCCTGAACCTTTGACTTCAATCTTTTTAAGTCTTTGTTCGATACGTCTATACCATTTCAACCTGCGTTGGAACAAGGTATCATAACCTTTAAAATGCCCTTGACTAATATCGTAGAATTGTTTGTCACACAAATCTTGCAACTTGTGTGCCAAAAATTCAGTATACTCTTTTCTATTAGGTTTATCATTATTTAATTCAATAATTTCGCCCATTTCAACAAGAACTTCTGGTCTATTGTCACGCAAAAACATATAGTTTACCGCAATTGGCATTAAGGCAACCTTGCCATATTTTTTCGCTGCTTTTTCTGCAATATAAGTTAAACCTGATTGAAATTCGATTGGTCTAAAGTTTGGTGGTTTAATAATTCCTTGAGGAAAAATATAAAGAATGTTATTCAAATCGCCCAACGCCTCTACAGAATACTTTAGAGCCTCCATAGATGCTTGCGCAGATTTTTTGTTAACATTAAACGCTCCGCCTCTTCTTAATAGAGGGAAACGATTAAGTTCCTCCACCATCAAACGAATTTCTTTTTTGAAAATTCTATTACAAATATTGTATCCTACAATACCGTCCCACCAGTTGCTATGTGGAGCAAACATTATTAATGGAGTATCTGGAGCCTTCTTATAAAAATTTTCAGCTCCTTTATAACGGAAAGCATAAAATCTGTTTTCCAACATGCCATAAAAAAACCTATCTGCTACCCACAACCAAAATGGTGAAGTTTGCGCTGGACGAAATTTCTCATCTATATTTCTCAATTTCGTTGGCGGAACTTCTGAATATAAATCCTCTAAATTTATCATATATCTATCATACACATTCAAGCAATATTTGTGAACACCCTAAAGGGTAATATTAATTAAAATTTACAATTTTTAAAATTTGCAATACAACAAAGGGCTTTTCTGAAAGAAAAGCCCTTTGTTTGTATCTTATTAGTTATAATTAATTTTGAAATCTTCTTCAAATACACGACCTGTGCAAGCTTTACCATCGCCTTTTGGTTGTTTTCCTTGGCAGCCGTTTGCAGTATCCCATTTTACTTTACTATTATCATAGTTATAAACAGCTTCACTACCATTTGGGAAGATTGCGCCATCTTCTGCTAAGAATAATGAGAACATATCCTTACCCATTACGTTAGGTCTTTTATCACCGTTTACGTCCACGATAATTTCTGCAACTGGGTGGCAGAACATTTGAGTTGCTGCACAATCTGTAAATCTATTATCGTTCATAAATTTGATATTCAAAGTTGAAGAATTTGATAAATAATACCTTACTGACGCTTCATTAAAAGCTGAACCTGATAAAGTATGAGCACCTTTTGGCCAGTTGTTTTCTACTTTTTCAATTCTGAAATATTTTCTAAGTTCTGTTGTAATTGCATCATTTTTTGATGTAATACCAGCCACTGGAACATTGTTTGACCAAAGAGTTGTATCTCTCAAATCATCTGTATCTTCGTTGCTCATCATTTCTTTAAATGCGTTATTCAAATTTGAAACATTAACCTTTAATCCGTTGCTCCACGTATTTTTATCAACGTTAGACATCAAAGCTGGCATGGAAACCGCAGCAATTACGCCCAAAATACCCATTGTAATCAATACTTCAGCAAGAGTAAATGCTCTTTTTATTCTCATATAAAACCTCTCTTATGTTTTTATTTACTTTTTTATTTTAACAAATTTTTTAATTCATATCAACACGATATTGCAAAGCAAGCGTCAAATGTTTTAGTTCAATGTTTTCTTTTGCTTCTAAATCAGCAATGGTTCTAGCCATTTTTAAAATTCTATTAAATTTTCGACCTGAAAGCATGTATTTTTGAGCAGCCTCTTTCAAAAACTCTGCGGACATTTTATCCAATGGGCAAAATTGTTTTATCTGTTTTGCACTCAATTCTGAATTTGTTAATATGTTTTCGTTTCTATATCTTTCCGCCTGAATTTTTCTTGCTCTCACAACTCGTTTTCTTATCTCTTCAGAACTTTCAGAAGTTGTTTGTGTATTTATAAGTTCTTCTGTAGTTAGCCTTGGCACGCTTACGACCAAATCAATTCTATCCAAAAGCGGTCCAGAGAGTTTTGATTGGTATCTTTTTATTTGAAATTCTGAACAAGTGCATTGTTTTTCTCTATCACCTAAAAACCCGCAAGGACAAGGGTTCATTGCACCTACTAACATAAATTTTGCAGGATATTTTATTGAGTTTTTTGCTCTTGAAATCACAATTTCGCCATCTTCCAGCGGTTGCCTTAAAACCTCTAATACTTGCCTTGGAAATTCAACCATTTCATCTAAAAACAATACGCCTCTATGCGCAAGTGTGATTTCACCAGGTTTAGGATTAGAACCTCCACCAATTATGCCGTTTGGCGAAGCAGTATGATGCACGGCACGAAATGGACGATTTGTCACAAGAGGTTTATCTTGCTCTACAAGTCCACAAATACTATAGATTTTTGTTAACTCTAAAGCTTCTTCAAGCTCTAATGGCGGTAAAATTGAGGCAAAGCATTTTGCCATAAGCGTTTTACCAGACCCAGGAGAGCCTGTCATAAGGATATTATGACCACCGGCGGCTGCAATTTCTAACGCCTTTTTAGCCTTCTGTTGTCCCTTTACATCTTTAAAATCAAAAACAAACTCTACTTGAGCATTTTCTGCTAAATACTCATTAATATCAACTTTTGTTTCAACAAGAGGCGTACCTACATAATGATTAACAATGTCGCCGAGATGTTTTGCACCAAAAACTCTCACTCCTTGAACAAGTGCAGCTTCTTTTGCATTTTCTTGCGGCACAAAAACTGTTGTTACGCCAGAGTCTTTAAGTCCGCTTACAAGAGGTAATACTCCGTTAATTTTTCTCAAAGAACCATCAAGAGAAAGTTCGCCGATAAAGCCTGTATTCAAGTCATCTTTGATGTCTATGCCTTGTTCTTTTAATATACCAATTGCTATTGGTAAGTCGAAATTAGTACCTTCTTTTCTAATATCCGCTGGGGCTAAATTTACAATAACTCGACCAAGAGGAAAGGAGTAACCTGAATTTTTTATTGCTGAGTGAACCCGTTCTCTTGCTTCTGACACTGCATTGTCAGGTAAACCTACTATACTAATATTCGGTATTGAATTAGCAACATCAACTTCTACTTCAACTCGATAAGAATTTATGCCAGCAGATGCTGCAGTAATTGTCTTTGTAACCATCAAAAATATTATAATATAAACACTTACAAAATGTAACGTTTATTCAATACACAAATTATGAATCAGGAAGCATTGAAGAAATTTCAGCAACAATTCTTGAAATATCCGGACCACCAAAAATTGCCTCCAAAATCAAACCAGCGTTGATAATTGTAGTTTCTCGATACTCCATAGTATCCATATCTATGATATTGAACTCAATATAATCATCTCCAACATAGACAACTTTTCCATATTCCGCCCCAGTTGCCCATCTCAAAAATACATACTTTTGTTCAAAAACCTTGAGTCTGTTTACTAATTTCATCTAAATTCCTTCGCCTGTGTATATAATATTATTAGTGCAAATTTTGATAAAGTCAAATTAATTCAAATGTAATAAAAAGTTTTTCAAAACTTCTTCATCTTCTAATTTCAAACCACAGAATTTATAGCTATACACCATCTCACCAAAAACCTCTGTTGCGGTTTCACGCACAAATTTCGCTTCAACGGTCATTTTTCCGTCTGGGAAGTTGATGATTGCAGTTTTTGGCAATTCTAATGTCAAAATGCCAGAAATTTTCTTATAAATACTTGAAAATGGTTTGTTAGAAACAAATGAAACGCCACCCAAAGACAAATCGTGAGTTTTTGTTTCAATCACAAAACCATCGTTATAAGCGATTTTTAAAGGCAACTCAATTTCTTTTCTAGAGCTTGAACGCATCTGCGTAAAGTCCCATTTCAAAGGAACTGTTACTTCATATAAAACTTCACTCAATGATACATTTGAGTCAATTAATGTAACCTTTGACTGATAAATTCCATCAGTTGTATAAACTTTTAGTTCTGCTGGAATTTTTCTTTTTGGTTTCTTAAAACCTGTCGGCAAAGGAGTTGCAAAATAAGCCTCTTTGCTATCCATAAATCTTAAATTTACTTGTACTCTTTTTCTTGCTCCGTTATCAACATATATTAAATAAATTTTGGTAACATTTGATTCTCTTAAAATATTGTGTTGCATAATTCAAAACTTTCTTATTTTTATAACTATCATAATAGCACAATTTTGAGAAGATAACAACAAGCTTGACGTTAACTTCAAAAAACGGTAAAATTTAAACTATACATAAAGGGGATACTAAAATTAAATGTGTAGAATTGGTGCTATAAAATCAAAGAAAAAGTTACACCCATCACTGGCTTTAAAGCTTATGAGAAGCCAACAAGAAGGACACGATGATTCTGGGTTTGCATTTATTATGCAGGATATGGGCGGACTTTTTGAGAATTACAAAGATTTACCGCTACTTTCAATGGCTGCAACTGTTGAAGGTACTAGATTGGCAGAAGACATTTTGCGTGAAATTGGCTTTACAAGGGTTATGCAGTGGTCGCCAAATATTAACAATAAAAAAGGCTTGAAAATTGAAGCAATGCCGAACTATGTGTTTGAAGTCGTTCAATATCCAAAAAGTTACAAACACGCAACAAAAGAAGAAAAAGAAGAGTTACTTATTGATACTGCAATAAGACTTAGAAAAACATTAGAAGAAAACAATTCTGGCTACATCTACTCTTTTTGGCCAGATACGTTAACTTTGAAAGAAATTGGCAGTCCTCGTGATATTGGCACATATTTTGACCTTTGGGAAGGTAATAAAGACTTAACTTCAAGCATAATTACCGCACAATGCAGACAAAACACAAATTACGACATCGTTCGTTATGCTGCGCACCCATTTTTCTTGGAAGGATATACTGGGCTTGTAAATGGCGAAAATACCTTCTACGAAAAGAACAAGTATTATCAACAAAAGCTATACAAGGGTTATATGGGGTTTGAATCAGATTCTCAATGTCTTTTGTACACACTTCATTACATAAACAAAATTCTTGGTTGGCCTTTGCAATACTTTAAACACACAATTACACCGCTTGAATATGATGAAATAATCAAGCGACAAGATAAAGAAATTTTGCTAAGAATTAAAGCTTCTTTGGCACATCTAGAAATTAACGGTCCAAACACTTTATTAGCAGTAACTCCAAACAAAGAATTGCTTTGCGTTTGCGACTCAAAAAAATTGCGCCCTGTTGTGATTGGACGTGACAAAGACACAGTAATTATGACTTCGGAAGTAGTCGGAATTAACGATTTGATGCCAAATAGGGATATTTCAAAAGACATATATCCAAATGAGCATGAAACAGTAATAGTAAAAAATGATTTAACGGTAGAAAGATGGCAACAGTAAAAATTAACGAACTTCACAAAAGTGACTTACCTTGGATAATTGAGTATGACGAAAACAAATGTATCGGCTGTGGGAAATGTACAGCAACTTGCTCTTTTAACGCCATAGAACCAGCGGTTGAAACAAGGAAAACAAACTCAATTTTAACAAAATCAAAAGCAGAAAAGGTTCTTATAATCAAGCAAAAAGTATCACTTGATAATTATTGCCACGGTTGTGGAATGTGCGCTAATGTTTGTCCAAACGGTGCAATTAAAGCCGTTAGAAACAAAGATGACAAGTATTCAGTTGCATATCGTGCAAAGAAAGCCGACTCTTTCAAAAAAGGCGGTCGTTCAAACTTAAACACAGAAGGTAGAACTCTCGACAAAATTAAAATCGGCAGAATTTCACAAATGACCGACCCTTCTCTTGATGCACAAAGACATACCTTTGAGCTTAAAACTCCGTTTGGTCGAGTATTAAAGGCAGATAAGCTTAATTTTGACATAAAAGATGGGAAAATAATGGAAACAACTCCACTACCTCCAAACAGATGGATATATCCAATAATTTTCGGCGATATGTCAATAGGTGCAGTATCTTGGAGAATGTGGGAGGCTATGGCAATTGCAACCGCTTATCTTAACGAAGTTATGGGTATTCCAATCCGTATGTGTACAGGTGAAGGCGGGATTCCAACCAAACTTTTAAAATCAAGATATGTTAAATACATGATTTTGCAAATTGCGTCTGGTCACTTTGGCTGGAACAGAATTATTAAATCTTTGCCAGAAATGACCGAAGACCCAGCAGGTATTTTAATCAAAATCGGTCAAGGTGCGAAACCTGGTGATGGCGGGCTTTTGCTTGCAAGCAAGGTTGCAAAATACGTTCAAGAAATTCGTGGTGTCCCAAAGGCTGACCTGCTTTCACCACCTACACATCAAGGCTTATACTCAATCGAAGAAAGCGTTCAAAAGATGTTTTTATCAATGAATGCGGCTTTTAATTTCAAAGTTCCAGTTGCGATAAAAGTTGCTGCATCAGTTACAAGCGTGTCTGTTTATAACAATTTACTTCGTGACCCATACAATATTGTTGGCGGCTTTTTCCTTGATGGTTTGGCTGCTGGTACTGGAGCGGCTCACGAAATTTCACTAAACCACACAGGACACCCGATTACATCAAAGCTTAGAGATTGCTATTTAGCCGCAGTTCATCAGGGCAGACAAGGTGAAATTCCGTTGTTTGCAGGCGGAGGTTTGGGTCAAACAGGAAGTTTCGCAGCAGATGCGTTCAAACTAATTTGTCTTGGTGCAAATGGTGTGTTCACAGGCAGAATGCTTATGGAAATTGCAGGCTGCGTTGGTAACGATACTGGTAAATGTAATGCTTGTAACACTGGGCTTTGTCCAGCTGGTATTGCGGCTCAACAAGAATGTTTAGTAAAACGACTTGATGTTGATAAAGTTGCACAAAACTTAGTAAACTACATTTTGGCAACAGACATTGAACTTAAAAAATTAATGGCACCAGTTGGTTGCTCTACACTTCCAGTCGGACGTTCAGATGCACTAATTACCGTGGATAAGCATATTTCAAGAAGGTTGGATATTCAGTATAGTTGTTAAATTTTTAAGTGAATAAGGCAATAAGTGAATAGGTGAATAAGTTCATTTTAGAGATTGTTAATTTTAGCATTGTATAAGGTAGAAAATAGTAAATTGAAGGAAACAAAATAGTGTTAGATTTAGATGAAAAATATGTAAATTTTATAAAAGAAACAATTCTAACTCTTCTTCCAGACATAGAAATCTTTATTTTTGGCTCAAGAGTGCAAGGCAATGCGCTAGAATACTCAGATGTTGATATTGCACTAAAAGACGTGAAAAAAATTCCATTTGAGATATTGTTAAAATTGAGAGCAAGATTTGAAGATTCGACCTTTCCCTACAAAGTCGACATTGTTGATTTGAATAATTTGAAAGAAAATTTTAGAGAAATAATAGAAAAAGATTTGTATAAAATATAAGTGAATAGAGGACACCGTGACAATTTGTAGAATTAAATCACTAAAAAATAATGTAAGAATGTCAACACAAGAACTTCTTCAAAAAATTTCTAAAAAAATTGAAGAAGGCGTTTGTGAATTTGAAATAGAAGCGTGCGGACAACACGATATTGGCGGAGGTTGCAGACATTCAGTAAATAACAACCTAACCTTCCACATCACAAACCCTGGGCAACGTGTTGGCGCAATGGGAATGGACGGAACTAAAATTATAGTAGAAGGTTCTGCTCCTGCGGATATCGGTTGGCTAAATTCTGGTGCTGAAATAATTGTAAAAGGCGATGGTGGTGATACCGCTGCACATTGCGCTGCAGGTGGCAAAATATATGTCGCTGGCAGAGTTGGAACACGTTCTGGCGCACTTATGAAACACGATCCAAAATTTGAACCTCCACAATTTTGGGTACTAAAAAATACTGGTTCCTTTAGCTTTGAATTTATGGGAGGCGGTATAGCCGTGATTTGCGGTTATGATTGCGAAAATTTACCATCTGTATTAGGAAATCGTTCTTGCGTTGGTATGGTTGGTGGGACTGTATACATAAGAGGCAAAGTTGAAGGTTTGGCAAAATGTGTCGAAATCGTTAAGCTTGATAAATTTGACAAAGATTTCTTAAAGTCTGGCATGGAAGATTTTTTGAACGCAATTGGTCGTCCAGAATTAAAAGAAAGAATGCTAGATTTTTCAGAATGGTCAAAAATAATTCCATTACCCAAAGAGTTAAAAGAAAAGAAAATTAGTGTTAAAGAATTTAAAGAGGCTGAATGGTTTAAGGAAGGACTATTTGGTGATTTGGTTGAAGATAATGGCGAAATATATGGTTTAGCTGAAACTTCAAGCGCAAGATTGAGAAAACCGATTTGGAATAAAGAAAAATGTGTTGCTTGTGATATTTGTCTAAACAACTGTCCTCAAAAAGCAATCGCAAAGGAAGAAAAAATATATTCAGCAACGGACGAGAAGTGCATTGGCTGCGGAATTTGCGCAGGAGTTTGTCCTCGAAAAGCGTGGGAAATGATTAAAACTTAGTTTTTTAATACACAATGGCTCAAACTTAACTATTCTTCAGCCAATCATAAAGATTTCTTGCCTTGCCAAATTTTTCATCATTTAAAATACTTGGCGTATCAAGATTTTCAAAAAGAGGTTCTAATTCAATTTCACCTTTATCATTAATTTCTGAATAATTTTTGCCATAATTCGCACAATATGGCAATTTTACTATATTCGTTTTGCACAAATACGCCAACCCATGAACCCTACAAATAATTGGGCGATACTTGTAAACTGAGCATTTGTCATCAACCAAAAAAGGGCAAGCTCCGCCTTTTTCCATTTCCTTTATGTTCTGCTGAACTATTTGTTTTGTAGCATTATCTAGAGAAATATACCCTTGCATCAAATACTCAAGTTCAATTGGATAAAGTGGATAATCGCCTTTTTTGCAACAAGCAGAACAACCAGCTTCGCAATGAATAAACTGTTTGTGCAAGTCAAAATAATGGGCTAATTTTAAGTCTAGATTTTTAAGAAACTCTTCGTAATTCATTTTCTAGAATCTATCTTCTTCCCCAAATTTTTTCCCAAAAACTTTTCGATGGTTGGCTTTCCAATTGTTCAATTCGTTGTGACAATTCTTTATTATGTTCTAAAAGTTCTTTAACTTGTTTTGCCAAAATTTCGTTATCTCTTTTGTAACCGCCAGCCTCTACAAGTTTATTCACCATATCAGAATTAGTTATATCATCGCTAATCTTCTTGGCTACAGCTTCTGCAAGCATTTGCAAAGTTTGAGAAGAAACGTCAAGAGTAAAACTTTTTCCCTGAGGAATAACTTCTGGTGCTTTTTCCTCTTGAACTACCACATCAGTACTTTCGCCTTCAGCATTTCCCTCTTGTTTATTTAACAAATCACTTACCATAATTGGTTGAACAGGTTGAGCTGGCTCTGGCGTTTTTTCAACTTTTGCTTCCATTCTGCCAAGTTTTGTAATGATTTGTTCGTCACTATAACCTTGCGCCTTCAAAGAAATTCCTTTTTTGATTTTCTCTAAAGCCAAATCGTCATAAAACTCCAATCCATCTTCGTCCTCGTAGATAGATTCAATTTTCCAGTCTTCAAGAAACAAGTCAAGCGAATGCTTGTCAATATAGTAATTTTCTGTATTCAAACTTTTTAAAATACTTTCTCTGTTAAACATTCGCCACACCCCATTTTACTAGCTATTCAAAACTTAACTATCATTTTATTTTTTCATTAATCTTGCGATATCACGTTCTTGCGTTTTCTTAGTTATCGCTTCACGTTTATCATAAAGCTTTTTACCTTTTGCCAAGCCTATTTCTATCTTAGCAAAACCATTTGTCAAAAACAATTCTAATGGCACAATTGTTACACCATCTTTTTTCACCTTATCTTGAATTTTCAGAATTTCTCTTTTGTTAAGCAAAAGTTTTCTAACTCTGTCTGGCTTATGATTATATCTATTACCTTGTTCATAAGGCGAAATGTGCATTCCATACAAAAACATTTCATTATCTTCAATCTTTGCAAAAGAGTCTTTCAAATTAAGCATACCTTTGCGAATAGATTTAATCTCTGTGCCTGTTAAAACTATTCCTGCAACAAACTTATCAAAGATTAAGAAATCATGAAAAGCTTTTCTATTTGTTGATATAACCTTTTTATCCATAGACCTATTATAATGCAAAACAAAAGGTTTGAAAAGTAATTTACAATAAAAAACAGACGCACCATATAAGCACGTCTGTTTTTCTATAATCTAAGTAATTTTCTTACTTGCCTTCAACAACTGCTTGAGCAGCGGCTAATTTTGCTTGAGGTATTCTGAATGGTGAGCAAGAAACATAGTTCAAACCAATTCTATGACAGAATTTAACTGAATCTGGGTCGCCACCGTGTTCGCCACAAACACCACCAACAAGTCTTGAGTTAACCTTGTGACCTAATTTCATTGACATTTCGATTAATTGTCCAACACCTTTTTGGTCTAATGTTGCAAATGGATTAGCAGGAAGAATTTTTTGTTCAACATATCTGTTCAAGAATTTACCTTCTGCGTCATCTCTTGAATAACCAAATGTCATTTGAGTTAAGTCGTTAGTACCGAATGAGAAAAATTCTGCATACTCAGCAATCTCATCAGCAGTCAATGCTGCACGAGGAATTTCAATCATTGTACCGAATTTGTATTCAACCTTAATGCCTTTTTCTAGCATTACGATTTCAGCAACTTTTTCTAAGATTTCTTTTGCAACTTTTAACTCATTAACGTGACCGATAAGAGGAATCATAACCCAAGGTTTTACATCAATACCTTCTTTTTTAACGTCACAAGCAGCTTCAAAGATTGCTCTTACTTGCATTTCGTTAATTTCAGGATAAGTTAAACCTAATCTGCAACCTCTTAGACCCATCATTGGGTTAGATTCTGAAAGCCCTTCAACAATGTGAAGAAGTTCTTCTTTTTCTGTAGCATCTTCATTTAAAGCTTTTAATGTAGCAACTTCTTTGATTAACTCTTCTTTTGAAGGTAAAAATTCATGAAGAGGTGGATCAAGAAGTCTTACTGTCATTGGTTTATCACCGATAGCCTTAAACATTGCATAGAAATCTGAATATTGCATTGGTAACAATTTGTCTAAAGCTTCACGTCTAGCTTCTGGGGTACCAGCAATAATCATTTTTTGTACCCATGGAAGTCTATCCGGATCCATGAACATGTGTTCAGTTCTGCAAAGACCAACACCTTCTGCACCAAATTTAAGAGCATTTTCGATATCTTTTGGAGTATCAGCGTTTGCTTCAACGTGAATTTCTCTGATTTCGTCAACCCAGTTGAAGAAAGTGTTCCAGTTTTCGTCAATCTTAGCGTCAACCAATTTAACTGCGCCAGCCATAACGATACCTTTACCACCGTCAAGAGAAATAACTTCGTCTTTGTGGTAAACAGTGCCATCTGCACCAGTCAAAGTTTCATTAGTCAAGTCAATCTTCATATCTTCGCAACCAGAAACGCAAGGTTTTCCCATACCTTTTGCAACTACCGCTGCGTGAGATGTAGCACCACCTCTAAGAGTTAAAACACCTTGAGATACTGCCATACCATGAATGTCATCAGGACATGTTTCTACACGAACCAAAATTACTTTTTCACCAGCTTCGCCTCTTTGAGCAGCTTCTTCTGTATCAAATACGATTTTACCAACTGCAGCCCCTGGAGATGCGTTTACACCGTGAGCAATTTTAGTAGCTTCTTCCATTGCCTTAGCATCAAAGCAAGGTAACAAGATTTGGTTTACTGAATATGGGTCAACCAATTGAATAGCACGTTCTTTTGTAATAATGCCTTCTTTGCACATATCAACAGCAATCTTAACTGCAGCAGCTGCAGTTCTCTTACCGTTACGAGTTTGAAGGATATACAATTTACCTTTTTCAATTGTAAATTCCATATCTTGAACATCTTTGTAACCAAGTTCAAGTTTTTTAGCAATATCTACATATTGTTTGTACAAGTCTGGCATTTCAGTTTCCAATTCGCAAATAGGTTTTGGAGTTCTGATACCAGCAACAACGTCTTCACCTTGAGCGTTTGTCAAATATTCACCGTAAAATTTGTTTTCACCGGTAGCTGGGTTACGAGTGAAGGAAACACCAGTTGCACAATCATCACCCATGTTACCGAATACCATTGTTTGAACGTTAACCGCAGTACCGAAGTTGTGGTCAATTTTGTTCATATTTCTGTAAGCTACTGCACGAGGAATGTTCCAAGAACGGAATACTGCTTCAATAGCTTCTTGAAGTTGTACATACGGATCTTGTGGGAAGTCTTTACCAGTAACTTCTTTGATAACATTTTTATAAACAGGAATAAGAGATTTCCAGCCTTCTGCTGAAATTTCAGTATCTGATTTAACGCCTTCTCTTTCCTTAACTTTTTCAACTTCTGATTCAAAATATTTTTGTCTGTCCATTTCCCAAGCAACAGAACCGAACATTGTCAAAAATCTTCTGTATGAATCGTAGCAGAATCTAGGGTTGTTAGTAAGTTTAATCATAGCTTCTACAGTTTCATCGTTCAAACCTAAGTTCAAAATTGTTTCCATCATACCTGGCATAGAAACTCTGGCACCAGAACGAACAGAAACTAAAAGTGGGTTTGTAGAATCGCCAAACTTTTTGCCAGTTTGAACTTCTACATCAGCCAAAGCTCTCTTAACTTCGTCCATAAGACCTTCTGGCATTTTATTACCATTATTAATGTAATCCATACAAGTTTCAGTTGTAATAGTTAGCCCTGGTGGTACAGGTAAACCTAAGTTGGTCATTTCAGCAAGGTTAGCACCTTTACCGCCCAATAGGTTGCGCATATCTGCGTTTCCTTCACGGAATAGCCATACTCTTTTTTGAGTCATTAGTTTCTCCTTTTTTAAATAAGTAATACGCTCTTTATAATTTCTTTTTCATTAATTTAAGAGTAACATGAAGAAAATTCTATGTATATAAGAAAATGTTAAGTTTTATTGCGAGGTGGATAAAACTTAACATTTTGGGTTTTATATGTACTATTCTTTCTCTTTTGTTGCGAGGTAAAGATTTTTCACTTCACTTCCAAGCTGGTATTGCGACTACAAGTCGGTTTTATTTACCCCAAAAGTACCAAAAGAAAGAGAAAACACGCTATTGTTTCCTACGCTCATACGAGCGTGTATTGAATGGCTGAATTAGCAGGCAGAGCCTGCACTTTTGCGTTCGCTATCGTGGCTAATCGCCACACGCTCACGGCGTAAGATGCGTTCGTCGAGCGTCTTTAGTGTGAACTGTCCCCCAAAAAGTGGACATTTAACTCGCAAGTAAAAAATTTCTATACTCAATCGGAGTCATTTTGTT